>NZ_JAFBGL010000001.1 GCF_016811075.1 Oceaniferula flava
ACATGCCATACAGCCTGACATGGTATACAACGCATGCCGGTCTGACACAGCGATGTGTTGGAATGCACCATAACTTGGAAACTCGCGCTGAATTCGGCCACAAAGGCTAACTGGAAAGTTGAACATAACCGAGCCCCTTTGCCCGTTAATTAACCTTTAACCGAATAGATGGTAGACCGGCAAGGTTGATTGCTCACCGGGTGCGGGATGATCGGACGCTCTCGCTGGCTGTTTCATCAGCGTCTACTTACCAATTTATCCGATCTATCGTGTGTAAAGAGCTTTGCTCTTGAGCAATGGTGAAGTTGGTTTAATCTTGTCGATCATGTTCCCTCTTAGAAACCTGTTGATCGTATCTCTGATGTTTATTTCTGTGGTAGTTTCTTATGGTGATGAAAATGAAGCTATTTGGCAGCCAAAGGTGGGAGATAGTTGGGTTTACCAAGTTACTATTGATGTTCCCAAGGGTTCTAAGCTTCCTGATAATGTTGAAGGCCAGAGGATTGAAGAACTTGAGGATAAGCAACGGGCTTCATTTATCCAAACTACAGTTTATAAAGGAGTGCAGGAAATGTCCGAGGGGGGCGCTGAGGCACATGCATTTTTTGTTTCTAACGGAAAACAACTTCAGGAAATTCAATTTATGAAAATCACTCCGACGTCCGTGGAAGCTATGGGGCTCAAGCCGGAGGGTAAGGAGCCTCAAGATGTGAAACCATTGAGTAGGGCCATCCCTTTGGTTATGTCGGACTGGAAGGGTGGCGAGGCTTTTCCATTCATGATGGATCATGTGGAAAATGGTGCGAAAATGCGTATGATTCGCAAGTTCAAGGTTTTGGGGTGGGAAACTTTAGAGACCAAAGCTGGCAAGTTTCAAGCTCTTCACGTGCTAGTCACCGGGAAAAATGGACCTATTGAACTTAACCGGAGTTATTGGTTCTCACCAGGCAATGGTTTTATCAAAGAGGTGAAAAAATATTACGCAGGTGAGCAAACAATTTTCACCCAAACGCGAGTTCTTAAAAAAATGGGGAATAAGTAAGTTCCCTACGACTCACAGCCATTGAGAAACAGGTCGACGGTTGACTCCGCGATCTGAAGAAGCTCTTTTTTTGTCGGTGGTGATTCGATGCCAAAGAATTGCGGCCAAAAGACAAATTCCATGAGCAGTCCGGAGAATTGTCGGCTCAATGTCTGTATAGCTATTGTTTTGATAGCTCCAGCTTGGGCTGCATCTGCTAGCCAGAGTTCGAAGCCGTTGGCGTCGCAGCGAATACGCTGAAACGTCTCTGCTGAGAGTCCTGGGTTTCTCACACGTTCTGGCAAGATCACCTTGCAGAGAGCAATGAATTTTGGGCTCATACTGAGCTCGATTTTCTTTTTGGCAAAATCGAGTAATTGTTCACGAAGTGTGATCGCTGGATCGAAAGGCTCTGGCACAACGTTCGTGACGGAATCACACAGCTGCTTACTAATTTCCTGAAACAGAGCCTCTTTACTTTCAAAATGATTATACACCGTCCGTTTAGATACTTTGGCCCTAGAGGCGATGGAATCCATGTTCGAACAATTGTATCCAGATATCTGAAATTCCTTAATGGCTGCTTGCACAATTGCGGCTCGCTTTTTTTGACTAAGTGTAAGGTTCATGGGGTATTTCGGGTAATTTTCGCCAGACGGCTGATAAATAAGTAGACTTTTAAGTTTACTTTGTCGAGAGCTAAAGTAAACCCACCAGTGTAACCCGCCCAGCGGAACAGAAGAAATCAAGCATTTGACCATGACGAACCACTTATCATTTTTCGGAGCAGGAGCAGTATTGAGTATTACGATAGGGCTAAGCGGGTGCCAGATTCCTAGTTCGGACCTAGCCAAACCAACGGCTCCTACTCCGGCTCATTATCAGCATGCTTCAAGTAAGAATGGTAAGCGCCAAGCGAAGAGCGATCAATGGTGGCTGGCATTTGGTGACTCACGTTTAAACTCTCTGATGAGCCAAGTGCGTGACAGTAACCGAGACTTGCGTGGTGGTATGAAGCGAGTTGAACAAGCTCGAGCCTTGGTAATTTCCACACGCTCAGGTCGTATACCACAAGTTTCATCCAGTTCGAGTGCCCTACGGAACGGTATTTCCGGTGAGGTCGTTCGTAGCACAGCAGGAAAGACGGACGGCTATACCCGGAATCTCTATTCACTTCCTGTATCGGTGGATTGGGAACTCGATTTATTCGGGAGGATTCGCAAAGGTGAGGCCGCAGCTCAGGCCGATGTGCAAGCGGCTGAGGAAGATTACTTGGCTCTGCGGTTATCGTTGGAAACGCAAGCAGCTACATCCTATTTCACTCTGCGAGCTCTCGACAGTGAGATCGCTATTGTGAGGGAGGGTGTTGTAAGCCGGAAAGCCTCTTTGAAATTAGCAAACGATCGCCGTGAACTCGGAGTCGTCAGTGAATTGGATGTTGCGCAGGCTCAAGCTTTGTTAGCTAGTAGTGAGGCTGATCTTGCAGCGTTACTACGTGAGCGAGCAGCCCAGGAAGCATCACTCGCAGTTTTGGTTGGAAAGCCAGCATCGAACTTTTCGGTTGCAGCCCGGCGTCTTACAGGCAGACCTCCATCCATTCCTGCTGGACTTCCTTCTGAGTTAGCTCGTTCCCGACCTGACATCCGTCGTGTTGAAAGACTTTTAGCTGCTGAAAATGCACGTGTCGGCGTCGCAGTTGCAGCTTTCTATCCATCCATCAGTCTAAATGGTAACGTTGGGGTGCAGGCATCTGATATTTCCGATATGTTCACGAAAGGGGCTCGTTACTGGGGGATTGGGCCAAGTGTGTATTTGCCAATCTTCACCGGCGGTCAGAACAAGGCGAACTTGCAGCGCTCCAAGGCGCGCTACGAGGAGGTGCTTGAGCTCTATCAACAGACTGTGCTTGAAAGTTTGGCCGAAGTTGAAACCGCATTGTCGGCGGTGAAACATTATCGTCGTCAAGTGTCGGCCCAGAGCCGCGTGGTGACAGCTTCCAATGAGGCAAGGAACATTGCCAAAGCTCAATACGAAGGGGGCACGGTGAACTATCTGAATGTGTTAGATGCCGAACGCACAGCACTCAATGGTGAACGAGAGCAGGCCCGTCTGAAGGGAGCTGAGTATATCAATGCCGTGCAGCTCATCCGTGCTTTGGGCGGACGTTGGTAGAAGCTTTATAACTTATAAATAGTAATTAGATCATGAAACAATTAATCTGGATGACCTCCGCAGCAGCAATCTCTTTGGTAGCGAGCTGTGATAAGAAAGCAGCCCAACAAGGTGCGGCACCACCCAAGGCGTTGGTTGAATTTGTGCACCCTGAAAAAAAGGAAATCATCGATTGGGATGAATACAACGGACGCCTTGAGGCCATGGAAAGTGTCGAAGTCCGCGCCAGGGTGGGTGGCATGTTAGAGGAGATCCATTTCACGGATGGACAAATGGTCGAAAAAGGAGATCTGCTATTCACCATTGATGCCAAGCCTTTTGCCGCAGCTCTAGCAGCAGCCGAAGCTGACCTTGCGCAGGCAGAATCAGCCAGAAATTTGGCTAAAACGAACTTCGAACGTGGCCAGAAGCTGCTGTCGCGCAACGCGATTTCAAAAGAAGAAGCCGACATCCGCTCCGGCGATTTCACCGTGGCCGAGGCTCGAGTGCAGGCAGCCAAAGCGCGTGTCGAAACAGCTAAACTCGATACCGATTATACCAAAGTGAGAGCGCCTATCGGTGGTCGTATCTCAGATCACTATGTTTCCACCGGCAACTTGATTAGCGGTGGTTCTGCTCAGTCGACCTTGCTGACCCGGATTGTTTCGGTGAACCCGATCTATTGTCGGATCGATGCTGATGAAGCCTCCGTGCTGAAATACATGCGTCTCGATCAAGAAGGTAAACGTAAATCCGCTAGAGATCACAAAGTGCAAGCGCAGCTCGCGATCACTGGCGATCAGGGCTACCCGAGAGAAGGATACGTGGACTTCGTTGATAACTCACTGAACCCGGAGACTGCAACACTTCGTGCACGGACTATTTTTGAGAATAAGGACGGTCTACTCGTTCCTGGAATGTTTGCCAAAGTCAGGCTGCCTGGCAGTGGCAAGTTTATGGCCACCTTGGTGCCTGAGATTGCCATCCAGACGCAACAAGACTTTACCTTCCTGCTGACGGTGGATGGCAACGAAACGGTCAAGGTGGTGCCAGTCGAATTAGGGCCAACCTATGGAGACATGAGAGCCATCAATGGCGAGCTTCCGGCTGATCTACGCGTCATTGTTTCAGGCATCACCGGTGCCCGACCGGGAGCTTCGGTGCAGGCAATTCCCTTCGAAGACGATCAAGCTACTGCTGGGAAATAGAGTCGAAGAGATTCTAACCTATACATATTTACAGTCATGAAACTACCTCAGTTTTTCATCGATCGACCGATTTTTGCTTCGGTGATCTCCATCGTCATCATGCTGGTAGGCGGCATTGCCTACCTGACCTTACCGGTGGCGCAGTATCCAGAAATTGCTCCACCTACTATTCAGGTGACAGCCAGCTATCCGGGTGCCAGCCCTGATGTTTTGGCCGAGACGGTTTCCACTCCGTTAGAGCAGGAAATCAATGGGGTGGAGAAAATGATCTACATGACCTCCCAGAGCACCAGTAATGGAGCGGTGACGATCACCGTGTCTTTTGAACAAGGCACGGATGTGGATGAAGCTCAGGTGCTGGTGCAGAACCGGGTGTCGCGCGCCTTGCCCAAGCTGCCCGAGTTAGTGCAGCGCACCGGTGTGGTGACGGAAAAGGCCAGTCCCGATCTTCTGTTAGTAGCGCATTTGATTGCCGATGATGGTGAGTTGAGCCAGCTTTTCGTAGGCAACTATGCCTACCTGCGAGTCAGAGATGAACTGCTCCGCTTGAACGGGGTGGGCAATGTCACCGTCTTCGGTGCCAGCGAATACAGTATGCGGGTGTGGCTCGATCCACAAAAACTAGCAGCCCGGAACCTCACCTCCGGCGATGTTCTTGCGGCTTTGAGCGAGCAGAATGTGCAGGTGGCCGCAGGCACGATCGGTAAGCAGCCGATGGATCAATCGATGGCGTTTGAGATGAGTGTGCTGGCCAAGGGCCGACTCAAAGACGCTGAGGAATTTGAACAAATCATTGTGAAAACCGGCGACTCCGGACAGATCGTGCACCTCGGTGAAGTGGCTCGCATCGAGCTGGGTTCGCAGGACTACTCCCGTGAAAGTTATCTCGATGGAAAACCGGCAATCGGTATCGGTGTGACCCAGAAACCTGGGTCGAATGCGTTAGAAACAGCTCAGGAGGTGGAGGACACCTTGGAGCGTCTGTCTCAAGATTTCCCCGTGGGGCTCAGCCACACCATCGTTTATAACCCAACCGTTTTCGTCGAGGAATCGATCAACTCCGTTTACCACACCCTGATCGAAGCGGTCTGTCTGGTGGTCATTGTGATTTTGGTATTCCTGCAGAACTGGCGAGCCTCGTTGATTCCGCTGTTAGCCATTCCGGTTTCCTTGATCGGTGCCCTTGGAGTGATGGCGGCGATGGATTTCTCGCTGAATAACCTGACCTTGTTTGGACTCGTGCTGGCGATCGGTATTGTGGTCGATGACGCCATTGTCGTGGTTGAGGGCGTTGAGCGCCATTTGGAAGAAGGCTTGAGCCCGAAAGATGCCACCAGCTTGGCGATGAAAGAGGTCAGTGGTGCCTTGGTGTCGATGGCGCTGGTCCTCTGTGCCGTGTTTGTTCCCACCGCATTCATCACAGGTATTTCCGGACAGTTCTATCAGCAATTTGCCATCACCATCGCGGTGGCCACCGTGATCTCCGCTTTTGTTTCACTGACTCTGAGTCCGGCGATGTGTGCCATTCTACTGCGTTCGCCAGATGCGAAAAAAGATTGGTTTCAGAAAGGTGCCGATCTGATTTTCGGTTGGTTCTTCCGCCTGTTTAACCGCTTCTTCAATAAGCTCTCGAATGTTTATGGCGGTATTGTGAAACGAGTGACGCGCTTCGCCGTGTTGATGCTGCTGCTTTACTTCGGCTTGGTAGGTCTCGGTGGTTTCACCTTCACCAAGGTGCCCAGCGGATTCATTCCCACTCAGGATCAAGGGTATTTAATTTTATCGATCCAGCTGCCACCTGCCGCCTCATTGAGTCGGACCCGTGACGTGGTGAAGGAAGCCGGTGAAATCGCTCGTGGCATCGATGGTGTCGGCCACACTGTGGAAATTGCCGGTTTCTCCGGTGCGACCCGCTCGATCGCGTCCAATGCAGCAGCCATCTTTGTGATCCTTGACCCCTTCGATGAACGCACCGCATCAGGGCGGAACTCGGCCGTGATCTCGGCGGACCTGAAGAAGGCACTGGCTCCCGTGACGGAGTCGAACAACGTGGTCATCGCGCCGCCACCAGTGCGTGGTATCGGCACCGGCGGAGGATTCAAGCTCATGCTGCAAAGCCAGGCCAATGGCAGTTATGACGAGCTGGAAAAGGTGACCCAGGAGTTCTTAATGAAGGTCAACAAAGACCCAAGCACGGCCTACGCCTTTACCACCTTCAGTGCCCAGACGCCGCAGTATTATGCTGACATCGATCGTGATAAGGCGAAGATGATGAATGTTCCGATGTCCAATGTTTTTGAGACCTTGCAAGTGGCCTTGGGCTCATCCTACGTGAATGATTTTAACCAGTTTGGTCGCTCCTACCGAGTGATCGCACAGGCGGAATCGCAATACCGCGATCAGGAAAGTGACGTCCGCCTGCTGAGCACACGGAACAGCGATGGCAAGATCGTCCCGCTCGGGTCCTTGGTGAAAATGAACCGGGTGACCGGCCCGGACCGTGTGGTTCGTCACAACCTTTACCCCACAGCAGAAATCATCGGCATCACCGCGCCCGGCGTGAGCTCCGGCGATAGTTTGGATGCGGTGGAGAAATTGGCTGAACAGCTACCACCCGGATATACTTTTGCCTGGATTGACATCGCCTATCAGGAGCGAGCTGCGGGGAACACAGCCGCGCTGGTATTTGCTTTGGCGGTGGTCTTTGTTTTCCTTCTGTTAGCGGCCCAGTATGAAAGTTGGGGACTGCCGATGGCGGTGATCCTGATTGTTCCGATGTGTCTGTTCAGTGCCATTGCCGGAGTCATGCTGCGCGAAATGGATAACAACATCCTGACCCAGATCGGCTTTGTGGTTCTGATTGGCCTCGCTGCCAAGAATGCGATTCTGATTGTCGAGTTTGCCCGCCAGCAGGAGGACGATGGGAAAGATCGCTTTGAAGCAGCCATCGAAGCCTGTCGACTCCGTTTGCGCCCGATCCTGATGACCTCCTTCGCCTTTATTCTAGGCGTGGTGCCACTGGTTATCTCCACCGGGCCTGGTGCCGAGATGCGTCAGTCGCTGGGAACGGCGGTGTTCGCCGGAATGTTAGGTGTGACCTTCTTCGGCCTGATCTTCACCCCGGTATTCTATGTGCTGGTTCGCGGTATGTTCCAGAAACGGCGCGATCGCCAAGCCCTGGAGGCCAAAAGTTAATGGATAGGATTTTAGTCAGTTGTGACAGTATATGTCACAACTGACTCTCTCCTAGATTGAGTTCGAGGAGGGCTGTGGGAAGATGTTGGACGTCATGACCAGCTCAGAAAAACCCGCCGATCCAGAACGCATCATTGAATTTGAATTCCTCCGTGCCACCGAAGCAGCCGCATTGAATGCGATGCGCTGGGCTGGTCGAGGTGAAAAAGAATCCGCCGACGAAGCCGCCTGTGATGCCATCCGCGGCATTTTCGACCTCATGGATATCCGTGGGGAAGTGGTCATTGGCGAGGGGATCAAAGACGAGGCGCCTGGTCTTTTCAAAGGTGAAAAGGTGGGCAAGTGGGGGGCTGAGGACTCAGTGTTCGACATCGCGCTCGACCCGGTGGATGGCACCACCAATATTTCCAAAGGCATGCCAAACTCGATTGCCTGCATCGCTGCAGCCATTCCTGAAGAAGGCAGCGATAGTGCGCTGCAGGACATTCCTGCTTTCTACATGACCAAGCTGGCCTACCCGCAAAAGGTGCGTTTGGCGTGGATGGCGGATCCTTCACTTCCACTCAGTCTGGATGCTCCCTTTGAAGAGGTGATTAAGCTGACTGCGCGAATTTTGGAGAAGGATGTTAGGGATATCGTGGTCATGGTGCTCGATCGTCCACGCAACCAGCCGTGGGTGGATATCACCCGCAAAACCGGAGCCCAGTTACGCATGATTGCCGATGGTGATATCACCGCGGCGCTGGCTCCAGCATTCGAAGACAGCGGCATCGATCTCTACGTTGGCATTGGCGGATCGCCAGAAGGCGTGCTGAGCGCGGCCGGACTACGCTGTCTCGGCGGCGGAATGCAGGCGAAGATCTGGGTGAGCAGTGAGGAGGAACGTGAGAGCCTCATTAAAGAAGGCTGGGGCGATCGCCTGGATGAGACTTTCCGCTCCAAGGACCTCGCCCAGGGCTCGAGTATTATTTTCTGTGCCACCGGAATCACCGATAGCCCCTTGCTCAATGGGATCAAGGTGACCGGTCACCATGTAACAACTCACTCCGTGCTGATGCGTGCGAAAAGCCGCACCGTGCGCTACGTCGAGGCAGTGCATAATCTGGAAGCCAAAACCATCCGGCTGCGTTCTACCGGTAAGGAGGAGAGCTTGCTCAACCAGATTCGTTAGAGACTTCCTGGTCGCTGTGTCCGCCCTACTTCCGCAGGGCTGGCACAGCGCTTACTTGATGTTTTCTTTCAAGGCCCCGAAGCTCCAGAAATCTCGAGGGTCATCTTTTTCCGGCTGCTTGAGCATGAACTTTCGGGTGTAGAGCTTGTGGTTGTATTTGAACCAATGGTTGTCGGACATCCACAGAGGATTCATCTCGAGGGAGGTCTCCCACTCACGCAGGCGATCTCTGAGTTTTTTTGCCATCTCAGGTTGTTCCCGGTAGAGATTATTCAATTCTGAGGGATCTTCGGCGAGCTGATACAGTTCTGGCTCCGAGTGCGCGGGGATCAGAAGTTTCCAATTGCCGGATCGCACCGACTTCGCTCTAAGTGTGATTCGCCAGAAAAGGGCTCGGTGAGGGCGTCCTTTGCGTTCACCGCGCAGATACGGTAGGAGGTCTACGCCATCGGTGACGTGTCGGCCTTTGTCCCCTTTGGCGGAGCTGCCCAAGGGCTGTGTGCGTGGAACTTCGGCTCCCGCGGCGGCCATGAAGGTGGGGAGGATATCGAGCGAGATGACAGGCTCGGTGTAGGTTTTTCCCTTAGGGAGATGAGTGGGCCAATGATAGATAGTGGGGACACGAACTCCGCCCTCAAGATTAGACCCTTTTCCGCCCCGAAGCGGCGCGTTGATGGCGTGGGAGACTTCCACCGACCCTCCGTTATCGGAGAGGAAAACAATCAGGGTGTTTTCCAACTGACCGAGCTCCTTCAGTTTGGCAATGATGGTTCCGATATTGCGATCCATGTTGTGCTGCATGGCGCAGTAAATCCGCCGGGTTTTATCCTGGATGTGATCGAATTTGGCGAGGTCTTCATCTTTCGCCTGCATCGGTGAGTGCGGTGTGTTGTAGGAGAGGTAGAGGAACCACGGCTGGTCGTCCTGGCTATGGCGCTCGATGTAATCCTTGGCCTCGAGGGTGAACCAGTCGGTGAGATACGGCGTCCGGATCTTCGTGACCTTGTTCCCATTGAGTGTCAGTTTATTATTCGTTGGAGTGGGCCAGTAGTGGTGGTGGCCATCTAACATACCGAAGAAATAGTCGAAGCCCCGCTGGTTCGGATGCATCTCAGGCACTGCCTTGCCGAGATGCCACTTGCCGATGATTCCGGTGTGGTAGCCTATTTGTTTGAGCCGATCGGAAAGCAGCGGTTGCTTCAGTGAGATACCTTCATACTCGTCGTGGAGCTCTTTGACCGAGCCGAGGTTATGTTCGAAGCCAATCCGGTTTTGGTAGCGGCCGGTGAGTAAACCAGCTCGGGAGGGAGCGCAGACGGAGGCTGACACATAGCCATCGGTGCAGCGAACACCTTCCGCGGCCAGGGCATCCAGGTTGGGAGTCGGCACTTGTTTGGAACCATAGCAGGAGAGATCGCCATAGCCCATGTCATCGGCCAGAATAATGAGCAGGTTGGGCTTGTCGGAGGCTGTCAGAGAGAGTGGAACAAGGCAGCCGACCAGAAGAAGGGAAATGCGGATGAGCGGAAGCATGTGAAAAGCATAGCGCCGACGAAGCGCACGTGGGGAGGATAAAAATGACGGGCTGTGAATGCCGTCTGATCGAGGAGGGGCGTCCGCCTCTCAAAAAAAGAGCTGCCTCTACTTTCGGGGGGGACTCGAAAGCAGATCGCAGCTCGTTGAAGGTGGTCTAGCTTCTCCGGCGTCTCCATGTCAGACCGAACGCAGCCAAGCCTAGCAGGGTCAGCGAGGAGGGTTCAGGAACGGCTTCGCCATTGATGGTGAATGTGTCCACATCGACAAAGTAACCGTTCGTGCCATCAAGTTTTGCTGCTGACAGGCTGAACTCATACGTAGTGTTGGCACTGAGGGTTGTCCCTGTTAGTGACAAGGAGCTGTCTGGCGATCCTCCGGAGGTTGGTCCATTGGTGCTGATGCTGTCGCTGACAGGTGATCCGAGGATGGATGATCCACCGGTGGAAATATCGAGTGTGGCGGTGAACAAATTGGCAGCAACCCCGGTGTTACTTTGCAATGTACGGCCACTGTTGGTGCGGTAGCTGTCGAAACTGAAATCCTCGAGGCTGAGATCGGACGATCCGGTGGTGAGTGACCAAACAATGGTCCATGTGTTGTTCGCTCCGTTGGTTCCGACATTGATGTTGGGACTCAATGCCTTCGAGATCGAGTCGGTGGTGCCTCCGTCGGCATTGGTGATGCGGTAATTGGAGGTGCTGGTGAAGAGGTTGTCGCTGGTAAAGCTCGAGTCAACGATGTTCCAGCTCGACTGAGCAACCATTGAGCCGGTATGTCCGTTGACGCTCGTGCCCGAGGCGTCACTGATGGTGGTAAAATCGTTGCTCGCGAGCACAGCGGCGTACGAGGCGGTGACGCCGGCTAACTGCAGGGCGACAGCGGCAAAGGTTCTTTTGTGTGTTGAGTTCATGGAACCATAATCAATCACCAAAGTGGCGTTGCGCGCGAGAGTGGGATTTCGTTATGGGGTGTGTATTTTCCTTACCACACCCACGATTGGTCATACCAGAAGCGACGAAGTTCCTCGAGGCTGCCATTGAAACCATTGCGTTCGATCGGGCGGTCGAGGTTGCCGAAATAGCGTGGCGTCTGCCATGATCCACCACGGTAGTTGTAGGGTTGGGATTTGCCATTTTTCCACCACACACCGCCGTATTGCCACATGCACCAGGTGTTCCAGATGCCGCTACTGTTAGCCAGCTGCTGCGGCGTTTTTAGCTTGGGGTGACTGCGGGAATAGAGCGCCAGCCAGTAGGGACACTGACGGAGAATCGCTTTTTGTCGGCCTGTGGCATTCTGCAGTGTGTTGCGGATGGCGTCTCCATTTTCCAGGTAGACCACCGGGTATTTGCCGGTCAGTTGTTGGATCCGGGTGACAAAGCTGACAATTTGTTCGGCCTGGCAGTTGGTATCGATGTCGGCGACCATGAGAATACGGTCGGCCCGAATGCCGCGGGTGGCTTTGATTTCTCGCAGGCGATTGACAAAGCGCTCCGCATGATAGTTCGGCGAAGAACCCGGGAGCAGGTAATAGTAGGATCCTAACAATAGACCTTGGCGATCTGCTCCGGCGAGGAAATCCGCACATTTGGTATCGAGCACCGGCCCCTTGGCGCAGCGGGCAATAAGGCCGTGGGCACCATTGGCTCTCAGTGCTGATTGATTCGCAGGCGAATAGGAGCGCCCCGGACGCTGTTTTTCTTTGGGGTCATAATGCGAGACATTGATGACCTTGGGGGACTCTTGGTAGGAAACCTTGCCATACTGAGAGCATGATGCAGTCAGCAGCAGAGTAGCGAGTAAGAGGAGGTGCGTGGGTTTCATGAGAACTGAAACCTAAAGGATTTCCCCCTCCGATGAGAAGGGGGAATTTGAAACAAGTGCGTTTGATCCGGAATTACTCGGCGGCATTCTTGGGGATCACGCCTTTGGCCATGCGGTCGCCTAGCTTGAAGTAGCCCATGAGCTCGCCGCTTTCCTTAGTGATTGCCCAGACGGATCCGGGGCGGCCTTTGATTTCCACTTCGCTCTCAGCCTTCACCAGAGCTTTTTCAGTGAGTTCCATCTCGGCACTGACTTCGTGAATCTTGGCGTTCACTGGCGATTGGTTGACGAAGACCAAGCGGACGTTGCTGCCGTCGGCATTGGGCTTGAGGATCTTTGTTGGATCGGATGTTTTTTTCCACCTCATCGAGGGTAGATCTTTGACCTTCACCTTGGGCTTCGGAGCGAAGGTTTTTGGCACAAATGCCTTCAGCTGCTCGAGCTTCGCCTGGTGTTCCGGGTGCTTGGCCAGGTTGGTCCACTCGTGTGGATCTTGGTCGATGTTGTAGAGCTCTTCGCCGCCGTCACGGTAGCTGATGTAGCGCCATCCTTTGCCACTGACCCCCAAGCTGGCTGCGTCTTCGAGGAAGGTGGGGACCGGGTCGCTGCTGGTGTTGGCATCGAGAAGTTGGGGCACGATGCTGGGGGCGTCACAGGCATCGGGCGTGGGTAGGCCACAGAGCTCGGTGAGGGTGGGGTAGAGACTGAGCAGGCTGACCGGCTGTTCACAGACGGTTCCGGGGGTGGTGCCTTTGGGCAGTTTGGACGATAGCTTTTCCGGAACCTTTACCATCAGGGGAACGCGGGTGCAGGCGCGCCACGCGGTGTATTTCTGCCAGTGCTGTTTTTCTCCGAGGTGCCAGCCGTGGTCCGACCACAGCACGACGATGGTGTTGTTTTTGTTCGGTCCTTCTTCCAGGGCATCGAGCACACGGCCTAACATAGTGTCGGCAAAGTAAATCGATGCCAGGTAACCTTGCACCGCTTGCTTCCATTGTTTTTCCTTTTGAATGTGGTCGAAGTAACGGTTGTGTGCGAAGCGTTTTCCCAAAGCAGGCACATCATCGAGGTCGTCTTTGCGGTAGCCGGGGGGGAGCTGGATGGAATCTAACGGGAACTTTTCAAAATACTTCGCCGGAACAAACCATGGCTCGTGAGGGCGATAGATGCCACAGGCGAGGAAGAACGGTTTGTCATGTTCTTTCTTGAGATAGTTGCCCACAAATTCGGTCACGCTGTAGTCGCCGCCGAAATCCTTGTCGGAGGTTTCCAGCGGGCCCCAGTCGGTTTCCACATACTGCCATGGACCTCCGACCGGCAGGGAAACCGGGCGTTTTTCCGGGTAGAGTGTTTTTGGCAAGGGCATTTCCGTTTCCTTCGGAGGGAAGTAATCATTCCACGAGCGGGCATCGGTGACGTAGTGCAGCATTTTACCTGATCCGGTCGACCAATACCCGTGGTCGGTAAAGTGCTTGGGGATGAGGGTGGCATCAGGAAGCACATCGCGCATCACCTGCGCATTGCTGTAAATTCCGGAGCGGTGTGGGGACTGGCCGGTGAAGATGGCGCTGCGTGAAGCATTGCATGCGGGGGCGACGCAGTGGGCATTGGTGAAAAGCACGCCGCTGGCAGCGAGGCGGTCCATGTTCGGAGTGATCGTCTGGGGGTGGCCACCCAAGCAGCCAATCCAATCGTTCAAGTCATCAAGCGCAATGAACAGGACATTCGGCTTGGTTTCCTCGGCCTGGGCACCGAGCACACCGCTGGCCGCCAACATCAGGATCAATAGCTTCCGAAATTTTATTTTCATAGCTGCAGAGAACCGAAAATAGGGAACCGGAGAAAGCCAATTCTCGTCGGACAAGGGGTCAAAAAACCATCAGGACGAGCTGTTGCCGCTGCGTATTGAGCGGTGGGTGACTTAGCTTTGATGGGGCTCGGTGTCACCTTCGGGCGGCGTGGACCGCGAGGCAAGTTCCAGTGCCAGCGCCCCCAACGCCAGCAGCCCTGCGATGCAAGCCAGCACCCATTTCGGTTCGAACCCGGTTCCCCAGAGCGCGACCAGCAGCCAGGGAGACAGAGCTTTCGAGAACACACTCGGCATGGCTAAGACTCCATTGAGTTCGGCATATCGGTGGGTGCCAAACAGCTCCGCCGGAGCGGTGCCTTTGACGATGGTCATCACTCCGTTGCCCAGGCCAAACAGTGCGGCAAACAAGCAGAGCACCGGGAGGCTGGGAGGCAGGGTGATCAGAATGGTGAGCGAGAGCAGCAGCAGCGTCATCGCCGCGCGACCAATCTGCAGGGATGAAAAATGGTGACCTTTTGCCGCGAGTAAAAGTCGACCGAGCACCTGCATCGGCCCAATGATCACAATGGCTTTCAAGATCATCGCGGGGGCGACCTCCATGGCCGTGAGCAGGGGGATGATCAGAAAGGTCAGGCCGGAAAAGGCACCCGTGTAGGCGGTGAACCAGAGAGCGAGGTTGAGGAAGCGACGATCGGAGATTTCGCTGCGCAGGGTGCTCCACCGCAGCCGTAATTGCTCAGTCACAGGGGCTGGTCGGGGAGCTCTGGGAATAGCAAGTCGCTTCGGGATGCTGAGCCAGTGCAGGGGCGCGCCGACAATGATCAGCAGGGCTCCGCAGGCCTGCAAGGCTCCGCGCCAGCCCAAGTGCGACTCTGCCAAATAGACCAGCGGAATGAATGCGGTGCTGGCCAATCCGGCGAGCAGGGTGACCAACGTGATGCCCTGGCGGTAGTGCGAGCGGAATGTCTGCGTGATGACTGCAAAGGCAGGATCGTAAAGCAAGCATCCCATCGCGATGCCCAAACCCACCCAGCTGATGAGATAGGGAAGCGGACTGTGAACCGCCGACATCATCAGCAGCGATAAGCCTCCTAACAGCGACCCTGCTGCCATCACCGCGCGCCCGCCCCGGTTTTGAATCCACGCCCCAACAGGCAGCGCGCTCAGCCCCCAGACGAGTAGTCCGAGGGAGAGGCCCGCGTTGAGAAATGATCGCGACCAAGTGGTCTCGGTAGCGATCGATTCCAGCATCACAGTGAAGGTGTAATAAAGCACACCCCACGAGAGCAGCTGCCCAACCGCCAGGCACCACGCCAGCCCCCAAGGTTTGGGATCGGCGTTGTCAGAGGTCCACGGGGCGGTGGGGCTGACCTGTTGAGCCTCGGCCGGTTTCATCGGCAGCAGGCGGAGGTCTCACCTTCGTCAGCGGCCGGCTCGGCGGAGCAGCAGGAGGTGGGGGCTGGCTCGGCGCTACAGCTGGGCGCAGCGTCCTGGCTGCAGACTCCGGTTTCTGGTAGTTCGAGCTCCACGTTCGCGGCGGCTTCGTGGTCGCCAGCAATCTCAGCCACCACGGAGCGCACTTGCTCATGGCCGGTGGCCAGGAGGAAAGTGGGTGCCCGACCGTAACTTTTCATGCCCACGATATAGAAACCGGATTCAGGATGGGTGAGTTCGCGTGCGCCGTGTGGTGGCACGCTGCCGCAGCTGTGTTCGTTGGGATCAATCAGGGGGGCGAGTGCACGCACGGATTCGAGCGCGGGATCGATCTCGACGCGGATCTCGCGCAGCATTGCGAGGTTGGGACGGAAGCCGGTTTTGACAATGGCGCGATCCACGGTGAACGATCGCTCACCGTCCGGTCCGCTGCCGGAAACTTGGATTTGCTGATCGCCCTGAGCCGCCAGCTGCTGAATCTCGAAGGGGGTGATTAATTCGACGTCGCCACGGTCCACGGCAGCCTTCGCCCGGAGACCCATCTCGCCACGCGCCGGTAGGGCGTCGTTCGCTCCTCCGCCGAAGACCTGATCGAGGCAGGCTTTGCGCATCACCCAGATGATTTGGGTCGCGGGAGCTTCTTTCTTCACTTCTAACAAGTCAAGCACGCCGGTGAACGACGAGTGGCCACTGCCAACAACGAGCACGCTGCGGTTTTGATATTTTTCTCTGGCGCAGCCACGGATGTCCGGGATGCCGTAATCGATGAGGTCACGCACCTGCTCTTCACCAATCGGGTGCAGTCCGTTCGAGCCCATTGGATTCGGTTGGTTCCAGGTGCCGCTGGCATCGATCACCGACTTGAATGCTCGTTCTTCCAGCTCACCGTTCTGCTCAATCCGGAGTGTGAAGGCTCGGTCGGCGCGGCCACGGGTGCGCACCTTGTCGAGACCGCGGCGTGAAATTGCCAGAACCTTGCTGTCAAAGCGAAGGCACTTGGCCATGGCGGGGACTTGCGCCAGTGGCGTTAGGTAGTCCGCGATCAGTTCTCCGCCAGTGGGGAGGTGTTCAGGATCGGGCTCTGACCAATCGCTCTGCTGCAGCAAGCGTCGAGCGGCGGAGTCGATGTTGAATTTCCAAGGCGAAAACATCCGCACATGGGCCCACTGGCTCACCGAGTGGGCAATGGATGCCCCCGCTTCAAAAACAACGACGGATTCTCCACGTTCTAACAAATGAGCGGCGGCGGCTAAGCCGATGGGGCCGGCTCCGATGACGGCGACCGGCAAGGGTTCTGATAGTTCTGTGTTATTGTTCATGCCTTAAAGAGACGTGAATTTCCAAAAAAGGACGCAGAAAAAAATCGAGAAGTCCTCAAGCGGCAGCTCCACCGAGCGTGAAACAAGCCTGTTAGGCGCAATAGCCGGGGCGAGGCTCCACCTCCACTACGCCGCCATAGCGATCGGTCTCTAGCAGACAGCAGCGCTCGACTGCATCCCGCACCGCCGCCCGCGCCCGCTGCACCCGCGACTTGGCTCCCGACACCGAGATGCCGGCATTCTTGGCGAGCTCCACCTGGGAGTGACCTTGGCAGTCGGTAAAGCACAGCGCATCGCGGTAGATCGGCGGTAAGCCCTCGACCACCTCGCGTAGAAATGCGCTCAGGATCTCGGGGAAATAATTTTTGCCATCGGCGTGAACCAGAGAGGCCAAGGAGTCGTCCGCCGCGCCGTCATCCAGAAAGGTTGCGGATTTCTGAGCCCCCCGAAAGTAATCGGCGATGGTATTGCGGGCGATCTGATAGAGCCAGGGGCGTCGACGTTGCGGGTCCTTCAGGTGATTGATTTTCTCGAAGGCCTTGAGGAGGATTTCCTGGGTCAAATCCTCCGCCACATGGGGGTCGCGCACCCGACTTAGCACAAAGCGCAGCAGGGATGAACGGACTTCGTCACTGGCCCAGAGCTCATCCTTCGGCGATGAGCTGGGTGAGGATGGCGTAGGGCTCGCAGGCATCATGACCTCGCCAATTTATGACGATGCGTCATCCTGTCCAGCGAAACTGAGTGTCTAACGCCCCCCTGATGATGGGGTGGTTGGATTTTTGTTAGCGGCCTTTTTGATTCGATTGCTGAAACTGGCCTCGCCAATAATCCAGCCGTTCCTTGATGCGTTTCTCGAGACCGTTCTCCGTCGGTGTGTAGTAAGTTTTCCCCTCGGGCAGGTAGGCCTGGGGCACGTAGTTGCCTTCGTAGTCGTGCGAGTAATGGTATTGGAGCGATTCCTCACTGGCACCGGACCCTTGGGCGAGTTTCTTGCGGGTTCCTGTTCGCAGGTGTTCCGGCACAGCGAGGGTGCGGCCCTCTTTGACATCCTCCATGGCGGCACCGAGCGCGGCGTAGGCACTGTTAGACTTCGGCGCGGTGGCGAGGTGCACGGTGGCGTGGGCCAGCGGAATGCGTCCTTCCGGCATGCCGATGAACTCGAAGGCCTGCTGTGCGGCGATGGCAACCTGAATGGCCGAGGAGTCGGCCAGGCCAATATCTTCGCTGGCAGAGATCACCAGACGTCTGGCGATGAAGCGCGGGTCTTCCCCGGCGGTCAGCATCTTCGCCAGCCAGTAAAGCGCGGCGTCCGGGTCAGAACCACGGATGGATTTGATAAAGGCGGAGATGGTGTCGTAGTGCGCATCGCCGTCGGCATCATAGACAATCGCCTTTTGCTGGATCGATTCCTCAGCGACTTCGAGCGTAATGCGGACCTGGCCGCCATCGCTTTCGGGGGTGGTGAGCGCGGCCAGTTCCAGGGCGGTAAGCGCACGCCGGGCGTCGCCGTCTGACTTTTCAGCCAAATGAGCCAAGGCCTTGTCATCGACGCGGATGTCCATGGTCCCCAGCCCCCGCTCTTTATCCTGCAAGGCGCGCTGCATGAGCCCCACGAGGTCGTTGTTAGGGACGGGTTCCAGCTGAAAAATCTGGGAACGTGAGACGAGGGGGGAGTTGACGTAAAAATACGGATTGTGGGTGGTGGCTCCGATAAATCGCACGGTGCCACGCTCAACGTGAGGCAGCAGCACGTCTTGTTGCGCTTTGTTGAAGCGATGAATCTCGTCGATAAACAGGATGGTGGTCTGGTCGCGCAGTTGCCGCCATTTCTGAGCCTGGGCAATTTTTTCCCGGATCTCTCCGACGTTGGACTCGACCCCGTTCAGCATCTCAAAGCGATTGTCGGTGCTGTTGGCGATCACTGTGGCGAGGGTTGTTTTGCCGGTGCCTGGAGGGCCGTAGAAGATTAAGGACGAAAATCGGTCGGCCTCGATGGCGCGGCGCAGCAAATTCCCTTCGGCGAGGATGTGTTTCTGACCAGCGACTTCGTCGAGCGTGCGCGGACGCATGCGTGCGGCGAGTGGGGCGTCGGTTCTGGTCTTGGCAGGACCAGTGGCTTCGGGCATTGGCTCTGGGAAAAGGGAATCCATGTGAGTTATCGGGTGCGGTGGTTCCGGAGGTGCAGGAACAAGGTGGTGAGTGATAGGCAGAACACAATGCAGGCGCAGATCACGATGCGACAGGCTTGCGTGCTTCGGGTGGTAAATCCAAACCAATATTTCCACTCGGCCAAGAAGATACTGCGTTTCGTCGCTTGGCGGTAATCCACCCGATCAATCTCCGACTTGCTGACTAACAGGTCTGTGCGAGTGTTGACGAAGAAGTCGCGGACCGGTCGGGTCTCGATGCTTTCGTCGTCCGGATAAGGAGGTATTTCCAGCAGCTCGTCCATGGTTTT
Source organism: Oceaniferula flava (assembly GCF_016811075.1). Classification (NCBI taxonomy): domain Bacteria; kingdom Pseudomonadati; phylum Verrucomicrobiota; class Verrucomicrobiia; order Verrucomicrobiales; family Verrucomicrobiaceae; genus Oceaniferula; species Oceaniferula flava. Next base: position 19,131 of record NZ_JAFBGL010000001.1, read on the forward strand.
ACGTCGACCGGCGTGGGCGAGTTTCCATGCGAGACTTTTGGCCTCGGTGGCATCCGTGGCCTCGGCGGCCATGAGTCTGCGGAGGGATTCTTTGAGAATGTCGAGTCGCTCGCTCTGCTCCGCGGTCAGCTTCTGGCTGAGATCTCCGGCCAGACGTTTTTCGCCGACAGCTTTCAAGGGATCGATCGCCGCTTGCACCTTGCGGCGTTTGTTTTCGAAGGGGTTTTCCGTGGCCTGGCTGACGGTCATGCCCTCGTAGGCATAGCGCAGCGGCATGAAGCGTGCTGGAAAGGGTTCGGCTCCTGCAGCCCGACCTTTATCGGCCCCTTGGAAAAGACCTCGGTTCATTTCGTCAAAGGAAACCAGCGCGCCTGCGAGTAGTAGTTGGGGAACTAACAGCAGGGGGACGGCGCTCAGGGCGGCACGTTCGGTGGTGACCAAGGAGGATACCACAAGCGCCATCGCCGTGCCGCACAATGCGGTCAATGTCATCCACATCCAGTGGGTGGTGAACATGCCGTAGATATCTAACATTTCATGCCCGATCCACGTGTAAATCGCGCACTGCAGCGCAGCCACAATCGCCAAAGCAAGGAATTTGGCACCGACGTAAAGCACCGTGCCCGTGCGGCAGTTCCGCTCCCGCCGGAGCACGGGGAAATCTCGCAGGATCTCGGTGGCGCTGTTGGTCAGGCCGAGGAACATGCCGATGGTGACGGTGAGGAAAATGTAGACTGGCAGATGCAGTCCGCTGTGGAAGGAGTAGGCCCCTTCCGGTGATGCCCTGAGGGTCACCCCGATGAGGAGAGCGAGCAATGGAGCTTCTAACAAGATACTGTAAAGAGTGCCGCGATTGCGGAACTTCGAGATCATCGTGCGGTGGAAATGGGTGCGGAACAGGCGTTCCCATTCGAAAATACGCTGTCGGCTCGAGCGCGTGGGCACTGCCATGTGGTCCTCGCTCAGAGGCACGCTGCCCATTTGGCTTTGGCTGGGAATATCGCCACGTGCCACTTCATTGACCAGCTGGCTGCCTTCGAAACGTTCCTGCCAGAATGTTGGTGGGAAACGGCGGACGCCCCCTCCTTCACGACCCGCATGTCCGTAGAGTGGCGTTTCCAGAATATCGAAGACGAAGTCCGCGCCGCCCACTTTCTCCGCCTTGAGAGTTTTGGCGGTGAGGATGTGCAGCTCCTTGCTGGACTCGCGGAAGTAGTGAGCCATACCCTGAGGGGTGCCGAAAAAGGCAACGCGACCGCCTTTGTCGAGCAGCAGCACCTTGTCGAAAAGCCTCAGCACCCGCGCACCGGGGCGGTGCAAGGAGGCGATCACAATGTTGTCGCGCGAAAGAGTGTGCAAGGTTTCCGCGACGTGTTCGGAATCCTTGGACGAGAGGCCGGAGATGGGTTCGTCAAAGAGGAAGATCTCAGCCGGACTGCTGAGGTCCAGGCCGAGGTTGAGACGACCCCGTTCGCCGCCACTGATAGTTTTGTCGCCGGGCGACCCCACTTTCCTGCGTGCCAGTGGCTGCAGTGCCAGTTCGGCGAGAATGGAGTCCACCCGCTTGGCATGCTCGGCGTGACCAAGGTGCGGACGACGAATCATCGAGGCGTGATTGAGGTGCTCGCGAACCGTGAGTTGGGGATTCAGAGCCTCCTCCTGAGGCATGCTGGCGATGAATGGGGCGAGCCGTTTGCGGTGCTCGTAGAGCGACACCCCGTTGAGCCGGATGTGGCCGCGGTTGGGCTTGAGGTGACCGGCCAAGGCGGCCAAGAGCGTGCTCTTGCCACTGCCGCTGGGCCCCATGATACAGAGCATTTCACCCCGCTTGACCGAGAACTCGACATTATCGAGCACTGTGACAGGGCCGTATTGATGGTTGAGGCTCTCCACGCTGAGGTCGCGGATCACGGTGCGCTCCTCGTCGAGCAGGCTTTCGCTGAAGCGACAGCGCACCGCCTGGTTCGGGCTGAGGCGGATGAGCGATCCGTCCACCAGCCGGGCCTCTGATCTGATGGGCTGTCCGTTGACCATGACCACGCGTTCGGCATCGATGATCTTCAGATGTCCTTCGGCGGTGTTCGGGTTGAACTTAATCTTCAGCACCATGCGGCGTGCCAGGCCGGGGGAGAGGAGGACATCGCCGCGCTTGATGGCGGAGGGGTCATTGGAGACGAGACATTCCTGCCTTCCGGCTTCCATCCGAAAGCGGTTGCCAGTTTCCATCGCTTGTTTGCGCAGAGATTCCAGGCTGGCCTCTGTGCCGTTGTCCAGGAGGATGTGATCCTGAATCGAGAGGAGATAGGTTTTCCCGGGGATCATCGCCTCGCCGGAGCTCAGACGCATGTCGGTCTCCACCAGCGCCTCCACTTTGACATTCAGGCCGAAATCGAGTCTCACCGTGCTCTGCCTCGAGCGGATCCGCTCCGCCGTTAGTTGGTCGTCGGTCTCGTTAATATAAAGGGTGCGACGTTGGCCAGTGCGGGCGGCATTGAGGAAAAAGGAAATGTCTTCGGCGACGATGGTCCACTCGGGGAGGCCGATGCTCTGGTGCGGGCGCAGTCGCATGCACTGGCCGCTGGCGAGTGAGCTGCCACTGATCCACAGCGGTTCTTGCCCGGTGTTGCGGATCAGGATGAGGTCCTTGGAGCGATAGGCGCAGAATGAGAAATCGCGCTGGTCGGCTGGCAGGCTGACATCTTTTTCCTCATCCGAACCGAAGCTGACTTTATCAAAGGGTAAGGGGGTGACCGGTGGCTTGCCTGCCATCTCGTCCATGATCGCGGTGCCTATCTCCGCGGCATTCAGGTTGGTCATGACCTGGCTGAAGGCTTTTTTTCCACGGAACTCCGACCCGGAGGCAACGACCAGGAGGTGCAACTGCAGTCCGAGCGAGACGCGGTCGTCGGTATCCAGCTCGTTGCGCAGGGACTTGGCGACTTTTTCGATCGGTTCCGGGGATGCTAGCGCCCGGTGCAGGCGGCGTGCCAGCCAGGCGTGGTCGGCCTCAGGAAAGGCATGGCGCAAAAGATCCAGAGCCACCTCGGCCTCGGCGCGGTCGACCCGATCGTCCAGGGCGGCAAAGGAGGCAAAAACATCCACCAGACCGCCGGTATGACGCATTCCACCGGGGGCGGTGGGGGAGAATTTACGCAGGAATGGAATGTTTTCCATCCAGCTGATCATTCGGTGTTTTTTGCGCGGAGCATGGTCGTCTGGTTCTGCCACGGGGCTATGTTGGGCTGGAAATCGGCATAGCGCAAGCGTGCTGCGTGAGAGATGGGGAATCGGTGTGGCTCTGGTGGCCGGCGGAGGTGGGTAGAAAAAAGCATTTCCTTTTTCTAATCCTGCGCTAGTTTCACCCGCGCCCCGGATGCATCCGCACCTAGGGAACAGGGCATTGAAGGTTGAAAAAGTGACGCCGGTGCCTACCCCACACCGCCCCCTTAAGACCCTTTCAACGACTCGCGCAGAGCCCTATTTACTACTTATTTTTCTATGTCTAATCAACAACCACCGGAACCTCCACCTACGCCACGCGGCGCAAAGAAATCAGACAAGGGCCAGCCCAATGGCGGCGGCACCAACTGGCGCGTAATCATTCTCATGGCCATCGCACTGGGCATCCTGGTGCTGGCTTGGCAGTCGAGCGGTTTTGGGAAGCCCAAGCGTCTCTCCTACACCGAGTTCCTCGATTACCTCGATGCCGGTAAGGTGGTTTCCAGCCAGAACCTTCCCAAGCGTGGCGAAGGGTTTCCCGATCAACGATTTAAACTGAAGAAATCCGGTGAGTCCTCCGTGGTCTTCACCGTTTCCGGTTTCTACTACAAAGACAACCCATGGAATGGCGACAAGGAAAGCGCGGATCAGGAAGCCTTCCTGATCCCTATCAATACCCAGCTGCACAAGGAACAACTGGATGCCATTCAGGCCCGCCAGTCGATCCCTCTGCGGATTGTCAAAGAACTCCCCGATGAAAACGATGGCAAACAGCTGACCCTTAACGATCTGCGCAGAATGTTGGCGCGTGACGCGGTGATCATGGACGATCCCAAGAATGCCTTCGAAATCGTTTCCCTCGAGGGATCCAACGATAAATACATCGTCGGTAAGCGCTACGTCTTCCCCGAGGTGAACAAAGCCACCGACGAGCAGGGGCTGGCTCCTTTTGAAATCGATATCAACACCCAGGAACTCGCTGGCTACGATGCCGCCGTGATCAAGAATTTGGCGGCCTTCCAGCCCGACTCTGGCATGATGCGCTTCCTGTTGGTGCAGATGCTGCCGATTATGCTCATCATCCTGGTGATCTTCTTCCTCTTCCGCCATCAAATGAAGTCGGCCGGTCGTGGCGCGATGAGTTTTGGCAAGAGCAAGGCCCGCCTGCTGACCATGGACAAAAACCGCGTCACCTTCAAAGACGTGGCCGGTATCCAGGAGGCCAAGGAAGAGCTGTTTGAAGTGGTCGACTACCTGCGTGACCCCAAGAAGTTCCAGAAACTTGGCGGTAACCTGCCCAAAGGTCTGCTCATGGTAGGCCCTCCCGGCACGGGTAAAACCCTTCTCGCCCGAGCCATCGCTGGTGAGGCCGATGTGCCGTTCTTCTCGATCTCCGGTTCCGACTTCGTGGAAATGTTTGTCGGTGTCGGTGCCAGCCGGGTGCGCGACATGTTCGAGCAAGGAAAGAAAAATTCCCCCTGCCTGATCTTCATTGATGAGATCGATGCCGTCGGTCGCCACCGTGGTCACGGCATGGGTGGAGGCCACGATGAACGCGAGCAGACGCTGAATGCCCTGCTGGTGGAAATGGATGGTTTCGATACCCGCACCGGCGTGATCATCATCGCCGCGACGAACCGCCCCGACGTTCTCGACCCCGCACTGCTGCGTCCCGGCCGATTCGATCGCCAGGTCAGCGTCGGACTGCCCGATGTCAACGGTCGTGAGGAAATCCTCAAGGTGCACGTCAAGCGGATCAAAATGGAGCCCGATACCGATCTCAACATCATCGCTCGTGGCACCCCCGGATTCTCCGGAGCCGAGCTGGCCAACTTGATCAACGAAGCAGCCCTACTTGCCGCGCGCAAAGGACTGGATTCCGTCACCATCGCCGAGATGGAGGAAGCTCGTGATAAAGTCCGCTGGGGCCGTGAACGCCGCAGCCTCGCCCTCAGCGAGAAAGAGAAGGAGAACACCGCCTACCACGAGGCAGGCCACGCCATTCTCAACGTGCTGTTGGAACACACCGACCCGCTTCACAAGGTCACCATCATCCCGCGTGGCCCGTCCTTGGGATCCACCATGTTCTTGCCGGAGGAGGATAAATTCACCTACCGTCAGAAGGAGTTGGTCGATCAGTTAGTCGTCGCCATGGGCGGTCGTGTTGCCGAGGAGATCACTTTTGGAAATGTCACCAACGGAGCCGTCGGCGATATCCGCATGGCCACCAACATTGCTCGCAAAATGGTCTGCGAGTGGGGCATGAGTGCCGATCTCGGCATGGTCGAATATGGCGAGGAACGCGGTGAGGTCTTTGTGGCTCGCGATGTAGGATCGTCCCGCGGTTACTCCGAAGTTACTGCTCGCAAGATTGACGAGGAAATTAAAACCCTCATCGATGACGCCTACGCTAAAGCCAAGGCCATGCTCATTGAGCACAACGAGGCTCTTGTGAAGCTTTCCAAGGCTTTGCTCGAATACGAAACTTTGGATGCCCAGCAAGTTGAGGAAATCATCGAGCACGGCGAGATGAAAAACCCACCAACACCTCCCAGTAATACCACGATCCCCGGTAATCAGACCGACAGTGGTGTTGCCAAGAAGCCCATCGCCGATGCTCCATCCAGTGATGACGATCCCTTGGCCGGCGAAGCCGTAGGCGCTCCCGCCTAAGCAAACCGATATGCTGTAGTCGAACGGCTGCAGCTGACCTCTTCAACACAACGCTAAGCTTTCAGGCTCCGATCCGGGGCCAAGGCTTAGCGTTTTTTTTGCCCTGATCCGATTCACCGCCCAACTCCTGGGCGAGCTCCACCTGTTCTACTGGGCTCTATTTTCTAACTTCCTGTCCACGGCTGAGCCTCGCTGTGGGGCAGGCGGTGTATTGACCTTGAACATTCCCAGCCTCTTGGTGTCTTATAAGGCATGAATCAGCCTCCTGATATGCCCGTGCAGCGCGCGATCTCCCCCGGTCACCTCCGACCCAGCCGCGTTATGCGCCGCTGGTGGATCTTGGCACTGCTCTGCCTCTTGGTCATCATCGGATCAGCTTATATGCTCACTTCGTGGTTTGGCATGCGCGGACCGCTCTACGAATCAAGAGCCTTGATCGAAGTTAAGGAAAGCCCCGCGGTGAGCATGACATCCAAGGCATCGGGCACGGTCAGTTCCCCATCGGCCAGTCACCCAAACACCTTTCTGAACACCCAAATCGAGATTGCTCGTGCCGAGGCCACGCTCAAGCGCGCGCTGAAGGAATCGGACCTGATCAATCGGCTCGGCGGCAATCAAACTGCCGCGCTTGAGCGCGTGCAGCGGTCGCTCCAGGTGAAGACTCTACGCGGAACGGATCTGATCGAGATTTCCTACCGCGATGAAGACCCGGTGATTGCGAAGGATGCTGTTACCGCCGTCTATCAAACCTACGTGGCTCGCCGCACCGAGCTGGAGGTCCAGCAGAACAAGGAGCAGCTTGAGGCGCTGCAGCAGGAGCTGGAACAGAGTCGTAAACGTTTGGCTGAGAAACGCGCCGACCTGATTCAAGTGGCGCAAAAAATGGGCATCATCTGGAAGGAGGAAAACGGAGCTCACACAAGCAAGCTTGCCGATCAGGCGCAATCGGCAACCCTCGTGGAAAAGCAACTCTATGAGGCGAGGCAGGAAAAAGAACAGCTCGTCTTTGAAATCTATAAACTTCTCCTGCTCGAGGATAATGAAACCATGTTGCTGCTACACTATGAGGAATCGCCAAATGCAGCGGCAAAAAAACACTACGAGAGATACATGCGAGCCTACATGGAACTCCAGGATCTGAAAAATGCCGGACTGGGCGAGGGCCACCCAGAGCTGCGTGTGAAAGAAAAGCAGCTGGCGGAGCTGAAAGCTACGATGAAAAACCGAGCCCTGAGCGTGAAAGAAACCCTCAAAATAAAGCTCAAGTTGGTGGAAGAGCGTGTGGCTGGCTTAGAGGAAAGAGTTCGACTCCGTCAGCAACAAGGCAGCCACATCACCCGTTCTTCGGAAGACTTCAACCAGGCACGTAAGGATTATCAAGCAGCCAAGCAGAGCTCCGAGGAGACCGAGCAACAGATCCAAATTGAACACCTCACAGCGAACTCTGCCTCGCATCCTGCAATCGTCCACGAACAGCCATCACTCGCCTCCCATCCCAGCACCAAAGGCCGAGCATTCTACACCACCCTGTTCACCGCCATATCGATTCCTCTCGCCACGATCGTCGCCCTGACCCTCTGCTACCTCGCAGAATTTATCTTCCCCAAGCGGGTGGATGTATAGAGAGATGTCGCGTTTCTTGAGCATGCTGACCCGTTGGTGGTGGTTGGAGATCATCCTACTGATCCTTCTCAGCGGACTGCTGGCCCACTTGTCCACATCGAGGGGCTGGCTTGAGATGAAGTATACATCCTCGGTGGTGGTAGAAACTTTACCAATCCACGAGATCGACCCGATAGTTTCTCATAAAGTTTCATCGAACAGGGAGTTTCAAACCCGGGCATTCATGTCCCCAGCTTTCGAAAACCGTGTGGTTACACCATCGTTGATTGATCTGATGTTAGATAATCAAAGTATCCGAGCCGAACTTGGAGGTGATCGGCGGACGGCAATTCAAAAGTTGTCGGAGGTCTTGGCTACAGAGACAGACAGCGAGACTGGATACGTGAGAATAACAGCAACAACGCACGATGCGGCTTTTTCCAAAGCAATTCTCCTATACGTGATCGACGAGTATCGGTTGCGAAGAAAGCAACTTGCTAGCGCGCATAGGCAAGAGCAACTGAAGGCGATTCAGATTGAATTTCAAAATAAAAGCGATCGTGTGCGTGAGATATCTCGGCGACTTCGCCAACTGCAAGATCAAACTCACAGAGAGCCAAGCTCTCTGACTCTTGAGAAACCCTCATCGTCCGATGACATCGCATTGGCTAAAAAAGAGTATCAGAGGGCTCAAGCGATACGCGCTGAGCTACGCAACAAGTATAATAAGGAATTGGCGAAGACGTATTCTTCGAATCACCTTGTCGTGCATCAGGGGCCTGATGCGAGCTCTCGTCTTGGAGGCGAGAGCTGGCTTTGCGCGTTGGTAATAATGATCCTGCCGCTGAGCACGATCCTCTTTGTCTGTTTTGCAGAATTCATCTTCCCCAAGCGGGTGGTGGCCTGAATTTCGATTTTGAGGGAAGGTTTGGTCGCTGAGGCAAGATGGGTTGCTCAAGCTTAGCCAGCCCCGGCCGGGGCGATATAGGCTAGCCCCGTGGTGAAACCCGGGGATCAGCCCATGCAAGGCGTCAAATCCCAGCGGGATGACAGAAGGGTGGCATCCCGCAAAGCTCAAACCTTCTGCTGCACCTCCGGCGCTCGATAAAAGTAGTCCCCAAATCCGGTGGTTTCGCAGAGCTTCACCACCGGCTAGTCTCTGCCGCTCTTACCTGAGCTAATGTAAGAGGTAAAACCCGCGTTGCCGGTGGTCGGTGGTCGGTGGTCGGTGGTCGGTGGTCAGGGGGCAGTAGCCAGTAGCCAGTAGCCAGTAGCCAGTAGCCAGTAGCCAGTAGCCAATCAACCAATCCAATAAACACCCAAATAAATCATCATCGCGTATATGAGTTTGCAGACGTAGTGTAGGATTTGATCAGCATTGAATCCGATCCAGCGTTCGCATTTGAGGTAGTCGATGATCCAGTGCAGCACCAGTTCGATGACTCCTAACACTGCCGAGCCGGTAATCAGCCAGACTGCGCCGGCGTGGATGAGAGCGTGGCCAGTGAGGGCGTGGATCCAGACACCGGACGGGGTGTCGTTTCCAAAGTATTTGCTCAGGTCGGCGTGGCGGTTTTTGGCATCGGCGATGAACGGGCCTTGCAGGGGGAAGTCCGCGAGCACGTGACCGATCGCTAAAGCCATGAAAAGAAAAAACAAACCAGAGACACTGTGAGGGGAGCCAATCAGCGAGGCTACGATGAAAAGGTCAGGCACGAAAAAGAAGAGAAGGTGAAAGGTGGGGGAAGTAAGGTGGTGGGGGGGATTACGGATAGAGCTATTCCCAGAAGCTGCGATAAGCAGCCTCGGCTTCAATCGCGGCGAGCTTTTCGTTCATGTGGCGAATACGCCGACTCATCTCGGCCACCATCGCGGTGAGGAGCTGGTTGCCAGCGTCCGGGTATTCATGCATGAAAGCCTCGACATCGTCACGCGTTGCTTTCCAGACCTGGCTGAAGGTCTTGGCTGTGACGGAGGCACTGGCGGTGCCGGGATCGAACATATTGATTTCCCCGAGGCTTTCACCGGGTTCCACGCGTGCCATTAGAGTTCGCTTTTCCCCGTCATCAGTATGCACATGCAGAATACCGGAGATGACCAAATAAAGGGCGTCTTGTTCCTGACCTTCCTCGATCAGTAACTGATCCTCCTGCACGGGGAGGAATTCGCCGTAGCTGCTCAGCAAAAGACGGTCGTCTTCCTCGAGGTTGGCAACGAGGCCCATGGCGGGGATCTGGGGGGAATTAAATTCAGTGCTCATGATGGTATATGGTTAGTGACGATTGAAGTCGTTCCATATTCACTTGGGCGGGCAGGGGAGGGAAAGCATAAAGTCACCTCATTCGTCAGCTTGCCCGAGCGATGAGATGTATCGCTCAAGGGGCACGACCATCACACGGTGGAAAAAACACCACCTCGCCAATTTCCGCTTGTTCAGTCATTTGAACGTGTTATTGTTCCAGAGAACAGTGTTCATGTGCCGTCAGTTCAAAGGTTGCCACACGGTGGCCGTATTCCCTTTTAACCACTCATCCATTTTAGTCATGTCCGAAGTCAAATTAACCAAACGCCAGCAAGAGGTTCTCGATTTCCTCAAGGAAACTCACCGCAAGGAGGGCTTTATGCCTTCGACGCGCGATATCCAACACCACTTTAACTTTGCCAGCCAAACGGCCGCCATGTCCCACCTTCGTGCTCTCGAACGCAAGGGGGTGATTGTGCGCAAGGCGAACAAGGCCTGCGGCATCGGTTTCCCGGAGGAAATGGAACGTGAAGAAATTGTCGACATCCCCCTCTACGGCAGTATCGCCGCAGGGATGGCGCAGGATGTGGAGTCTGAAAAAGAAGGCTGTATCTCGATCGATATCGCCTCCCTCGGCATGCGCGCCAACGCCCGCACCTTTGCCCTCAAAGTCCGTGGTGACTCGATGATTGATGCCCACATTTGTGACGGTGACACTGTGGTGTTAGAATTTCGTGAACCACGCAAGGGAGATGTCGTGGCGGCCCTCATCGATGGAGAAACGACCCTCAAGCGTTACGTCGTGGAAAATGGCAAACCCTTCCTGCACGCCGAAAACGAAGATTACCCCGATCTCATTCCCGCCCGCGAATTGATTATCCAAGGCGTGATGGTGGCCCTGTTAAGAAAGGCTGCGTAAAACAACGCATCTTCGGGCATACTCACTCTGGGCACAGCATTTCTGGCTATACCAATTCAGGAACTGGTCACTAGGGACATACTCCTCTTCCTCGACGGACTTACTCCTCTTCCTCGATGACCATGGCTTTGGGCGGTGGTCCCAGGCGGGGTTGGGTAGTTTCGTTTGTTTCGGCTGGTGGCGCGGGGATTGCCTTGGGCGCAGGGTCTGCGACGGTGATCGCTGTGTCCGATCCTTGGGGCGTCTTTGCCTGGGGTGAACGGGCTGTGTTTCCGTTTGCTCGGGTGTTCGAGTCTTGTTCTCCAGAGTTTTGTTCTCCGGAACCGTCTGTCGTTGCCTGCCCCCCATCTTCGGTATCTGAGGCTGAGCTGTCGCCTCCTCCGGTGAAGCTTGGTTCGAACTTATTGTAGGCATAGATGCCGCCGCCGATTAGGGCTGCGGTGATCAGGAAAACGGTGGCTGCCTGGAATACAGAGGCTCCATTACCGGATGCCTTATCGTCTTTTCTGGATGAAGTGTAGCTTCGGCTAGGGTCGCCTTCGTTAGCGCCAATGTGCTCGTTGTGTGATTTGAGATACTCGTGGTCGTTGACGTTGGAGAGCACGTCACCAGTCTCGAAAGCTTCCACCCACTCGTGAGCATCCACCCCGAGGTATTCGCTGTATTGCGCCAAAAAGCTTCGCGCATAGGTGGGGCTGGGGAAGATGGAGTAATTGCTCTCCTCGAGAGCGGTCAGGGTGGCGAGTGGAATACGTGTGGCGTGGGCAACATCCTTGATATCGACGCCCTTTTTTTCGCGGGCTTCGCGTAGTTGGTCACCGATGTCAGTCCATTCGCTCATGAGTAGGATTTTTGTAGGGAGGAGGTAAGATCTCCGCTGCGGGCGGAAGATAATCTTAAACGGTCGTTACCTCAAGCATGGATACGTGGAGGCGTAGCCGATTCTTTGGGCAAACTAATGCTCGCTCAGTTGCTTAAGACAGCGCGATACGGCAAAGAAACCGACAGTGGCTGTCATGTGGGTGCTGCTACCGAATCCGGACACGCAGTTGATCCGGCTGCTCTCACCCGGCTCGTGTTTAGGGCGCTGCACGGAAACCTCTCCGTCGCACTGCGGGTAGACCGGTCGCTCCGACGAGAAGATACAGTCGATCCCAAAAAGTTTCAGCTTCCGCTTAGTTACCGGATTTGGGCCGGCGGGGAATCCATATTTTTTACGGAGGTTGATGCGCACATGATTCATCAGAGGATCGTTGTGACAACGGGCGATGTCGTCGATTTTAATCAACGACGGATCGCGTAAACCTCCGGCACCACCACAGCTGATCACCGGAATGCCTCGTTTGTGACAGCCATCTAACAATAGGGCCTTGGATTGCACCTGATCGATGGCATCGATGACAAAGTCATAGCCCTGATCGAGGATTTCATCGGCATTGCGATGACTGAAAAAGGTTTCCAAACAGACCACTTCGCAGTCGGGATGAATGGCGTTGATGCGGCTCGCCATGGCGGCTGTTTTTTGTCGGCCAATCTCTCCGTCCATTGCGTGCAGTTGTCGGTTGATATTGGTTACGCAGATCTCATCCAGATCAATCATGGTGATCCTGCCAATACCGGACCGGGCGAGAGCTTCTACGGCCCAGGAACCGACGCCTCCGATGCCAACAATGCACACGTGTGCCTGCGCGAATTTCTCCATCGCAGACTTTCCATAAAGTCGTTCAATACCTCCGAAGCGCATGAAAATAGGGGGGAAGTGATTAAGCCTCGCTGGTGGTCAGCCCGGATTGCTGGGCAAGGAACATGCAGGCGTGGATTTTAAAATCGATCAACTTGCCCGCACTCTCCTGCTGTTTCAGCCAGTCCGTCAGTTCGGCGATGGCAATGTGGTGCACGGTGATGTCCTCAGACTCGGTGCCTCCGCCGGCGCTCTCTCTGTGGAGATCCGTGGCGGCGAAAAAGTGGGTGGTTTCCGAGGTCATACCCGCCGAGGTGGGGCTGCTGAGTAGGTGGGTGATGACGCCGGCACGGTAACCGGTTTCTTCCAATAACTCCCTGCCTGCACAGTCGGCCAAGGACTCGCCCTGGAACTCCTCCTCGTCACCCACCAAGCCGGCAGGGATCTCAATCATACGTGCCTGCACGGGCACCCGGTATTGCTCGATGAGCACCAGTTGGCCGTCAGCGGTGATCGGAAGGATACCGACGACGCCGGTGGCATTGGGTCGGTCAGAAAACTCCCAGCCGTCTCGAGAGTAGAGACCGAGGTAATTTCCTTCTGCGATGGTGGTGGCTTGCATGGTTGCGATGTTTTTTCTAATCCGCCTCTGGGCGGGTGTCGCGCGTGAGCAGCTCTTCGAGTGCCTCGGAGGCTGGTTTGTTCTCGTAAAGAATCTGGTAGACCGCATCGGTCAGCGGGGTGCGGATGTCGGCCTTGAGGCCGGCTTCGTGAATTGATTTGGTGTTTGGCACCCCTTCGGCGACCATGCCGAGATTGGCGACGATGTCCTCGAGCTTGCCTCCCTTGCCCAGTGCCTTGCCCACGCGGTTGTTGCGCGAGTGGGGTGAGTAGCAGGTGGCCATCAAGTCGCCCACGCCGGAGAGACCGATGAAGGTTTCCATCTTGCCGCCGAGACGGGTGCCGAGTCGGGTCATTTCCGCCAGCCCTCGGGTGACCAAAGCGGCGATGGCGTTATCGCCCAGCCCCAGACCGTCGGCGATGCCGGCGGCGATGCCAAAGACATTTTTCATCGCGGCGCCCAGCTCGATGCCGGCGACGTCATCGCTGGTGTAACAGCGGAATGCGTTGGTGGTGAAGATTTTCTGCAGCTGCTCGGCCAGGGCGTGGTCGTCCGCCCCGATCACCGCGCAGGTGGCGAGGCTCTTACAGACTTCCTCGGCATGATTCGGACCGGAGAGCACCGCTAGCGGGTTCTCCGGAAGGTGGGCGTGGATCAGCTGGCTCATGCGCTCGCCAGTGTGGGCGGCGATGCCCTTGGAGCAGGAAACGAGGATAGTCTCCTTCGGCAGATTGATTTCAGCGAGTTGTTTGGCCGTGGCCTCGGTGGCGGAGGTGGGCACCACGAAGAGCACCAGCGGATATGTTGCCGCTGCGGCAATATCCGTGCATGCCGTGATGTTCTCCGGCAGGGTGAGTTCTGGGAGGTAGTGGTGATTGGTGTGATGCTGGTTGATTTCATCGGCCGTCTTGGCGTTGCGGCCGATGAGGCAAACTTCATCGAGCGACTGCGCCAGCAAGGTTGCCAGGGCAGTTCCCCACGATCCAGTTCCGAGAATTGCTGCGCGATTGATCATTTCTTTTTCTTCTTGGAGAATTTGTTTTCGGTGCCGTTTTTCAAAGCGACGATGTTAGAGCGGTGTCGCCATACCGCCATGAGAGCCACGACGATGGAGAAGACGAAAAGTGGTTTGTTCCAAGTTCCATCGGCCAACTTACCGTGGAATGCGGAGCCTCCGATGGTTAAGATAGGGAGGCAGAGTGCTGCACCGATGCTAGCGACGGAGACGTATTTGGTGGTGAAGAAAAGAATCAGCCAGATCAGCACCAGGATCACGACGGCGGCAGGCATGAGCGCAATCAGCACGCCGCCGGATGTGGCGATGCCTTTGCCTCCTTTGAAGCCGATCCATGGCGAGTAGTTGTGCCCGATGATGGCGGCGAGGCCGGTGAGGATTTGCAAAATCTGGGCGTTCAAGATCGGGAGCTCCACTGCGTAGGGCTTCAGCGCATCAATGGCCATGGGATTAGAGCTGCCTGCGTAGCGAATCAAGCTGATGCCGATCAGCGTGGGAATCAGGCCTTTGAGGAGATCGAGGATTAGGCAACCGATGCCGTATGGCTTACCCACAACACGCAGCACATTGGTGGCTCCAATATTACCGGAACCATGTTCGCGAATATTGACTCCTTTTGCTTTGGCAATGAGAAGTCCGAATGGGATGGAGCCTGCGAGGAAGGCGAGAACGGGAGGGATCCAGAGTGGCATAATGGTGGCGTTGCAGAAGGTGCTTGGTGGCTGAATGATAGGGGGAGAATTGGAAAATCCAACTGCTTTTTGTGGCCTGGACCATTTGAGCGGATGGGCTGTGTTCTCTGCAAAAAAAATCCCCGGCCGCAGTGAGCGGACGGGGATGTGTGAGGTCGGGCAACGACCTCTTTGGGCTACGTGTGGCAATTAGCTCAGACTATCGATCGTCTGAACGTGGGCTTTTACCCGTGGCAGCAGTCGGGTCTGGATCAACGTGCGGCATGCAGGAAGTGTTGAATCGTTATCGATTGCCTCGAAATATTCGTTCTCGCCGTGTTTTTCGCCCTGTTTGAGAGCCGCCATCGCGGATTCCTCGCCGAAGAGGTTGGCTGTGTCTTGGACCGCGGTAGCAAACGTTCCCCAGCTGCCGGAATCTGTGTCTGGGATGCCGCACATGGCCTTGATGTTCTCCTGCAGATCGCGGACTGAAGCTTGGTGCTCCTCTTTGATTCGGCACAGGGTGGCTGTTTCCTTTTCTGATGGGTATTTGGCAATCGCCTTCTCATAGGTTTCCACGGCAGAAAGTTCGCCGCGTAGCAGGCTGTTGCAGGTGTTGATGCATTCGGTATTGATGTCTTGTGTTTTTGTACTCATAGTTTTTGTTAGTTTTGAGGTTGATGTGTTGCTGTTAAAATTGCCATTGGCACGTGTTAGGCGACGGCCATGCTGGAGAGGATTTCCTGTTTGGCGATGTGGGTAAGGTCACGGTCCGCCTTGCCTTCATCTTCGAGCGTCTTGCGCAGAATCTCGACAATGCTGTCCTTGCCCAAGGCGGTGGCGAGGAATAAGGCGTTGCCGTAACCAGCCATCTCGTAGTGTTCGACGCGTTGGGCGGCGCAAATCAGGCCAGCGTCTTTGACGTTTTCATCACCATCCAGAGCGATCATATCCTCGCCTTCTTCAATTAGGCCCTCCGCGCCTGAGCAATGTTCTCCGCCAGGTTCGAAATCGAGCTGGTTAAACACTTCCTCAATGCGGGAGATATGTTTCTTGGTCTCCTCACGATGATTATCAAATGCACGCTTGAGCTGAGGGTTATTCGCTGCCTCAGACAACTTCGGCAGTGCTTTCAAAATTTGCTTTTCAGCGCTGTAAAGGTCCTTGAGTTCGTGGACGAGTAGTTTTTCATAGGAGTCTAATTTCATAATGTGTTTGTTGTAGTTCATCATCTTTATTGCGATCAGTATGCCAGATGAAAAGAAGAGGGCTCAGCCTCGCTAACATGGGGAATAGAGCATTTTGTCTGACGATTTGGGCCTGCGTGCAGAGCCTCTAAATCATACAATCTGCAATGTTTTCAGATGGGTGGAATGCAATCTGCATCACTGTGGTGAGGGATGGTCTTTGATGATAAAGGTCGCGTCACCGTGGATGATCTCCCTTGAGGTAGGGCAGTAATGCCTTATGAAATCAGGACTTTTTGCGGCATCCCAGTGATTCTATTTTACTCTTGAGTCATGAAATGGGTAGCGGTTATACTTTGGCACGCTTTGCGCTAGCTATAAATGTTACCGTAACCACAGGTGCTTTATATGATGGCTGACCCCATAGACATGACTCACAGGATCCTCGTCGTAGATGACGAGCCCTCGCTGCGTGTCGGTTTGGAAATGGCATTGATGGGAGCTAACCGTGAAATTGCCAGCTGTGGTGATGGTTACGAAGCCTTGGCTGCGTTGCAGCATGAAAAGTTTGATCTCATTGTGTTGGACCTCAATATGCCTGGTCTAACGGGTTTGGACGTGCTGAACCAGATGCGTGATCGAGGGGATATGACCCGAGTGGTCGTGTGCAGCGCCCATGTCACCGAGCGGGCAATTCTTTCCGCTGTGCGCAATGGTGTTGTCGACTTTATCGCCAAACCTCTTTCTTTGCAGGAACTGCGGAAATTTGTCAGTGATGTACTGGAAGCGCACAACGACAATCCAAGCACAGTCGAGCAAGCCTTTGTGCATGCCCGGCGTTTGGAGTTCGGAGTGGCGGCTGAGTTACTGGAAGAAAGTATCCAGATGCATGTTGATGAGCCCTGCTTGGAAAATTGGTTCCGCGTGTTCAGCATTCTGGACTCAACGCCAGTTCGAGAGAAACATGGAATAGCTCTGGACGATGCCCGAGTGCTGGCTGATTCCGCTGTGATGCGGAGTTAGATAAGCATGACAGCACAGTGATCAGTGTGTGTTTTGCACGGTCATGAGTGGTAATGTGCATGCTTAGTCGGTGTTTGCTAACAGTTTTCTGTTATATGTTAGTGTTCGCTGTCCCTTGTTCCGTCGGGATTTGGGGCGTTTTCGGTTCTGTTTTCCTGGGTTGGGCTACTGATTGCTTAAAGTAGAGATGTTATGAAAACAACCAAAGTAAAAGAGCTCGCCAACCAATTATCACATCAGACCACGGACGCGGTGTCCGAATCATTGGGTGTCATCCGGAAGAAGCCGGTATCACGGACATTGTTAGGTGCCATCTGCGTTTGTGCTGGAGCTTTGTTCCTGGCCAGTTGTGAAAAAGAAGGTCCTGCCGAACGTGCCGGAGAGAAAATGGATAATGCCGTCGAAGAAGCCGGTGACAAAGTTGAAGAAGCTACCGACTAGTCTGAATCTGGCTATCAAATCTCATATTACCACAAACAACTAACCCTATAATATTATGTTACACTGGACACTCGTATTCCTCGTAGTCGCTATCATTGCCGCCGTATTAGGCTTCACTGGCATCGCGGGAGCTGCGGCAGGAGTTGCTAAAATTCTCTTTGTCGTGTTCCTCGTCGTGTGGATCCTATCGCTTATCTTCGGTAGAAAAAGCGTCTGATAAGAATCACATTGGATGACCTTGCTCGTTTAGCAATCGATCATCAATACAGGACTCCTCCACTTCAGGGGGAGTCCTTTTTTATCGATGATAGCTCACAGCGATTTAGCCAGAGCGACGGCTATCCGCCTGATGTCGGGCCTTGACGATGCTACGCCTCAATTCTTCTGGAACTGGAGGTTTGCTGAGGTGTTCATCGAAGCCCGCAGCGGCGCTTTTTTCACGATACTCTTTCTGTGTATGCCCAGACAGTGCCACTAGGTAGGGGATGCTGGCAGACTCTCGTTCCGCCAACAACTGCTCGGCGAATTCCCATCCATTTTTGTCTCCCTCGAGGGTGAGATCGCAGAAAATAATATCCGGGTGTCCTTGTTCCAAGGCTTTGAAGGCTGAACCAGCACAGTGCGCTACGGTGACCTCGTGGCCTTCCAATTCGAAGAACAGAGCTAGCGACGTGGCAACGCTTTCGTCGTCATCAATGAGCAATATATGAGCGGTGCGGGTGGTCGAGGTGCTAGTCGTATCGTTGCTGCCACTGGTGCGCACCGGTTTGTCGATGGCGGGGAATGCCATCGTAACCGAGGTTCCTTTTCCTGCGCCTTCACTCTTGGCTTGGATGTGGCCGTCATGCAGTTCGACGATCTTGTGAACCACCGCCAGTCCGAGCCCAAGGCCTTCTTTACTCCGGTGACCAGCATCGTTGCTTTGCTCAAAGGGCTTGAACAAGGATTCAATTTCATCGGGTTTCATTCCGATGCCATTGTCCTGGACGGTGATCTCGACCGATTGATGGTCGGCAGATTCAGCTACCGAAACTTGAACTTTACCTCCCGGATCGGTGAATTTGAGGGAGTTGCTGATCAGGTTGTTGATGCACTGGGAAATACGGACAGGATCGGCGTCGATCCATAACGCATCCGTGGGGGCCTGAAAATTCAACGTGAGATCTTCCTCGCGGGCGCGGATCGAGTATCCATCCACCGCGTTTTCCACTAATTGGCTGATATCGCATGGTCGTTTCTCGACGCGCAATTTCCCCGATGTCAATCGCGAGGCGTCCAATGTATCCTCGATCAGGCCACTGAGTTGCTTGATTTGCTCGCCAAGTTGTTTCAATGACTTCTGGCGTTGGGTCTCATCGACATTCGGGTGATTGAGCACCTCATAGTGAGTGGAAATCGCGGCGAGCGGGTTCCGTAATTCGTGGCCCAGAACGGCGATGAACATGTCCTTGCTCTCGGTGGCTTGTTTGTATGAAAGCTCAATCCGCTTCTGATCCTCAACATCAGTGGTGGTGCCATACCATTTTGAGATATTGCCGTCCTGGTCGCGAACTGGAACAGCTCTGGCCGTGTGGTAGCGGTATTCTCCGGCGGTGTTCTTGAGGCGGTAGGTGTGATCGTAAATCTCACCATTGGCCACGGATGCCTGCCATGCTTCCTCGGTGGATGCTCGGTCGTCGGGGTGGATGAAATCGTTGATCTGGGTGTAATTTTCAGAATCGGCACTAAGCCCTGTTAGGTCTGACCATTGTGGGCTGATGTAGTCGATGTTTCCTTCGGGGTCAGAAGTCCAGACAACCTGTGGTAGAGTTTCTGCCAAGTGGCGGAATGCTAACTCGTGAGGTGTGTGGAGGCCTTCCTCGGTGACCTGGTTTTGGTGGAGAAAAATGGCAGCGCCCACTTCAGTGACAGCATTGTCTGCGCCCGTGACAGGGAATAGGCAGATTGACGAGTTCTGTTTTCCCAGACCATTTTGGGTAGTGATATGGAGCTCGAATAATGGGCTTGGCTCACCTTCGGTGAACACCTGCTGGATCTTTTTTTCCAAAACAGGTCCGGCACTCGGGTAGAGATCTGAAATATGTCTCCCCAGATGTTCATCAGCCGGGAGGTTGTTGATGTGGGCCAAGTAGTCGTTGATCCGGATACATCCTCCAGCCGGATCAAAAAATGCCAAGCCGATGGGAGCAAACGAAAGCAAAGAATCCAACGCAAGTGCGTTACTTTGTTCTGTGGGAGTTGACATGCGTTATTGTTAGGCCTCAAACGTTATATGGCCGAAAACAATATCATCTGGAAATCAGCTGCTGTGCAATGTCAGAATGTAAAATTATCAGCAACTTAGAAGGGCGCTAGTCTTGGTCCTGGTCCTCAGGGGTGCTGGAAAAATGGGTGTTGATCGCTTCAAGCAGGCGTTCGGTATCTGTGATGATGCTTTGCATCATGCGTTCTTGCTGTTCATTGAGAGGGCCTACACCCTGCTCCATGAGCAGGTGGGACATCATGCGTATTCCTGTGAGAGGGCTTTTTAGATCGTGACTTACGGAAGACAGAGAGGCATTGGCTTTTTTCGGGTCGGGCATGGCTTGTGTGTGTTCAGGGGGGGGGAAGGGGATTAATCGAGGTTATCGTAGCGTTTGCGCTTTCGATAGAGAGTGGTTTTGTCAATTCCCAGGATTTCTGCGGCTTTTTGTAAGCTGTTGGTGCGCTCGATCACGCGCTTGATGTGCTCGGCCTCCAGCTCTTCGAGAGTCAGGTCACTGCCAAGGATAGCATCGTGTTTTGGGCTGGTCAAAGAGGCGTCTGCCGGGGATGGGAGGTCGGCAGGTTCGATCAACTTGTCCGCACAGAGAATGACAGCGCGTTCCACCGAGTTCCTGAGCTCGCGGAGGTTTCCTGGCCATGGATGGGCCTTCAGTGCCTCCAGCCCTTTTTTGGAAAAGCCGGAGAGTGGGCGGCCGATCTGTTTGGCAAAGTAATCGACGTAGCTGTTGGCGAAGCATTCCAAGTCCTTCAAACGCGAACGGAGAGGTGGCATTTCCACGGAAATGACATTCAGGCGATAGAAGAGGTCCTCGCGGAATTCACCATCCTCGACACTCTGCATGAGGTTCTTATTGGTGGCGGCGATGACGCGGACGTTGGCCGAGCGGGTTTTGTTTTCGCCCAGTCGCTCGTATTCCCTCTCCTGCAGGAGGCGTAGCAGCTTCGGCTGGATTTCCATCGGGAGCTCACCGATTTCATCGAGGAAAAGAGTGCCGCCATTGGCTGCATGCACCTTTCCCCAAGCATCTTTCACCGCACCAGTGAAGGCCCCTTTGACGTGACCGAAGAGTTCGCTTTCCAGCAATTCTTTCGAGAGGCTGGGGCAGCTGACCGTGACAAAGGGCTTATCCGCGACGGAGCTGCGATCGTGCACGGCGCGGGCCACCACGCTCTTGCCGGTGCCGCTCTCACCGAGGATTAGAATGGATGCCGATGTGGGGGCTGCGCGGAACAGGGTGCTCAGCTCCTTCTGCATGATTGGATCTTCCGACTCGAAACGCGGCTCCGGTGAGTTCGCGATGACTTGCGTTTTGAGATCGTTCACCTTGGTTTCCAGAGTGACGATCTCTTTCTGGGTGTTGATCTGTTTCCTGACCTTGGCGAGAATGGCGCGAATCTGATCGGGAGTGAACGGTTTTTCCAGATAATCGAAGGCGCCTAACTGGGTGGCCTTGATCGCGGTATCGACGGATGCATACGCTGTGAAAATCACCACCGGAAGACGGGGGTGACTTTTTTGAAGAGATTCTAACAAAGTTAGCCCATCCTCATCGCCAAGGCGCAAATCGAGAAAGACGAGATCGTATTCCACTTCCTTGAGCCGCATTTCGGCGGATTTGATATTGGCGGCAGGCTCGGCGTAGTGGCCTTCAACTTCCAAGGCGGTGATGGTGGCGTCTCTGATAGATTGTTCATCATCGACGACCAGAATATCCAAAGTTTCTTTCATAAAGTGTGAGTGAAGTGCTGTTTGCAACCTACAGAGTTCAGCATGAGGGTGGGCAGAGGTGGGTGTCAACTAAGCAAAGGGGATGTGTGTTAACGCTCTGTCAGTGCGTTGCTGAGGTGGAGATCGGTCGTAATGCGATTCACACCAGGAACTTGACGGGCAACCTTACGGATGCGCTTTTCCTGCGACGGATGAATGATCAGACCTGAGATGTGATGGTGAGATCCTTTGGTGGTGACTTGCAGGTTCAGATAATCCAGTTGTGTATCCAGCCTAAGCGTGGCGGCGAGGTTTTGTCTCACGGCAGCTTCTTTTCGACGTTCTGAGCCGATGATGAAAAGGGTATCCACGAGATAGACGACACCGCGAACCTTGGTCACTTTGTGTATGACTTGCTGGTGTTGATTCAAAGAGTCGACGTGACCGCGAACGGCCACCAGGCCATCACGCACCTGCACGTTGAGCTGGGAGGTGCGGAGCTCCGGAATGGAACCGAAGGAGTGCTGGATATCTCGGTAAATCGCCCGATCGGAACGTGGCGTATCAGCGAAGCTTGAGCAGGCAGAGAAGACCAAAATGGCGCAAATTCCAAGAGCGGGGGAGAACATTGGTGGTGCGTTCATGGAACAAACTATCGCAATTAACATACCAAGCCGACGTCTCCTCCCTGTGCTTAGCGGAGGGATATGGAAAGGGGGAGTTTTTGATGTTCGTAAGCGTCATGTTTTCAACAGGTTATGAGGTCGGTTGGTTGGGCCTGATGAAATGCGGTCACTGCGAATACAAATTGCGGTCAACGGTTTCGCCTCGTGAGAATCGTGCATTATGCAATGTGGTGAGGTCTGTTGGGAGCGCTTTGCACGATTAGCGTAACGTTTCTACACGGCAAAACCCGACGGCTCGAAAATGAGCGGTCGGGTGGGAATGAGGCTGATGCCTGATTCGCTTGCGTGTGTATTACTATTTCTCGTGTTCAATCACCGTTGAGGCATTGAGCACATTGGTGCTCGCATAGTCGGTGTGGACATGGGCGGTGGTGGTGACCCAATCGTTGATTTCCAGCTGGATGTCACCATCATCGTCAAACGCGTTCTCGGAGAGTTCGGAGGTGTTGACAGTGATAACTTGGTAGCCGTTATCCATCGTCATTGTGTCGCCATCGATGCTAGTGACTTTACCGTAAAACGAGAAGGTAGGTATTTTCTCAACAACATCGATTCTGACGGGTTTACGGACATCCTCATCATCGCTGGCGCTGGCGTAGAAGGTAAGGTTCTCACCTTTGACAAAAACGGAACTGGCTTCGATCGTGCGAGGCTCGTCTTCATCCGCATCGATTCTTCCGGTCACGACGACTTTGTCGTCTACTAGAATATCGCTGCCCTCGGCATACCAATCGTAATCGTCCATTTCTACGGTGATGGCGCCTTTGCCGTAATCGAGGATGAAGGCGCTAGGCGATGTTTTGGTGACTTTACCTGTCACCGTGATCCAAGCCCCGTCTGGGTGGGTGTAAGGGGTTGCCGAAAGTGGCAGGGTGAACAATGAACCCGTAACAGCTGTTATAAGTAGTAGGTTGTTTGTTTTCATAGCATCTTCGTATTTGCAGTGAGCATGCCAGCCTGTTGGTTGGGTGGGAAATGGTCTGTAAACCTAGATTTTAAAGGGGTTGTGGACGCCTGGTGTGTTTTCAGCGATTGAGGGTTTGTGGTGCCTGTGGTGCGCTCTGCATCGTCATGCTGGGCATCATGCAATCCATTTTTGTTAGTAGCTGCGCATAAAAAAAGGGCCCGGCGAACTGCCAGGCCCTCATGGGGTGGGTGAGCGTGTGAGCGATTAGCGGTAGTAGCGTTTGTCTTTCTCGTTACCGACGGCGTATCCGGCTCCACCGCCGACTGCGGCTCCGAGGGCTGCGCCGGTTCCGGTGTTGCCTGAATCTTTACCGATGGCCGCGCCTGCGGCAGCTCCGAGCAGGGCGCCGGTGGCGGCATCGTTTTTAGCGTGGCTATCGTAATTCGAACAGCTGGCGAAGGACAGGGCAGCAGCACTGAAGAGGGCTCCTGCTGCGATGCGTGTTTTAGGTGTCTTTGTTTTCATAATGATGCTTGTGGTTGGGGCAGTGGCCCGGATGGCTAGACTGCCAATTCACTATGCTTACCTAGCGATGATCGTGCCGATCCTCTATGTGGCAGATCTTAAGAAGGTTATGTATTCTCGCATTGTCTGAGATTTCAAAAACCCATGCAGCTTGCATGATGGGAACCACCAAGCCGTGCAATCTGCCATGGTGGGGGCGGCCGAGGGCTAACTGGAGCCTGGGGTCTAAAATGCAATCAGCCGGAACCACATGATCATGGTTCCGGCTGATGGCAGAGGGGGTGGGATTCGAACCCACGGTGACTTGCGCCACGCCGGTTTTCAAGACCGGTGCATTCGACCACTCTGCCACCCCTCCGTGGTGCAATCAGATTGCGGTCGCGGGGAACCTTCCTCAATCGGCGCAATTTGGCAAGAAGAGAATCGTCTGTTTTTTCGTCCCATGGTGGAGGGATTCACGGATGATGTGGGCTTGCTTGAAGAGTCGGCATGGCCTACGTAGGTCGGCGCTATGAGTAACGTTGTAATTTTATTTTCCGGTCAGGGAGCGCAAAAAGTCGGTATGGGTAAGGATCTTGTGGATGCTTATCCGGCGGCCAAGGCGCTGTTTGCCAAAGCAGACGAGGCGCTGGGCTATTCGCTCAGCGACATTATGTTTAATGGTCCCGACGATCAGTTGACCCGCACGGCTTACTGCCAGCCCGCCCTCTATCTCCACGGACTTGCCTGTCTGGAGGTGTTGAAAGAAAAGGTTCCGTCACTCAAGCCAGTGGCTGCCGCCGGCCTCTCACTCGGTGAGTTTACCGCACATGCAGCGGCTGGCACCTTTGACTTCGCCACCGGGCTGAACCTGGTCGCTCAGCGAGGCGCCTTCATGGAAGAAGCCTGTGAAGCCACCGATGGCGCCATGGCTGCCATGATTGGGGGGGACGAAGCTGCCGTGGAAAAGCTGGCGGCCGACTGCGATGTCGACGTGGCCAATTTCAATGCCATCGGCCAGATCGTTCTCTCCGGTAGCGAAGAGGGCATCGATAAAGCGGTCGCCGGAGCCAAGGCCGCCGGGATCCGGATGGGCAAAAAGCTCAAGGTCGCCGGTGCGTATCACTCCCGTCTGATGCAGAGCGCGCAGGACCAATTGGCAGGTGTGCTGGCCGAAACCGAGATTTCCGAACCATCGATCCCGGTGATTTGCAATTTTGGCGCCCGCGAAGTGCAGGGAAGCGACGATATTAAGTCGATGTTAGAGCAGCAAGTGACCGGATCCGTGCGTTGGACGTCCTCCATGCAGCAACTGATTGCTGACGGACACACAAAATTCATCGAGCTCGGACCAGGCAAGGTTCTGGCCGGCCTGATGGGCCGAATCGATAAGAATGTGGAAGTTATGTCGGTTGAAGATGTCGACAGCCTGGAGGCCGCGGTGGCTGCTCTGAAATAAAAATGCATTTTGAGCAAAAAAGATATTGCCATTTAGCGGACTTCTTCCTAGGTTCCGCCCGCCCAAGCAAAGCGAGGGTCCCAAGCAAAGCAAGGGGTGGTAGCTCAGTTGGTTAGAGCACCGGCCTGTCACGCCGGGGGTCGCGGGTTCGAGTCCCGTCCATCCCGCCATTGCTTCTTGGAAAAACAGCCTCACACTTCACAGTGTGGGGCTTTTTTTATGTCGATGGATGAGAGGGCTGCTGACCTCATGAGGGGACATTTATTCGGAAGTATGATTTTATTTCATTGAGATGATGTGTATTGCTTGTCCTTGGTGGTAGCTGTTGGCTTGGCGCTTGCTTGGCCTTGCTTTCAGCTACGATGAACATGCGATACCACACCCCCCTGCTTGCCGCCCTCCTATCCTCCAGCCTCAGCCATGCCGGTGAACCCAGTCTCCCTGCCGAGACGGTGGCCCACCCAGATGCCTTCGAACTGATCACCCCGACTCTGGATCTCCGCACGCGTTTTGAGGCACGCGAGCAGGATGGATACGATGCCTCGACCGCCTGGACCACACGGGCACGCCTCGGGCTGAAAACGGCCGAATTTTCCGGCTTCTCCGCCTTTGTTGAAGGTGAGGCGAACCTGGTGCTGGGCAGCGACTACCGGAGCAACCCGACCGGAGACAGCTCCACCTACCCTTACGTCGATGGCAACACGGTGATCAGCGATCCCCGGTCGTTTGAGTTGAACCGGGCGTGGGTCCAGTATCAGCAGGGCGATTGGGCCGCCAAAGTAGGCCGGCAGCGCATGATCCGGAACAATGCCGCCTTCATTGGCAATGTCGGCTGGCGCCAGAATGAGCAAACATTCGACGCCATCCAGCTGAGTTACACCGAAGAGGCATTCTCGATTTCATACGCTTATTCTGACCGCGTGCAGCGTATTTTCGGCGACGAGGCCAATGATGGGTTGCCCGGGCCACCTCTGCACGATTTTGAAGGGGAGTTCCACTTGCTGGATGCCACATATCAAATCGCCGATGCCACGCTCGGTGGCTACGTGTATCTGATCGATGTGGAGAACAACAGCAACGTGGGAGAGAGCAATACCTTCGGAGCCTTCTACAAGAGCGCCTGCTTCCATGCCGAATGGGCGTATCAAGAGGGCGAGAGCGCTCTGTTCGCCGGGGGCGATTACGATGCCTTTTACGGTCATCTCATTTTCAGCCATCAAATCGACAAAGCCACCTTCAGTGCCGGCGTGGAATACATGGAGGAGGGGTTCAAAACGCCCTTCGCCACGGTGCACGCCTTCAATGGCTTCGCTGATGCCTTTATTTTGAATCGGATTGGCCTGACCAACTCAGGCGGTGCTTACGAGGGCATCACCGATTTTTATGTCGGCTACACCCAGGGGGGCTTGCCATGGAACATGACCTTCAAAGGTTTCCTGCACTACTTCATGGATGACAGCATGGACGGCAGCTACGGCTGGGAAGTGGACGCCGTGTTGATCAAACCTTTCAACAAGCAGCTCAAGGGGATCCTCAAGGCGGCTTATTTCGACGCCGATGACGATGGTCCCTTCAGCGATATCGAGCAAGTCAGTGTGGAGCTGAACTACAGCTTCTGAGCGGCTGCTCCGTCACTTTTGGTTGTATAAGTAATGGAAAGAGCCACCTCGTCCGGCTGTGCGCGTTCGCAGTGGGGCGGGGTGTTTTTTTCCTAAGGCGCAGGCTGCATCAGCACAAAGGGAGAGACCACTAGCGCGGTGAACGATTGCGGGTTTTTCTCCCACCAATCTTTGTGCGGGGCCGAGGGTTTGACGAGATCGCCGGACTTCAGCCAGCCTTCGATCTTCGGCTTGTCGTCTTCTGTCAGGGCCATGCCCACCTCGGTGATGCTGAGGCTGGGGTCGACGTAGAGCAGGGCGCCGGATTCGTAGTGCGGCTCGAGGTAGGGCCAATCGACCACGCCGGTGTATTTCTTCAGTTTCTCCTCGGTGTTCTGCGTGTCTTCACCGAGAATGCCGTATTTCATCGGTTCGGGAGATTGATCGGGTGTGTTCATGGTGGCCAGTGGTTGCGCTGTGCTTCTGTGGCTAAACTGCTACAATATCAAAGGCAAGGTCAATGCCTCACTCGGGTAACATGCGGGCATGAAGCCCATAGAGGATGCCAAGAAGCCGCGCCGGATGCGGATTGAAATTGTCACAGATACGTTTCGGCCCGATGTCAACGGCGTGGCCATGACCCTCGGTCAGCTGGTCGATGGACTGCGTCAAAGCGGTCACCTAGTTTATGTCATCCATACCGGCGACAAGGGCGGCAAGGGGGAGAGCTCGGTGAAGTCCGTGTCGCTGCCCGGTTATTCCGAAGTGCGCGTGGGGTTACCCGGCAAACTGAAGCTCAGCAAACGCTGGCATCGTAAGCGCCCGGATGTGGTCTATGTGGCTACGGAAAGCCCACTTGGGATGTCGGCCATCAAGGTGGCTCGAAAGATGGAAATCCCGGTGGCTGCTGGCTTCCACACCAACTTCCATCACTACATGAAGCAGTATAAACTCGGCAAAATGCAGGACACCGCTCTGCGATACCTCCGCCGTGTGCACGGACTGGCCCACTGCACCATTGCTCCCTCGCCTGACGTGCGCGACATGCTCATGCGCGATGGGTTTCAGAATGTGAAATTGTTAGGCCGAGGGGTCGATACCAAGATGTTCACTCCGCAGAAACGCTGCGCGAAATTGCGCCAGGAGTGGGGAGCACGTGGTGGCACTCCGGTGGTGATGGTTGTGGGTCGGGTCGCTCCGGAGAAGAACATGGAGCTGGCATTCGAAGCCTTCGAAAAGATGCAGACTTCCGTGCCGGACATGCGCTGCGTGGTGGTGGGCGATGGGCCGTCGCGAGAGATGTTAGAGCAAAAACACCGACAAGTCCACTTCGCCGGGGTGCAGCGTGGCGAGGATCTGGCGAAGCATTACGCCTCGGCCGATATCCTGCTTTTCCCCAGTGAGACCGAGACCTTTGGCAATGTTTTGTTAGAAGGGATGGCCAGTGGCATGGTCACCGTGGCCTATGATTACGCCGCAGCCCGACTGCATGTAACACACGGTGAAAACGGCTTGGTCGCCCCCAAGGGAGACGCGGATCTGTTTCTGAAGCTGGCCTTCAAGGCGGCGAATGTGGATGATCTCGAACCGATGCGTGCCAACGCCCGCATCAAGGCGATGGAGCTCGGTTGGCAGTCGATCACCCAGACTTTTGAAGGCTACTTGACCGATATCGTCCACGATACCGGCAATGTCATTCGCGGTCGGCGCAAGCGGCAGAAGTTGAAAGTCCGCACCTTGTTCTTATCGGACATCCACCTCGGCACCGAGGCGAGCAAAGCGCGTGAAGTGGTGGATGTGCTGAAGCATACCCAGTGCGAGCGCATTGTGCTCAATGGTGATATCATCGATGGTTGGGCACTGAAACGTGGCGGCAAGTGGCGTAGCATTCACACCCGGGTGGTAAGAACCTTGCTGAAGAAGTTAGAGAAGGAAAAGGTGGAGATCGTTTACCTCCGCGGCAACCACGATGACTTCATGACCACCTTCCTTCCCATCGCTTTGGGGAAACTGAAATGCGTCGCCGAATACATTCACGAAACACCGAAAGGCGACCGCTACCTCGTGCTCCATGGCGATGGTTTTGACAGCGTTTCCACCGGGCACAAGTGGATCGCGGTGTTAGGGTCGATCGGCTACGATGCCCTGCTCAATGTCAACCGCGTCTACAACCAATACCGCAAGTGGCGCGGCAAGGAATACTACTCGGTGAGCAAAGCGATCAAGGCCCGGGTGAAATCAGCCGTCAACTTTGTTGGCAAGTATCAGGAGAAGCTCGTCGAGCTGGCGGAGAAGCGTAAATGCCAGGGGATCATCTGCGGCCACATCCACACCCCCGCCAATGAGATGATCGAGGGCGTGCACTACCTCAACAGCGGCGACTGGGTGGAAACGCTGAGCTGCTTGGTGGAAGACCACGAAGGAAACTTTGAAGTTCTCTACTACGATCAATTCCTCGAGCGCACCCTGCCGAAGGAGCACTCGGAAGTCGGTAGCTTCGAACTTCCTTCTCGCGAATCAGGTGCCCAACTCATCGCCAGCCGAACCGACTCTCAGAGCCGCTCAGCTGTCGGAGGCTAGGATGGTGCGTTACAGAAAGGCCAGCCTCCATAATCAGTGGCGTTCCATCACTGCCGTCACTATATTCCTAAGCTGGGTGCGTCATGCCCAGTCGAAGCGAGCGGATTGGTTATTTTGAACAGATATTTCTATGATATGTCTGTTTATGTATGTTCGGCAGGCGCACCAAGAGAGACGACACTCATTCTTGTTCGAGTGATTGTAGCGCCGGACGGTTCCATCTGATGCAAGTGACGCGTTGGTGGTGGGTGTTGGGGCTGTTTACAGTCTTGTCCTTCTTCATTTTTTTGTGGTAAATGATGCAAGGATGCAACTTCGTGAGGAGGCGGATGTGCGCCTCTCTCAGCAACATGTTGCTCAGCTAGAGACGGAAATCATAATCAGCAAGAGGCACGTAAAGAAACTCGTGAACCGGCTGAGAGAGCTAGGCAGAAAGAAGTTATTGTATGAACTGCTCTCAGACCAGCCGTCTGGAACCAATCTGAGCGCCGATCAGTTGTACTCTTTAGGCATGGTGGATGCCAATGAAGAGCGGCAGCATCTGCTTTCTCTGCGGACTAAGTTAGACAAAATCACGCTGGAGGAATTGGAAGAATTCGCGTTGGCTTGGCACGACAGCGGGTTGCGTAAAGCTCTGAAAAGGCTCAATGAAACTAAGGGGGAAATCAAGGCTCTGAAGGATTCTGGACTTCCTGATGATCACCCCAACGTCGTGAGAATGCTCGCGACAATCAACGGGTTGCAAGAGGTGATTACCAAATACACTAAGAGTATTCAGGCATCAGTTACGGCTAAGATTGAACGACATGATGAACGGGTTCACCAGTCACAAGAACAATGGAAACAGATGGGGAATCCTAAAAATCTGGCTGAGACTTTGAGTTCCATGAGTGAAGTCCGTCAAGAACTCGAACAAGCTCGCAGGCGCGTGGATCACTACGAAGGAGAGCTGGAAAATGCACGCAGACATTTAGGCAACTCGCAGTAAGCTCTATTATCCCTTGGGGCTTTAAGGGGGGATCAAACTGAGGGGGCAGCGCCGCTTTTGACATGCATCTAACGTGGTGGCTGCCAAGTTGCATGGCAGCCATCGCATTGATGTATAGCGCCGAAGTGGTGAGGCCACGACGACGCTTATCTTGAAAACCGGACTTAACCCATGCGGTCCAGGCCGATGCGGAAGCGTTGGTTTCTCAGTTTCGAGTTACTGAGTTTGTCCACCAGCTGATCGGCACAGTCTTTGTTGACGTCCACGAGGCTGTGGCGTTCGAAGAGCTGGATGCGGCCGACGGAGGCATCTGGGATGCCGCCTTCGCCGTAGAACATGCCGAGAATGTCTGCCGGGCGGACACTGGCGGCTTTTCCAAGGCTGATGAAGATGGTGACCATGTTCGGGTCGCGTGGTTGGTCTTTGCCGCCTTTGCGATCGCGCTTGTTGAAGCGCTCGCCGCGTTCTCCTCGCTCGCCTCTCTCGGGGCGGTCTCTGCGGTCCTTGCGATCTTTTTTCTGTTTGCCCGGTTTGTAGTCGGGGCTGTCTTCGGCAATGGACTCGCCTTCGCGACCGAGTGACTCACGGAGCAGTTCGAACACGCCGGCGGCGATGTCAGTGGCGGTGTGGCCTTGGTCTAACAAGCGATCGATATAGTGGCGATAGCTGCGGTTGACTTCTTTCTCGAGTCGGGTCTGAACCAGTTCGAAAAGTTGATCAGCGCGCACACCTTCCACTTGTTCCTGCGTTGGGATTTTCTCCCGCTTGATGTGTTGCTTGGTGTAGCGCTCGATGCTTTGCAGGCGGTAGATATCACGACCAAAGACAAAGCTAACAGCACGACCTTCGCGACCTGCACGACCAGTCCGGCCAATGCGGTGCACGTAGTCCTCCGGATCCTGGGGGATGTCGTAGTTAAAGACCGCTTCCACGTCGTCGATATCGAGTCCGCGAGCGGCCACATCGGTGGCGATGAGAAGGTCAAACTTGCCTTCGCGGAAACGCTTGGTGGTGCGTTCGCGTGCTTGTTGACCGATGTCGCCGTGCAGCTTGTCAGCCGTGTATCCACGAGCTGTCAGAGCCTCGGTGCATTCGTCGACACTGCGTTTGGTGTTGCAGAAAATGACCGCTAACCTTGGGGTGTCGAGATCCAGCAGGCGGGTCAGCACTTCCACTTTCGAGCGGTTGCGGACTTCGTAGTAGCACTGGCTGACGGTGGAGACAGTTTTGGTCTGGCCTTTGATGGAGACTTCCTGGGGTTCATTGCCGAAGCGTTGAATCAGCTTTTCCACCTGCTTGTTCATAGTGGCGGAGAAGAAGAGCGTTTGGTGATCGTCCTGCATTGCACCTAACAAGTCCTCCATGTCCTCACGGAATCCCATGTCGAGCATGCGGTCGGCTTCATCGAGGATGGCCAGTTTGATGGTCGAGGGCTTCAGCGTCTTGCGGCGAAGGTGATCGAGCAGACGGCCGGGAGTGCCCACGATGATGTGAGCACCTTTGCGCAGCTGCATGATTTGGCGGTCGATCGGTGTGCCACCGTAAACAGGCACGGCACGGAGACCTTTCATTTTGCCGCCGAGGCGATGCACTTCCTCGCAGACCTGCATGCAGAGCTCGCGAGTGGGGGAGAGGATGAGAACTTGGGCAACGTCCTGATCGAGGTCGATCATTTGCAGGGCCGGCAGCGTGAAGGCGGCTGTTTTTCCGGATCCGGTGGCGGACAGGCCAACGATGTCTTTCCCTTGGAGAATGTGGGGAATAGCTTGGGCCTGAATGGGCGAGGGGCTTTCGTAGCCGAGGCCGTCGATAGCTTTGAGAATGTCGTCGGACAAGCCGAGATCGGCGAATGTAGTATCAGTCATGGTATAAATGTGTTGGTTGAAAAATGAGCTTCCGACCAATCAACATCATGCCGGGCTGCTCCGAATGCCGGCAACATCTGCACGGCGGTGGACGGCGAGCCTTAGTGCTGACCTGAGTTATAAGCAACTTAAAAAACAAGCCGTGCGCCCAAGTGGGCACCTTTAGCTGTCGGGGAGGCAGGTGTTTGCACGTTTTGTGCCTATTCTTGGGTCGCAGGTGGCGAACTTGCCTCAGCGGTGGTTCCCGCGTGACAGGATTCGGCCATTTCCTTAGTAGTGTGGAATCATGAACTGCCATCCATTGAAACTGATCCTCACCGCCATCGCGCTGTCTTGCTTGCCGGCGGTCGCCGAGGAAATGCCCGCGACCACCACCCTCAAGGGTAAGGTGAAACTGCCGACCGATGTGTCTGCTGGGATCAACATGGATGGGCTGGCATTGACCAAGGCTGTGGCCGTGCTGAAAGGAGCCTACCGCCATCCGCGACCACCCTATCCAGCCAATTGGGGCGAGATGAAACCTGAGCAACGTCGCAAATGGCAGCAGGAGTTTTCCAACTCGGAGGCTTATGACGAGTATCAGAAAACGGTGAAGGCGGCGGTGGCGAAACGTTTTTCCGTCAAAACCAAGGTGGCCGCCGATGGTTCATTTTCCTTCGATAACATCAAACCCGCATGGTATGAGCTCAGTGTCAGCATCATGCATGACAAATCGCAAGGCGAGCCCAACTACGAGCACGCCCGCGCCCACGCGATGCATCAGTTTTTCATCAAGAAAACCGACCAAGATCACGTCATGAACCCGATGACCCTCAAGGTGAAGAATGTGATCTTGGCTGGCGATATGGCACCGGACTTTACCATCAACCGTTATGATGGCGGCGAGTTCAAGCTCTCCGATCTCCGTGGCAAATACCTGCTGATGGACTTCTGGGCCACCTGGTGCGTTCCCTGCATCGCTGAGATCCCCAACCTGGAAGCCGCGCATGAAAAATATGCCGGGTCCAAGTTCCAAGTCATGGGTCTGAGTGTGGATCAGAAAATCGATGCCCCTGCGAATTTCCTCAAGAAAAAGCCCTCGGAATACCTGCAGGGCTACGTGGGCAGCGACGAGCGTTACGCGATCATCCGCGAAGCCTACGGCATCACCAACATTCCCTCCATTTGGCTGATCGGACCTAACGGAAGAATCATCGCCCGTGACCTGCGTGGCAAAGGACTGCAAAAGGCGGTGAGCACGGTGCTGAGCCAAAGTTCTGCGGAATAAGGCCCGATTCGTCGACCGAGTGGAGCTGGAGACAATAAAAATAGCCGAATGCTCGGCGGAAAGCGGCTTTGGTGGTCGGCGTCCGCTGGCGAAATCGACGGTTTCGTGACAAGAATAGGTTCACGCAGGTATTGACGTGTAGGAATGCGAGGGCATAATCCAGCTCCCGCGGCGAATTGTGCTGCGGTCAACCTAATGGAATATTACCATGGCAAATTACGCAATTAATGGATTTGGACGCATCGGCCGCAACGTACTGCGCGCCCTTGTGCAGAATGGCGAACTTAAAAACATCGTCGCAATTAACGATCTCACAGACAACCACACACTGGCCCACCTGTTGAAATACGATTCTACCCAAGGAAAATTCGGGTATGAAGTGACTTATGACGACGAAGCAATCATCGTCGATGGCCACAGAATTCACGCTACTGCCGAGCGCGACCCTGCGGCTCTGCCATGGGCTGAATACAAAGTGGATGTTGTTCTTGAGTCGACTGGTTTCTTCACCAAGCGTGAAGGTGCTGAGAAGCACATCGCTGCTGGCGCCAAGAAGGTTCTCGTTTCCGCACCTGCTACGGATCCTGACCTCACCATGTGCATCGGTATCAACGATGACCTCTACGATGGCTCCAAGCACAACATCGTTTCCAACGCATCCTGCACCACCAACTGCCTGGCACCTCTCGTCAAAGTTCTCAACGATAACTGGGGCATTGAAAAAGGCTTCATGAGCACCATCCACAGTTACACCGGTGACCAAAACCTGCTTGATGCTCCTCACCCTGACCTGCGTCGCTCACGCTCTGCTGCAGTGAACATCGTTCCATCCTCCACAGGAGCTGCCCGCGCTATCGGCGAGGTCATTCCTGAGATGAAAGGGAAGCTCAACGGCGGCGCATTCCGCGTGCCTACCCCTACCGGTTCACTCACCGACTTCACCGCCATCCTCAAGAAGGACGTCACCGTCGAGGAAGTCAACGCTGCCTTCAAGGCCGCTGCTGAAGGTCCTATGAAAGGTGTGCTCGAGTATTCTGAAGACCCACTGGTGCTTCAGGACATCGTCAGCAACCCACACAGCTCCATCCTCGACTCCGACACCACCATGGTGCTCGACGGCAACTTCGTGAAAGTCTGCTCTTGGTATGACAACGAGTGGGGCTACTCATGCCGTGCCGCTGATGGCCTTGCCATGCTCGGTGCCAGCATCTAAGTGATCGAATTCTATCAAAGGCGGGGGGAGG
Organism: Oceaniferula flava; assembly: GCF_016811075.1. NCBI lineage: Bacteria > Pseudomonadati > Verrucomicrobiota > Verrucomicrobiia > Verrucomicrobiales > Verrucomicrobiaceae > Oceaniferula > Oceaniferula flava. The sequence goes on from NZ_JAFBGL010000001.1 coordinate 53,497, forward strand.
TAAAACTTTCTCCGCCTTTTTTCCTATCTACAACCTTACTCAACTAATACTATGGCTAAACTCAGTATCCGCGATCTCGATGTCAGCGGCAAATCCGTTCTGACACGTTGTGACTTCAACGTCCCCCTCAACGACAACGGTGAAATCACCGATGACACCCGCATTGTCGCCGCACTGCCAACGATCAAGCACCTGCTTGATGGCGGAGCCAAACTCACTCTCTGCTCCCACATGGGACGGCCCAAAGGTGAGCCTGATCCAAAGTATTCACTGCGCCCGGTCGCCCTGCGTTTGGCCGAGCTTTTAGGTAAGGAAGTTGCCTTTGCAGAAAGCTGCGTCGGCAATGAAACCGAAGCCGCCCGCGCCGCACTGGCCCCAGGCGAAGTGCTTCTGCTGGAGAACACCCGCTTCCATGCCGAGGAAAAAGCCAACGATTCCGTGTTCGCCCGCATTCTTGCCGGTGGCGCCGATATCTTTGTCAACGATGCCTTCGGCACCGCACACCGTGCGCACGCATCCACCGAAGGAGTGACGCACCACATTTCCCAAAGCGCCATGGGTTTCCTCATCGAGCGCGAGCTTGAGTTCCTCGAAGGCAAGCTGGAATCCCCCGAGAAACCTTTCGTCGCCATCATGGGAGGAGCCAAGGTTTCCGATAAGATCCAAGTGATCAAAGCCATGATGGGCAAGGCCGATACCTTCATCATCGGCGGTGCCATGGCCTACACCTTCCGTAAAGCTCAGGGATACAAGATTGGCAAGTCGCTGGTCGAAAACGATTGCCTCGAGCTGGCTCTTGAAATCCTTGAAGACGCCAAGTCCAAAGGCATTCACTTCCACCTTCCTGCCGATACCCGCATCACCCAGGAGTTCTCTCCGGATGCTGAAACCAAAGTCACCGCCGCCTACGAAGACGGTGGCGAGATCCCAGACGACTGGGAAGGCATCGATATCGGCGATCAGGCGATCAAGGACTTCTCCGAAGTCGTCGCCGGAGCCAAGACCGTTCTCTGGAACGGACCGATGGGCGTTTTTGAAATGGACAATTTCGCCGCTGGCACCAAAGCTCTCACCAAGGCTGTCGCAGAATCATCCGCTCTCACCATCGTGGGAGGAGGGGACTCCGTCACTGCCGTGAACAAATTCGGAAACCCGGATGACTTCGACTTCATTTCCACCGGCGGTGGCGCCTCCCTCGAGCTTCTCGAAGGCAAGCAACTCCCCGGCGTGGCAGCCCTCACCGAGGCCTAATCCCAGCCCCTGACCTTCTAACCAATACCCACTGAAACAATGCGTAAACCAATCATCGCCGCGAACTGGAAAATGAACAAGGGGCCTCGCGAGACCGAGGACTTCCTCAATACCTTCGCCGGTCAGCCAGGCAAACTCGACGGACTCACCGGCCAGGCCGACGTCGTCATCGCGCCTCCATTTGTCTCCCTGCCGGCCGCTGTCGCTTCACTGAACTCCGCTTCAGCCGTCGCCATCGCCGCACAGAATATGTCTGATCAAGACTCCGGTGCCTACACCGGTGAAGTCAGCGCCATGATGCTCAAGGAGCTTTATGTCCGCTACGTTATCCTCGGCCACAGCGAGCGCCGCACCCTTTACGGTGAGACCGATGCTGTGATCAATGCCAAGATCAAGAAAGCCTGCGAATCCAACCTCAAGCCGATCTTCTGCATCGGTGAGACCCTGGAAGAGCGTGAAGGTGGTAAACTCGAGACCGTTCTCCGCACTCAGATCACTGGTGGCTTGGAAGGCATCGATGAGAAGGACATGAAGGAAGTCGTCATCGCCTACGAACCCGTCTGGGCCATCGGCACAGGCGTCGTTGCCACCACGGAACAAGCCCAAGATGCCCACGCATTCGTCCGCTCCGTCGTAGCAGACCTCTACAGCCAAGAAGTAGCTGACAAAGTGCGCATTCAGTATGGTGGCAGCATGAAAGCCGCCAACGCCGCCGAACTGCTCGCCCAACCAGACATCGACGGTGGACTCGTCGGAGGTGCCAGCCTCGAGCCCGGCAGCTTCCTCGACCTGATCAAAGCTGCGGTTTCCGCCGCCGAATAACCGATCAGTCAACAAACATTCATTTCAGGGCACGGTGCAAGCGCATCGTGCCCTTTTTTATGCCCCCTAGCGGGGCCGTCACTAGCTTGTGACCGAAGATATCTGAGGAAATAGTACGTCCGTAGCTAGTGGATAGACGTTAGCCCACCAGGCTGATTTATTGATAGGTCGAGCACGTAGGTTGTCAGTTGTCAGGCACAAGGCAATACTCGGTAGCTCCGGCAGGAGCGATAGAAACTAGCCCCGGGTGCAACCCGGGGATCAATGCGGCAGGGTATCTAATCCCAGTGGGATGATAGAAGGGGGATGCGCTCTAGCCGCCTTCACCTTCTGTCGCTCCTCCAGAGCTTGATATCTCTCATCAGCAGTGATCCGGTGGTTCCGCGTTGCTTCACCACCGGCTAGTTTCTATCGCTTCTTCCGGAGTTGGATGCAAGGTGCGGATGCCTGCGACTTCCAATGGAGCACGATGTCTCGCATTGATTGGCGGAGTGGAAAGTAAAAAGGTGATCCGTGAGGACTCTTGAATACCTCGCTACTAACGAGCTGCCACCGCCATGCCGGCCAGATGGCCGCTGGTCCAGGCGTTTTGGAAATTGAACCCGCCGGTGATGCCGTCGATATCGAGCACTTCGCCGGCGAAATAGAGGCCGGGCTGGATCTTGCTCTCCATGGTTTTCAAATTCACCTCGTGCAGCTTGACTCCGCCGCAGGTGACAAATTCATCCTTGTTGATGCTTTTTCCCGACACCGCAAAACTGCCGGCGCTGAGCTCGGTGACGAGCTTGCGGGTTTGATCTTTGTTGAGCTGCGACCACAGCGTCTCCGCCGAAATTCCTGCCGCCTGGCAGAGCTGATTCCACAGACGTTTGGGGATCGGCTCGAAGGGGCAGTGGCCGGGGACGCGTCGTTTTCCCCAGGTTTGACGTTTGTCTGTTAGGGCCGCTTCGATCTCTGCCTGGGAAAGCTCCGGCAGCCAGTTGATCTTGATTTGAAAACGGTAATCGCGCTCGCTTAGATCGCGCGCACCCCAGGCGGAAAGTTTGAGAATTCCCGGTCCGCTGAGTCCGTGGTGGGTAATGAGCAGGGGGCCGGTGGCTTTGAGTTTCATGCCGTCGACGGAGACTTCCGTCTGGGCCACGGAGACGCCCGGCAGCTCACGGATGCGCGGGTCTTCGATGTTGAAGGCAAAAAGTGAGGGCACGTTCGGCACCAGCTGGTGGCCGAGTGATTGCGCCAGCTTGGCCCCGGCAGCGAGTCGGGTTCCACCGGTGGCGAGCAGCACGGAGCGGCTGCTGAGTGATTCGTTTTGGTTCGTTGTCAGGGTGAATCCGCCATCCTCCTCGGGCGTGATGGAATCGACCCCGGTCGACGTCCGAATTTCCACGCCGGCGTCACGGGCCGCCTGGGTGAGGCAGTCGATCACCGTTTGTGAGCTATCGGTGATCGGAAACATCCGCCCGTCAGCCTCTGTTTTCAGAGTCACGCCGCGACTTTCAAACCACTGCACGGTATCGGCAGCACCCCAGCGATGGAAGGGGCCGATGAGAGATTTGTGGCCGCGTGGGTAGTGTTCGGTGAGTGGCTTCGGCTCGAAACAGGCGTGAGTGACATTGCAGCGCCCCCCACCGGAGATCTTCACTTTGCCGAGCAGCTTCGGCGTTTTTTCGAGAATCAGAACCTTACCGCCGCCCGCTTCCGCGCAGGTGATAGCGGCAAAAAATCCTGCTGCTCCGCCGCCGACCACAATCAGGTCCCAGTGCTTGGATGCTGTCATCGGAGCGAGGTGCTTGTGCTTTTCCGACTAAGCTTCATCCAACTCAAACTCGGCCCACTCGATGGAGTCGTTGAGGGATTTCACTGCGTCGTCGATTAGGATGTCGAGATCGGGTGCCTTGCCTTGAGTGTTGAAAGCCAGCAGTGCGCCGCCGTGTTCGATCAGTGGAGGATCGGCCTGGGCACCGGATAGGCGCAGGTAGAACCAATCGAGAATGCCTTCGCCAGTCTCTGGAAGCCACTGAGCAATCAGCTCGATGGTCACGATCGGATCCTCGTCGCCAAGCTCGCGCTGATTCTCGAGATCCTCCTCATCGCAGTCGATCCCTGCGAGGGTCTCCAGTTGTGTGTTCTCTTGCTGACTCCCGAGCGAGTTTTCGATTTTCTCAAAAACGGCATCTTTGGTTGGAATGATTCTCATGGCGGGGGAAGCTTGATGAACAGGGGACTTTTGGCAAGGAATTTAGGGTGTCTGCGCCGCTGGACAGAATTGACTGAATTTTTCAGAATTTGCTTGGGTTGAGTTGTTGGGTTTTGAGCTTCGGTTCGAAGTTCAGGATGAATCCACATCCTTAGGTGTCATCAAGCCCAGAATCATTCTGCAAAATTCTGTTCATTCTGTCTAAAAAAACTAGTCCAACCTGAACTCGCCTTCTTCATCGGAGCCCATCCAGCCGAGTTTGCCGAAGGCGGCTAGGATCTTCTGGTTGATTTCGATGTCGTCGTCCTCGGAGTATTCCACGGTGGCGGAGCTGGTGAGACCGCGCATGGATTCGATACTGATCACCGTTTGTTTGCCGGGGAAGGAAATCCAGTCGCCCCAGCTTTTTTTCTCGTGCTTCGGTTCCAGCTTTTTGCCTCGTAAGGCGACCATGACCTCGCTGATGCTTGAGGGCGGTTCCATGTCGGGTGTGTGCACGCGTGTTTCCATGGCAGTCATTATAGCTGATCGTCTGCAGCAGTCCAAAGGTATTGTAAATCGTGGTCTAAAAATTGGCTGTTCCTCTGCGAGGAAGGTAACATATCAACTCTGTCGCTGCGCGCTCACTCGGCACTATTACTAAATGGGGTTTTTAAAAAAACATTTTCCCTTTGTGTTTTTGTGTGTTTTGTTATACTGTTAGATGTTAGGAGGTTTCCTCATTAAGGCATCGTAACTCCATTTGATTAGATTCGAACCAACACATTCCCTCCCCAGCTATGAAACTTCCCGTATTCTTTCTCCTCGCTGTCATCGGCTGTATTTTGACTTGTTCAGCGCAAGAACAGTGAGAAACAAACATTATAGGAGGCCTGTTTACTGGTGAAACTTCTTCCGATGCCACGGAGAAGCCCTCCATAAAGCGTGATTACGTGGTCAAACAGACATTCCAACAGAGCGTAGGGGGCCGGAATGTAACGATTCAGGAAATAGAAGCCCCAGAGCTTCCTCTGGTAGTTCCCGAAAAAGAAGATGAGCAGCTATTGGCACCTGAAGATAATCCCTGTCTTAAAAATACTCCAGTAGTTCAGCCTATGCGCGTTATTGCGGTTTCTTCAACCATTTATGGAACTGGAGCGAACAAAGTCACACGAATCACTCTTCACTACCAAGGAGATAGCTATCATGCATGGTCGAATATTGATTTTCGGCACATGCAGGGGTTCTCAGCTTACAAAGCCAATGGTCGCGAATATTTCATACTCCTTGGAGCCGGTTTAGCCCGTGATGACCAAGGCAAGATCATGAGTATCAATGCTGCTTATGCTGAGGGCTGTCCAAGCCAGCTCACTACTTTAGGTAAAGAAGTCGCATTCATCTATGTGCCCGACTCAGAACCACAGAGTAATGTCAAGCTCAATCAAGCAAGGGAAATCCTGGAGGATATGCACACTCTCTATGGCAAAGAAAAAGTGAAGTTAGCCGCGGCATATGAGTCGCGCGTTCAATTGGCTGTTATGAATGCCGCACGGGCCGAAGAAATACGCAATACTCCACCAGGGGACGCCACTATTCGTTTCTGGAAGCGTGACATGGTTAAAGAGCAACAAGAAAGGGGAGCAGAGTAGTGAAGTTGGCTATTCTTAGTTTGATTTGCTGTTCAGGTTTTGCAGGCGCACAGCTTCCATTTCATGCCTCTCCACAAGTGACGGAGACTGGCATTGATACCTGGAACTTCGATTGGGATGGACAAAGTGGAATTACCTACTTCATTCAGTATTCCTTCGATCTCCAATCATGGAGCTACATGCCTGTGATCGAAAGTGGAGCCAATGTCCCTATCGGTTACGGTTTCCAGTCAGATGATGAGAAGCTGTTCATGCGCCTGCATTACACGGATGCTCCTACTAGTAGCCCCCACAGCGATGATTTCGATAGTGACGGTATCAGTAATTGGGATGAAGTGCGAGTAGGCGGTACAGGAACAAGCCCACTAATCGCGGATACAAATGGTGACGGGATACGTGATGATGGTCTGGTGTATGCGGCGCAGAATGATCCTGATGGAGCGGGGTTGGCAGCTGCTTTTGATGTTGATTTGACAGGCAGGTGGGATTTTGAACAGCTCAATGGCAACACCTATACAAATTCGGCAGATACGAATTATCACGCTACTATTGGGGGATCTGTTCCAGTAGATAATGAAGGCAGTATTTCCAAGGCCGCACAATATGATGCCGATGGTGATTGGCTGAAAATTGATCCGCGTATATTTAGCCAAAGCACTCAAAATAGTATTTCGATGTGGTTCTGTTTGGAAAATGATTTTGTGCAGAACAAAGTAACGAGCATAGCTTCAGCGCGGCGCACAGCTTTCTGGTCATACAACACAGTCAATAGCACAACACCTCAATTGGTGTTATCAGCATTCAAAGCTGTAAATAACCTAGATCAGCAGAAGATCATCTTAACTACCTACAACAACGGAATTCAATCGGATTTGATCGTTGCTCTAGTTCCTCAGGATAAATTCATTGATGATGCCAAATGGCATCAGCTTACTTTTGTCTAGAATGGAGCGCTTGCAAGCATATGGTTAGATGGGCTAAAGTTAGGTGAACTTAGCATCGGTAATAAGTTCGTGAATGCTACTTCAGCAGGATGGTTTACGGTTGGTAGAGTTTTTCCCACTGCTGCAAATGCTATTACAGATACCAATTTCCGAGGGAAAATAGATCGTCTGAGAACTTATGGAAAAGCTCTGAGCGCTGCGCAAATTGACGCTCTGAATAAACAGGATGCGGATGGCGATGGTCTTTACGATTGTTTTGAGGCCGATTACCGTTTGCCTAGAGCTATTTATTTTGACGCTGCCGATTCTGATGACGATAACGACGAGCTTACTAATTTGACTGAGCAACAGATCGATACAAATCCAGTAAATTTTGATACTGATGGAGATTTACTGCCAGATGGCTTTGAAAATAAATACGGACTTGATCCGAAATCTGATGCTACTCCTAATGGGAAATTGGATGACCCTGACGGTGATGGGCTACTCAATATTGACGAGATGATTTTCCAAACTGACCCTACTAAAGTTGATAGTGATAGTGATGGGAAAAGCGACAAGGTGGAAGCTGACCAAGGAAGTTACGCCAATGATGATTCTGATAACGGGGATGCTCCTGATCCGGCAGAAATCATGCAGATGAGAGTAGCAGTTGGAGATCCCAGCGATAGCCATTCTGAACGATACTCGCTGAGAATAAGTGACATGAAGACGTATGACATCATCATAGATCATCAGGCTCGAGATTTTGGTGTAGTTTCTGAGAAAGTTTACAAACAGTTCCGGAAAGGGAGGTCTTATTCGATAGAGCTGCGGTGGTTGGATACAAATTTACCAGATGACCAACTTCCTGATTTTGATTATTTTTCAGAAGTGGCCTTTGTGAATGCGATAGATGGGCAGAATTATCTTTTGTTCGATGCTGTTGACTTTTTTACAGGAAATAAAGCTACACCTGCGAATGGGTAGAAGGTTTTGGAAAGCTCTCGAAACGCTCAAAATGAACCAGTTGGGACTGGTGATGGCGGCGCGTCAGATTTCTTAGCTACTATAGCTGGGTATCGTGCTTTTCTTTTTAACACTGATGTGGTCGTGCAAAACCAGATTGAGTCAGAGGCTCCTGCTGATGGCACTGTAATTCTCAAAACAGACAAAATACGCTATCAGTTAAGCCAGCATATTGTATGGGCTACACCTCTGCTGAAGGATTGTATTGCTTGGCACCGACGTCAATTAAAGTGGGATGGGACTTATGAAAATTGGGCTGCTGTACCAAACGCCACTGGACATTTTTATATAGAGAAACCTAGCAAAGCAGGGATTTTTGAGGTGAAAGCTGTCATCGACGGCCAAGACTACATTTTTAAACGCAAGGCAGATGATCCACATTCAGGTAAAAAGAAGGGTGACAATGACTGTTATGGTGTAGCTGATGAAGCTTGGCAAGTGTCTATTCGAGATAAGGCTAGGGCAGATCTTGGTAGTGTTGCATATGCAGTAGCAGCGTATAAAAGTATTGCCTTTCGATGGGGGAATAACAAATGCAATTTATTTGTTCGTGATCATGCAACTCAAGCTGGAGCTACAGTGGAAAACGTAAATGGGGGGACATTCCCCCCATACTACCCTCCAACGGCAAATCAGTGGGCAAACTTTGAAGTTAAAGTTATCCCCAACTGGACTTTATTACCAAGAGAAACATATCCCCAACCAGGATATATTGTGAGTAGATACAATACTGTATCGAGTGGTCATTGTGGAATTCTTGATTACGATGGCGCTTGGGTTAGCGCTGGAGAAAAAATGTGAATCGCGTTGCTGATATGCGAGCAGAAGGCTATAATGACGATGATCCAGAAACTCCACAAGGGCCCGCCAGAGTTAACAAATACACACCATAAAATGAATTTCCCAAAAATACTGCCAATCATTTGTTTGTTGATCTTCAGCAAAACAAGCCTTGCTCAGGGCTCATATGATATAGCTCCTCTAAACAATTTAGTAGATGCTCTTCTTCTGAAAAAAATCGATGAAGCTGCAATAGATGCACCATCATTAAATCAGTTGTTTAATGATGACGCTGATTTTGTTGCAATCCAAACAAAATGTAAAACGGATTGGAGCGATATTATGGATAACTTGTCTTCAATTAATGGAGGAGATAAAGGAAGAGATTTAGTTCTTCGCACTATGCAAGCAATGACTGCGAATGATTATATGTCATTACTAGAAAAAACAGCTACTCTTTATGTAGCTAATACTATCAATGACGACGTAATGAAGGTAATAGTTCTTCCAACTGGAAGAATGCGAGCTTTTGTAACTGACAATTATCAAAATACACGAATGTCTACTGCTTTGAATACTTTGAAAACGAAAAGTAACGATGCAAACTTTAAAGCGGCTATGACTCAAATTTTAAGTGGAGACGCTAAAACAGCTATGGATGCTTTCAGAGCTGCATATACAGAAACTTCACTAGGTAATGTGCCCACGATACTTATTCCATGAGCAAACGGAAATATACTATACTATTCATTTTCCTTGCAGCTATACTAGTGTTTATTTCCCTGCTTAGGTTGTGTTTAGAGCACTATCGACCCATAACAAAAACAGATAAATGGGAAGCGACAATAACTGTCGACGAGAATGTAAAAAGTATAGATGTATATAAAATGGCTGGCTTCGAAAATCGTCTACTAGTGCGATTACCTGATGAGCTGAGGCAAAGATATGAGTGGTTTGGTATCTACAAATATGGGGTGACCGAATACAAGTATTATGTTAGCAGATTGTCTGGTGTTAGAACATTTCCTTATCGCCATTACAATCACGATAAGGCCTTTGGTGTTGCTTTAGACGACCCTAAAACTGAAGATAGTTGGGTTATAGAACAGACAAAAGATACAGTAGATTTTCATAATGCTGACTTTAAGATTTCACTAAGAAAGAGGTCTAGTCAGTAAAATTAGGTTGTGTCCCGAATCTTATCGCAAAGATAACGTCCCGGAAGTTTCGCAAAATCTGGAGAGGAGGCTTTGAAAAAAGAGTGTCCCTTGCTGGGCTTCCCCAGAAATTTCGACCAAGGAGTGTCCTAAATTTTGTTAGTTCATTTATGCGGCTGCTTCAAGAAGCAACTGCTGGTTCAGGTGTTCAATTGGTGAGAGGTTACCCAGCGAGGGGGGGGATGTCCCACAGGTCGTTAAAACTCTTGGAGGGAAGAGAAATAGAATGGATGAGATCAACAAACAGTCGCGTCGTTGACGCGTTCTTACTGCTCTGTCGCAGCGCGAATCGCCTCAAGTTCCTCCCAGCGAGTGTATAAGTGCTGCACTTTCTCTTTGGCCTGCTTCAGCTCGGCTTCGAGTTGCTGCCAGTTGTCGCCGTGTTTTTCGTAGAAGTCGGGCGCTTCGAAGGCGGCGGTGAGTTCGGATGCTTTTTCCTCGGCGGCGAGAATGTCGTCCTCGATGGTTTCCAGCTCCTTGGCCTCGGCCCACTTCAGTTTGCGCGGACGTTCTTTGCGAGCTTTGGGTTTTTCCTTTTTGCCGATGTTCTTGTAACTCGCTGCCGTGGCTTCGCGGGCGGCTTTCTTTTCCAGGTAGTAATCGTAGTTGCCCACTTGGTAATCGACCACACCGTCGCCCTCGAAGGCGAGGATGTCCGAGCAGACGCGGTTGAGGAAATAGCGATCGTGACTGACCACGATGACACTGCCTTGGAAGGCGCAGAGGGCTTCTTCTAACAATCGAAGCGTGTTGAGGTCGAGGTCGTTGGTCGGTTCATCAAGCACCAGCACATTGCCGCCGCGTTTGAGGATCTTCGCCAGCATGACCCGACTTCGCTCACCACCGCTGAGTAGGTTGATCTTGGTATTGATGCGTTCCTCGGTGAACAGGAAACGGCGCAGGTAGGCGCGCAGGCCGATGGTTTCGTCGCCCAAGCGGACGTTTTCCTGTCCTTCGCCGACTTCTTCAAACACGGACTTTTCTTCGTCTAACAGGAGGCGGTTTTGGTCGATGAAGTTGATCTCGGTTTTCATACCAATCTCCACTTTGCCTTCCAGTGGTTCCATCTGACCGAGGATGATCTTCAGCAGGGTCGACTTACCCATGCCATTGCGGCCGACGATGCCGAGTCGCTGTCCGCCCTCAAGCGAGAGATCGACATCGGCGAACAGGCGCCGATCGCCAAAGGCCATGCCGACGCCGCGCGCATCGATGATTTTATTGCCGAGCTTCGGTGCCTTGGGGATGATGAGATCGACGTCCAGCTCCTGCTCGGGCGCTTCTTGGTCGGCGATTTCAAAGTAGCGGTCCATGCGGTCCTTTGCCTTGGTGGTGCGGGCCTTCGGGCCACGGCGCACCCATTCGAGCTCGCGACTGAGAAAGCGCTGGCGTTTGTGCTCGTTGCGCGCCTCGGCCATGTCGCGTTCGGCGCGGGAAACGAGGTATTCGGTGTAGTTGCCCTGGTAGCTATCGCATTTCCCCCGGCGGATCTCGACGATGCGGGTGGCGATGCGATCGAGGAAATAGCGATCGTGAGTCACGAATAAGCAGGTGCCATTGTAGCGGGAGAGAAATTGCTCCAGCCACTCGATTGACCCGGTGTCGAGGTGGTTGGTCGGTTCGTCCAGAATTAGGAAATCCGGCTGCGAGAGCAGGGCGCGGCACAGGGCGACGCGTCGTTTTTCCCCACCGGAAAGTGGCCCGACGATGCTGTCCGCATCCGGCGCGTGCAGGTTGGTCAGCAGACTTTGCGCCTGATGTTCCAGGTCCCAGCCTTGGTGGTGGGTGATGAGGTCGAGCAGTTCGGCACTGCGGTCGTCATCGCCGGCGGAGGTTTCGTATTCCTCGATCATATCCAGCACGTATTGCACACCGGAGAGCACGTTCTGAATCACGGTTTTCTCATCATCGAGTTCGAAGTTCTGCGGCAGGTAGCCGGTGAGCAGTCCTCGCTTGCGGGTGACTTCGCCGCTGTCGGGCACATTTTCTCCGGCGAGGATTTTCAGGAAAGTGGACTTGCCGCAGCCGTTGCGGCCGACGAGGCCAATGCGGTCGCCTTGCTGGATCGCGAGAGTGGCGCCGTCGAGCACGGTGTGGGAGCTGTAGCTGACGCAGAGTTCGCTGGCGCTGGCAATGGAATCGGACATGGGCGGGACTATACGGGTGGATGTGGGTTTGGCACTAGTAAAGTCGGGGAACTTACCAAGTTCGTTACCGAGATCGGCTGCAATCCGAGGCTTGCGAGATGAAGCGATCTCTGTCATGTCCGGCGCCCTCAAAGTATGCAGACCATTTCAGACATCGCACCCGGACAACGTTGGATCAGTGAAACCGAACCGGAGCTTGGGTTCGGGATCATGCTCAAAGTGGAGTTTAAGCGAGTGGAGTTGGTGTTTCCTGCGGTCAGCGAGCAGCGGGTTTACGCCCTCGATAGCGCACCTCTGCGCCGGGTCATTCTCAAGCCGGGTGAAGAGCTGGAAACGCACGACGGTGATACGCTGGAAATCGACGACGTGATTGAGCGTGAAAAGCTGCTGATCTATGTCTGCGGCGAGCGCGAAATTGAGGAAGCCCAGCTGGCCGATACCATGAGCTTCAGCCGACCAGAAGACCGCCTGCTCGCCGGACGGGTGGATGATTTGCACACCTACGATCTGCGGGTGGATGCGCTGCAGCGTCAGTGCGAGGTGATGAAGTCTCCCGTGCGCGGATTTGTCGGAGGTCGGGTGGATTTGATTCCGCACCAGATGTCGATTGCCGGCGAGGTGTCCTCTCGGCTTGCTCCTCGCGTTCTGTTAGCTGATGAAGTGGGGTTGGGGAAAACCATCGAAGCCTGCCTCATCATGCACCGATTGCACCTAACGGGTCGTGCCGATCGGGTGTTGATCCTAGTGCCTGAGCCGCTACTGCACCAGTGGTTTGTCGAGCTGCTGCGTCGTTTCAACTTACTCTTCAGCCTCTTCGATGAAGAGCGTTGCCAATCGCTCGAAGGTGAGGGGGAGAACCCCTTCCTCGATAGCCAACTGGTGCTTTGCAGTGTGAACTTCTTGGCTGACAACCCAAACCGCTCCCAGCAGGTCATCGAGGCTGGTTGGGACATGTTGATTGTGGATGAAGCGCACCACCTTGAGTGGTCCGAGCAGGAGGCCAGTCCGGCCTACCAAATGGTCGATTCACTGGCCCGCCGAACCGAGAGTTTGCTCCTGCTCACCGCCACGCCACGGCAGTTGGGTGCCGAAGGTCATTTTGCCCGATTGAGGTTGCTCGATCCCGAGCGCTACGTCGATTTACAGAAGTTCCAAGAAGAAGCCGAGCAGTATGAAGCGGTGGCCGAGGCCGTGGGTAGGCTGCAGGCAGGGGAGCCTCTCAGCGCCGAAGACCGAGCGCTTTTCACCGCCCAGTCCGAGCGTGTGCACGACCACTGCCTGGCGCTCGATGGCGGTGATGAATCCGCCCGCGAGCCACTCATTCGGGAGCTGCTCGATGCCTTTGGCACCGGGCGCGTGATGTTCCGCAACACCCGCACCGCTTTGCAAGGCTTCCCTGAGCGGAAGGTGAACCTGGTGGAGATCGAGCAAGATCACATGCAGTGGCTGGTCGGGCTTTTACAAAGTCTGGGTGAGGAAAAGGTGCTGCTGATCTGTCGCACCCGCGAACTGGCGGAGGAAATTTCCGAACGACTGCAAGAGATCATCAATATCAAGTGTGGTCATTTCCACGAGGGCATGACACTGCTGCAGCGTGACCGCTCGGCGGCTTACTTCGCTGAGCCGGACGGGGCGCGGATTCTTATCTGCTCGGAGATCGGTAGTGAGGGGCGGAATTTCCAATTTGCCCACCATCTGGTGCTCTTCGATCTGCCGGAGGATCCGGAGTTGTTAGAACAACGGATTGGTCGTCTCGATCGCATTGGCCAGTCGGAAACCATCAACATCCACGTGCCCTACGAAAAGGGAACCCGCGGCGAGTTTCTGGCTCGCTGGTATCACGAAGGTTTGGATGCCTTTGAGCATAGTCTGCATGGCGCCACCGAGATCTTGAAAGAGCTGGGTGGGGTGCCGGAGAGTTGTGACGACCTGGATGCCTTCATCGCGACATCGAAACTGGCACGGGAGAAAGTTTCCCAACAGTTACAGCGTGGCTATGATCGATTGTTAGAGCTGAACTCAAGCCGACCCGGCAAGGCGGCGGAAGCGATCGATCAAATCTCCAGCATGGATGATAGCCAGATCTCGGAGTCCTTCCTCTTGCGTCTGTGGGATCACTTCGGCTTGCATGTCGAAGAGCTGGTGGACCGCTCCTATTTACTGCTCCCCGGTCACCTGATCACCGATGCCTTTCCAGCTCTGCCGGACGACGGATTGAACGTGACGTTTGATCGCACCCGCGCGCTCTCGCGTGAAGATTGTGCCTTCATGAGCTGGGATCACCCGGTGGCTCGCACGGCTCTGGATTTACTCCTGACCTCGGAGGCTGGCAATGCCTCCTTCGGCGTCTGGGAGGGGGCTCCGCACAAGGGGATCCTGGTGGAAACCTACGCGGTGGTGGAATGTGTCGCTCCGGCGAAGCTGCACAGCGATCGCTTCCTGCCGGTGACCCCAATCCGCGTGCAAGTGGATCACAGCGGCGCGGATCGCAGCGATGATGCTCGTGTGGATGGCAAGACCTTGCGTGTCGGGAATTTGCATAAACTGCTCGATCAGGAGAAGTTCCGTCGTAAGATGCTACCGATGATGCTTGGCAAGAGCCGCGACATCGCCACGCTGAAGATGAAAGACATCGTCGCCGCCGCGGTGGCGGAATCGGACGCGAAACTGGGAGTGGAAATCGATCGCTTAGTCGCGCTCGGTGAGATCAACGATCACGTCAGTGAAGAAGAAATTGCCGCCCTGAGAGTGCAGCGCGACGCCTTGCACCAGGCCATTTCCAAATCCCGCCTCCGCCTCGATTCCGTGCGCATTATTTTCTGCCAACCTTGACCTCAGGAGTTTTTTTGACCGCGAATCAGGCGAATTCGGCGAATATTTTCCAGCACGACGGGTTCGATTCAAACCACGGAAAACACAGAATACACGGAAGTAAGAATTCTAAATTCTGTAACTTCCGTGTTTTCCGTGGTTCGCCAATGATTAATCAAGCCCAGAATGATTCGCCGAATTCGCCTGATTCGCGGTCAAAAAAAAGCACCGTCATCGCGGTGGAATGAAAGCTTGAGCATTGCTGTCGTTTCCCTAAGGTCTGGGCAGCAAACCAATCAATTTTTTATTATATCATGGGAAGAGCATTTGAAGCACGTCGTGCAGGAAAAGAAAAACGTTGGGGCGAAATGTCGCGCCTGTTTCCGAAACTTGGTAAGGTCATCACCATGGCGGCCAAGGCCGGGGGATCTGATCCCGAGTCGAACACCGCGCTGAAAACGGCGGTGAACAATGCCAAGGCGCAGAACATGCCCAAGGACAACATCGAGAAAGCCATCAAGCGAGCTACCGCCGCCGATGCCGCCAACTACGATGAAGTCAGCTACGAAGGCAAAGGTCCACACGGTGCACTGCTCTGGGTGGAATGTGCTACTGACAATGCGACGCGAACCGTGGCCAACGTCAAAAGCATCTTTAACAAGAACGGTGGCCAAGTCGTCAACAACGGCTCATTGGACTTTATGTTTGATCGCAAGGCTGTGATCGAATTTGCCAAATCCGACGACCTCGACCTCGAGGACATCGAACTGAATCTGATCGACCACGGACTCGAGGAAATGGATGTGCAAGATGATCGCGTGCTGATCTACGGCGATTTCACCAGCTTCGGGGATTTGACCAAAGCCTGCGAGGACATGGGCATCGAAGGAGTCAAAGCGACTCTCCAACGCATCTCCAACAACCCTCAGGAGTTTACCGAGGCTCAGATCGAAGAGATCGAGGTGCTGATCGATAAATTGGAAGAAGACGATGATGTGCAGTCCGTCTTCACCAACATTGCCTAGGGCGACTGCCCGGCCGCGTGCCGGGCATAGCCGCTTTAGTGGCGGATGATACCCGGAGTGACCTTCATGGTCTGCGGTTTGCACATGTCTTTATTGAGGCGTGTGTTCGCAGGGTAGGTTTTCAGCTTGGTGGCGTAGGTGGCATCCACCTCCATGGCATTTTTCAAGGCGGTGTAGATGGTCTTGGTGTGCACGATCTGGTTCTTCGCACCAGTCACAACGACGAGATAGCCGACGTATTTAAACCCACCGATGTTGCCTTCTCCCTTGTTGTCACTGTCGTAACGGGTGACGAATGGCTCGGTCTCTTTGACCAAATCGTCTTCCGTGGGAGTGACTTTGAATTCTTGATTTGAGAGCACCATGAAAGTGTCAGTGTCTCTTTGGTCCTGACCTACAAAGATGACATTCATCGTGCAGGGAGGGCAGGGTATTTTGTAGTCCTCGTTGGTAAGAGTGATCTTGGCAGTGATCTCCATCTGTTTCATGTAATAACTGCCTTTGTCATATTTGCGCCGTTTACCGATGGTAACATCACAATTCAGTGGGGGATAAGCGAGATCCAGGTTCTTCATTTTGTTCGTCACGAGGGCCTTGGATTGATCGCTCAAACTATCGGGGGAGATCGTGAACTCCTTGCCGTCTGTGGCGCGGCGAATGACCACCTTGTCACCTTGTCGTGAAACCAAGGTCACGGTCATTTTTTGGCCTCCTTTTGATTCAATGGTGACCACCTCGGCGAGGGAACTGGCGCAAAGGGAAAGAGAGACGATGGAACAAAGTGTGATAATGTTAGGTGACATGGTCAGCGGGGGTGATTTCTGCTAGATGTTAACTATACTACCAAATATCGTCAATATTTCATAGAATAAATTGAGAGAGATGTTCATGAGGAGAGTTTTCTAAAGTAGCAGTAGAATTCAAACATCATTAGAGTGAGAGGATAGCCAATGATGGTAACGATGACGTCACCGAGGCGGGGACAGGTTGCCAATGGCTAGTTCGGGGAGGGTGCGCGCAACCTGAACTTGTGCCCGCTCTTACCTCTCACGCTTCATCACCGCCAAAAGATACATCGTCTGGCCTTGAATCCCAGTGAGGCTCTCGGTGCTGACCAGCTCCCAGCCGTCATTGCCCCAGTCGGTGAGAGTCTGCGCAACCTCATTCAGATCGATGTCGGCAGACTGGGTGCTGCTTTTTACGGAAAAGCGCACGGTGGTGTATTCCCATCGGGTCATTGTGAATAATGAGTTAGGCTGAAATTGTGAAACCTTTCACATCGTCCAAGAGCGAGATTTCCTCACTGTAGACGTTCTGAATATGATGGGCCATGGCGCTTTCTTCGACGATCTCTTTGATAAACTCGTCGACTTCCTCTTCCTCGCCCATCAGCTGCATTTCCACCGTTCCTTCGGGCAGGTTTTTCACCCAGCCACAGACATCGAAGCCCATGGCGAGCTGTTTGGTGGCGTAGCGGAACCCGACACCCTGCACTCGGCCTTCGAAAATAACGCGTTTGGCAATCATGCGGCGAAGCTTAGTGCATCGATTGATATTCGGCCAGCCCATCCATAAACATTTGCACGGAAATCATCACCAGCAACATACCCATCAGTCGCTCCAGGGCGCGGGTGCCTTTTCTGCCGAGAATACGCATGAAAAAGGGCGAGGCTAACAAGATGGTGGCACTGACCATCCAAGCGAGGAAGGTGGCGATGGCAATATTGCCGATCACATGGGCGTGCTGGTTCGAGAGCAGCAGGAGGTAAATGATGGCGGACGGTCCGGCCATCAGTGGAATGGCCAGCGGCACAATGAATGGCTCCTCTCCCTCTTCACCGCCTAGGACTGACTTCGCCGGGAAGACCATACCTAGGGAGACTAAGAAGAGGATGAGGCCGCCGGAAATGCGTAGGGTCGATTGCTGAAGGTTGAGAAAATCCAGCACTGGCCGACCGCAAAAAAGGAAAAACATCAGCACTACCAGTGCGATCGTCAGCTCGCGGACTAGGATGCCATTGCGCTTGGCTTCCGGCTGGGAGGCGAGCACTGAGTTGAACACCGCCAAGTTGCCAAAGGGGTCAAGGACGATGAAAAGGGTGACCGCTGTGCTGAGAACGAGATCTATACCGCACACATGCCTGATTTTTTCCTCGGAGAAAAGGCGCATTGTGGCTTTTCTATCCGGCGTCAACCTATGAAGTCCTACATCCTCGCTGCCCGACCTAAAACCTTGCCCGCTGCGGTGGTGCCCGTTTGGGTAGGCTGTGTTTTGGCCGATCACCTCACCGGAAGCTGGGATCTCAGGCTGGCGGTCTACACCCTGATGGGCGCGATCTGGATCCAGATTGCTACGAACTTTTTCAATGATGCCATCGATCACGATAAGGGCGCGGATACCGAAGCGCGATTGGGTCCTGTTAGGGCGACGGCGTCCGGTCAGTTGTCGCGGAACACCGTGTTCGGAGCGGCGCTGGTCTGTTTGTTGCTTGCCTCGATCTTTGGCTACCTGCTATTTGCCGCGCGTGGTTGGCCGGTTGTGGCGATCGGTCTGCCATCGCTTTACCTCTGCTACGGCTACACCGGCGGACCGGTGCCCTTGGCGTATCGTGGGCTGGGGGAGCTCTTTGTGATTTTGTTTTTCGGAGTGGTGGCGGTCACAGGCACGGTCTTTATCCAGACCGGAACTTGGTTTGCGGAAGCGGTGATCACCGGGGTATCGATCGGCTGTTTATCGGCGATGTTAATTTCTATCAATAACCTTCGCGATGTCGATGAAGACCGGTCGAACCAAAAAAACACTCTGGCGGTCAAATGGGGACGTCGGCGAGCGATCAACCTTCTGTTTCTCATGTGGGTGGCATCCTACGTCGCCTTGGTCCCGGTGTTTGGGGTCCAACTGCAGCTGCTGTTCTTCCTGCCGGCACTCGCTCTGGGAGCTCTTATCGTCCGGTGGATCAGTCGGACTGCACCGGGCACCATTTATAATCGGTTCCTCGCTCTGTCAGCCCTGCAACTCCTTCTTTACGCGGCGGCAATTCATCTTATGGTAGCCCTATGAAATCTCCCATTTACATCCACCGCTACACCATGCACAGCCACACCGCGCTGAATGCAGCATCGACCCGTCACGATCATGAGGGCGCCTTGATCAAGGTGGACGATGGCTACGGCTGCATGCACCCGTGGCCCGAGCTGGGGGATGTTTCTTTGGACCGACTCCTCACCGCGCTCGAGCGTGGCCGCACGACGCCCACCACCCGATCTGCGCTATACTGCGCCCGGGAGGACGGCAAAGCCCGGCGAGAAGGGAGGAGTCTGTTTGATGGCTTGGAGGTGCCGCTGAGCAATGCCACCCTGCCACTGTGCGAGAAGGCCTTTGACCAGGCGATCGCTGCAGGATTCACCATTGCCAAGGTGAAAGTCGGACGCGATCCGGAGGCCGAGGCGAAGTTCATCATGGAGCAGTCGGACCGATTCCCTACCTTGCGCTGGCGACTGGATTTTAATGCCGTGTTAGGTCGGGGTGGGGTCGAGCAGTTTTTGAAATCACTCAGTCCCGAGTGCCGGCAACGCATCGATTTTATCGAAGACCCCTGTGTCTATGAGAGTGAGAGCTGGAATGAACTTTACACCCGTTACGGCATTCCGCTCGCCGTGGATCGCGATGTGGAAAATGCCGAGAGTGGTGTGAATGTCGTGATTCTCAAGCCGGCGGTGAATGTGGTGAAGCCGATGTTGGAAAAGGCCCACATGGAAAGCTGGCGCGTGGTGTTTACCAGTTATCTGGACCACCCTCTGGGTCAGTGTTTTGCCGCGTGGCGCGCTGCGCAATCGGCCAAAGCCTTTCCCGGAATGATCGATGCCTGCGGGCTGATGACTCACGGGTTGTTCGAACCCAACGCCTTTATCGATCGGATGGGCCCGGTGACACCGGAGTTCACTCCTCCGGGTGGCACAGGGCTTGGATTTGATGATTTGTTAGAAAAGCTACCATGGAAGCGTCTGATCTAACATCTAGTGAATTTTGGTCGTCAACGCAGCCATGGGTGATTCCTAATCCGCGTGACAGTGTCGCTGTGGCTGAGGCGGAAATCATCCAGCCGTGGCTGGAGCAGCAAGCAGGGCTGCAAGGTCATCTGCTGTTCCGCACATCGGGTTCCACCGGTAAGGGGAAGTGGGTAGCTCTCTCGCGAAGTGCGCTGTTGGCCTCCGCCCGTGCGGTGAATGAATTTTTACAGGTGACCCCGAACGATCGCTGGTTGCTCACCTTGCCGCTTTTTCACGTGGGAGGCTTCGGCATTGCTGCACGAAGCTACCTTGCCGGGTGTCCGATGTTGCAGGGCGAGTCTTCATGGGACGCCGAGCGCTGTTATGATCGACTGTGCGAGGAATCCATCACGCTCACCTCTCTGGTGCCTGCTCAGTTAGGTGATCTTGTTGGGCTGGGTCGATCCGCTCCGCCGTCATTGCGCGCAGTGTTGATTGGTGGTGGTCGCACAGACGATTCTATCTATCAACAGGCCGTTGAGCTTGGCTGGCCCGTGCATGAAACCTACGGCATGACGGAGACTGCGTCACAAGTGGCCACGGCCCCGACAGGCGGGAGGCAACTGCAGATCCTGCCACATTGGCAAGTCGGCACCGACGAGCACCACCTGCTGAAATTCCAAGGCGATGCTTTGTTCTCAGCCTACGTTGGCTGCGATCAAGGCCGCTGTTTCATCGATGATCCGAAGCAGGATGGCTGGTTCATCAGTAGTGATCGGGGCGAGGTCGCGTCCGGCATTTTAACTGTGATGGGACGAGCGGATCGATGTGTCAAAGTGCTCGGTGAACTCGTCGATCTCAGTGAGGTGGAAAGCACGCTCAAGAGGGTGGCCGATGAAGCTGGGCTATCCCAGCGAGAACTGATCGTCACAGCGGTCCAGCCACCGAAAGCAGGAGAGTATCGCGACCAACGGCGGGGCACCTTGTTGGTTCTCTGCACCGATCAGGATGATGGGTTGGCATCTTTGTTAGAAAAATACAATGCCGTTTGCCCGGCCCTGCAACGGATCAAAGGAATTGCTGTGTTAGGTGAAATTCCAAGGACAGCGATCGGAAAAATCGACTACCCACTGATCCAACAGCTGCTGCAGAGCGACCAATAACTTTGCATTTAGTGATTGCCAGAAGCTCACGATTCGTGCGATGGTTTAGTTAAGTTGAATTTTTTAGTCCACGCCTATTCCATCTGGAATGGTTGTTTTCATCTAACCCACACAGGGGAAATTGGACGACCCCTGTGCTCAGTCCGGCCTACTTCAACCTCCGGACGCCCCTTTCCAGCTGATAATTTGGCATCAGCTGGCATCCTATCACCAGGTGGTGAGACTGCTGTTCAGCGAGTTAAGTGGAAGACTGCGCAGCATCATCAAATTGACCCTCCACTTCTTCGTTATTACCCCATCCTATGATACAACCTAACAGCCCTGATGCATCGCATGTTGTCGACTCCACAGTAGAAAAAAGATCCTCGGAAAGTGGCACTGCCACTGCTAAAAGAAAAGGTGTGAGTAAATCGCGCATTCAAGACTTCGGCATCGCCGCTCCCTCCGGGACGGCCAAAAATTTCGTCCTCGATACCAACGTTCTTCTTCATGACCCAGGATGTTTGAGTCGGTTCAAGGACAACCACCTCTGCATCCCGGCGGATGTGCTGGCTGAACTGGACAAGTTCAAAGGCGAGCAAAGCGAACGTGGCGCCAATGCGCGCCGGGTGCATCGCCGACTGACTGAAATGTTTTCCTCCGGTGAAAATGTCACCCGCGGCGTTCCCACCGACGGCGGAGGCACGATCCGACTGGTGATTTACGATCCGGCCTTTTGCGAGGAGAACTCGAAGGAACTCAGTCAGTTCCTGCGTATTTTTCCCGACCGGGGACAGGTCGACCACCGAATCCTGGCTGCCACCGTGTTGTTGAAAGAGCACAACGAGGCCCCGGTGATCTTGGTCACCAAAGATCTCAACATGCAGCTGAAGGCCAAGGCCGTGGGAATTTCCTGCGAGGACTACCTTAACGACAAGGTGGATCCCAGCGAGGTGAGTAGCTACGATATGCGATCGGTGGAAGTTGACCCCTCCGAGCTGCAACGCTTTGCCAGCTCAGGGGAGCTGATCATCGAACATCCACGCCGCAAGGAGATCGTTTTGAACCAGTATGTGCTGCTCAAGGCCGGCGAGAAACAAACCATGCCCGCCCGGCTCGACTCGGAAGGCACCTTTGTCCGCTTGCAAATCCCCGAGGTGCTCCGGATTCCGGACGGTCACAACCTCAAGCCTCTCAATCTGGGGCAGAAGTGCCTGATCGACGCCCTGCTCAATCCGGATATTTCTCTGGTGACCTGCTATGGACAGGCTGGCACCGGCAAGACCCTGGTGGCTGTGGCCGCTGGCCTGCATGAAATGTTCAATCGTCGTTACAACGGTCTCACTGTGAGTCGTCCGGTGATTTCCATGGGGGATCAGTTAGGGTTCCTGCCTGGTTCGCTCGACGATAAAATGCGCCCATGGCTGCAACCAATTTACGACGCTCTCGATCTTCTGATGCAGCCTGACAGCCAGCAAGGGCCGCGCAGGAAGCAGCAGAAAAAAGAAAACCTCGGAGAAGGGGGAAGCAAGCCCTACGACGAACTGATCGAGCGCGGGATCATTGAGATTGAAGCGCTGTGTTATATTCGCGGTCGCTCCATTCCGAATCGTTTCTTCATCCTCGACGAAGCCCAACAGTTGACTCCACAAGAGGCAAAAACGGTGGTCACCCGCATGTCGCGTGGCTCGAAACTTGTTTTGGTGGGGGACCCGGCTCAGATCGATAACCCATACGTGGATAGCCGAAGCAATGGCCTGGTATTCACTCGGAACCGACTGAAGGGACAACCGTTCTCGGCACACATCTCGCTCTCACGGGGTGAACGGAGTCCTTTGGCAGAAGCTGGAGCGCAGTTGATGTAAGAGGAGCTCGAAGTATTCAGATTGATGTTTGAATCAGGCTGGGATAAGGTGCCGCCGTTCGCCTCCCCACCTGATTATGACTTTCACTCTGAGAAGACTCTGCTGTTTTCTATTCTGCTCTTGCCTCTTGATGTTGGCAGGATGCGCTAATGAACCGAAAACGTCTCAGCCGTGGCTTAGCTCGATCCGTCAGGAGCTGGGCTATCTCGGCGCCAGAAATTGGGTCGTCATTGGAGAGGCTGCCTTGCCGATCCAGAGTCGGCCAGGTCTGCGCGTGATCCAAGTGGATGCAGATATTCCCGAAGTGCTCGATGGCTTGGAGCAGGTGATTGAGGAAAAACATCACGTGTCCCCACGGATCTATGTGACTTCTGAAATGGCCAAGGTTCCCTATGATTACGCTCCGGGGATTAAGGAACATCGCAAGGATTTGGAACAGGCCCTGCATGGTCGTGAAACGGTGCGATTGGATAACGAGATTTTGATGAAACTGGTCAACGATACCTCCAAAAGCTACCGCGTGCTGGTGATTAAAACCCGCACAGCGCTCCCTTATTCAAGTGTCTTCGTGGAACTTGGCAGTGGTTATTGGAGTGCGGAGTCGGAAAGTGCCCTGCGTAAAAATATGGAAAGCGATACTCCGTAACGCTCTCACGAAGGAGGGTCGTAATTCTGTATTTCAGAGTTGAAAGTTCAAAATTACCTTCTAAATCAACGACATGGCAGCACCCAAAAAAATCGATCCGGAGCTCATGCGCGAGCGTGAGGAAGCGTGGGTTGGCGACGCGGTGCTAGCGCTGTATATGCGCGAGCTGATCCTCAAGGAGGATGGTGCGATGGATGGCGAGAAGTTCGTGCGCTGCACCTCCAATGATTTCCTTAGAAACATCGGAAATGCCACCTCTGTGGAAGCTCTGATCGGCCGGATCTACCAAGAAAAAGGGCTCGAAGCCGCCAACGAGTGGATGGAGTATCAGCTGCTGCCCGTTTTCCGAAAGCAGGAAAAAAACTACCAACAACGCCAAGCTCAGCTCGCCAAAAAAGGAGGCAAGCGCGCGAAGAAGAAAGGTTAATCTCGCCCTCGTCCTATCGTGGAATGGTGACGGTGGTCGTGGGGCATTGTTGCTGGTTTTCGAGATCTGAGGGTGTTTCGTTTACGTTCGAGGAGGGTGACGACTTGTATTTCTTTAGCTCCTGCCCGCGATGGTGATTTGCTGAGAGATTGTCTGCAAGGATAGCAGCAGGGTAGTCGGTTCTTTCGTCGTGGACGGCATAAATATGGCTGGAGGAACTTATGATGCCACCCAGATCGCAGCGCGTGGAGTGGGAGGTTCATCTAACTGCGTAGCTAAGCCTACACGAAAGAGATGGGGACCATGTTTCCTAGCGTCGAAGTTTTTTCCACGTTTCAGGTTTCATGAGTAAGCTTCTAACTTCTGCCATGGTCATGCCCTGAGCGGCCATCTTGTCGAGCCTTTGGCAGTGTTCTTTGTAAATACGCTTTTCATGCCTGGGTGCTTGATAGCCCTTTGTGGGAATTGATAGACCTGTTAAATGGGCAAAGTATCCGCTAATGCCGAACTGTGAGAGAGGAGGAAGGGTGGCCGCGGCGATTTTCGATGATCCGTTTTCTTGATAGAATTTCAGAAGCTCTTCCCAATTTGTAGCGGGGATCTTGTTCTGACAGTCCTGCCAGAACGGGGTGTTGATCCGATGGTTATACTTGTAGTGAAGTGCGAGGAAATCACGAATCTCCTGCCATAGATCAGTCGTGACCTTGTTGTAGAGGGTTCGAAGTGAATCGTTCGGGGAACACTGGCTGTCATACAGTCCGTCAGCCAGCCACCGCGTTTGTAGGCAGGCACACATGATCGCTGTCGCTTCCAAGGGTTCTACGAAACCGGAGGCGTTGCCAATAGCGATGACGTTTTTTGCCCATGCTTTTTCTCGATGGCCAGATTGGAAGAAAACTTCTCGAGCTTCGTTGATTTTAGGGTTTTTGGCTTTGAATTCTTCAACGGCAGTCTCGGTGTCAATATGCGATGAGCTGAACACATATCCGCGGTTGATACGTTCCGGATGGTCAATACGCCACGCCCAACCTGATTCCATGGTTTCAGAAACCGTGTAATTCAAAATCTCCTCGCCGTCTTCTCGATCCCAGCCACCCACAACAGCACGATCGCAAAAGAGTGATTCAGAAAATGAAACAAAAGGAACTTCCGCGTGTTTGCCGATCAGTTCAGCACGGAAGCCTGAAGCATCGATGAAGAGGTCAGCCGAGTATGACTGACCACTGACGCCTATGATCGAAGAGAGGTTTCCGTCTTCATCACACACAGCGGCCTCGAGTTGATCCTCTTCGAAGATGATGCCTGATTCTTTTCCTGCCGCGACCAGTGTTTCGATCAAGCGATGGTTCTCAATATGCCAGGCAAAGAGTTGTCCTGGTGGTGGGATATTTGGCAACTGCGAGCCTCGAGAGGGAATTCTTTTTTCACGCATGCATGCCACCAGAAGGTCGGCCCCATTATCCTCAGCTTGGTGATAATATCCTGAACCTCTCGATAAATGGGGCAATGATCGAACTAAGAAATCTTCAGTGAAGGGGTAATAATACCTGTCATGGGACCCCCACTGGAGTTCCACTCCTAGTTTGTAAACTGGATCAAGTGCTCGGTAAGTGCTCGCTTCATCGAGTTTGAGATAATTATGGATGAAATCGAGAACGTAGGGGACGGTTCCTTCGCCTACGCCAATCGTTCCAATCAGGCTGCTAGAGACGACGGTAACTTCGAGCTGAGGGTTTCGACGTTTGACCCCAAGTGCCGCAATGAGGCCAGCACTCCCCGATCCGAGGACAATAACTTTTTTGACCATATGTTGAACAAACAAAGGCTGCCATAGATTACTATAACAGCCTTGTATGAGGCTAATATCTAGAGGGGCAGTTAGCGTCTACGTTTTCTTTGGAAAAGAAACAAGCCAGCACCAAGCATCGCCATCAGAGCGGATGAAGGTTCAGGAACTGCGGTAATAATAATTCCCGCAATATTGGTTCTTGCACTAGCTCCACCTGAGGGGGCTGTTCCTGTAGTCGTAGTATCTACGTAAAGTGTGTCGGAAGTGATACTGCTACTCACTGTGGTAAGCCCGTTCTGAATATTCGGATTGGTTAGTGTGTCCAGTAGCGCACCTCCGCTGGTATCATTGATGAGAGTGTCACCGAACCAGTTAGTGGATGTGTCGCTTGCTTGAGAAAGTTGCACGGTGTAGCCACTTGCTCCATTGGCTGTTAGCCAGCTTGATAGGCCGGTAATGGTGATTGCTGTGGCGTTATCAATGTAGCCGTTTTCAATATTATTACTGCTGCCGCCGCTCCATGAGCCTCCTCCCCATGACATCGATACTCCATCAGTTGTTAGATTTGTGTCGCCGCTCTCGACATCGACCCAAGTATCGATACCGTATTCGCTACCATCATTAGCGGCAGGTGTGACGGTAGCACTTCGCATAAAATTGACTGCGATGATACTGGCTGCAGAGAGGCTGCCGTGGCAGAGTCCCATAACGGTGACAAGGAATATAGTTTGTTTCATAATATTGCGAATTACATGTTGCATTAACACAGTATTAATCCCGAAAAATATCGTCAACGTGAAATAAGTGTCGGATTTCCTTCTTGGGGTTCATTATTCCTCACCACTCTTACAGGTGTAAAGATGGCTTTTTATCGGGGGCTTTCCGACCTTGTTTTCTGAAGAGTCATCTTCGAGCTTTTCTTTTTCAGGATCGCTTTTTTTGACACGTTCTTGTTACGATGGATTCTTTGTTCAGGGCTTTATTTTCATGACCCAGATCTCGTCTATTGTGTTTGTAGGGGTGTTTAGAGTTATGTTAGTTATGACATTCTATCATGATGAATGTGAAACAATCTAAGGTGCCCCAGGCGGTGAGTGTTGGGTTTTTGTTAGTCAGCGCGGCGCTGTGGGCACGGGCTGAGGTTGCGGTCAGTGGGGAACTCAAGCAGTGGCACAAGGTGACTCTGACGGTCGACGGCCCGATGGCGAAGGAGAGCGACCAACAACCGAACCCTTTTACCGAACTCTTGCTCGATGTGCGCTTCATCCACGAATCCGGCAGCCCGGATTATTGGGTGCCGGGGTATTTTGCCGCGGATGGTCAAGCTGCCGATAGCTCGGCAACTCAGGGGACCAAGTGGCGTGCACATTTGTCTCCGGATAAAACCGGCAGGTGGAACTACACGGTCCGCTTCAATGGCAGCAAGCACGATGGCGAAAGTGGCAGCTTCACCATCGCCGCGACAGATAAGACAGGGCGCGATTTCCGGGGGAAAGGTCGACTGCAATACGTCGGCAAGCGCTACCTTCGGCATGCTGGAAACGGTCAATGGTTTCTCAAAGCCGGCGCTGACTCACCGGAAACTTTTCTCGCCTATCAGGACTTCGATGGCACCGTGACGAACAATCGAAAGAAGGGCCCGTTGAAATCGTGGAAGGCACATATCAAGGACTGGAAAAGTGGTGACCCCACGTGGAAGGGTGGCAAGGGGAAGGGGATGATAGGTGCGATCAATTATCTGTCAGGGAAAGGGGCTAACGCATTTTCCTTCATCCCCTACAATGCAGGGGGCGATGGTGATAACGTCTGGCCCCATGTCAGCCGTGCCGATAAATTACACTTTGATTGTTCCAAGCTTGATCAGTGGGGGATCGTGTTCGATCACGCCACCTCGAAGGGGATGTATCTCCATTTTAAACTGCAGGAAACCGAGAATGACGACCAGAAGGGGCCGGGCAAAGACCAGGCGCTCGATGGCGGAAACTTGGGGCCCGAGCGCAAGGCATATCTGCGCGAAATGGTCGCCCGTTTTGGTCATCATCTGGCACTCAACTGGAACCTCGGTGAGGAAAACACCCAGTCGCTGGATCAGATCCGTGAGCAGGCCGCGTATTTGCGCAAGATCGATCCCTACGGACATCTGATCGTGCTGCACACCTATCCGAGCCAGCATGAGAAAATTTACGGAAAGCTGGTAGGCGACAAGAAAAGCCTGACCGGGGTTTCGGTGCAGAACTCAGACGTCGGCAAGACCCATCAAGATACCTTGAAGTGGGTGGAGCGCTCGGAGAAGTCGGGGCATCGATGGGTGGTCGCTTTTGACGAGGCGGGCAATGCCGGAGCTGGCAGCCCGCCGGACCCCGATTGGCCAGGGGTGGCCGAAGTGCGGAAGAAAAACAAAGCGAGTAAAAAGCCGCTCGATATGCCGAGCGTGAACGACGTTCGGTCGAAGGTCCTCTGGGGAAACTTGATGGCCGGTGGCGCGGGTGTGGAGTATTACTTCGGCTACAAATTACCGCAGAACGACCTCAAAGCCGAGGACTGGCGCAGTCGCGACATGACTTGGGATTACAGCGCCATCGCTCTGGATTTTTTCCAAGAGAACAAGATCCCGTTTTGGGAAATGAGCAACAGCAATGCGCTGGTGGGCAATACCAAGAAGGATAACAGCGCCTATTGTTTTTCCAAAAAAGGAGAGGTCTACGTGGTCTATCTGCGGAAGGCCAATGGCAAGCAGCAGCTCGATCTTTCTGAAACCCAGAACGCCTTCAGCCTGCAATGGTTCAACCCGCGCAGAGGTGGTTTGCTTCAAGATGGCAAGCTCAACCGTGTGACGGGTGGTGGTCAAATCGATCTCGGAAATCCACCCTCGGACCTCGGTGAGGACTGGGTGGTTCTGCTCAAGGCAAAGAAGTGAGCCGACTCCGTTGACGACCTGCTCCGGCCAGCCAGCGCCCTTGATCAAGGGGCTGGGCTGACTGAAGTGTGTGATCCCGGCTCCGAGTTATCGGCGCCGTTTCTTGGCGGACTTTTTCTTGGAAGGTCCTTTTTTGTTGGAAGGTGCCCTCTTGCTGGAAGGCTTTTTGTTGGGCTTCTCTGAACGTGAGTTTCGTTGCTTGTTCTTCTCCGTGTCCACTGGCTGTGCATTCGCTTGGCCTTCGACGGGTTTGAGCTCGTTATCGACGAGTTTGAAATCGACGCGCTGCTGCTCCATATCGACGTTGGACACGTGGCAGAGGTGCTGCTGACCGACGGTAAACATCTGACCGTAGGGTCCGGTGAAGCGCATCAGGTTCGCCTCGAACTGCCATTCTTTACCGCCCTTGAGTGGTGGCAGATCTTCCAGCTTGATCAGCCCCTTGGTCTGAATATCCACCGCTTCGACGAAGAGACCGAAGTGGCGCACTTCCGTGACAACGACATTGAAGCTTGGCGGGTTTTCATCCACCGAACACATGTGCAGATACTGCAGCATCTTGAGTCGGCGTGATTCGTTTTCAGCCTCCGCGCTGGTGCGCTCGGTCTCGGATATGTGCTGGGCGATCTGCGCCATCTCGGCTCCACCCGGTGTGCGGTCGATTTTCTTCGGCGGGTTCCCCAGGTGTCTTTGCAGCGCACGGTGGACGATCAAATCTGCGTAGCGACGGATCGGCGAGGTGAAGTGGCAGTAGTTCTCCTTGGACAGGCCGTAGTGGCCGAGCGGGTCTTGGAAATAGGCGGCTCGCTTGAGCGATTTCAGCAGTCCGATCTTGATCGCCGGTTCCTCGATGGTGCCCTTGGCTTTATCTAACAATGCTTGGATATGCTTCTTATTCGTCAAGTCACCTGGTTTGTAACCGTGGAGCTTGGCGAGCTCGGCATAGTCGTTGAGTCGATCAGGATCTGGATCCTCGTGGATGCGGTAAACTGTCGGTTGGCGTTGGTTTTTCAACAACTTGGCAGCCGCCTCGTTGGCAATGAGCATGAACTCTTCAATCAGCTGGTGGCTTTCGTTGTAGTCGCTTTTTTCAATGCCAATGGGTTTTCCTTTGTCATCTAACACAACCTTGACCTCCGGCATGTCGAGATCGAGCGCGCCGTTTTCAAACCGCCGCTTTCGCAGCAGGGAGGCCAAGCGCCATGCCTCATGC
Source organism: Oceaniferula flava (assembly GCF_016811075.1). NCBI lineage: Bacteria > Pseudomonadati > Verrucomicrobiota > Verrucomicrobiia > Verrucomicrobiales > Verrucomicrobiaceae > Oceaniferula > Oceaniferula flava. The sequence continues at coordinate 83,316 of NZ_JAFBGL010000001.1, forward strand.
AGCATGGCGGCAATCTCCGGTTTTTCATCGGGGAAGAGCTTGGCGATCTTGTCTTCCGGAGCCATCAGGATTTCCTGGGCTTCTTCGTAGGTGTAGCGTCTGGCCGAGTGAATCACCGCGCGGGTGAACTTGGCGGACTTGACTCGACCTTGCTGGTTGAGCGTTAGCAGACAGCACTGGGTGAGGCGATCCACATGGGGCATCAGCGAGCAGAGGTGGTTTGACAGCTCGCGCGGGATCATCGGCAGCACACGATCGGCCATGTAGGTGGAGTTACCACGCTCCACGGCCTCCTTGTCCAGTGCGGTGCCGGGTTTCACATAGTGCGAAACATCGGCGATGTGCACGCCCAGCTGCCAGTCGCCATTCTTGAGCTTTCGCACGCTGATGGCGTCATCAAAGTCCTTGGCGTCATGGGGGTCGATGGTGATCACCGTGAGGTCGCGCCAGTCGTCGCGGTCGACGAGATCTTTTTCCGTCACTTCATCGCCGAAGTTACGAGCTTCCTTCAACACGGCGTCGGGGAATTCACTGCGCAGGCCATGTTTGTGAACGATGGAAAGCATGTCCACGCCTGGGGTGTCCGGCCAGCCTAACACCTCGGTGATTTTACCGCGCGGTGAGCTGTTCGGGTTATCCCATTGGGTCAGTGCCACGGCCACCTTCTGGCCGCCTTTCGGCTCCGGTGAGGTGTCTTTTGATCCCTTGCTCGCTGGCTCGATGTTGACATCGGGGATTTGGGCATCGTCCGGCTGCACGTGGGCATACTGGCCACGTTTGAAGTAGGTGCCGATGATTTTGGACATGCCTCGCTCGATGATTTTATCGACGTAGCCGGCGGCTTCGTCATCGGGAGCTTTCATGCCCGCGGCCTTCTGGGCTCGGCCACGGCGGCGGTTCGCCCACTCGGGAGGCCCGATGCGATCGATGCGCACGCGCACCTTGTCGCCATTCATGGCGGTGGAAGTTTTGTTGGAGGAAATGAAGATCCGGCTGAACTGTTGCAGATCGATATTAGCGGCTTCGTTACTGGCGTCATTGCTGTCCGGGTAGAACCAAGCATTGCCGGAGGCTTGGAAGCGGATGGTGCCCACGAGTTGGGGGCCACTTGAGGAATGTTTACGGCCGCCTTTTTTGCCACCTCCTTTGGGGGGGCGTTGGGGTTGGTGCTCGGAGGCACCGCCATTCTGGCCAGCTCTTGATTTCAGGTCGAAGCGACCTTTTTTACCGCGGACAATCAGGCCTTTGTTTTCGAGACGAAGCAGCTCGGCGCGGAGGGCGGAGCGTTCGTTCGGTTTCAGGCGGAGGCTGCGGGCGAATTCAGATTTATTGAGCGGTTGGTAATCAGAGGCTTTCATGAGCACTCGGATGCGCTCTCGAAGATTATTCATAAGTTAATACTGTGTAGAAATTGAAGATTGAACATGAAAAATTGATGGTTTTTCAAGGATTGGGATAGATTTTGCGTCTTTGTCGGGAGGTTTTTTTCGTTGTGATGGATCGGATCCAGTGGTAGTTTTGTATTGTCAATGTAATCTCAGATGTAACTCCAAGGTTGCGCTGAGGCAGGATTTCTGTCTCATTAAAGTCTTGCAGTAGCGGCCGTAAAAAACGGTGGGAGAAAAGAACTCTGGGGTGTCCCTTGTTCTCTCTGGCTGAAGCCGTCTTTCTGTTTTTGCATAGCTATCCATATATACACCATAACCAAACATAACCGATGAAATTACCTAAATCAAAATCCAAAGGATTTACCTTAGTCGAACTGCTGGTCGTGATCGCGATCATCGCCGTTCTCGCCGCACTGGCCACGCCTGCCATTATGAAAGGCCTGACCAAGGCCAGCATTGTGAAAGCGAAGAGCGTTTGCTCAAACTTTGAAACTGCCGTAAACAATTTCGAAAACGAATATAATTACCTGCCATACTCTGGCACGGTGCCGGACGATGATAACACGGATCCAATCAGAAGTGATGAAGATGTCGTAGCCGTCCTAGCCGGTGTTGAGGACACTGATAGCTCAGATGCTCAGAATTTCAAAGGAATTCGCTTTTTTGAGTTGGGCGAGCCTAAGGGAAGCTCCGAAGCCAGCTACAAAGATGGCATGAAAATCGACACCGCAGCCAACACCGCCAAGATTTACGATCCATGGGGTAATACCTACTACATCGTGTTCGATTACGGCTTGGACGGCCTGATCGACAATCCACTTGAGCCAGGCGAAACAGTCGGCGGTAAAAAAGTCATCGTCTACAGCTACGGCCCAGACGAGCAGTTCGGCACGAACAAGCTGAACCGCGATAACGCGACCAACTTCTAATCGAGCCTCGCACAGAAGCTCTCAATCATTCCAACGGCGCGGCTCACACCGCGCCGTTTTTTTGTCGACTGCGCTTACTTTTTGAAGCGCAGCTGATGGATGGTTTTTCCCTGGCTTTCCCAGAGTTTTTGGAAGTCCGTTTTTGGGTAGAAAAAGGCATCCGGGCCGGCATCGTCCGTGCCGTCACCCAGCCATGGCAGAGGGGTGAACTTGCCGAAGGTTTCCATCTCCTCGCAGACCCACTCGTAGTAGTCCGGGTGATCGGTTTTGAAGAGGAACTCACCGGTGGGGGAGAGAACATTGTGGAGGCAGCTGAGGAAATGCTGCTGGACGAGGCGGCGCTTGTGGTGGCGCGCCTTCGGCCATGGATCCGGGCAGAGCAGGTGCAGGCGGCTGACCGATTCTTTTTCTAACAACCATTCCAGGGTGTAGGAACTTTCGAGTCTTAAGACCTTGGCATTTTTTAACCCCAGTTCCTCGATTCCCCGACAAACGCCGCGGACTCGCCCCAGCAAGCGCTCGACGCCGAGAAAGTTCCGTTCCGGGTAATGCTTTGCCATTTCCAGGAGAAAGGTGCCGTCGCCGCAGCCGAGGTCGATTTCCAGTGGCAGGTCTGGATTTCCGTCGGAAAAAATATCAGCGGCGGAGTGGCGACGGAAAAAGTCGTCCGGCATGTATTCGCAGGCTTCCGGTGGGCGGGTGCATTGGGCGGTGGTGGGCATGGGGAAAGATTGAAGTTTGGAGTTTGAAGTTTGAAGCATTAAGTTATGAAACTGCCGTGAACGCGAGCGAGCTGGAGAAAAGTTTTCAGAAGAATTTTACCGATCGGCAGGAATTGGGGGCTTCAGTCTCCATCTGGAAAGACGGAGAAGAGGTGCTGTCTTTGGCACAGGGATGGTGCGAACGCGAGCAGGAACGGCCGTGGACGCAAGAAACCTTGGTGCCTTTTTACTCCACGACCAAAGGGCTGGCATCGGCCACTGTGTTGCTGCTGATGCACGAGCGTGGGATGACGCCGGAAGATTTGGTCTGTTCGGTTTGGCCCGAGTTTCCCGTTAAGAAGGGCACGATCGGACAGCTACTGTCGCACCAGCTGGGACTGGCGGCACTGGATGAAAAAGCGGATGTCTGGGACTATGATGCGGTGATTGCCGCCATTGAAAAGCAGCAGCCGAACTGGCAGCCAGGCAGCGCTCATGGCTACCACCCCCGGACCTTCGGCTTCTTGTTGGAGGAACTGGTGCGGCGCATGACGGGGGAGACGCTGGGCGATGTTTGGCGGAAAAAAATTGCCGAGCCTCTCCAACTGGATGCCTGGATCGGTCTGCCGGAGAGCGAATTCGATCGCGTCGCCCGACTATACCCCGGCAAGCAGAACAAGGAGGATCTGGAGAGCGGCTTTTACCGTCAGCTGCACACGCCGGATTCGTTGGTGAAGCGGGCGTTCTCATCTCCGCGCGGATTGCACTCGGTGCGCGAGATGAATGAGGCGCGAGCCTGGCAATCGGGCTTCCCGGCGATGGGGGGCATTGGCACGGCGCGGGCGGTGGCGAAGTTCTACCAGGCGGCCTGCGGAGCGATTCCCTTTTTTCCCGAGGCAATGATGCCCTGGATGCAGGGCATGCGGAGCTGCGGGGAGGATTTGATTTTGTGCACACAAACGGCCTTTTCCTGTGGGTTCCAACTCGACCCGATCGATATGGTGGGGCGCAAAGTGCGTCACCACTACGGACTGTCCAGGCGGGCATTCGGTCATCCGGGGGCGGGTGGCAGTCAGGCCTTTGGCGATCCGGATTCCGGTCTGTCGTTCTGCTACCTGATGAACCAGATGGAGCTCAGTCCGCTGCCGGGTGCGAAAAGTTTGGACATGATCCGAGCGATGTATCTCTAAGGCTTGCAACTTTCGCAGGTCTAGTGCAAAGCAGCGTCATGCATTCTTTCCACTATCAAAATGCCTCGCTGCACTGCGAGGATGTCGATCTCGCAACGCTGGCCGACGCCCACGGCACTCCAGCCTATGTCTACAGCGCGAACACCATCCGAGATCATTACCGTCGACTCGATCAGGCTCTGGGCGACATCGATCACGGCATTGAATACGCTGTGAAGGCGAACTCCAACCTCTCGGTGCTCAAGTTGCTCGTCGAGGAGGGAAGTGGCTTCGACATCGTTTCCGGTGGTGAGCTGCGCCGTGTGATTGAAGCCGGTGGCGATGCCGGAAAGTGCACCTTCGCCGGAGTCGGTAAGACCCGCGAGGAAATTGAATACGCCCTGCGCGAGCAGATCTACTGCTTCAATGCCGAGAGCGAAGAGGAAGTTGCTTTTATTAATACCGTTGCTGGTGAGATGGGTGTGAAAGCTCCTGTCGCCTTCCGCGTGAACCCGAATGTCGATGCCAAGACGCACAAGTACATCTCCACGGGGAAATCTGAGAACAAGTTCGGTGTCGATTTCGAAGTCATCGAAGACGCTTACGCTCGTGCCGCCGCACTGCCTAACATCACCCTGCGCGGATTGCAGATGCACATCGGCTCCCAGCTGACATCGCTGCAGCCATTCATTGAAGCGGTGGAAAAAGTGGCCCCATTGGCGAATAAGCTGAAGGAAAGCTACGGGATCGAATTTTTCTCCATCGGTGGAGGTGTAGGCATCGTTTATGATCCAGCTTTGGAATCAGGGAAACCCGAGTGGTGGTCCGGCCAGGAGGAGGAACACAAACCTCTCACAATCGAGCAGTATGCCGCGGGTGTGGTGCCTGTGTTGAAAAAGACCGGTCTGAAAATCTTGGTCGAACCCGGCCGTTACATCGTCGGCAATGCCGGTGTCATGCTGACCCGCTGCCTCTATGAGAAAAAAGGATCCGCCAAAACCTTCCGCATCGTCGATGCCGGCATGAACGATCTCATTCGTCCGGCACTCTATGAAGGTCACCACGACATCGTGCCGCTGAAAGAGCCGGGTGCCGAAACAGGTGTGACCGCGGTCGACGTGGTGGGCCCCGTCTGCGAGACCGGCGACTTTTTCTGCCAGAACCGCGAACTGCCGAACTTCGCTCCCGGAGAAGCCATCGCACTGCTCAGTGCCGGTGCCTACGGTTTTGTCATGGCGTCGAACTACAACTCACGCGGGCTGCCCGTGGAGATTTTGGTCGATGGATCCGAGGCGAAGGTGATTCGTCCGCGCCAGACCATGGACGATATCCTCGCCAGTGAGAAGGCAGCGCTCTAGATGATTCATTGGCGGAACTGCCTGTATGAGAGGGGAAAATGCTAATTCCCGCTTGCCACGGCTGATATCTCTGCTAAATACGCCCTCCCGCGCGGTGCGCAGGAACACCAATTTTGGTTATCATCACTAGGGCAATTCCTTGGGTTGAGCGCATCACACAACACATTAACCATCCAGAAAAACACAGGATTATGGCACGTATATTCGGTATTGAAATCCCGAACGAGAAGCGCATTGAAGCTTCTCTTCCCTACATCTATGGCGTTGGTCGTCAGACCGCCACACGCATTCTCGAGCAAGCAGGAGTGGACCCAGACGTCCGCACCGGTAAGCTCACTGAAGAACAGCTTGTGAAAATCGCTCAAGTCATCACCTCCGAGGGTATCCTCATCGAAGGTGATCTTCGTCGTGAGAAGCAGGCCGCTATGAAGCGTCTGACTTCGATTAACTGCTACCGTGGCATCCGTCACCGCGTCGGTCTTCCCGTTCGTGGTCAACGCACCAGCACCAACGCCCGCACCCGTAAAGGTAAGAAGCGCACAGTGGGAGTAGTGAAGTAATTAACCTATTAAACTAATTTATCATTATGTCTGAAGAAGAAATCAAAGACGACGCAGCCGAAACACCAGCTGCCGAGGCTCCTAAAGAGGAAGCCACTCCTGTGACTGAAGAAGCTGCTGCTGAAACTCCAGCCGCTACTGAAGAAGCCGTTGCCGAGGAAGCACCTAAAGCTCCTGAGAAAAAGCGCGACATCTTCGCCGAACTCATCGGTGAAGACGAAGAAGCTGTTCGCATTCACAAAGCGAAGAAAAGCAAGAACGTCACCTCCGGTATCGTTCACATCACTGCTACTTTCAACAACACCCTGGTCAGCGTCACCGATTACTCTGGTAACGCCATCGGATGGTCAAGTGCTGGTAAAATGGGCTTCAAGGGATCTCGTAAGAGCACCGCTTATGCCGCCCAGGTTGTGTCTCAGGACGCATGCCGCCAAGCAATGAGCCACGGTTTCAAAGAAGCCGAAGTTCGTGTCAAAGGCCCAGGTTCCGGACGTGAGTCCGCTGTTCGTGCCGTGCAAGGTCTCGGAATCAGCATCACTGCCATCAAGGACGTGACTCCGATCCCCCACAACGGCTGCCGCCCTAAGAAAGCACGTCGCGTGTAATTCAGCACATTTTATTCACTCTCTAACTACTTTTATATTATGGCTCGTTACACTGGCCCAAAAGACAAAATCAGCCGCCGCTTCGGCGTCGCCCTCTTCGGACCTTCCAAAGCTCTCGAACGTCGTAACTTCCCTCCCGGTCAACACGGCGTTCGCGCTGGTCGCCGCAAGAAGTCCGACTACGCAGTCGCTCTCGGTGAGAAGCAGAAACTCCGTTTCCAATACGGCGTTCTCGAAAAGCAATTCCGCGCATACTACGCAGAAGCAAGCCGTCGCCGCGGTATTACCGGTGACCTTCTTCTCCAGATCTTGGAACTGCGTCTCGACAACGTTTGCTACCGCCTCGGCCTTGGCAACACCCGTTCCGCTGCTCGTCAGCTCGTGAACCACGGTCACATCCAAGTCAACGGCAAGCGCGTGGACATCCCTAGCTACCAGTGCAAACCTGGTGACGTGATCTCCGTGCAGGACAAAGCCAGCTCACAGCAGCTCGGCCTCCGTTACATGGACCTCACCCAAGCTGTGCCACTGAAAGACTGGCTCGAGCTTGACCGCACCAAGATGGAGGGCACCATTACCCGCACTCCTGAGAACGACGACATGGACGCCCAAGTCAACGTTCAGCTGGTGGTCGAACTTTACTCACGTTAATCGACCCAACAACAACTTCAAAACGGCGGTTCACTTCGGTGGCCGCCGTTTTTTTGTGGCCCTTTTGTGGCCCAATGAGCGGTGGGAATCAGGTCATGTCGCTTACATGAAATTGGGAAACTGAACTTCGGCGCAGGAGTCACTTTTTCCTCGAGAGGGTAGCGATTGACCTGACTTGAGATTCTTGCACAGGACTGCTCAGATCCCTTGAGCAGCTCAACGGCAATAATACAGAGTTATAAAAAAGCGGAGAGCCCGCGAGCGACACTAGTCGCCTGGAGCCCACCGCCATTGAGCGTTTGGGGAATGCTTATTCCGCGAGAAATGCCTGCTTGGAGAGTTCGGCGTATTTGCCACCCAGCGCCAGCAGTTCGTGGTGCGTGCCACTTTCGATGACGCGACCCTTGTCCAAGACGTGAATCACATCGGCATTGCGGATGGTGGAAAGGCGGTGGGCAATGACGAAGGCGGTGCGGTTTTCCATCAGACGATCCAGTGCCTGTTGGATGAGGAGCTCGGTTTGGCTGTCAACCGAGGCAGTAGCTTCGTCGAGCAGCAGGATGGGCGGGTTCTTCAGCAAGGCGCGAGCAATCGATAAGCGCTGTCTCTCACCTCCGGAGAGTTTCACCCCGCGCTCACCCACCACGGTGTCCAATCCTTCCGGAAGTGCGCGCACAAAGCCATCGGCATTCGCGGCGGCCAGTGCCTGCCACATCGCCTCGTCGCTGGCATCGCGCTGGGCGAGGTAGAGGTTTTCCCGCACCGGGCCATTGAATAAAAACGGATCCTGGGTGACGTAGCCAATGGCCGAGCGCAAGGAGGCTTTGTTGGTCTGGTTCAGCTCCACGCCATCAATTGTGATCGAGCCTTCATCGTATTCGTAAAAGCGGCAAAGCAAGTTGACGATGGTGGATTTCCCCGCGCCGGTGGAACCCACCAGGGCAATTGTCTGCCCCGGCTTGGCTTCCAACGATACACCATGGAGAGTGCGTTCGTCACTGTAAGAAAAGTTGAGGTCGGTGATTTTGACGTGTCCACGCAGCGGTTGGGGCAGCGGGTTGCCATCGGTAGCGTGCACTTCGTCGTCTTCGTCCAAAATGGTGAACACCCGCTCGGCGGCGGCTCGTGATGATTGGGTCATCTGGTTCAGCTGGTGCAGTCGGGTGATCGGATCATACAGCGCCCAGATGATGGTGAAGAACTCCAGCAACACATCAGAGCCCATGCGTCCGTTGTGGATTTCCCAAGCTCCCACACCCAGCACCAAGGTGTAGCCGATGGAGTTGAAGAAGCTCATGCTGGGGGAGTAAAGCGCCCAGGCTTTCATGACGGTGAGGTTAGCATCGCGCACACGACCGGAGGTTTCGTTGAAGCTCTTGTGCTCCTCGTCCTCAGCCGCGTAGGATTTGATCTGGCGGATGCCGGCGATGTTGTCATGCAGCATGGCATTCATTTCCCCCGTGGCCTTGCGAACGATGCGATAGCGCGTGGCTGCATGCCGGGTGTAAAGCCAGGCCCCGATGATTAACAGGGGGATGGGAGCCAGGGCGGAAATGGCCAAGATAGGCGACCGCGTCATCAGGAAGATCGTCACGATGAGAATTTGTAACACGGCGATCAGTCCCTGTTCGATCCCATCGATCAGCACTCGCTCCATCTGTGGCACATCCTCGGCCACTCGAGTCATGATATCCCCAGTGCGGCGTTCATCGAACCACTTTAGCCGCAGACGTTGCAGTTTATTGTAGAGTTGGGATCGCAGATCATAGACCGCTTTTTGCTCGAAGGTGTTGTTGATTAGGATGCGTAGGAAGTTGAAAAAATCACGGGCGAAAAATGCCACCACCACCACGATCATGAAGGGGAGCAGGGATCCGATTTCTCCATTGTCGATGACCTCACGTTTGACTCGACCCGTCATCATTGGGAATGCCAGGAGCATGAGAGTCATCAAAATGGCACAGACCAACTGCGCGGATGCGAGCTTCGGATACTTGCCGAGATAAGAGAAAATACGCAGGATAGTCTTCATAATAGAGGCCTGCACGAGCCTTCGTGCGGGTGCCCTTTACTAAGGCTGCGATTGCCACCTTGTAAAGCGAACGATTGGCAAGAGTAAAATTGAGTGAAATTGCTCAATTTTTGCGTTGCCGTCTGCCCCTCGGTGGCACTAGGTTAACTTTCATACACCGAAAACCCACGATCTCAACACACCTAACCTACACCTATGTCAAAAGTATTTGGAACCATCGCAGCAGTCCTGCTAGCTGTCGCAGCGTTTGTTGCGTTTAAGAACAAAGAAGCTAAACAAGCTGAACTCGAAACTAAAGCTCGGGCCGAAAAATTGGCCAAGTCAACGACGGCTGATCTCGAAGGCGAACAAACTCGCCTGACCGATGCCACCGCCGTTCGTGATGAGAAACAAAAAGAGACGGTTGGCGTCGAGAAAGAGCTCGAAACCATCACCGCTCGTTACGAGGAGGCGAAGAAAAAAGTCGATGCGCTCAAATCCGAGCATGCATCTAACGAAAAAGAAATCGCCAACATGGACGACGTTCTCAAAGGTCTTCCTGATCCCAAGGAACTCGTTCCTAAGATCACTCGCATGAGCAATGACCTCACTGCAGCTACCAGCGAAATCGCTACCAAGGAAGCTACTCTGGCCAACTTGCTGCAAACCGACAAAAATGCTCAGTCAAGAATCGCAGCTACTCGTAAACTGATCGATCTGCAGAGCACCGGAAAATCCTTCCCATCCCTGCGCACAAGCATCAGCTCTGTCTACCGCAACTGGGGATTCGTGATTCTCTCCGCTGGCGATAGCGAAGGTGTTGTAAGCGGCTCTACCCTCGATGTCATTCGTGGCGGTGAGGTGATCGGCAAGCTCAAGGTGACTGCTGTGGAAGCTGGCCGTGCGTCCGCTGACATCGTGCTCGACTCCGTAGCCGAAGGCACCACTCTCCAAGCTGGCGATACCGTCGTGGCCGAGCGTGAAACCACAACGGCTTCCACCGACCAGTAAAATTGGAAAAGCCCAATACGATTCACATTTTTCACATCACACCTACTTTATAGATTATGAAAGCCATCCTTTATGTCCTCGCCATCGTCGCCATCGCAGCCGGCGCATGGTTCTCCTACGATAGCATGAGCAAGTTCCAAACGCTGAAAACTGAGCGTGAAGAACTGGACTCCCAGAACGAAGCTCGTAAGTCTTCGATCAAGAAGACCAAGAAAGAAGCTGATACCATGGTGCAGGAGCGCGACAACGCGAAGAAAGCCCTCGCTGAAGCCATCGCCAACCGTGACAACGCTGTCAGCAACGAGAAACTTGCTAAGAAAGAAGCCGCTTCATGGAGCAGCAAAATTGCTGGTCAGAAGGAAAAAATCACCGAAGTCGAAAGCGTCATCGCCAAGATTAAGAAAGAGTTCTCCAAGCTGGGTGAAGACATCGAGCTCGACCAAGTTCCCGGTCTCGTGCAGAAACTTGAAGACGATCTGAAGCAAGCTAACAAGACTCTCGAAGAGCTTGAAACCAACGTGGAAGTCGCTCAGAAGCGCGTCGCTAGCAGCCAAGAGTCCATTCAGAACCTCAACAGCCGCATCACCAAGCGCGCTCGCCGCATCAGCGGGAACTCCGCTCAAGGCAGCATCACTGCTGTCAATCACGACTGGGGTTTCGTCACTGTGAGCGTGCCAAGCAACATGCCTGTGGATGCCACTTCCAAGCTGACCATCAAGCGTGGTGCTAGCTTCATCGGCACTCTGAAAATCAACGCTGTCGAAGGCAGCCGCATCATCGCTGACATTGATTACAAGAGCATGAGCCCAGGAATGGTGGTTCAGCCTGGTGACCAAGTGGTGCTCACCAAGCCTGTTACCAACTAAGTTTGTAACAACCTGATATTTTACAGAACGGAGTCCGGGAACGGGCTCCGTTTTTTTGTGGCCGGTCACACAGACCAGTTAGCTGATTTTTCAGCAGAGCGGTATCTTTGACGAGGGAGAACCTGCCGATGAAGCTAGACGATCAACCGACAGCTTGTGGGCTGAGACTTGTCACCGGCAGATCGAACTAACAGGAGCGGTTCTTAGCGGATAAACCTCTGCTGTAAGTTTTTCAGGATCTCTTGAAGGTCCTTAGCCTCGTTCATCAGGCGGATCATTTCCTCCGCCGCGAGATTGGGTTCGCGCAGGCGAGCGCGGATGGCTGCTTCCTTATTCTGGAAATGGGTGCTCACCAGCATGGCCGTGGTTTCTTCCGCGGCACGCACGGGGTTGGCTGGGGCATCTTGGGCAAGGGTGCCGCGCAGTGCCAGTTGGTCCTCCTCACGCATCGAGCCGATGAAGGTTTGCACTGCGGCCGGCTTGGTGGGGTCTGGACTGCGACTTAAGATGTGGCGCAGAATCGATCCCCCGGGCAGCGAGGCTAGTGGGTCACTGAGCGATTCCAGCTGCTCACCCAGCCAGTCCTGCGCCTCCTGTGAGGTGAGGGCGAGGTGGCAGAGGTAGGAAACAGATCCGTTGATCGGTGTGGGCAGCGCCTTCGGCAGGTTGTCTTGTTCCTGAGCATCCCGTGCCTGTTGCCGGGTTTCATAGAACTGGGTTTTTCCCTTCTGCTTTTCGGCCCGCACTACGCCGCTGCGAAGCTCTTCCACGCCGATCTCCAAGCGAGTCGACACCTGGTTGATCAACGCGTCCTTGGTCATCTTGTCGTCGACGTGTGCCACCAGCACCGCCAGTTCATTGGCGAGCGCCGCGCGCTCCCTGACCGAGGTGAGGTCGCGTTTGGAGATTTCATGCTCCAGTTTGACTTCGAAATAATCGCGCGAGTGATCCACCAAGTTGCGGAAGGTTTCGGTTCCCTGGCTTTTCATCAGCGAGTCCGGGTCCTCGCCTTCGGGCATGGCGACCATGCGCAGGTTCATGCCCTCGGCGGACATGATGGCGAAGGCCTTGTCGGCAGCTTTGAATCCGGCGTTGTCAGAATCAAAACAGAGCACCACATCGGAGGTGTAGCGTTTTAACAAGCGGGCGTGGTCCGGGGTGCAGGCGGTTCCCAGGGTGGCGATGGCGCTGGTGATGCCAGCTTCGTGGCAGGCGATGACATCGATCTGTCCTTCGCACAGCAGGGCGAATTTGTCCTTGGTCATGCTGCGCCGGGCTTTGTCGAGCGCGAAGAAGACCTTGGATTTTTTAAACAGCGGCGTCTCCGGAGAGTTGATGTATTTGCCGCTGCGTGGATCTTCGCGCAGCTGCCGACCACTAAAGGCGATGATGTCGCCGTAGTCGTTGTGGATGGGAAACATCAGTCGGTCACGGAAGCGAACGTAGAGCCCTCCGGCATCTTTTTTCATCGCAATACCGCTATCGCAGAGTTCGCGACCGGTGAATTTACTGGACCTGGCCCAGTCGAGATAGGTATTGGGGTTGTTAGGCATCCAGCCCACCAGCCAGCGCTCGGCCATGCCGCGGCCGTAACCGCGTGATTTTAGGTAGTCGCGGGCATGCTGGGCCTCTGGCGAACTCATCAGCTGCTCGTGCATGAACTTGGCGGTGCCATTGTGCAGCTCCAGCAGCCTGGATTTTCTCCGCCGTCGTTGATCGGCTTGGGGGTCGTGGGCCTCTTCTTGAATCACCACGCCAGCGCGAGTGGCGAGTTTTTTAACCGCGTCCGGGAAGGGCAGGTTTTCGTATTCCATGACAAAGCCAATGGCGCTGCCTCCCGCACCACAGCCAAAACAATGGTAGGATTGCCGAGCGGGGTTCACCGTGAACGAGGGCGTCTTCTCGTTGTGGAAGGGGCAGTTCGCTTTGAACGCGGAGCCGGCCCGTTTCAAGGGCAGATAGGAACTCACCAGATCCACGATGTCCGTGCTGGCGAGAACGAGCTCGATAGTTTCGTCAGGAATACGACCCACAGAGGACTTGTAAGTTCCAATCTGCAAATACGAAATACCAAATTCATTCAACGGCTAAAATAATCTTGGATCTGGTCTCGGCGGACTGTTCACTGCGGGGGTGCAAGATCAAGCGGTGGCATTTATAAAAGCGGGCGATGGTCCCTATGTGGTGGGCCTGGGTCCTTTTACCAGCCATGCGGCTGCGCCAGACGCAGGCACCGCATTTTACTGCAACGACTTCACTCTGTCGGATCCGGAACCGTGGAAAGTGCCGACCGAAACCCGCGAGGTCGAATCGCTCGAGGAAATCGGCTTGGCGCCAGTATCTTCATCGGTGACCTGGCAGGATTTGGACCCCGAAGGATTTGCCGCCATCTTTGCCGAAATCAACGAGATGATTGGTCGCGGTGTGATTGAAAAATCGGTCCCGGTGGCCACTGAACACGGCACTCTGGAGTCGGGGCACGGATGTTCGCTGATGGGGAACCTGACACCGCTCGGAGCACCATTTTACAGCTACGGCTGGAGCGATGGTGAACGTGGTTTTTGTGGGGGGACACCCGAATTGCTTTTCGAACTCGACGGCCGACAACTCAGCACCATGGCCTTGGCCGGGACAGCGAAGGCCGATGAGCGCGAGGTCTTTGCCGTGGATGGTAAGGAAATCCGCGAACACGAATTTGTCGCCCAAACTTTGGTGGCGAAGCTTTCCGATATCGGAAGCGTCACACGGGCCGAGCGCTCGATCATGGACCTCGGCCAGCTGGTGCATTTCCACACTTCGATCGAAGTCGAGCTGTTCGCCCTGCGCGGTGTCGACGAGCTTATCCGGCGCCTGCACCCCACGCCCGCGTTGGGACCTCTGCCTCGGACCGAGCAAACCTTGCAGATGCTGGCCGACTGGCGCCAACGGATGCAGTGCCCGGAACAATTCGGAGCCCCCTTCGGTCTACTCAAAGACGGCACGTTCCGTTCTGTCGTGGCAATTCGCGGCCTACATTGGCAAGGAGCAGAGGTGGCGATTCCATCTGGCTGCGGCGTCATCGAGGCCTCGCGGCTAGTCAACGAGTGGCGCGAGCTACGGCTCAAACGCGAAGCGGTTAAAGCGGCGCTAGGCTTGTAAGCATCCCGTAGCGAAGCCTTTGCAGGCTTCGTGTTCTAACGGGTGGATCAACCTCACGCCAACGAAGGATGCCAATCCTTCGCTACGGCGATTAACCCTCCAAGGTTTCAGGGTAAGCTGCTTTCCAGACTTCCAGTGCCTGTTTGATCTGTTCCGTCTTGCGGGTCGGGCTGAGCTCCCAGACCAGGGGCTTTTTGGGATCGATGTGGCGTAGCAGCTTTTTAAAATCGAGTTCTCCTGTGAGCGGCACGCGGTGGTCGCGTTCCGGCCAGTAAACGTCGTGCACGTGGCAGCCGATGAGATAAGGAGCCATCTTGCTCAGCCATTGGTCGTGGTCTAACAATCCGAGATTGTGCTTCAGCTGCACGTGGCCGAAATCATGCCAATAACCGACCCATGGGTTGTCTTTGAAGTGCTCTTGGAGCAAAACCATTTCGCTTTCGCTGGGCACGTCTTCAAAGCGGCTGCGTGACTCGACGGCGAGTGGGATTTTCAGCTCGGCAGCTTTTTCCGAGAGCTTTTCCAGTGCCTCAATCGCGCGATGGTAATAGAGAGGGGCGATCTTTTCCCGTTTCTTGACGAAGTCTAACTTTGCCTTGGCATACTCCGGGCTGAGCTGCTGACCGTCTTTGACCATGGCTGTCAGGCGCTTGGTCCATTTTTTCGATGGCATCGGCACCGAGCCCATGTGCATGACCACATAGTGCGCCTTGAACTCCGCTGCCAGCTCGAGGGTTTTCAAGGTCATGTCCAGCGCACGTTCGCGATCGTAGGCACGGTGTGAGCTGAACTCGTAAGCGTCCGGCGCATCGATCATCACCTCCACCGGAGACGGGAAGTAGTTGTGCACGCCGGAGCAGCGGAACTTCCCTTCGCGATACGCTTTTTGGATCCCCGGAAGCTTGCTGATCGTCATGCCATGGCTGAGTTCCATGGTATCGAATCCCAGCTCGAGGATCTCATCGATGATGTCCTCGCCCTCAGGGTGACGCGCGTTGTTCCAGCATGTTGAAAAGGAAAGCATAGGTGGTATCGATCGTGAGATGTCCTATGGAAGCTTCCAAGCACTACGAAGTCTAACATATTCGCTCTGCGGCAGCAGGATATAGACTGGGTTCTTGCTGGGATCGATGCGGGCAATCAGCTGCTTCAGCTGACCTTCTGCCATGGTGGTGCAGCCAGCGGTCGACTTGCTACCACCGCCTCGCCAGATGTGGAAAAAGATCGCCGAGCCGCGCCCAGAAATCGGCTTGCCACCGAGGATGGCGTCGTTGTGTGCAATGTAGAGTTTCAGCGAGTGTGCGTGATCGTTCTGGCGCATCTGGGCCTTTTTCTCCCAGCTGCTGGCAGGTGAGTGATCGAGCACCAGATGGCGGTTGTAGTAGGGCGAGTTACGGTCTTCCACCCAGAGGTCGCGAGGGCTGACTTTGCGGTAACTTAGCGCCGGGTGTTTTTGGATTTGTCCTGCGTAGCCGTAGGCACCGCCAATCTTGAAAATCCCAGCCGGTGCGCGCTTGTCGCCCTCACGTTTGACGGGGGCCTTGGACTGGATGTTAGGGTGGATGCCGTAGCCCCATGCCAAGCCACTTTTCCCCAAACGCCCCTGCCAGGGCGCTCCGACCGGCTGCCAAGCTCTGCCATGTTTTTCGTAGACCCGCAGTGTCACATGGGACGAGTTCCAACCACTGGAAACACCGACGATGGCTTGTCGGCAGTTGTTAGGCACCTGGGCGCATAGGCTTGCTGCCCCGAGTAGGAGGAGAAGTAAGGATTTCATAGGGGCAAACTAAACCGAAAAGGTGGAAGCTCAAACGCGTTTCTGACACTTAGCTCTCGGCCAGTTGTTGGCAGGCTTTGATGTCGAGTTTTCCGGATGCTAAGATGGGAATTTCGTCGGTGGGAATAAACGATTTGGGGCACCACAGACTTGGCAGTCCCTGGTCCATCAGCTTGTAACGCAGATCGATGCATTCCTGCTCCAAGGTATCACCACAGACGGTGGTAAGCAGGGCAATGGCTTCGCCTTTCTGTTCGTCAGGGATACCGACCACAGCAATCTTGCGCTCGGTTTCCTGGTCGAGTCCCAAGACCTTGGTGATGGCCGCCTCCACGGTTTCGTGTGGCACCATTTCGCCGGCAATTTTTGAAAACCTGGAGAGCCTGCCTTCGATGTAGAGAAATCCATCATCATCAATGCGACCAATGTCTCCGGTGTTGAACCAGCCGTCTTTGATCACTTCGGCCGTTTTCTTCTCGTCGCCGAGGTAACCTGGGAAAATGTTCGCCCCGCGCAGCCAGATAGTGCCTTGATGATCAATCGGTGAAGGTTTGCCGGTGGCGGGGTTCGTCATTTTGACCGCCATGCCGGGAAGGAATTTGCCGACCGAGCCAAAGCGGTTGCTGTCGATCACCGGGGCTTGCCCTTCTTGTTCGGGCGTGGGGAGGTTGACGTTGGTGGCGGGAGATGTTTCTGTTAGTCCGTAACCTTCTAGCGGTAGAATGCCGAATTTCTCCTTGAAGGCGGTGGCCAAGGACTCGGGTAATTTCTCGGCACCGGTGACCACGTAGTCGAGCGACTGCAGCTGCTCCGCCTTCACCCGGCGCATGTAACCGCGCAGGAATGTTGGGGTGGACAGCAGCATGTTCACAGAGTGCATCTCGATCAGTTCGGCCAGTCGCTTGGTTTCCAGTGGGCTGGGGTAGGTGACCAAGTTGACGCCCTCGATACATGGATACCAGAGGGTCACGGTGCTACCAAACGAGTGGAAAAGCGGCAGGCAGCCGAGGATTTTAGTGTGGTGACCAAGACAGATTCGGCTGCCGAACTGGCAGACATTGGCGAGCACATTACGGTGGGAAAGCGGCACGCCTTTCGGCTCTCCGGAAGAGCCTGAGGTGAACAGCAAGACCGCCTCGTCATCGCCGGAGGAGTTGCCTAGTCCGAGAATCTTAGCAATCACCGAGACGGGTAAAATTTTCGTCAACACCACCCAGCGGATGATCTTCTTCTTCAAAGCGGGCAGACTGCGTTCGATGAAAATCAGGTCCCTGTTAGGTGGCCATGGAAAGGAAGAGACCTTGCGCACGAAGGGGTCTGCGGTGATGAATTTATCGATATCAGCTTGGCGGATCGACGATTGCACCGCGGCGTGGCTGGCGGTGAAATTGAGGTTCACCGGGATCTTGCCAGCGAAGAGCACCGCGAGGTTGGCTACCATGCCTCCTTTGCCGGGAGGGAGGATGATGCCGACCCGCTTTTTCTTGGTCATCTGCTTCAGCTCACCGGAAAAGGCAATGGCGGCTGCGAGGATGCGATCGAAGGCGAGCTCCGAGTCGTCAGTGCCATCGTAAAGCTTGGTGGTGGAGCCATGCTTTTTCAGTCCACTGAGAATGGCCAACGGCAACGAGCCGTTGAGGAAGGATCGGCTGGAAAAGGCAATTTCGTCTGCCTCGAGCAGTGCCTGGCGCCATGTGGCGGGAGTGACCTCATTGCCGGGGATGACCGGTCTGAAGGAAAAGATGGAGGAGGGAAGCTTCGCGGTGTTCTCCGGGGCGCTGGCAATTTCAGACGGCTTGCTGACTGCGACAGGAAGCACCGGCAGACCAAGGGCGCAAAGCTGGCGAAGAATTGGCGCGGTGATGTGGCAACAATCGCCCGAGGTGGAGCAAACTTGGCCGGCGAGATAGATCAGCACGCCGCCGGATTGCAGTTTGTCTCTGAGATTGTCTCCGATCGTTTCCGGAGCGGCGTCGTCCGCAGAGAAGGCGACTGCAGTGATGCCGTCGCGCTCGAGAAAGCTGCGTATGGCATCATCGAGAACGACATTTTCTTCACAAATCCAAGTAATCGCTCTGCCGGCAAAAATTTGCTCCAGGTGGAGCATTTCGTGGAAATCCAGGCGACCGGGGATGACGAGGGCTCCCTCGCTGGGAATGTGTTCTTTTCCTAGGATTTCAATGTTCTTACTCATGAGGCGGATGTTGCTTGCCGATGATCAAACCATCTCGACAACATGCCTGCAAGCTGTAAGCGGGTATTCGTATCCAAATCCCGCATTCAGTTAGAAAAACGGATCAAGCTTTCAGTGCGTCTAACACACCGTTGACGAAGCGAGACGAATCCGAGCTGCCAAATTTCTTCGCAATCTCAATGGCCTCGTTGATACTCACAGCGCGTGGAATGTCCTCACAGTGCAGGATCTCGTAGGCCCCCAGACGGAGGATAGCGCGATCGACCGGAGCCACTCGCTCGGGAGCGTAGTTTTCCACGATTGATGTCAGAGTGGCGTCGATGTCCGCTTTGTTAGCGAGAATTCCCTGCACCAATTTCTCGGTTTCCTCGCGGAACGAGCGAATCTCTTTTTCTCCGGCGCGAAGGTGCTCGAAGCCGGGGATGCCGGGTGTTTGGAATTCGGGCGAATGAATTGCGTCCAGACGATCGGAAATGCGCTCGAGGTGATTGATGATGGCCGTCATGGCCTCCAGTTTATTGCGCCATGCGGGAAAATCCTGCAGGGTGTAATCCCAGTGCAGGCGAACGGCTGGCAGAGCGCGGCTGGCGACAAAGACTTCTTGCAGGCGGGTTTCCACGATATCCTCGCCGGACTTGCTGCGCGTCGCGGTTTTCAGCAGATCGATGGCGCTACTGAGTTTGCTTTCCTGCGAGTTGATTTTGCGCAAGGCGGTGGCGAGGGGAGTAGTCCCTTCCACGGCTTTCAGCTGGGCGAGCACCAGAGGGCATTCCTCGGCGAGCCGTTTGATCCGGCTTTCGCGTCCTTGGGCAATGTGCAGCACCGCCTTGGCCTTGGCCATGGTGAGCTTGCGGAGGCTGCCCTCCTGAATGATCTGCCAGAAGGCGTCCTGAGCGTCGGAGACCTCGGGTCCACCCTCCAGGTCAGCGAAGTAGAGAAGCTGAACGGCAGCTTCGCGAATGTGGCGGCGTTTAAGCATTACTAGGGAAAACGCGCGATGGGCTACGTTTGAGTTGAGTGAAAGTATCGACGATGGCAGCGGCTGCGCGGGCGGCCTCACGACCACGGTTGAGTTTACTGCCGATGCAGCGTGCGTAGGCTTGTTTTTCGTCACCCACCAGCAGCACCTCGTGCACCACGGGAGTGGCGTGATTGACGGAAATTTGTTGCAGCGCCTGGGTCACGCTTTCAGCCACCATGTCACCGTGTGCGGTCTGGCCGCGGATGATCAGGCCCAGGCAGATGACGCATTCTGGCTTGCTTTGACGCAGCACCGTTTCCACGGCCACTGGGATTTCAAAGGCACCGGGCACACGCACCAGCTCAATCTGGCCGTTGGGGATCAATTCCAGCAGTTCCTCGTGGGTGTTTTCCACCAACGCATCGGTGAATTCCTCGTTGTAATGCGAGGCCACGATGGTGATCTGGGTTTTTTGAGTCAAGCTTCGTGGCTTGGGCGGCAAGACCTTGGACATGGAGGGTGGATATAGGATGGAACCCCGTTCTTGCAAGGTTGAAGTTATAACTATTTTCAGCAGCTCCGACCTACTTAGCCCGCTTAGGGTAGGGGAGCAAAGACGTTCAAGGCACTCTTGGTGCTGATCTTTTGGTTCTTGGCATAGGCCTTCGCCGCACGCAATCGCAGCTGGCCGCGGTCCTCATGTTTCAACCAGCCTTCGATGACATCGTGAAGAATGAAGGCCCCCGGATACATGTTCGAGGCGGTCATGACCAAGGGGGTGACTCCCGAGGGCTCCGTGTGTTTTTGGAAAAACCGATCGCTCTTACAGCAGAGCACCACCGCGCTGACATCCTGCTTACGCTTGGGATTGGCCGGCAGGGCTGGCAGACTGAACTCCATCAGACCGTTGTGACCGATGAAGGCAAGCAGGTCGGCGCCGCCGGCCAGGTTCACCCGGTGCTCTCCTTGATCGTCTTTGATGGTAACCGATTCATAACGCTGCCCCGCCATGCTCTGGCAGAACTGCGCCATGCACTCCTTGATCTCCGAGCCCCGCCAGGCGTCTACGACCATGACGGTTCTGCTTTGCTTGTGTTGAAAGACCAGCCGCTCGAGGATGGCGGGCTGATCCTTGGCCTTGCCGGTGGAGTGTCGGCGCCACTGCTTGCTTTTGGAAAAATACGCCCGCGAGCCGTCGGAGCAGCCCCAGTAGAGGTTGTTTGCCGGGTCGTTGCCATTGCCAATCTTGCTCGGCACCGGGGCAATGCCTTGAGACGCATTGTCACAGAGCGCCACAAAGGTATGCACCACCTTGAAATCACGGTGCTGTTCTGCCGGAGGGCTTGGGTTGGTCGCGGCTGATTCGGCCTTGTTGCAGGCCGCTAGGGTGAGGCTCAGTGCCAAGATGGAGAGATGGAGGGCTGCACGAATCATGATCCTAATGTGTATGAAAGTGAGCCAAAATGTCGATATTTATAACATAACAACAAATATACACAAAAACGTGAACAAATAGCTGTTATGTTTACGTTTATTAAGGTAGAAACAAGGTATGGGATCACCTTTAAAACGAGTTGATATCACCCTTATTCATTCCAAATTAACCTCAATAACCATCACCAATCATGGGACTCGATAAATTAACCACCAAATTTCAAGAAGCACTCCAAACCGCCCAGCAGCTGGCCTCCAAGTCCGCCAATGCCGAGCTGAAAAGTGTGCACGTTTTACTCGCCCTGTTACAACAGGACGGAGGCATCGTTGTGCCGATCCTCGAAAAATCCGCCGTGGATGTCTCCCGGCTGAAGGCAAAAGCGCTCGCTGCGCTGGAAAAGGAACCCCGCATCCAAGGCGCCGCGTCACAACCACAGATGAGCTACGGCCTGCGCTCCAACCTCGATGCCGCTGATGCGGTGCGCGAGAAAATGGGCGACGAATTTCTCAGCGTGGAGCATTTCCTGCTCGGCGCGCTCGATTCCGATTCTCCCGCGGGCAAACTGCTCAAAGAGGTCGGCTTCGACCGCAACAAGGCAGACGCCGCGTTGAAAGAAGTTCGCGGTAGTCAGAAGGTGACCGATCAAGATCCGGAAGGCAAATACCAGGCTCTGGAGAAATACGGCACCGACCTCACCGCCAAGGCGCGCGAGGGGAAAATCGACCCGGTCATTGGTCGGGACGAGGAAATCCGCCGCATCATGCAGGTGCTCTCACGCCGGACGAAAAACAACCCGGTTCTCATCGGCGAGCCCGGCACCGGTAAAACGGCCATCGTGGAAGGTCTCGCACGCCGCATCGTCAGCGGTGACGTGCCGGATTCGATGAAGAACAAACGCCTCATCGCCATGGACCTCGGCGGCATGATCGCCGGTGCCAAATACCGCGGTGAGTTCGAAGACCGATTGAAGGCTTTCTTGAAGGAGGTCACCGAGTCCGAAGGCGAAATCATTCTCTTCATTGATGAGTTGCACACCATCGTGGGTGCCGGTGCCAGCGAAGGTGCCGTGGATGCCTCGAATTTACTCAAGCCGCAGCTGGCTCGAGGTGAGCTGCACACCATCGGTGCCACCACCTTGGACGAGTATCGCAAATACATCGAAAAAGATGCCGCACTGGAACGCCGTTTCCAGCCGGTCCGCTGTGATGAGCCCAGTGTCGAAAGCACCGTGGCTATCTTGCGCGGTCTGAAGGAACGCTACGAAGTGCACCACGGCGTGCGCATCACCGATGCCGCCATCGTGGCTGCCGCGAACTTATCGGATCGCTATATCACCGACCGCTTTCTTCCCGACAAGGCAGTGGACCTGATGGACGAGGCTGCATCGCGCTTGAAAATTGAGCTCGATTCGATGCCCACCGAGATCGATCAGATCGAGCGCCAGGTGATGCAGCTGGAAATGGAACGTCAGGCTCTGGAAAAGGAGACCGACGATGCCTCCGCTGTGCGTCTGGAAAAGGTGCGTGAGGAAATGGCCAACCTGAAAGAGGAATCTGCCACCCTGATGACCCGCTGGCGCAATGAGAAGGACGTCATCGATGTCGTGCGTGGTGCCTCCGAGCGTATTGAGGAACTGAAAAACGAAGCCGAGCAAGCTCAACGCATCGGTGACCTCAACCGCGCTTCCGAATTGACTTACGGTGCTATTCCGGCCGCCGAAAAAGAACTCGAGGAAGCCAAGGAAAAGCTCAATCAGCTGCAGGGCGGCGATCGCATCCTGAAAGAGGAAGTCACCGAGGAAGATATCGCCCGCGTGATTGCCACCTGGACCGGTATTCCTGTGAGCCGACTCCAAGAAGGTGAGCGCGAGAAGCTGGTGAAAATGGAAGAACGGATCGGCCAGCGGGTGATCGGTCAGACCGACGCCGTGGAAGCTGTGGCCAATGCCGTGCGCCGCGCCCGCGCCGGTCTTCAAGACGAGAACCGCCCGATCGGTTCCTTCCTCTTCCTCGGACCCACCGGTGTCGGTAAGACCGAGCTGTCCAAGGCCTTGGCTGAATTCCTGTTCGACGATGAAAACTCGATGATCCGCATCGATATGTCCGAATACATGGAAAAACACAGCGTCGCCCGTCTGATCGGAGCGCCTCCCGGCTACGTTGGTTACGAAGAAGGTGGCCAGCTCAGCGAGCATGTCCGGCGCCATCCGTATTCTGTGGTCCTCTTCGATGAGATCGAAAAGGCACACCCGGATATTTTCAACGTCCTGCTGCAGGTCTTAGACGATGGTCGGATCACCGATGGCCAAGGCCGCACCGTGGACTTCCGCAACACCGTGCTGATCATGACCTCGAACATCGGCAGCCAGTTCATCATGGATGAGGAAAATGCGGAACAGCGTGAAGCCAAGGTCACCGAGGCTCTGCGCGGTCACTTCCGCCCAGAATTCCTCAACCGGATTGACGAAACCGTGATCTTCGATCGGCTCAAG
Source organism: Oceaniferula flava (assembly GCF_016811075.1). Lineage (NCBI taxonomy): Bacteria > Pseudomonadati > Verrucomicrobiota > Verrucomicrobiia > Verrucomicrobiales > Verrucomicrobiaceae > Oceaniferula > Oceaniferula flava. The sequence goes on from NZ_JAFBGL010000001.1 coordinate 106,561, forward strand.
CGCGAGGAGCTCACCGAGATTGTTAGTCTGCAGCTAGAGCGGGTGCGTCAGCGCCTTGCCAAGCAGGGGATTGGTCTGGCTCTCACCGATGAAGCCAAGCTGTTCATTGCCAATCAGGGATATGACCCGGTCTATGGCGCACGTCCACTCAAGCGGGCGATCCAGAAACATCTGCTCGATCCTCTGAGCTTGGAAGTGCTTGAAGGCCGTTTCAAAGATGGCGACGTGATCCAGGCGGATGTGGTGGACGGCAAGGTGCTGTTCACGACTGGCTAACAGGTGCTTTTGCTGGGGCCGGAGGGTCGTGTGATCCTCCGGCTCTCAGAGAAAGTTAGAAAGAATCACGCTTATTACTGAAATTTTAAATTTAAATTCAGTTTATCCTGATTTTTTATTGAAGGGACAACAGGGATTCGGTATATTCCAACCATGTTCTTCAAGCTAGGACATCGGTGACACAGGTCATTGAGTCTAAGTCTTTGAGGGACATGGTTTTTTGATTTGTTGGGTTAAACTTTTTAAAAAATCCGAACATTCTGCGTTGCGTGGAGTCTGTAATGAGACAGATCGCAACCCCCTGCCATCCATCCGTATCAGACGAACTTCACTTATCTAACATCATGTCCCAACAAGGAATATTCAGCATCGCTCCAGATTCACATAACGGCTCATCTAATGGAGCCAATGCTAATGGAGCCAATGGCGACCGTAACGGTGCGAACGGGAGCCCTTTTTCTTCCGTTACCACACCGGCGGCTCAGAACTCTCCGTTTGCAGCGGTGGCTGCCGAATCTCCTTTCCAGCAGGTTGTTCAAAAACCGGCCAATGAGCAGGCATCGTCGATTCCTCAGCCGCGCGCTGAAGGCGAATCTCCCGCGCTGGGATCTGCGGCTGACAGCGGCTCAGCCGCCACGGATTCCGCCCCTGATGCGAACGGTGGACCATTTCAAATGAATGGTTTTCCTGAGCAGTCATCCTCACAGTTCATGGAAGCCGCGCCAGTGGCATCATCCCAAGAGTCATCGCCCTTCGCCGCCGCTTCTCAGCCAGAGAGCCACGATTACACAGCGGCCAAGGCTGGCCTTGAGCCTCAGCAGGATTTTGCAGCCGTGCAGTCCCGCTACCAGCCAGAATCATCACCTGAACCTGCGCGCGCCACCCAAGCGATGCATTACGAGCAAGCTGCAGCTCTGCCGACTCCTACTCAGGCGATCCGTGCAGCCTCGATGGAGATGGATCAGGCTCCCGCCGCGCAGGCCGCGCCCGAGCCAGCTCCAGTCCCCGCAGCTCAAGAGCCCGTCAAGGCCGAAGCCGTGCAAGAGAAGGTCCCTCAAAATGCTCCAGCTCCAGCCCAATCCGCATCCTCTGGGCGCAACACCAGCGCTGGAATTCAGCAGCTCGAGCTGCGCGCCATCTTTGGCGTTGATCACATGCTGTCTCAGGATGAAATGCTGCAACGTGCTCGCACACTGCCGGGCATTCACAATGTTGCCGTGATTCACAGCGAGCAGGTATCTGCGCTATCCAATTTCCGTCAAGCGCTACAAGGAATGGGCTTTGGCAATGCCGATGAACTGAAGCTCACCTCAGGCGGCGGGGCCGTTGATTTCCTTTCCGAAGGAGAGACCACCCTGGCTGTTCTCCACGACGCAGGTTATGCTCCAGGTGTTCAGGAAACCCTGATCATTGTGGCTCGCGAGATCGGTAAGTTGGCCTAACTTTTTCATCCCCCGTGTTCGCCCTTTCGATAGGGCACGGGGGATTTTTTTATATTCGATACAGCATTAGGTAAGATGGCGCATGAGGTTCGAGGGCAAAATGAAGTAGTGATTAAAGTCGCTATTCTCGGTCAGGTAGGAGCTGGAAAATCGAAGATTCTCAGCGCGGTGGCCACTGCTCATGGGCAGGCCGATGTCAGGACGACCTCGCTTTCGGGTGCCGAAGTGCTGCGCACAGAGTTTTCGTGGCCAGACCTTTTACCTGATGACAGCTCGCTGCGGGTCCGCGTTTTTGCGCTGACAGGTCAGCCAATGCACCAAGCTGCAGAACAATGCCTGCTGGCCGATGTGGATGCGATTATCTACGTGGTCAACTGTGCTCCCGATACTATTTCAGCGAGCCGTGAATGCTTGCTGGCCATGACTCAAAATGCCGCCAAAGTGGGGCTCGATTGGGCGAACACCGTCATGGTGATGCAATACAATCGCGCCGACCTTTATCCCGGCTTCAAACCTTCCGACCTCGATCGCTGGTTGGGCATTACTCAGAACAATGTGCCACGGCATATTACTGGCGAGCAGGGCGAGAACCAAGGGGTGGCCGTGAATGACGCCATTGCTAAAGTGGTGGCAAAGCTGGGACAAGCGGTGGCCGAGGTGTAAGCTGGGAGGTCATGCCAACGAGCGGATCAAGCGCTCGAAGTATTCCACTCCGGCTTCTAGATCGGAAATTTGAATAAATTCGTCACGTGTGTGAGCTTGGTCGATGGATCCGGGGCCGACACATATGGAAGGAAGCCCGGCTGCATTCAGATGCGCGGCATCGGAGAACCAAGGTGCCCCCACAGCCTGGGAGTCAGGGTTGGCAGCTTGCATTTTCAGGATCCATGGATGGTCAACAGGCACTTCCATCGGTGGGTTTTCATGGGGCTGGCTCACACTGATGGGTAGAGATTCTTCAGCGATCACTTTTTCCACAAGTGCCAGTGCACCGCAGTCCTCGGTGAGTGAGGGAGTCATGCGGATATCAATTTGTGCCGAGGCAAAATCTGGCACGATATTGGGTTGCTTGCCTCCGTGAAAAACTCCGACGTTGAGCGTGGTGTGGCCGAGGATCGGGTGGGTGTATTCTGCAAGCTGGGCGACGAGCTTTTTGTCTAACACACCGAGTGCATGGGCGAGCTTGAGAATCGCATTTTCCCCGAGTTCCGGTTGGGACGCGTGGGCCGCCTTGCCGCTGGCGTTGAGCGTTGCCCAGAGAGATCCCTTGGTGACGTGCACGATATCTAACGAGGTGGGTTCTCCGGCGAGGGCAAATTCGTATTCCTGTGCGTGATGTTTGGCAAAATGTTGAGAGCCGTGCTGAGACGCCTCTTCGCCCATGAAACCGATGAAGTCCACGGCGACCGGGAGTTGTTCGAGTAGGCCCCGACAGTTGCTCAATGCTTGCAGCATCGCAGCCATCGGGCCTTTGGTATCAGATGCACCCCGGCCAAGGACTCGACCATCGTCGGTGATCTGGCCAAAGGTGTCCATGTCCATGCCGGCGACGCTTACAGTATCCAGATGGGGCCCAAGTAAGATGCGTGGCCGCTCATTCGAGCCTGGGCATCTGGCGATCAGGTTGGGGCGATTGGGTTGCACCACTTCCTGACGCACATCGAAACCGACATTTTCCAGGTAGGCTTGCACATAGTTCGCCGTCGCCGCTTCTCCATCACCATCCGGTGAGCAGTCCGGATTGACGCTGGGGATACGGATCAGGGTCTGAAGTAGAGATACAACGTCGCTAGGCATACCTCTATGTAACCCCGAAGATGACGGAATACACGGAATTTTTACTGCAGAGCTGCGAGCCTAAGACGCGGGGCCTGACTAGACTCGGCAACGCATACTCTCGTGGAGAAGTCGCACTGGTTTTACCGTCGAGACCATGCCAGCCATTTTTTGAATAGCTTGCTCACCATCGGGGTGAGCTTGGTTCGAGAGTAGCTGTCGGCGACTTTTTTGATCGCCTCTGCTTGCGTCGGGTAGGAGTGAATCGTGGAAGCAATCTTATCCAAGCCCAGACCGTGGGTCATTGCCAAGGTGATCTCAGAAATCAGCTCGCCGGCATGATTGGCGACGATCGTGGCACCGAGAATCTCTGCCGAGCCTTTGCGCGTGATGACTTTGACAAACCCATCCGTTTCTCCATCGAGGATGGCTCGGTCGACGTGGTTGAAATCCTGCCGGTAGACGTCGGTTTCCAATCCTTTCTCCTCGGCTTCGTGTTGATACATGCCGACGTGGGCGATTTCCGGTTCGCTATACGTGCACCAGGGAATCACCAGGTCGCTGAGCTTTTTACGCCCGAGGAATAAGGCATTCTGAATGACAATTCGTGCGGCAGCGTCGGCGGTGTGGGTGAACTGGTGGCGCATGGCGACATCTCCAGCCGCGTAGATGTTGGGGTTGCTGGTCCGTAAGCGATCGTCCACCTCAACCCCATGTTGGCGGGAGGAAACTCCGGCGGCTTCGAGTTGCAGGCTTTCAATGTTCGGCTGTCGGCCCGCGGCGACGAGGATGGCATCCACTTTCAGCGCGGACGAATTACCGTCGGAATGTTTCAGCTGCAAGGTCGGCTCAGCACCGTCTTTGCTGACGCGTTCCAGTTCGGTGCGACAGTGAATCGTCACGCCGTCGTGGACCAGCGACTGGTGCACGATCTCTGCAGCGTCCGGGTCCTCCTTGCTCAAAATGTGTTCGCCATGTTGGATCAGGGTGACCTCGGAGCCGAAGCGGGCGAAGGCTTGGGCGAGCTCGACTCCGATTGGTCCGGCGCCGATCACGGCCAGCCGTTTGGGCAGTTCGGTGATGGAGAAAATAGTTTCGTTGGTGAACGCTCCGGCTTCCCACAGTCCGGGAATGGGGATGCGAGCAGCGCGTGCCCCGGTGGCAATCAGGGCTTTTTTAAAAGTGAGCTCTTGCCCGCCTACCTTGACAGTATTTGCTGAGGAAAATGCGGCATCTCCGAGAAAGACATCCACTCCGAGTTCCTCTTGGTAGCGCTGGACGCTATCGACATCACTGATGTTAGCCCGTAGCTGGCGCATCCGGTGAATAGCCGCGGTGAAATCGATTTCAGGCTCAGCCGCGAGAATGCCGAACTTGGCAGATTGCCTGACATGAGCGGCAGCTCGGGCGGCGCGGATGAGTCCTTTTGATGGCACACAGCCGACATTTAAGCAGTCGCCCCCCATGGCATGGCGCTCGATCAAGGCGACTTTGGCACCCAAGCCCGCAGCACCGGCTGCAGCAATGAGCCCGCAGGGGCCCGCGCCGATGATGACCAGGTTGTAGACTGCTTCAGGTTTAGGATTGGTCCAGTCGTCAGGTGCGACATTGGATTTGAGGTCCCGGTTGGGTGCGGTGTCGGGTTCAAAAAGGGGGCTGTTGTTCATATTGTCTTAGACGCGGTTGTTGATCGCTTTGCGTGCAATCTTGGTGATGTAAATCGTGACGATCAAGGTGGCGAGTAGCCCCAAACCGTAGAACACCCACTCGGTGTTCGTTTTCTCCCGTTCTCCACCCGCCAGCTCGGCCAGGCTCTTGAACAAAGAGCCGAGGTAGACGTAGAGCAGGGTGCCCGGGAGCATGCCGATCCATGAGGCCAACACATAACGACCGAAGGAAATTTGAGTCAGCCCCAGGGCATAGTTGAGCAGGGTGAAGGGGAACACAGGCGATAAACGCAGGAGGAAAACTATCTTGCTACCTTCCTCGCCGACGGCCTCATCGATAGCGCGGAATTTGGGGCGGTGTTCGATTTTTTTCATCACCCAATCGCGCGCGACATAGCGGCCAATCAGAAAGGCTGCCGAGGCCCCTGCGACGGACGCCAGTGAAACATAAAGCGTGCCCCATCCCACACCGAACAAGAAACCGGCGGCCAGGGTGATTAGTGAGCCCGGGATGAATAAGACTGTGGCCAGAATGTAAAAACTGATGAACACCAAGGGGGCGAGCAAGGGATCGAGTCCCGAGATGTAGTCGAGCACCCGCTGTAACCAGGAGGAGATACCTGTGGCGGCGATGATGTGGGGGTGGGGGAGCATGGCGAATGGGGCTAGGCCTGGCGGCTTGGAGTCCATGAGAGAGATTGAGGCGGAAAATTATTCCGCATTTAGTTCTAAAGACCATCCCAGCGAGTGCCGACTTTAGGTTGTTGTTGGCGTCAATTCCAGCTAAGTATGGGCCATGCATGAAGATATTGAAAAGGTGCTCATCGATGAGGCGGTGATCCAAAAACGTTTGGATGTGCTTGCGGAGAAAATTCTGGAAGACTTCCAAGGGAAACCGCTGGTTGTGGTGGCTTTGCTCAAGGGAGCCTTGTTGTTCATGGCCGATCTGCTGCGCCGGATCCCGGTGCCGATGGAAATCGAATGCATCAGTGTGGCCAGCTACCACGGCGGCACCGAAACCAGCGGTAAGGTGGAGTTTCTCGATCGAACTTTGCCCGATGTGGACGGGCGCAATGTGCTGCTGCTCGATGATATTCTCGATACCGGTGGCACCCTCCACGCGGTGATCGACAAGTTGAATGAACACGGGGCCAAGGAGATCAAGACCTGCGTCCTGCTGACCAAAGACATCCCTCGCGAACGCATCCGCGAAGCCGATTACACCGGCTTTGTCATCGGCGACGAGTTTGTCGTCGGTTATGGCTTGGACTATCAGGGAAGATATCGTAATTTGCCCTATGTGGGAATTCTCAAGGATTCCGCAATCTAACAACCTCCATTGCTCTTTCCATGAAATGTTCATCCGTCCGTGAAATCGACACTCTAACCTCGCTGAAACGCCTTCAAGGTCAGCTGAACTGCGCCGTGATCCAAGGGCTAGACCTTACTCAGGCCGAGCTCGACTGGGAGACTCTCGAGTGCGATGGAGCGGTGTTCATGGGCTGTCATTTTCCCGATGGGGTCGATGAGCAAAGCTTGCGCCGGCGGGGCGCGATGATTTTACCCAAATTTGCCAACCTGCCCTATCACCCGTATCGCCACGAACTTTATTCGCGCGAGGAACTGATGTGTGGCTGGACGCCCGGTCATGACGACAGTGTGGATAAGAAAATTTACGATCACTTCCACTCCAAAGGACGTCACAATCCGGATGTGTTAGAGGCAATGGCGCAGCGGCTGCACGATCATGCCATCGACGATGCTTTGCGCGATTTGTTAGAAGGTCGGGTCGAACGTGATGGTCGCAAGAAAGTCGTGGCCGTCATGGGCGGGCATGGAACACCTCGCACCGACCCCTATTATCGCAAAGTGGCTCACATTACTCGGCAGCTGACACGAGCGGGGTATTTCATCGCCTCCGGCGGTGGCCCGGGGATGATGGAGGCCGCGAATTTGGGTGCCTGGATGGCCAACGCGGATGATCACGATCTCGAGACGGCCTTGCAAATTTTGGGTCGCAGTCCGGTGTATACGGATGCCGGTTATATGGAATGTGCCCAGGAGGTGATCGATCTTCACCCGGTGGGCAGCTCGAGCCTGGCGGTGCCCACCTGGTTCTACGGTCACGAACCCACCAACTTCTTCTCCCGCTACGTTGCCAAGTATTTTTCCAACAGCATTCGCGAAGACGGCCTCCTAGCCATTGCCACCTACGGAGTGATTTACGCTCCCGGAAGTGCTGGAACCACACAGGAGATCTTCATGGACGCCACCCAGAACCATTACGGAACCTTCGACTGGATTAGCCCGATGATCTTCCTCGGAAAAAAACGCTACCTTGAGGAAACCATGCTCTTCGACTGCATCAGCCAGTTAGCCGAAGGGAAGCAATACGGTGAGATGCTGCTGTGCACCGATGACGTTGAGGATGTGTGCTCGGCCATTGAAAACTATCAACCGACCCATTACCAACAACCATGATGCGCGCCCCTTCTCCCGGTTTTTCCAGACGCCACTTTCTCTCACTCTCCGCCATGGCTGCGGGGGCATGCTGCGCGGCTCCGGCTCAGAGCCTGGCTGCCACATCGCCGAAGAATCCATGGATCTATCACTTTAAGATCGGCGAGCTTGAAGCGTGGTCAATTAGCGATGGCTTCATGAAAATCGGTCAGGGGTTGAAGCTGATGTATCCTGAGGACGAGCGGGACGCGATGGCGACTGCGCTGAAACAGCACTCGGAGCCGCTCGATCACCTACCGCTTTACGTCAACGTTCTGGTCATCCGCAAAGGCAAGGAGATCGCACTTTTCGATGCTGGCTTTGGCGCGCCGGCGAGTGAGCGTAGAGGTTGGCTGGCGGCGGGCTTGAAAGAAATTGGCATTCATCCGGATCAGGTGACCGCCACCTTTCTCAGCCACGCCCACTCGGATCATATCGCGGGCTTTGTCACCGACGGGAAACCGACATTCAAGAACGCGGCACTCAATGTCACCCCGGAAGAATACCATTTCTGGCGCTCGAAAAATCCTGATTTTTCCAAAACCAAGCGCAACCCCAAGGCGATTCCCGGCATGGTGAGGCAGGCGCAGAAGCGCTTGGAAATTCTCACCCCGATCAAGCAGCTTACTCCCGTGGGGGCCTCACTGTTCGATGGTGCGGTGACAGTGGAAAATGGTTTCGGTCACACCGCAGGACACGCGATTTACCGCATCAGATCCGGGGACGATGAACTGCTGCACATGGTGGATCTCGCGCACCACCACTTGCTGATGTTTCAGAAGCCCACATGGAAAATTGGCTGGGACAACAACCTTGAGCTCGCGGCGCAGACGCGGAAGCGTGTATTCACCCAGGCCGCCGCAGCGAAAACCCGCGTGTTTGGCTTCCACGTGCCATTCCCCGGTCTCGGCCGGATCAACCCACTGGGCGACGGCTTTCGCTGGGTGCCGGAACGGCTGGTCTGGTGACCTGCGCCGACCGCGCGACAAGGGAGCATACAAGCTGGAAAAATAGCACTTGATTCGGTCTTGGAGGAGAGTAATGTTCGGACATGACCAAGATCTTTTTTGCATTCCTTGCCCTCGTTACACTTCCGATGATCTCCTGCACTCCTGGCAACGAGTCCGCACGGAATAAACCCGTTCTGCCAACTTCCGATGAGTCCGACATGCCTTGGAATCGTCCTACAGGGCCTGAAGGCGGTGGACCACTCAGCATGCTGGACAATAGCTAGTCGGTATAGTCGCTAAACGATTTTTTCGTGTAAAAGCTGTTAGTCGCGAATGACGAACAGTTTTTTCACTCCCCACCAAGTTCCTTTGGTGATTGCGCCAAGGGGACCGGGGATGCTTTTCTGGCGCAGATTGATGGTGATCTTGCTGTAGCTGACATTGCGCTGCATCGCTTTCATGCGCCCCTCCAGAGAGTCGAGCTCACTCTGCACCCTATTGAGCTCTTTCTCCACCGCGAGCACCTCCTTGACGTTATTGGTTCGATCGAGCAGCCGGCGTAAGCGATCTCGCAGAGAGCGCAGGTTCTTGATTTTTGCCTGCAGATCGATCCACTCGTCCGTCACATCCTCCACCGAGATCTGACGGGAGGTGATTTTTCCAACGGTAGCCAGTCCCTCCATGGTTGAGGTTAAGTGAGTTTGTGGCACTCTCACTGTAAGTCTTGACGAGCCAGCCTCCTTGCCTTGGCTTCGGGTGTGTTCGATGTATCCCTGCTGCTTTTTCACCAGGCTTTTGACCTGAGCGGTGGATTGTTCAACATCAGCGACTTCTAGTGAGATGGAGCCAGTGTGAATCAAGACTCGGGATCTTGCGGCCGACTCTTGGCTGTAGGCAGAAGTCATCGCAGGAGCCGGTGCATGAGGAAGCAGCGAATTGCTGCAGGATGTAAAAAGTGCGAGCGTGGCGAGCAGGGAAAGATAGACAGGTAATTGCATGAGTGCTAGAAAAACAGCACAATCAAACCGAGCGCAAGCTTAAATGCTGAATATCCAGCATATAGCTTAGCGGTGGTAAGGTTCCCCGCGCTGGATGGTGGCGATGCGGTAGAGCTGCTCGAGCAAAACAACGAGGGCCAACTCATGCTGTAAGGTCAGCGGGGAGAGGGCCCAGACGAGGTCGGCTTGCTGGCGCAGTTCTTCGGTGTGGCCATCGGAGGCACCAATCAGGTAGCTGGCGCGTTTCACACCACGCATTTCCCAGGCGTTGATCTTCTTGGTCAGCTGCGCCGTGTTCAGGCTCTCGCCGCGCTCGTCCATGACGATACGCAGCGTGCCTTCACTGCCTTCTAACAAGCGTTGCGAGACATCCTCGCTACTGCCGTCTTTGATATGTTTCAGATCATAGCTGCCGTAACGTTTGAGTCGTTTGAGATACTCAGCGGTGCCTGTTTTCGCGTAAGCGAGCGCAGGTTTTCCGGCAACGATGATCTGGTGTTTCATCGCCTTAAACGATGCGAGCTAACAGCCATGGAAGCAGCTCGCTGATGGCGACCCGTTCCTGCTCCATGCTATCGCGGTGGCGCACGGTGACGGTATCGGTGAAGTCCTCACCGTTGGGTCCTTCTTCGCCGAGCGTTTCGAAATCGATGGCGATGCAGAATGGCGTGCCAACCTCATCTTGACGACGGTAACGGCGGCCGATGGCAGCGGTTTCATCGTAGAAGATGTTCATGTGCGGCTGAAGCAGTGCCTTCACCTCCTTGGCCTTCGCCACGAGTTCAGGTTTGTTTTTCAGCAGCGGCAGAATGGCGGCCTTGATCGGAGCAACGCAGGGTTGGAAACGCATCACGGTGCGCTCGTCCTTCTTGCCACCTTCCTTGGTGAGGTCCTCCACATCGTAGGCTTCGCAGATGACCGCGAGGATGGTGCGGTCGCAACCGGCGGACGGTTCCACCACGTGGGGGATGAAGCGCTCCTTGGTTTCGGCGTCGAAGTATTCGAGGTTTTTGCCAGAGTGTTCCTGGTGCTTGCCGATGTCGTAAGCACCGCGGTAGGCGACACCTTCGAGCTCTTGCTGGCCGAAGGGGAAGTCGTATTCGATGTCGTATGTCTTCTCCGAGTAATGCGCACGGTCTTCATCGGGGATGTCGAGCACGTGCAGCTTCTCGCGTGGCACGCCGATCTCGGAGTAGAACTCGAGGCGTTTCTCCAGCCACTCGTCGGTGAGGCGGAGGCCGTCTTCGGGGCGACAGAAATACTCGACCTCCATTTGTTCGAACTCACGTGAACGGAAGGTGAAGTTGCGTGGGTTGATCTCGTTGCGGAAGGCTTTACCAATCTGGGCGATGCCGAAGGGCAGCTTCAGACGGGTGGAGTCCAAGACGTTTTTGTATTGCACGAAAATCGACTGCGCTGTCTCCGGGCGGAGGTAGGCGATGGCATTGGGATCGTTCTCGTCCGCAGACGCACCCATCTTGGTTTGGAACATCAGGTTGAACTCCTTCGGCTCGGTCAGCTCGCAGCTCTTGTCCTCGCCCTTGGGAAGCTGAGCTTTTTTCTCACAAGTGGGAATCTCGTCGAGTTGGTCGGCGCGGTAGCGTTTGTTGCAGACTTTGCAATCGACCATAGGGTCCGAGAATCCGCCGACGTGGCCGGAGGCTGTGAGCACGGCTTGGTGGGTGAGAATGGAACCGTCCATACCGACGATGTCCTCGCGCTCGAGCACGTTCTTGCGCCACCAGAACTCTTTCACATTGCGCTTCAGTTCAGTGCCTAACGGACCGTAATCCCAGCAGCCGTTGAGCCCTCCGTAGAGTTCTCCTGATTGGAAAATGAAGCCCTTGCTTTTGCAGAGGGAGACGATTTTTTCCATGCGTTCGGTGTCGGTCTGGTCTTTGTTAGCCATGGTGATAAATAAGTTAGTGTTGGACGAACGCGGATGGAAGCAGGGGTGGGGGTGCTAAGCAAGAGAAATGGATTGCAGAATTGAGTCATCCACGGATGATGCGGCTGTGTTGGACAACAAGAAATCACTGACCGTCACCCGTCTGGTGAGGAGGATGCGGAACCTGTTGGAAATCGAGATCGGCGAGATCTGGGTGGAGGGGGAAATCAGCAATCTCCGGAGGCAGGCCAGCGGTCATTGTTACTTCACGTTGAAAGACGAAGGGGCTCAAATTTCCTGCGTCTTATTCCGTGGGACCGCCAGCCGGGCAAAGTCCCGACCCGAAGACGGCATGCAGGCTCGCTTATTTGGTGAGATCTCTGTGTATGAGGCTCGCGGTCAGGTGCAGCTGGTGGTCAAGCAACTGGAGGATGCTGGCATGGGCGATCTGCAGGCCCGTTTCGAGGCACTGAAACGCAAGCTGAATGCCGAGGGACTCTTCGATACCACCCGGAAGAAAGCGCTGCCGAAATTTCCCCAAACCATTGGTCTGGTCACGTCGCCCACGGGGGCTGCGCTGCAGGACATGCTGAATATTTTAACCCGCCGTGCACCCTGGGTGCAGCCGGTCCTTTACCCGGTGACTGTGCAAGGCAAGGGGGGCGAGCGGACCATCGCCGCCGCCATCGAGCAGCTCGGTGATCCCGAACAACACGGCTTGCCGCGCGTGGATGTGATCATCGTCGGCCGCGGTGGGGGATCGCTCGAAGATTTATGGAACTTCAACGAGGAGGTGGTTGCACGCGCCATTCATGCCTGCCCCATCCCGGTGGTTTCCGCCGTGGGGCACGAGATCGATTTTACCATCTCCGATTTTGCCGCCGATATGCGGGCTCCGACGCCGAGCGCGGCTGCCGAGCTGGTGGTGCCGGATGCTGTGGAGCTGAAAGCGCGCGTTCGCCAATCGGCCAGTGCGGTGCAGCGGGCGATGGAAAACCGCCTGAAACATGATAGCTCCATCCTCAACTCGGCGCGTCGTGCACTGATGCCGCGCGATGCGGAACGGGCGCTGCGCGACCCCATTTTAGAGCTCGATCGGATTCGGCAAGAGCTGCGTGATGCAGCTCAAGGAGCGTTGGATGATAAAAAGTCCAAGCTTAGAGAAATGGAAGTGCATCATGCGGCGCACCATCCGGCTCGGGTCTTGGAACGGCGCGGTGAGAAGCTTGATCAGGCTCGGATTATTTGGGAAAAAGCCGGAAAGGCTGCACTTCAATCCGCCACTGAACGCTTTCAGAACTTAGCTTCCCTGATTCGGACTCTTGGTCCCGAAGCTACCTTCGCGCGGGGGTTTTCCATCACTCTCGACCAAGATGGGAAACCAGTGAAGGACGCTGGCGCGGTGCAAGCTGGTGATGTTCTGGTCACCCAAGTTAGCCATGGGAAAATCCAGAGCGAGGTAACCAGCCTACAAGAGTAAGGCTCGGAAGGGACTAACTTAATCGCGGCGCCGGCCACAGAAGAAAACGGCCAAACCAAGGGTCAATAGTCCGCTTGATGCAGGCTCAGGAACGGCGACCAACGAATATCCGAGGTCTTCAATAATTGCTAAATCGAGCGCTGTGTATTCGCGTTTGGACTCACCAAATCCAATATGGTGCACCATAGGATCTTCATCCAGGGTAGGGTCATCGCTATCGACATGGCTCGTGCTGCTACCTCCTAAGTAGGTGCCTGGGGAAAAAAGAGGAACCGGTGCTCCATAGACAGCCACAGCATTGGGGCCGTTAAAAAATAAATTTTCTGAGGTAAATATATCTAAGACATCATCGGAGTCCGCACCATCAGTGAAGCGCGCTGTGTCGAACTCAGCTGAATCCATGATCAGCGGATTGCCCTCCCCATCGACCAGGAAAGAATCGTAGGTGGAATAGGTTTGACCGTAATAATTGCCTCCAGAGACCACATTAGAGCCTTCTCCAGTCACTTCATCAATCAGGCTGGTCATGCCTAGTGAGTGAGTCATCTCGTGTAGAGCGACCGAACGAAAATCGTATTCAAAATCACTGGCTGCGGCTTCTGAGAAATTCCACGCAAAACCGAAATCAACGGTCATGTAGCCTCGCGTTGTGTTGCTGGAAAGACCTTGGATAGCAAGGGCCATGTTGCTGCCGCGTATGGTGTTTGTTCCTTTCAGTAATCCATAGGAGCTACCTGCGCTGGCTAAAGATCCGTTGCCATCAGTTTGAGATGCCTTGATGGTGTATGTAATAGTCGCATTGTGATCCAGTAGACCTCCGATGTAGTTACCGACATCTTGCAGTGCCTGCCGGCGCTCCGCTCCACTGGCAGAGTTGTCAAACCCGATTCCTGAATTGTTTTCGACGTCCTCATAGACGAAATTAAAGATCACTTGGCCGCTGACTAAGCTGGGCACCAGAACAGCATAAGCTGCTAGTTTAGCTATCGATTTCATTTTGGTAGGGGGGGATGGGGCGTGTATGAAAGACACCTAATAAAAGCCAATTGATTAAGATGTATTAACTTAAATGTCAAGTTTGATAAAACGATGTCCCCCCACACTCAGGGGGTGGAGGCTATTTATGATTGCGCCCAAAAGAGCTTTATCCGCTTAATGGTGGCTGCGCTATTGCTGGAGAGGTAGAGCATTCGCGCAAAAGTGTTTTTATGTGGCTTATTCCAAGTTCAGCCCATCTTAGTTACCATCATGCATTTACAAAGGTCAGCCAAGGAAGTCCGCACACTCACCGCGAGTGCGTGTCACTTTCTTTTTAATGTCTCGCTTGGCTCTGCCGTGGTGGTGCTTTTGAGTTATGGATTTTATCGTGACGACCGCACGAGCATGATCTGGGCTGCCAGTCTTTTGGGGCTGTGGTTCCTCTCGATGGCGGTTTTTTTCGCCCGGCGCTTAGTGCTTCGTTGTGCTCTGTGTTCCGTGCCGCTCTGGTCGGGGCAGAAATGCCAGAAGCATAAAAAAGCCAAGCCGGCTCTGGGGGTGAGTTATCGTCTTGGTGTGGCCAGTGGTGTGGTGTTCAAAGGTCATTACCGCTGCCCCTACTGCGGCGAGCCCTTCAGTGCCCGCAAGTCACGGCGGAGGTAGCGGAAGTTGGCTGGCGAGGACTTCCTTCCTTGCTGTTTTCAGTGGTTGGTGTTCTATCGTGCCCGTGTCTGAATCTGTTATTGATATCTCGGAAATGCGAAAGCGCTACCGAGGCGGAGTTGAAGCCCTGCGAGGCGTCTCACTGGCTGTTCCCAAGGGTGGAATTTTTGGCTTGTTAGGGCCTAATGGGGCTGGCAAGTCCACGATGGTGAAGATCTTGCTCAGCATTGTGCGCCCGAGCCAATGCAGGGGGCAGATGCTAGGTCACAAGATCGGTCACAAACCAACCTTGGCACGTGTCGGTTACCTTCCAGAGCACGCTCGCTTCCCTGATTATCTCAAAGGCGGAGAGGTGATTCGCTATGTTGCCGGGCTGGGCGGCGTGCCAAAATCATTGACCCATTCGCGCAGCCAGGAACTGCTGGAAATGGTGGGGATGCAAGATTGGGCCAATCGTAGGATGGGCAGTTATTCGAAGGGCATGAAACAGCGTATCGGCCTGGCCCAGGCGCTGGTCAACGATCCGGAAATTGTATTCCTCGATGAGCCCACTGATGGGGTCGATCCCAAAGGCCGGATGGAAATGCGCTCGGTGTTGAAAACCATGAAAGACCAGGGCCGCACCGTTTTTATCAACAGTCACTTGTTAGGTGAGCTGGAAATGATTTGCGACACCGTGGCTATTATGGACCAGGGGCAGATCGTCCGTCAGGGCAGTATCGCTGACCTAACGGAGAAATCGCGCCGCTACGAGATCTCAGTGCGAGGCAAGATCGGCGGTGAACTCAGCGGGAGTTTGCTCCAACACGGTGTGGAAATCGAAGGTGAGACCCTGACGATGTATCAGCAGGACGCCGAGAAAGTTCAACCGGTGATCGATGCCCTTCGCGCTGCGGGTGTGACCATTGTTACCATGACCGAGGCGCGCCAGTCATTGGAAGATTTGTTTATGGAAACGGTGGGAAGTCATGGACCGGGTGCGGCCATGCCACCTAAACTTCCTCGAAAGGAGAAAGTGTAATGCGACAAATTTTAACCATTTTCTGGGATTCTTACCGACTGCTCACCGCGAAGAAGCTCTTCTGGGTGGCGCTGGGCCTTTCGGTGCTGATTGGCTTGATCTATGCCTCGATCAGTTTTCATGAGGAAGGCATGTCGGTTTTCTTTGGGGCTTACACCTTGGAAAGTGGCATCCTCAATACGACCGGTCCCTTGGCGAAATACATCTACCTCACGATGTTTACCGATGTGCTGGTGCCGTTCTGGCTGGGTCTGTTCGCCATCGTGCTGGCTCTGCTCTCCGTGTGTCCGGTTTTTCCCAACTTCTTGGAAGGTGGATCGATCGATATCGCGGTGTCCAAGCCCATTAGCCGGGTCACCTTGTTCGTCAGCAAATACCTGAGTAGCTTGTTGTTTGTTGCCATTCAGGTCTTCGTGTTCTCGCTGATCGTCTTTGTCGCCTTTGGCCTGCGGATGGAATCCTGGAACTTTGGAATCTTCTGGGCTGTGCCGTTGATGGTGTTTGTGTTCAGCTTGATCTACTGTGTCGCAGTGCTGACGGCGGTGTGGACGAAATCGACGCTGCTCTCGCTGCTGATGGCCTTCTTGGTCTGGGGTGTGAGCTGGGGTATTCAGGTGGCCGAGGGCTTTATCTACCGTTTGGCATATACAGCGCCGGCGTCCGGACTGACCTTGGACATGGGAACCGGCCAGACTCAAATCTCCGATGAGCCACAGGCTGTGGATTCGGATTTAGCCAAGTTCCACGGTCTGCTGAAAATGGTGGAGACTCCATTGCCCAAAACGCGTGAGGCGACGTATTTGCTGAAAAAGAAAATCAAGATTGATGGCCGCAACCTGACACAAGCCGGAGCATTCATTCAGCCGGTGGATGATGTGGAACGAAACCAACACATGGCGGAGGAAGATTATGACAATCGGCACTCGGAATTCTTCGTGGTTGGCACCTCACTGGCCTTCGAGCTGGTGATCCTCTCGATTGCGGGGTTCTTTTTTGTCCGCAAAGATTATTAATTGGCAGGCGTGATGGGGGAGTGGTTGGTCTTTGTCGCCCTGATGGCGGTTGGTCAGTTCAGTCCTGGCCCGGACATGCTCTTGCTGACGCGGACGGCCTTGGCGCAGGGACGGAGTGCAGGCTGTTGGACAGCGCTCGGCATTGCCACCGGCTTGGGCGTGCATGCACTGATCGCCGTTGCCGGTGTGGCCTCGCTCATGGCGCAGGGCGGCTGGCTGGAAAAGGGGATGAAGTGGGCGGCCGCTACCTATTTGCTATGGCTGGCTTATCAGCTGATCCGCAGTGGTCTCAGGGCCAGAAAGGTGCAGGTGGGCGAAGCTGCTGAGAGCAGTGATCAGGGGAGGCTTCACGCATGGAAACGGGGGTTGCTATGCAATTTGTTGAATCCCAAGGTGGCGGTGTTTTTGGCTGGGGTTTCAGCGCCTTTTTTGATCGGTCACGATGGCTTCAGGTGGCCCTTGCTCCTCTGGACCACGATTGTGTTTGAGGGTGCCCTGCTGTGGTGTTTGTGGGTCTGTCTGCTGCAGCAGCCACGGCTGAAACGGGGTTACCTCCGGCTGGCGCATTGGTTCGATCTGGCATTTGGCATCGGGCTGCTGGCCGTGGCGGTCGCCTTACTGGCTGGTGGCTGAAGACTGGGTGAGATTTGCGTTTCCTAAATCCGGCAAGCGTGTACATGGTTTGCCCCGTGGATCTGACAATACATTTGCTCTGGCTGACAGGCGGCTTGGTTTTTCTCTACTTCGGAGCCGAGTGGCTGGTGAAGGGTGCCTCGGAGATTGCCCTGCGCTTGGGGATTTCCCCTTTGGTGGTCGGGCTGACGGTGGTCGCCTTCGGCACCAGTATGCCGGAGTTGCTGGTCTGCCTCAAAGCCAACTCACCGGAAGTCGTAGCAGCGCCGGCGGCGTGGTTTGGTTTTGCTGTCGATGTCGGAGTGGCGAGTCCTGACATTGCCTTCGGTAATATTGTGGGATCGAACATTTTCAACATCGCCCTGATCTTGGGCGTCGCCTCATTGATTCGGCCCATCGAGGTGCATTCACAGCTGATTCGCCGAGAGCTGCCGATCCTGATTGTGGCCTCTCTGGTATTTGTCGCGATGATGTCAGACATGGTGCTGATGCGCTGGGAAGGTGCTCTGCTGGCTGCCGGAGTGGTGACCTACGTGTTCATGAGCGTGCGCATGGCGAGGGGAGAGAAGGACATCGACCAGTATGAGGAATTCTCCGAAGAGGAAATCGAAAAGGCCAAGCAGGGTGGCGGACGACTGCTGATCGATCTCATGCTCATTGTCGTCGGCATTGGCGCTTTGGTCGTGGGTGCCGACTGGTTGGTCGATCACGGCGAGTCCGTGGCCCGAGTATTTGGTGTGCCGGAAGTGATCATCTCACTGACGCTTTTCGCTCTTGGGACCTCATTGCCTGAGTTGGCGACCTCTGTGGTGGCAGCTCTGAAACGTCAAGGCGATATCATCACCGGCAATGCGATTGGCTCCTGTATTTTCAATCTCTTGGCCGTAATGGGCGTCACTGCGAGCGTCAAACCACTGCAAGCAGAGCACATCGCGTGGATGGATCTCTGGGTGATGCTGGGGCTGGCGATTTTGATCATGCCCTTTATGTGGTCCCGTAAGCGGATTAATCGGGTGGAGGGGGCCATTTTAACAGCAGTGGCACTAGGATACTCAGTGCTCGTGGTGGTGATTGATCGCTAAAGATCGGCGAAGGCTGAGGCTATCGCAAAATAATCCCCCCATGCGCATGATGCAGGCGGGGATGGGGTATTCTTAACCGCTGACTTTTTAGATCACTTGTAGCCGATAATTAGGGCGTAGTGTGCTCCATTGCGTGTGCTGTTGGACATTTGCACCTTGATGTGGAAGTTGCCAGACCACTTGGGTTTGACTCGGACGACCGGGACGGCATCCACTTTGGTGTCTCGGCCAACTTCGTTCCAGTTCTCATCGTAAACGATGATATCAATATCACGGGCATCTTCACAACCTCCGGCCACGAGCACATACTGGGTGCCGGCTTTCAGGGTGGTTTTGATCGTGGTGCTCCCTTTATATTTCAGTAAGCCGTGCCAGTATTTTTCACGGAACTGAATATTTTGTTTTTTCAGCGCCTTGGCGATACGATTGGCCCGATTTTGGGCCTCCTCGGTAGTAGCCTGAGCGGCTGAGGTTATCAGGGTGACCGCGATCGTGAAAAAGAGGAGCTTGTTCATTGGGTCAGGTGAGGTGTCCAAGCACGCCAATTAAATCAAGAGGTGCCATGGCACGAGCTCCGTCAAGGGGGCAAGATCTGGAGGGGGCTTACTTCTTGCCGAGTTCTGGCTGAAGTTTCTTTTCCAGCTGCTTCGGTGAGATCCCGTAGAACTTTTTGATGTCGGTGCAAAAATGGCTGTAATAGAGATAGCCCAATTTCTCTCCAATTTCGTGAAGGTCCATCCCTTCGGTGATCATGCGTTTGGCGAGCAAAGCGCGGTGGTTGCAAAACAGATCCTTGGGTTTCAGCCCAATGGCGGCCTCAACATGGCGCTGCAGCTGAATCACGGTGAAGCCAAGCTCCTCTGCAACATTTTTCACATTGAAGCCTTTTTCCTCGGCAAGTTGAAGGAGGTCGACTCCAGATTTGTCGACAACACGGTCTCCTTGTCTGAAGAATGGTGTGGGTGTGGCGGGTCTACTCATGGTGGTGATTTTTCGTAAAACTCTTCCTATAGAGGGAATTATTGTTTGCGCGGGCTTGATAGTAAACGAGAAAGTGTAACTGCGCACGAATTTTTTTCCTGCTAGGTAGCTTTTGCCTGTAGATTTTTCTCTAAATATGCCAGTTTATAACAGTCTTACAAAAGTGCTGTGAAGGTTATTGCCCAGCTCGGTTTTGTAAGACCTTTTTACACCCTTCCTAAATACACATAATGTCCACAACAACAACGGTTCCCACCAATAGCAGTGTCAAATTTTCTAACAGCCAAGGCTACACTCTCAATGCTACGATTCTGAGGCTACGCCGATATTCCGTGTCATTTGAAATCTACAATCCTTACAGTATTGTTCAGCTTTCTGAAGTACTCAAGGATTTCAAGATTAGACTCAACGGGCGTCTGATCTATGAAGGACAAGCTGTGGTTTCCGGTTTGGTGAATACTGGTGTGCTGCTGGTTTGTGAGGTGACCCTAGCCGGAGGTTGGAAGGATGTTGATTTCTTGGCGCAGTCCCAAGAAGGAGGGTCGCTGGTGACGCAGTTTGATGATTTTGTAGATGATTGGAACCGGGCACACCAGGTGTCCTCCGATTTTAAAATCAACGTCGCGGATATGCAGAACTTGATGATCGGAGTGAAGCGCTGGCTAGAGCAGATCGACTTGGGGATTCGCTCTACCGATACCGAGGATAAAGATGGTCTGGAAAAGCAGGTGATTTCTGAAATCGAGGAACGGATGATGCAGGAGGTCAATCCCCTGATGAGTGACTTTGAAGCATCTACGCGAAAAGTTTCCTTGGCGGATCAGCCGGCGCACAAGTTCTACGTTCGTCGGCATATGCATCCGCTGATGCTTTGCTCGCCATTTGCATATCGAGCTTTTAGCAAGCCTTTGGGGTATGCCGGTGATTATGAAATGGTGAATATGATGCTTCGGGATCCCTACGAGGGTGGCACCCTGTTTGCCAAAATGTTGAACCGGACGTTCCTCAGCATCGATCCTGTGCAAGCGCACCGGAACCGGATTGATTACCTGGTTGAAAACCTCAAGAGTGAAGCTCAGAAAGCTGTGAGCGAAGGGCGTCGACTCAAGGTGCTTAACCTTGGCTGTGGACCGGCACAGGAAATTCAACGCTTTGTCAAAAATGAGGAAATTAGTGATCAGTGTGACTTCACGCTTCTCGACTTTAACAAGGAGACTCTCGACTACACCCACGGTCTTCTCGCTAAGATGAAATACGAGATGGGCCGTGGCACCAATTTCAAGATGATCGAACGTTCCGTGCACCAGTTACTCAAGCAAGCGAGCAAAGGGGACGTCGATATGGACTGGGAATCGTATGATATGGTCTACTGTGCGGGGCTTTTTGATTACCTCTCACAGAAGGTCTGCAAGCGTTTGGTGGAGCTCTTTACCAAGCTGATCCGCCCCGGCGGAATGCTAATCACCACGAATGTTGCGTCGACGAACCCTCGTATCGGGTGGATGGAATATGTTGTCGAATGGAACTTGATTTATCGTAACGATTGGGAGATGCTCGATCTCATCCCGCTCGACGGAACCATTCTCCAAACTGATCTCAAACGAGATGCAACCGGCGTCAACCTGTTCTTGGAAATACGCAAGGTGGCGATGGATCCAATTTTCAAACCGACGAGTTTGTAATGGGCGATCAGTATCATGACTGATTCCATCAAAGATTTAAGATCACTGTATCGTAAGTCCCGGCGATTTGCCCGGCGGAAAAATTGTCGCCAAGCAGCTATCTTTGGTGCCGTCTTCATGATGGTGGGGGGCTGTTTGGATGCGGTGGTGTATCCTGAGCTATTGGTTAACTTTCTGCTCTACCGTGTGCTCGCGGCAGCGTTGTTGATCATTTTCGGTATGGGAGTTACCCAGGTTAGATCAGATGCTCTGGCTCGAGTAATCGTTCATATCGTGGGGATCGTTCCTCTGGCATGCATGAGTTTAATGATTGCTCAAGCCGACGGAGCAGCATCCTCTTACTATGCGGGGTTGAACCTAGTGCTGATGGGCGCCACGCTCTTGCTTAGGTGGTCGGCCGCAGACAGTGCGATCAACATGCTGTTCTGTCTGGTCTTTTACGGCATGGCGGTTTTCAGCTACGGCAATACTTGGCGTGAGGCTTATGTCCCTGGCTACTTTATCTTTGTCACTGGAGCGATTGCTTGCGCCGGAACTTACTTTTTCAACCAAGGCCGTTTTCGCGAGTTTTGTCTATCGAAGGATGTTCAGGATGCCAAAGACCAGTTGGAGCAGAGCTATAAGCAGCTGCAGGCGATGGATGAGACCAAGTCTCGGTTTTTCGCCAACATCAGTCATGAACTGAGAACGCCATTGACTCTGATACTTGGCCCGGCTGAGAACCTTCGCTCCAATCAGAAATATGCCAAGGATGTGGGTTTTCTGGAACACCTGGACACCATCGAGGATAACGCGCTTAGACTGCTGCGTTTGATCAATGACATTCTTGATTTGGTTAAACTGGATAGCGACGAAGCGCCACCTCGTCCGGAGGCTGTGAACGTGAAGGAGTTCATCAGCACGTTGAGCAACCATCTTAAGGCGATTGCCGCGTTGAAAAGCATCGAGATTTCCTACACCAGCCACTGCGATCAGCAGGAGATGGTCTGGCTTGATCGTGATCGCTTGGAGAAAATCGTCCTGAATTTGGCGGTGAATGCGGTGAAGTTCACCGAGCCAGGAGGGGCGATCAAATTGGGAGCACATACCTCAAATGGTGTTCTGCAACTCATTGTGGAAGACACTGGCGAGGGAATGTCTTCCGAGGAACTCGATAGTATTTTTGTTCGTTTTTGGCAGGCTGACATGTCAGCAAGACGTAGGCACCGTGGAGCCGGAATTGGCTTGGCTTTGGTCAAAAGTTTGACGGATAGCATGCAGGGCAAGATTAGCGTGCAGTCTGAGGTGAAAAAAGGAACAACCTTCAGTGTGAGCATCCCTGCACCGATGCCTGAAGCTGGAGTATTGGTGGAACCCAAACAAAATGCCAGCGATGTGCTCGAGCGGTTCAACGAGAAAGCCCGTCTCAGTGGTGCCGCCTCAATGGACGAGGTGTTACCGGATGGTGGTGCTGCACTGAAAGTGCTCGCTAAGAAACCTAAGGTTGAAGGGCAGAAGCCACGGGTCCTTGTGGCTGATGATGAGGATGCCATGCGCCATTTCATCGCTCGCCAGCTGGATGACTACGAAGTGGTGGGGGCCCGCGACGGAGACGAAGCGTGGACGCTCGTGCAAACGGAGCCTCTGGACCTGATTGTTCTCGATCTGATGATGCCAGGCATGGATGGTATCGAAGTGACCACCCGGATTCGGAGCTTTGCCGCCACGGCACGCATCCCTATAATCCTGGTAACAGCGCAGGCGAGTGAAGAGCCTCGACTGAAGGCTCTCGAGGCGGGGGTGAATGATTTCATCGCCAAACCGTTCTCCATCGTGGAATTACGTGTCAGGGTGAAAAACCTCCTGGCAAGCAGCGCCTTCGAGGTGAAGCTCGCCGAAAATAAGGTCAACCTTGAGAAAGCCTACAAGCAGCTGCAGGAGCAACGATCGATCCTCGTGCAAACCGAAAAGCTCTCTTCGCTAGGACGGATGAGTGCCGGTATCGTGCATGAGGTCAATAACCCTCTTAATTATGCCAAGACGGCTCTGCATGCTCTCAAATCGTTTGAACGGCAGATCTCAGACGTTGATCGAGAGGACTACCTTGAAGTTCTGGGAGATGCCCAAGAAGGCGTAAATCGCGTGATCGGAATCGTCAGTGATCTGAGATCGTTCACCAGGGGGGATGCCGTTAGCCGCTCCAGCGTTTTGATCAAGAACACGATTGAGAGTGCTCGCCGCTTAAGCAGTGCGACCCTCTCTGGAGTGCACTTCGAGGTCAGCGCACCCGACAATCTCGAAGTCATCGGTCACGACGGACAGCTCTGCCAGTTGTTCATGAACTTGTTCCAGAATGCAGTGCGCGCGATTCAAGTGCGTGGCCCGGAGGGGGACGCTCCCCGGATCTCTGTGGTTGCAGGCCCGTCGATCGATGGGGGGCATGTCATTGTTAAGGTCAGAGATAATGGCTGCGGTATTTCGAGAGAGGATATTGAGCGAATGTTCGAGCCGTTTTTCACCAAGAACGATGTCGGCGAGGGCATGGGGCTCGGTTTGAGCATCTGTCACCGCATTATCCGACAGCATGAAGCGCTGATTGATGTGCAGTCCGAGGTGGGAGTGTTCACAGAGATAGCAATCCGCTTCAAAGGTGTTCCAAAAACGTCTAAGAATGAAAATTTACAGCTCGGCGCTGTTTGAAACAGTATTTAATATAAATGTTAATAATTAGCTAACATTAGATATAAATAAGCTTGTAGTATGTGTATTTTCAGATAAAAGGCGGAAGACGCACCGATATGACTGAATCACCTAATAAAGAGCACCTGATCTTATTCGTCGATGACGAGGAAAAAACTCGTAAGTATTTCGCCAGACTTTTTGGTCAAAATTTTGAGGTGCTTGTGGCTGAGGACGGCGTCCAAGCCTTGGAAATTTTCCGTGAGAATATGGATCGGATCGGTGTGGTGGTGACTGACCAACGCATGCCGAACATGACAGGCTCCCAGCTGCTTGAAAAAGTGGCGGAAATGAAGCCCACCTGTATCCGTATTCTTTCCACGGCCTATGCCGACGTCGATGCCGCTGTGGATTCGGTCAACAAAGGCGGCATTTACCGCTACGTCACCAAGCCTTGGGAGGTCAATGATCTCGAGATGACCTTGAACCGGGCCATGGAACGCTATGTTCTGGAAAAGGAACGCGGCACACTTTTAAAACAGAAGCTCTCCAGTGTGGAGATGCTGGCATCCTCAGACCGGGTGCTTTCCATCGCCACGATCGCGGTGATTGGTCACCCAGGCTTACGCCACGTCGGTCAGGCCCTGACTGCCCTCGTGCAGCTCGCGGAAGTGGGTGGCTCTGAGGATTCTGATGAAGCACCACTGGACCAAGCACTGAACTGGCGCGAACTCTATGGTCGCCACCTGTCTTATCTCCGTTCCATCCACCAAGGTTTGACCCGTGATAAGCTGAAAGGCTTTGAGCTGGATTACAGTCGCACGGTCGCTGTGGGCGATGTCATGGGCCCATTGGTCGGTGGCAATGGCTACTTCGAATGGCTACGCGGTGAACCTTCAACCACTGGCTGGCCTGGACCAGCTGAAACCATGGCGGCTGAAATCAGCACTCTGCTGATGGCTCTGGAAGCGGTGATGCGCGATGCGGGTATTCTTCTGGTCTCTGAAATTCAGGGTGGCATTGAGTTCCGTCTGTCGTCCCGTTTGCTGGCGAGAAATCTGGAACCTCTGAGAACTGCGACCAAGGACGCACCATCTACGGAGTGCTTGGCCCTGGCCTCCTCGCTGTTCCGCCTGGCTGATGCTGGCGCTTTCTTCGAAGTGGTGCCGGAAGAAGGTAGAGACATGATTCGTTTCAAGGTCACCTTCGACCCAACGCGAAACCCCGACACGGGTGTCGCTGGTTGGGATTCGCTCATGGCCGCGTTGACTGGCAATGACGTCTTCTGGGCACGCTACGGCGGCTAAGGCATTCATCCCTTACATTTATGCACACAAAAAACCTCGCTGCTTTTACAGCGTTATCACTGATGTCACCTGCCGCGATTCTTGCGGACGGTTTTCACCTGGCTGGTCAATCTCCCGAAGCGGTTGGTAAAGGCAACGCATTTGTTGCCACGGCCAATACTGCAGCCGCTGTTTATTACAATGCAGCTGGCCTGACCCAGATCGATTCATCCTCTGTCCAAGTAGGATTTTACAGCATTTCCCTAGGGATCGAGGCCGATGTGGCTGGTGGCAAATACGATCTCGAACGTGAGGTCCAGTTCACCCCGCAGATTTACTCAGCTTTCCGACTCAATGAAAAGGCGGTGCTTGGCTTCGGCTTGAACTCACCCTTTGGTCTGGCTTCCGAGTGGGAAGACAACACCAGCTTCAGAAGCACCGCGACCACATCGGAGCTGAAATACGCCACCTTCTGGGCGGTGGCAGGCTATGAAGTCACCGACACCCTGTCCGTGGGGGGCGGTATCGGGATTCACCATGCTGATATGGACCTGCGCCGTGGCATTTTCGCACCCGGTGATGAATTTGGTTTCAATGGCGATGATCAAGGTCTGTCGTGGACGCTCAGTGTGCTCTGGCAGCCGCATGAGAAACACTCGTTCGGTGCTGTCTATCGCAGCAAGACCGACTTCACCTTCGAAGGTGAGTCCGAGGCCGCTCCCTATGCCCCAGCCGAGAATGCCGAGCTGGATCTCACTACTCCGGCCACTTTTGCGGTGGGCTATTCCTATCGACCCAATCAGTGTTGGAACTTCGAAGTCAATGTCGAGTGGGTGGACTGGGATGAACTTGGCACACTGACCCTGGAGCAAGACTCCGGTGACCTCGCCATCCCCTTCGAGTGGGAAGATTCCTTCATCTATTCCATCGGTGCCGAGTATGACTTTGGCAATGGTTACCTTGGGCGTATTGGTTACAACTACATCGAAAGTGCCCAGCCAGACGAATACTACAACCCGGGTGTTGGCGATGCCGACCGTCACTGGCTGACCTGCGGTATCGGCTACAAGGGCGAGAGCTGGTCGTGGGATGCTGCCTATCAGTATGCCTTCTCCGATCGTGAGGTCGACTCTGCGCTCGATCCTGCTGTCAACGGCGACTACAAGTCACGTTTCCACTCGCTCAGCCTGACGGCTCGTTACGATTTCTAACTGATAGCAGCGAACTAATTTACCAAAGCAAAAAACCAGAGTCGTTTCCGGCTCTGGTTTTTTTGTGCAGTGGCTGCGGGTTTGTTAATAGCCGCCCAGGCCGTAACCTTGGCTGCTCTGCATGTATTTTGGTCCGACTGTTGAGCCGGGTCCTTTTTTCTCGGCTGCCGACATGATGTCTTGGTCCATTTCCTTTTGCACAGTGGGGTCCGGAGCGCCACAGGAGGCGCAGATAAGGGAAAGGCCAATGGCGAGGGCGGGGAGGCCCATGGCTGCGAGTTGACTTGGGGTGATTTTGAGGGGCGTTGTTTTCATAACAGCTTAAGCATGATATCACGATTGATGCAGATCAAGAGGTAAATCGAGACAGCCTTTGTGATTGCCATCCGCTGCTGCGCTGCGTCTTATCGTGGTATGCCAGATTCCGCGATGAAGCGACTCCGTCGACTTGGACTGTTGTTGCCTGTGTTTTCTCTCCGAAGGGACCACGATTTGGGGATCGGGGATACTCTGGCACTGCGTCAGGCGGTCGATTGGGCTGCCGCTCACCACGTTGGCTTTTTACAGCTCCTACCTATCAATGAAACGGGAGCTGACAGCAGCCCATACAATGCCATCAGCTCGGTGGCCCTTGATCCGGTGCTCATCGCCATGGAGTTGATCCCAGAGATTGATTCCGCCGTCATTGAGTCAGAATCGAGAGCTTTTCAGGAATCGGCATTGGTCGATTATCCCCCGACCGGTGCCGCCAAGTGGCGACTGCTCAAGCGTGGTTACCAAATCTATCAAGCCACCGAAAAACAGGACCCCGAGTTCGATGCTTTCTGTCAGGCGGAGCAAGATTGGCTGGTGCCGTATACCAAATACCGTTGGTTGATGGAGCAGGCCGGCACCGAGGAGTGGGACCTCTGGCCCGAGGCCTATAACAGCGCGGAAAAAGCGGAACGCTGGCTGGCACAGCAAGCAGGTGCTGAGCAGGGGATGCGTTTTTACGCTTGGGTGCAATGGCATGCATTTAGTCAGTGGCGTGAGCTACGAGAGTATGCGGCAGAGCGTGATGTGAAGCTGATGGGGGACATTCCCATCGGGATTTCCTATTCCAGTGCGGATGTGTTTTTTGAGCCACAGTGGTTTGATCTTAGCCTCTCCGGTGGCTCGCCGCCTGAAAAGGTGTTCAAAGAAGATGCCTTTGCCTGCCAGTGGGGGCAGAACTGGGGTGTGCCGATCTACAACTGGAAGGCGCTGAGAAAAGATAACTTCTCATGGTGGCGCCGCCGGATTGAGAAACTCACCGATGTGTTTCACATTTTTCGCATCGATCACATTCTCGGCTTTTACCGGATTTTCAGTTTCCCCTGGCGCCCGAACCGCAATGCCGAGTTCTTGGGCTTGAGTAAGCCCAAGGCGAAAAAACTCACCGGAGGGAGACTGCCGAAATTTCACCCCTTTCCGGATGACACGGTGGCGCACAAAAAGAGTAACCTCGCAGCTGGGGATGAATACTTGAAGATGGTGTTAGAGGCAGCTGGCGATAGCGAAGTGGTGGGGGAAGATCTCGGCTGTGTGCCGGATTATGTTCGCCCTCATTTGGCCAAGCTAGGCATTGCCGGCTTTAAAATTTGCCACTGGGAAGAGGCTGCCAAAGGGAAGGCTGTGCCGGGCAGTGAGTATCCAGAATGTTCTTTCGCCACATACGCGACTCATGATCACGAATCCATTCCCGCCTTGTGGAATACTTTGGTGGGGATGCTGGATGGTCCGGATCGTAAGGGGGCGCTGGAAGGTTTGACCCTGCTCAGCGACTTCGCCGGTTTGCCGAAAGGCAAGGATGCCAAGGTTTATGGGCACTATGACCCTGTGATCAAGTGGGCGCTATTCGAGAGCTTGTTCCAAAGCCGCTCCAACTACGCCGCGATCATGATCACGGACCTCATTAATAGCTGCAAGCGGATCAATATTCCAGGCACGGTGGGTGGTGAAAATTGGCGCTATCGTTTGCCGTGGGAACTGGCTGACATGCCAGAAGCTCTGCAGGTGGAATGCCGACGGATGAGTGAACTCATCCACTTGAGCCAGCGCGATTAGTCGTGCGGCGCGAGGGCCATGGACTTTTCCAGAATGATCTGTCCCAAGTGCTCTTTCGAGTGCTTCTCAAGCGGCTCGGTGTGCTCCGGGTAGACGAGCAGGATTTCGTTGTCATTGGAATCAAAACCAATGTCCTGGCGCGCCACATCATTGGCGATCACCAGGTCACAGCCTTTGCGTTGTAATTTGCCGCGCGCATTGTCTTCCAAGTTCTCCGTCTCTGCGGCAAAGCCGATCAGTGCGCCGTGGAAACCAAATTCTTTCCGGGCCGATCCCAAAATGTCTGGGTTGCGCACCAGCTCGAGGGTCATGGTGTCGCCGGTTTTCTTGATTTTCTGATCGGGCACAGCGGCAGGTCGGTAGTCGGCCACAGCCGCGGCAAAAATAGCGACATCCGCTTTCTTGATCCAATGCTGAACAGCCTCAAACATTTCCTGCGTGCTCTCCACGGGGATGTAATCAACCCGATGCGGCACGTCGATCTGAGTGGGGCCGGAGATGAGGATGACCCGGTGTCCTGCCTCCGCCGCGGCATCGGCGATGGCGTAACCCATTTTTCCAGACGATCTGTTGGTCAGGAAACGGACGGGATCGATGGCCTCGCGTGTGGGGCCGGCGGTGATGAGAATGGTCATGACGTGCGTGTTATCCCAGTTCCTCCGCCTTGGCGATGATGGCGGATTCGGTCATTAGGCGACCCGGGCCGGAGTAGCCGCAGGCGAGCATTCCTTCGTCCTCGGGGCCGATGAATTCACAGCCGTCGGTGACCAGCTGCTGGACATTGCGCTGCGTCGCCGGGTGCTGCCACATCTTGCCATTCATCGCCGGAGCGATCAGCACTTTCGCGCGGGTAGCGAGGTAGATGCTGGAGAGTGGATCGGGTGCCAGGCCGTTGGCAAAGTTGCCCAAGGTGTCGGCACTGCAGGGGGCGACCAAGAGCAGATCGGCTCGATCGGCGAGGTCGATGTGGCCAGGTTTCCACGCCTGCTTTTCATCCTCCAAGGAAACCAGAACCGGGTTCCGAGAGATTACCTGCAGCGTCAGCGGGGTGATGAATTCGGTGGCCGCCTGGGTCATCACCACGTGAACCTCGTGGCCATTTTTAACGAGCTGCGAGGCGATTCCCGCAGCCTTGTAGGCGGCGATGGATCCGGTGATGCCGAGGATGATGGTCATGATTTAAGCTTCTGGGGTGAGACGGGAAATACGCAGACGTTCGGCTTCGAGTAAGGCCTTGAAGCGGGAGTAATCTTCTTCTCTGGTGCGGGAAATCAGGCGGTAGGTGTATTTCGGCCAGTGGCTCATTTCCTCGATGGCATTGGTCATGCGGAGCTCGATGACATCGGCGGCATCGGTTCCCCGGCCCGTCAGGCGGGCGCGAAGTTCTTCCTCGCTGGGTGGCATCACAAAGAGCTCGACCAGGGCATTGCGGATGTTGGCCTCCGGGCAGGCGCGGACGAGGTCGGCGCCCTGGACATCGATGTCCATCACCACATCGGTGCCGGCGGTGACGTGATCGATGACCTCGGACTTCAAGGTGCCGTAGAGATTGCCGTGCACTTCCGCGTGCTCGATGAACTGATCGGCGGCGATGCGCTTTTCGAAGTCTTCGCGACTGAGGAAGTGGTAATCGTGGCCATCGACTTCACCCTCGCGGGCGGGGCGGGTGGTGCAGGAGGTGGAGTAGACCGCTTCACCTTCGTCGGCAAGACGGCGGCAGAGGGTGGTTTTGCCCGAGCCTGACGGTCCGGATACTAACAGAATGATACCAGTGCGGTGGTGCATCGTTTTTCGGTGGGAATGGATGAGATGGAAATGGGATGGGTTAAGAGCCGCGGGTTTTCCCCTTCAGCATGGCCTCGATGAAGGCGTCGAGCTCACCGTCCATGACGGCGGAGATGTTGCCTGTTTCCTGACCGGTGCGCAAGTCTTTGACCATTTGGTAGGGTTGGAAAACATAGGAGCGGATCTGGCTGCCCCAGCCGATTTCTCCCTTGGCGGAGTATTCGCGATCGGCTTCGGCGCGCTGTTTGTCTTCCTCGATCTGGTAGAGTTTTGCACGCAGTAGCGCCCAGGCATTTTCGCGGTTGCGCAGCTGGGAGCGTTCCTGGGTGGAGCGAATGACGATGCCGGTGGGTTTGTGTTTTAAGATCACGGCGGTTTCCACCTTGTTGACATTCTGACCTCCAGCGCCTCCCGAACGGGCGGTGTTGATCTCCACATCGGAGTCGGGGATGTCGATGACGATGTCGTTGGAAATCTCCGGGGTGACATCGATGGCGCAGAAGGATGTGTGGCGTTTTCCGGCGGCATCGAAGGGGGAAATGCGCACCAAGCGATGCACGCCTCGTTCGTTCTTGAGGTAGCCGTAAGCGTGTGGGCCGTCGATTTTCAACGAGGCAGCCCGGCAGCCTGCGCCATCGCCGTCTTGGTAATCGACGCTGGTTACGGTGAACCCCTTGGATTCTGCCCAGCGGGTGTACATGCGCAGCAGCATTTCCGCCCAGTCGCAGGCTTCGGTGCCACCCGCTCCCGCCTGGATGTTGAGATAGGCGTTGGCGGAGTCGGTGGGTTTATCGAGCAGGGTGAGTAGCTCGAACTTCTCCAGCTCCTTGATGATGGCGTGATAGTCGTTGTTCGCCTCGCGGGCGAATTCCATGTCGTCGGTTTCCTTCGCCAGTTCAATCACCTCGTCGAGGTTGCCGGCGCGTTCTTCGAGGTCGAGGAAGGGATGGAGGCGGCCTTTGAGTAAGTTGGCCTGGCCGACCGTTGACTGGGCTTTTTCAGGATCGTCCCAGAAGTTCGACTGGGTCATGGTCTTGTCGAAATCCGCGAGTTGGCTCTGCAGGGATTCGACGTCAAAGATACCTCCTGAGTTCGGACAGGCGGCTTTTCAAAGCCCCGGTGTCCAGCGCCAGGAGGTCAGCGATATTGTGTTCACTCATACGCGCCGAGTGATAGCGGGAATCCGGCAGATTGAAATGCTGAATCGCAAGAAATCCTGCGTGATTGCCACACGGCTCTTCACGCGCACGGGGATTCGTGGTTCATTGACGTCAGCACCAGCTATGGAAAACACCACCGGCATCATCATCCGCCTGACCAAACTGACCGAGAGCAGCCTGATCGTGCACTGGTGCACCGAACAACACGGCCTGATCAAAACGGTGGCCAAGGGGGCGCGCCGACCGAAAAGTGCCTTCGCTGGAAAAGTCGATTTATTCTTCGAGGCCGATCTCAACTGGGTGCGTAGTCGCAAGGGGGAGCTGCACACGCTGCGGGAGCTGTCGGTCACGGATTACCGTGAGGGGTTGCGGAAACGTTATGCCGACACCGTGGTGGCCTCTTATTTCGGCGAACTACTGGCTCACGTGGTCGAGCTGGATCACCCGGTGCCTGAGTTGTTTGATCTGCTGCGGCGCGGACTGGGCTATCTCAGCGAGCAGGGCGCTGATAAGCGTGCTGTTCTGCACTACGAAAAAGAACTGGCGAGGCTGATGGGTGTGGGGCAGGGGCGCACAGGGGCGGCGATGGCACTTGAGCAGGCGTTCGGTAGCTTGCCGCGGTCACGCGAGGCTTGTCTGCAGGCCACGGGCGGGTGACTTGGCGGGCCTTGAGAGGTCGATATTTCGGATGTCCTAAGGGGGTGTATTTCGCTGGTCAGCGGCTGGGTTGTGGTGTTTATTTTCCCCGCGTTGTGGTTACATCGCATCTTCCTCCACGTCAAAAATCTATGGAATCTGGTACAGCGAATTTACTGAACATGCTTCAGGCCCGAGTGCGAAAGCTCTGCGAAGAAGGGAACTGGAACGAGGCCATGCACTCGGCCACTGCTGGTGTGGATAAAGCACGGGCTGCATTGGGATCGGATCTTGAAAGTCGCGAGGCCCTGGCGATCTCTCTCGAGGTCCAGGCTGATTTTTTGCGCCAGTATGGAAAATTGGAAGAGTCCCGTCAGGCCTACCTTGAGGCTTTGGAGTTACTCGGTGAAACTGATGGTGATCACACCGAGCAAAAAGCACGCATCAGTGCCAGTGTTGCTGTGGTTTATGATAGCGATGGCAACGAGGAAGAGGCGATTCGATTTTACGAACGCGGGGTAGACCTCTTTGAACGCATGACTCCACCCGCATTGTTAGATGTTGCCGATTTATGCAATAACTTGGCCTACATTTACAAAACGCGCGGAGACTTCGATGAGGCAGAGAGCCTGTATCTCAAGGCTCTCCAAATTTGCCACGAACATTTGGGCCCTAATGATGAAGAAACGGCTGCCATTTGTAACAATGTGGGGGCTTTGTATCTCGCTGCAGGCTATTACGAGCAGGCTCGCGAGATGCAAATGATGGCGCTGGAAGCTCGCCGAGTAACCTTTGGTGAGGATCACGTTGAGACGGCTCAATCGCACGCAAACCTGGCTCTTTCCCTCTGCGAGACGGATGAGTTAGAGGAGGCCAAAGAGCACTTCGTTACCGCGCTCAGTATTTACGAAAAACAACTTTCCGAAGCCCCGATGGATTACGCCACCGTATCATCAAACTATGCTGAGTTTCTGCGTGCAAATGACGACGAAAAAGGAGCCGCTAACATCGAGAAACGAGCGGGTAAGAAACTGAAAAAAGTTTCTTAACAAGCGGGTTTTAAAAGCCTTGGTATCTCGCCAGGTTATAAATGGGTGGGGAATGGCTCGTTGCGTAGCCACTTGATGAGCACAGCGTCATCGGCACAGATGTTTCCGACTACTCGGTAGTTAGAGGCCTGGATGGAATAGGCATCGTCCTGGTTTTCATCGACCACACGCCTGAGGACACCGCCAGAGTGAAGGAACTGAAGCCCTTGTTCGTTGTGAACGAGAAAGCCGACGTGTTTATCCAGTCCGATGATGTAGATGCCGTGTTCCTTCTCGCGCATTGACTGCATGAAGTCCTCGTAATCCATGCCGACCCGGATGCTGAGTTTCTTACGGGGCAGGAAGGTAAGTAAGATATTCTGCGACGGTTGCTGCGCGAGGCGGATGCGCTGAACTTCAAATCCAGAGTCTCGCATGATGGTGGAAACGTAGTAACCACATGCCACCTTGCCGCCACCGGGGGCACTGGCTGTGCCGTTAAAATCCCACGGCGTGCCCAGCCAGCAGCGCATCAGTGAGGGCATGGTGAGTTCTAACAATGAACGCGCGCTGGCGAGCACTTCTTTGCGTTCAGCCTCGGTGCTGGCTTGCTGATATTGCCGTGAGAGTTTCTCGCGATGAAACCGAATCTCTTCCACCGTGACGGCATAGGTTTCCGGATCGGGGATGGGGGCTGGTTTCTCGCTTTCGGCGCGCTGCAGATAGAGCGGCGAGGACGGGGTGGTGAGGAAATAGATCACGCCCCCGGCCAGGGCAGAAAAGATTAGTAGGAAGAAAATCAGGAAGCGCATCTGGGCCGGAGCGTAAAATGTTAGGCATTCATCAAGGCCTCGATCTCATCGGCTTCGATGGGGATGTTGGCCATGAGGTCGACGTTGCCATGCTCTTCGATGACGACGTCATTTTCCAGTCGGACGCCGATATTTTCCTCTCGGATGTAGATGCCTGGCTCGATGGTGAACACCATGCCGACGGCAAAGGGCTCTTCGACCGGGCAGATATCGTGCACATCGAGACCGAGGTGATGGGATGTGCCGTGCATGAAATACTTTTTCACCAGAGGTCTGCTGGCGTCCTGCTTGGCGGCCTCCGCGGCATCGATCAGGCCTAGATGGATCAGTTCTTCCTCCATGAAGCAAGTGACTTGCTTTTGATACTCGGTGGGGAGCATACCGGGACGCAGGATTTCATTCGCCTTGCGCAGCACACGGAGCACGGCGTTGTAGACTGCCCTTTGGCGGTCAGTGAACTTGCCGTTCACGGGGATGGTCCGGGTCATGTCGGCATTCCAATTGCCATACTCGGCGGCGACATCCATAAGCAGCAGGTCGCCATCCTCGCAGACGTCTTGATTTTCCAGATAGTGCAGCACGCAGGCGTTCTTGCCGCTGCCAATAATCGGGCTGTAGGCGAAACCTCGGGATTTTCTGCGGAGAAATTCGTGCATGTATTCAGCCTCGACTTCCCACTCACCCACACCGGGTTGGACGAACCCCAGGATTCGGCGGAAGCCGGCTTCGGTGATGTCGCAGGCCTGCTGCAGCATCTTGATTTCCTCGGCGTCCTTGATAATGCGCAGCTGGCGCATCAGCGGGGAGAGTCGCTCATACTTGTGGAGCGGATAGTGGCTTTGGCATTGTTTGAGAAAACGGGCGTCTCGTGTTTGCACCGACACCGGCGGGCGCAGGTATTCGTTAGTATTCAGGTAGACATATTCCGACTGCTGGATGAGGCGGTGAAGGTAGAGCTCGAACTGATCGACCCATTGGACGTTCTCGATGCCCGATAGTGCCGACGCCTGCTCTTTGCTTAATTTGTTGCCTTCCCAGATGGCGATCTGCTCGTTGGTTTCGCGGATGAAGAGGATTTCGCGATCCTTCTTATTCTTCGCATCGGGGAATAGCAGGAGGACGCTTTCTTCCTGATCAATGCCGCAGAGGTAGTAGAGGTCGGTATTTTGCTTCAAGAGCATCGTGCCGTCCGCATTGGTCGGCATGATGTCGTTGGAGTGTAAAATGGCGACGCTGTTGTCCTTGAGTTTGGCGGTTAGGCGGGCGCGATTGCGGACAAAAAGTTGGGCATCGGCAGGATCGTATCTCATACCTCAATCTCAGCGAACATTCGCCCGGCCTGCAATCACAAAGGCCCGGGGAGCAGGCATTCGGGCTTAAAAAAGGCGCTAATTTTGCCCCCAGCCAAGTTTCTGGCGAAGGGTGGCGTAAAATGTCTGACCTTCCAACCGAAGAAGGGGGAGTGCGTGGCCAGCTTGCTCGACGCAAATCCGGCTGCCTTGATTGATTTCCACAACCTCGCGACCGTCCACGGTGAACAGCATGGGGCACTCGGCGTCTTTTGCGGGAGCGAGTTCGACCACTGAGCTGTCCGATACCACTAGTGAGCGGTTGCTCAGGCTGTGAGGGCAAATCGGAGTGATCACAAAAACATCGGCATTGGGCGCAATCAAGGGGCCTCCGGCGGAGAGCGAGTAGGCGGTGGAACCGGTGGTGGTGGCCACAATGAGACCATCGGCGCGGTAGTGGTTCAGAAGTTCTCCATCTACCCAGGCGTCTAACGAGACCAAGCGGCCTGTCTGGCCACGTGCCAGGGTGATCTCATTGAGCGCCCGAAAGCTTTGCTCGGTGCCATCGGCGGAGCGCACATAAGCGCGCAACTGCATGCGCTTGATCAAGGTGTAGCGTTTGTTAGCCACAGCATCGGCAAAGACATCTAACTCGGTGTCCGTGCAGGTGGTGAGGAAGCCCAGGGTGCCTATGTTAATTCCTGCCACGGGGATGTTTGCCGGTCCCAGCTGATTGGCGGCATTCAGCATGGTGCCGTCGCCGCCCAGCACGGCCACCACATCACAGGTATCAGCAAAGGTCGCTGCATCTTGGCCTCCATCCGATTGAATGATGTCCGCAGTCACGGTTTCCAGCACCGGGGTGATTTTGACTTTTTCCAAGGCCTTGCAAAGCGCCCGAATCGTCTTTTCTGCGCCTGATTTCCTAGGGTTTGCAATGATGCCAACTTTCATCGCCACGGATAGTGAACTTAATCATTCAAAGTTACAATAGAAACAGAGTCATCAGGGTAACAAAGATGAGTGGGGCGCTGGCGGAGCGAGAAATGTCGGCTAGGTTTTCGTCCGAGGTTCCTCATCAGACGGCTCAGTGAGAGCTCGTTCGGGGGGTAGGTCTTAGTTTCTAATGGCAAGCGAGTTGTTCCCGCTATCCGAGCATTCACGTCTTGCTATTGTTAGCGGCGAGTGATATTACACATTTATGAAGCGTTTTGCCGGAAGTAAGCGTCCCCAACTGGGGCTGCTGATGAACCTCAGCATCGCCTGCGCCATGATGAGCGTGACTTCCTGCGATAAAGTCGTCGATCTCAAGGATAAAGCCATGGGTGCCTTGGATCAGGTGAAGGAGAAAAGCGGTCTCAGTTTGGCCTCCGTTGACGAGAAAGAGGGGCTGGAAATCATCAATGAGGAGGCGCGCCTGGTAGTGGTCGAGTTCTACACCGACAGCTGTGGTCCGTGCAAAGCCATCGCTCCCACGCTGGAGCGCCTCGCTGAAAGCAACGCCGAGCAGGTGAGAATTATCAAGGTGGATGCCAATGACGAACGCGCTTGGGCAACTCGTGAAAAGATCAGAGCTGTGCCGACTTTCCAATTCTATCGAGGCGGCAAAAAACTCGCGCAATTCTCCGGAGCTCCATCCGAGGCTGAGTTGCAGAAGAAAATCGATGTCTGCGTAGCTTCGTCCGAAGGATCCA
Source organism: Oceaniferula flava (assembly GCF_016811075.1). NCBI lineage: Bacteria > Pseudomonadati > Verrucomicrobiota > Verrucomicrobiia > Verrucomicrobiales > Verrucomicrobiaceae > Oceaniferula > Oceaniferula flava. The sequence goes on from NZ_JAFBGL010000001.1 coordinate 143,234, forward strand.
ATGCTCAATCTCTCGTTAATGAGGGCTCGTCGGGTTCTGCCGATAGCAGTGGAACCGTCCAGCCGGTTATTCAGCGCATGCCGGACGATTGGTTGCCTGCCGGCGTGACTCGCGAATAAAACTTTTCCCTTCCTGACATGACCATTCAATCATCCATCGCCTTGTTGCTGATTTCGATCACGCTGCCGTTGATCAGCTCTTGTGATCAAGTGGATCAGCTGGTGAATAAATTCAAAACCGAAGAGGCCAAAGCGACCATTTCGGAAGAGGAGCTGGCTAAGTCCGATGCTGCTGCCGCGAAGTATTTGGAAATCCTCGAGCGAGTTCCCGTCATTCTTTCCAAAGTAAACGGTGAGAAGTCTGCCTTCCATGCCAGAAAACAACTGGACGAAGTGGCCCATGAAATTGATCAGGTGGTGCTCGATTTGGTGGAGCTCGATGGAGCGCCAACCACTTTGCTCAGCACCGACCTTTCTGCGGGCTCTCATTCCGGATCCTCGAACTCGTCCTCTGATGATGGGATCATGGCCACGCGCAAGACTCCCACCATCGCCGGCGCCATTCACTGGCACATTCGCGAGGAAAACCAGGAAGCCTACAAGCAGCGCGCCATGCGAGTTGCCCAGCGTATCCAGTCGCACATTCATCGCATCGCCAAAGCCACCGATCGTTCACCTGTGGCCTTTGACGTGGTGATGGACGGGGTGTTGACCATGGCCTCGACCCGGAAGAATACCGGTAGCTCTAGCTATCCTGGTGTTTCCCCGATGCCTGAAGGCTGGATGCCGCTTGGTTTATCGGAAGAATAGGCTGGCGATCCAGATTTTCGCAGCAGGCGGACTAAGTAAGCGATTGACCGCCAGCCCCGAAGTGTCTAGCGTCCGCCGCCTTAGATTATGAGTGCGGACGAGTCCAAAAATCAGCCCGATTACAAGGCCACCCTGAGCCTTCCTGAAACGAGTTTCCCTATGCGCGGAGATCTCGTGAAAAACGAACCAAAACGTCTCGAGCGTTGGAATCAGGAGAACCTATACCAGCGCATTCAACAGCGTCGCAAGGACTCCTCCTCGCCTCGCTTCCTGCTTCACGACGGCCCTCCATTTGCCAATGGTGATGTCCACATGGGCACCGCACTGAACAAGGTGCTCAAGGATCTGGTGCTGAAGTCGAAAACCATGGCTGGCTTCGAGACTCCCTACATTCCCGGCTGGGACTGCCACGGTCTGCCGATCGAATTCAAAGTCATGCAGGACGCCCGCGATGAGGAACCTGCGGAAATCCGCCGCCGCTGCGAAGAGTTTGCCCGCGGCTGGATCGATACCCAAAAAGCATCCTTCAGACGCCTCGGTGTGCTGGGCGATTGGGAAAACCCCTACCTCACTCTGGACCCGGCTTACGAGTCGGACATCATCCGCACCTTCGCCACCATGGTGGAAAAAGGCCTGGTCTATCAGTCGCAGAAACCCGTGCAGTGGTCCTACGGAGCCAAGACCGCACTGGCTGAAGCTGAGGTTGAGTATCAGGATAAAAAATCCATCGCCATCTTCGTGAAGTTCGATCTGGTAGCGAACGACAAACTGCCCGCCGACACCTCCTTTGCCATCTGGACCACCACACCGTGGACGCTTCCGGCTAACCTCGGTATCGCGGTGCACGAGCGCTTCAATTACGTGGTCGGACGCTTCACCAAGGAAGACACCCCAGACCAGAATATCATCATCGTCCGCGAGCTGCTGGAAGAATTTCAGAAGAAAACCGGCCTGACCCTTGCGCAGGAAATCGCCGAGATCAAAGGAGCGGAACTCGAAGGGCTTGAAGCCCAACATCCCTTCCTGGATCGCACCTCCAAGGTGATTCTGGCTCCCTTCGTCACCACCGATACCGGAACCGGCGCGGTGCACATCGCCCCCGGTCACGGTGCGGACGATTACTCCGTCGGAATGCAAAACGGCCTAGCCGTGCTTTCGCCGGTGGACGACGATGGTCGCTTCACGGAAGAAGTGGGCGTGCCTGAACTGGTGGGCCTCCATGTGATGGAGAAAAATGAAGGCAACGTCGGCGTGCTGCGACTTCTCGCAGCCAAAGGTGCTTTGTTAGGCAAGGAAACCTACGCTCACTCCTACCCGCACTGCTGGAGATCGAAGACGCCGATCATTTTCCGCGCCGTCGAACAGTTCTTCATCCGCATCGATGACCTGCGTAAGAAAGCGCTCAGTGAGATCGATGAGACCACCTGGCTTCCTGCCTGGGGCCGGAACCGTATTTTTGGCACCGTCGAGGCTCGGCCCGACTGGTGCATCTCCCGTCAGCGCACCTGGGGAGTTCCGCTTCCTGTGTTCTTCGATAAAGACGGAGAGGTCATTCTCGATGCTGAGATCTCGCGCAAGGTCGCGGACCTGGTGGAAGAAGAAGGCACCAATATCTGGTTCGAGCTTTCGGACGCCGAACTCGCTGCCCGTTTGGGACTGCCCGAGGGAGCGACCAAGTGCCGCGATACTCTCGACGTCTGGATCGATTCCGGCAGCTCCCACGTTGCGGTGATGGATCGTCATCCTGAACTTTCCTGCCCAGCTGACCTCTATCTTGAAGCGACCGATCAGCACCGTGGCTGGTTCCAGAGCAGCCTGATGCTCAGCGTGGCAGTGCGCGACAAGGCACCTTACAAATCCGTGCTGACTCACGGTTTTGTGGTCGATAAAGATGGTGGCAAGATTTCCAAGTCCGCCGCCAAGGCCAAGGGGAAACCTACCGATGCCGCGCACTTCTACAACAAGTATGGTGCGGACATCGTGCGCCTCTGGGTGTCGTCGGTCGATTGGCAAACGGAAGTTCCCTTCGGTGAAGATCTGTTCAAGCAAATCGCCGATCCTTATCGCCGTCTGCGCAACACCTTGCGTATTTTGTTAGGCAATATCAATGGCTTCGACCCCGCCAGCCAATCCGTGTCCAAAGCGGACATGACGGTGTTGGATCGCTGGGTGCTGGAGCGCTTGAACGAAGTGATTGCCGAGTGCCGTAACGACTACGAAAGCTATCAGTTCCGCAAGGTGTTCAATCAGATCAACCAGTTCTGTGCCAATGAGCTGAGTGCGCTCTATATCGATATCACCAAGGACCGCATGTATTGTGACGGGCTAGATTCCACGCGTCGCCTGGCTGCCCAGACGGTGATGTATCGCGTTTTCGATTCCATCGTGCGCCTGATGGCTCCCATCCTGGCCTTCACGGCGGATGAAGCTTGGGAACATGCTGGTAATGAAGGCAGCGTGCACGAGCAGGATTTCCCTGAGGTCGATGCCGAGTTTGCTCCTGGTGAAGCGATCGAAACAGTCAATGCCTTGCTGGAAATCCGCGCTGTCATCCAGACCGCGATCGAAGAGCAGGTGCAGGCGAAGGCCTTCAATAAAAACAACGAGGCAGATGTCACCCTGACGCTGCCAGCCGATCACCCATGTGCGGAGCTGTTGAATGACCGTGATTTTGTCACCGAGTTCTTCATTCTTTCCAAGCTCACCGTCGAAAACGGAGCGGAAATTACCGCCACTGCGAAGGCGACGGATCACGGCATGTGCCCACGCTGTCGCCGCTACGAGCCACTGGTCACCGACCTGTGCCAGCGTTGTAGTGAGGTTGTTTAATTGTGATTCCCGAGACCATGTCCACCACTCCGACCAAAGCGAGAATGATCCGGCTTGTGCTGCTGATCTCACTGCCGCTCTACATTCTTGATCAGATCACCAAGTGGTGGACGGTGATGAACTTCAAGCTCCCCTTCGTAGTTATCGAGGGGCAGAAATATGCCGTGCCGGAAGACACCCGGCCGGTGATTGAAGGCTTTTTCAATCTGGTCCGACGCCATAACCAAGGGGTCGCCTTTGGCATTGGCAATGGCACCACCTGGGCCCCGGTCGTCTTTCTTTTTGTCCTGGTCATCGCCCTCGCGGGGATCACTTATTTCTGGAAAAAGGGAGCCTTCACCGGTCCGGCAAAGTGGGCACCCCCCTTGCTGATCTCGGGGATTATTGGAAACCTGACCGATCGCTTGTTCCAAGGTTTCTGGCTGGAACCCTACAAGGATGCCAGCTTCATGGAGCGTCTGGGGCAGGGCTATGTGGTCGATTTCCTCGACTTCAAGATCCCGGGTTTTGAGAAAATCATGCCCTCAAGCGGCGGTCACTGGCCCGCCTTCAATGTGGCTGACAGCTGCATCACCACCGCCGCCGTCCTGCTGTTCTGCACCGCGCTGTTAGAAGCGTGGAAGGAATTTAAGGAGAAAAAGGCGAAGGCCTAAGGGGGGGGGCATACCATCGACTGAGTCAATGCTCCTGAAGCGATAATCAATGCTTCAGCTCGGGGGATTGTGATAGGCTGATCGTATGGATCAGGACTTTCGCGATCGATTGGACAAGCTGGTGACCCGGCAGGCAGAGATGCAGTCTCAGCTGAAGCGTCTGGGCAGAGAGAGTGAGCGGATGGATGCTGACATTCGGCAGGTGTCTGAGGCATTGTGGAAGGAGGAAAAAGCATCCGCCAAGAACCTAGATCAGCTGAAAAAGTCGATCGCGGACGAGAGGAAGCAGCCCAAGCTGCCAGCTCCACCACCTCTTCCTCGGAAAAGTGCAGCGCTGCAGGGTGCGAAAGACGACGGCAAAAAGCCGAAGCGTGCGACTCCATCGCCGCTAAAAGCCACGGCGCTAGCCCAGCCATCATCCGCTCAGAAGAGTGTCCGAAAACCAGCCTTCAACAGCGGTGAGTGGGAGTTGAATTTTGGCAAGATCTGGCTGGTTCGGATCGGGGTGCTATTACTGCTCACGGGGCTGATTTTCCTGAGCACCTATGCGTATAAAAACTGGCTGTTCAATGCCGGAGCAGGAGCCAAGGTGGCATTTTTCATGATCATCTCGTTAAGTCTGACCAGTCTGGGGATGTGGCTGGAGAGGAAGAAAAAGCGTTTTCTCCACTACGGGCGGGTGGTGGCGTCGGGTGGCCTGGCGGCCGGCTATTACACGATTTATGCCTCACATTTCACCCCTTCGCTGAAGCTCATCGATAGCACGATCCTCGTGGGCTTTCTGCTTACCATCTGGGCGGCGATGATGTTGGCTTACGCGGTGTGGAAACGATCGCGAGTCGTCGCGGTGATGGACATCGGTCTCGCCTTCTACGGCACCATCGTGAATCCCGCCGGATGGCTCTCGTTATTTTCCGCGCTGCTTTTGTCGGCCGCCGGTATCGGGCTGATGTTGCGGTTCAAGTGGATTGTCATCGGCATCGGCACGATGATTGCGGCCTACATCGCACATGCATTCTGGCTCGGTGGGTATTATCCACAGCAGGCGCAGGAGTCGGTGCGGATTACTTATTTGCTGAGTTACTGGCTGCTTTTCACCGTAGCTCTGACTCTACCTGCCGCGAAATCTTTGGAGGCAAAAATCCAGCGGATGTTCTGCGCGATCAACAATGGCGCGGCGTGGACTTTGACCGTGTTCTTGATTCCGTCCTTCACGCCTCATGCCCAGATCGGCTGGATCAGTCTGGGCGTGGGAACCCTGTGGCTAGGACTGGCCGTGGTCGCGCGGCGAGGGGCAATTTGGCATCGCTCACTGACATCGATTTTTGCCTATCAGGGGATCTTCATCGCCAGTTTGGGAATCCTGATCGAGGCCACCGGCTACACGCGTTTCTTGGTGTTCGCGGTTGAGGCCTGTGTGCTGTTAGCCGGGGCGCGTCGTTTCGGTGGTTCACTGACACGTGTCTTGTCGGTGTTGATGTATTTCTGCGCCTTGGTGACCGCTGTGCCAGCTGTGACTGGAGGGGCCATCGCGCCATGGCTGAGCTACGCCGCGCTGGCTCTGGTGAGTGCGGTCTACACCGCCATGGTGAACCATGATTTGGCGAAGGGGGCGTCAGAGGCAGAGGGACACCATCTTCTGTCCTTGCTGCCGGCATTGATGACTTGGGCGATCCTCGGCTTCGGCGTGTTTGATCGTCTACCCCTCGCTGTGGGCATCAATGCCATGTGGCTCACCGTGACAGCAGTGATGAGTCTTTTTTTCCTGCTGAAAAAACCAAGATGGATCGCAGACCTCGCGACCATGTCAGTGATCGTGGCCTTTGCCGGCGTCGGGAGCTTTCTCTATGGGCTCGGTTCTCTGCCGGTGGCGGGGGCGTTGCTTCCGCTCCTCGGAATCGCTTCGTTCTGGTGGATGGCGCCTGCACTGAGTCAGGCTTGGGCGGATCTTGCCGAGAACAAGACGACCGATGCCGAAGTCCACAATGGGGCGTTCGAGTGGGTGTTCAGTTGTCTCTTTTGGCTGTCGCTGACGATGACTGTCAACGAGCAACTGGTGAGTAGTCGATGGTGGCTGCTGCTTGGTGGCGCGTTGGCTCTGGTCGGTCACGGTGGTGCCGAGCTCACCAAGCGCCGGAGCTTCGGTGTGCCGCCGTTGCTGTTGCACATTGGAAGCATTTTACTGCTCGTTGTCGTGGGCACGCGGGAATCGGCGCTCGGCTGGGCGACGGTTGCCTTACTGTTGGCGCATTTGGCATGGGTGGATGCGCGCAGGAACGCGGTGGCCCGGGGCTGGCTGAAAATGGGCCTGTCGTTTGCGCTCACTGTGGCAGCCAGCGTGCATGCTTTTCAAGGTTTCGATCGACCGGACATCGCGCTGACGATGCTGGGGCTCGGGATGATGTTCTGGGCGTGGCAGCGGAAGGATGTGATTTTTGCCACGACTGGGGGATTGCTGCCCTTGGCGATTGCCTGCGTCACAGCCATCACCCTTCACCCTGGTCAGGACTGGATGAGATACTTGCCGATCGGTGCCGCCCTTGGCTGCCATGCGCTGCTCTGGTTGGGCAGCGAGGATGATGTCTCCTGGAAACCTCTTCGCGTTCTCTTGCTGAGTGCGGGGATCGGGGCTCTGGTGATTGCCGCGTCTTTCCATGTGCACCTCAGTTTCCATGGGGCTGGCATGGCGATTTGTTGGGCTCTGCTGGCGATGGCGTTATTCTGCGCGGGGCTGGCGCTGCGCTGTCGCCCTTACCGACTGATCGGTCTGTTCTGGCTCGCCGCCGCAGTGGCGCACGTGGTGTTGATTGATGTCTTGAGGATGGAAACCGTCGGTCGTATTCTCAGCTTCATCACACTTGGACTCGTGCTGCTAGGGCTGGGTTTCCTCTACAACCGCTACCAAGAAACAATCCGTAAATTTCTCTGACTGATAGGTGGGGGCGTCCCTTGGAGAAAATGAACCCCGCCGAATGGGAAGGGGGCTTTCTAGCAGCTCGGCAGAGATACGCGCTTGAGTAATGCTTCAGGAAAGTTTAAAGACAACCTTGTGAAACCATGGAGCGCCAAAATCGTCTCAAGACTCTTCAGCATGATGATGCTGTTGGCTAGTTGTTGCTTGGTCATTCCGGCGGTTGCACAGATTGATTTGTCGCCCGAAAAAGTGCTGCCAGCAGCGCCTCCGAATCACGTCCTGGATCAGGCTGATGTTTTTCGTGAAAAGCCTGAGCAGCTCGCCGAACTCTCGGCCACGCTGGCAAGCATCCAGCAGAAACATGGTTATCAGGTGTATTTTGCCGTTTACTACAATATCTTGGATGGTTCGGTGCAAGGGCGGGCCGATGAACTCTACCGCGCCTGGCTGAAGGAGGAAAAACGCGGTTTGGTGATTGTGATTCAACGTGACCCGGCGGTGGACGGGCAAAATGTGGCGGCTTCGTATTTCCAAGGCACAGGTTTGGAGCGCGACAGCGAGCCGGGCGTGATTCCCGACCGAGAAATGAATGGCATTATTCGAGCTGCGTTGGGCAAACGGGCGGATAGCTCAGATCCGGCAGTCCGCTGTAATGCTGTTCTTGCTGGTGTGGAGGAGGGGATGGACGATTACTTCGCCATCGCGCCTGCCAAGTGGAGCGATGCCGCCAACCTCAAGATGATGGCCGTGCTTTTGGGCGTGATCGCCGTGTTGGCGATCGGTGGTTGGCTGGTGTGGAGGCGGCTCAACGCGAGCGAGGAAAAATCTCAGCAGTATTTCACTTTCCCAATGGTCGACGTGGCTCAACGTTTGGGCGCGCCTTACGGTGGGGGCTGGGGGAGTGAGAAGCGTTTCCAGCCTTCTTCTTCAAAGAAATAACCGCCCGTCCCTGATTGGGGAGAAAGAGCGAAATGCCGTAGACCAGAGGGTAGGCCAGTAAGCTTAGAATAATGCCCATGGCGATGAAGCCGACGGTGAAATTCGCCGGGCTGCCCACGATATCAAGTCCAGGGAAGGGAATCCGCGTTTCCTTGCTGAAGGGCAGCGGGATGTTCATGTGGTCGTGGAGCCAGCTGCCAAATTTGATCTGCAAGAGAATCAACGGCGGATAGGTGAAGGGGTTCGAGATCCAACATGCCGCCATGGACACGGGGATGTTCACACGGGAGCGCATGCAGGCGAGGGCTGCCACCAGCATCTGGAAGGGAATCGGTAGCATGGCGCAGAAAAGCCCGATGGATAAGCCGCCGGCCACTGTTCTCCGGCAGGGACGCCAGAGGGCTCTGTCGAACAGAGGTTTGGTAAGTGCCACGAGCCATGGTCGACTCCGAATACGAGGGTGCCGCAGATAGCGATAGGCCTTGCGGACCAATCGAAGGTATTTTTGTTTCATGCTAGGCGGCGGGGGATGTGTGTGAAGGGGGCTGGCTCAATGTGGGGGAAACTGGAAGGCGCCCGTGGGCATCATGGTCTCCTGAATGAGCTATTTTCAATACGAAAACGGAACAAGACACATTTCACCGCGGACGAGTCGGCCACTTGGGTAACTTACTCGACATAGAAAAACCCGCAACTGTCAGTGACAGATGCGGGTTGAAAAGGATCGAATTAACCAGCGGACTGGTTAAGGTCAATTACCACTGCTGAGAGCGAGTGTGGTAGTAGTGCTCGGAACCGAGAACAGGAGGGAACTCGGAGAGTCCGTCATGGGGGTTCATTTCGATGCGGTGGTCTTCACCACAACGCTCGTAAGGTGGCTTGAATGTGCCGTGGTAAGTTGGGCAGTGGAAGGTCACCAGCTCGTAGAAACCGTAGCCGAGACGCTTGAATGCGCGGCGACCACCGTCAACAGCTCCGTAAGACCAGCCAGCCTTGCGGCCGTAGGATTCGTTCTTGCGAACGATCTGCTCAGGGATCTCAATAAAGCCGTAGAGAATGTTGCTGATGGCGCGGCCAAGCTTACGGGTGGATGTGTAAGTGGAGCCAGGAGGGGCCTGAATGTCAGCCATGGCACCGGAGGCCGTGACGACTAATGCTGCTGCGATCGTAAGTGCTTTTTTCATCGTGCTGTGATATTGAATGGCAGATCTTCGGGTGGCAATGGAAAAATGGATTTTTTATCCAATGAGATGAAAGATCTGAGCTGTTGCTTGCTTGGTTAAGAGCGATGGCTCGCGTAAGGATCAGCTATGCAACGTTGCTCCAATGCTTGGTGGTAGTTCGGCCAAGGCACGGTCAAACAGGTGTAAGAAATAATCCTTGTGGGACTGCGAGGATGTCGTTAGAAAATGGGCGATGTTTGTTACCCGGGTTCTACTTCCAACTCTCGCTCTGCTGGGGTGCGGCGTTGTGTCGGCTCGTGGCGAAGCTGCTCCTGACTCGAATCTCGCTGAGAAAGCGGATTATGGTCCCGCTTTTCAACGCCTGGTGGCGCTGGGCCTTCCGGATTCCGAAGGGGCGAGCTACGTGAAGTTGACCTTGCAGGCTCAGAATCAACATTCCGCACAAACTTACTACAGTCGGCAGGCGACGGTTCCCCGTGAGGGCAATGCCTGGGTGCTGCCAGAGAGGGAACAAAAGGAACAAGGGGTATTTACCGTCATCCATAATTACAGCGAGTCAATTCAAGTCTCTCAGAAAGCGAAGCGCAATGGTTTAATGCGTGCTTTGATCGGTAAAGCGAAGCCGAGTAAGAAAGGTGGAGTCGTTGGTGATTGGTCGCCGGTGGATGCCGCCAAGGATGCCGAAAAAATAATTGGGCACCTCGACGTGCTAGCGTTGGATGGCCGGACCTTCGATGCCGACCGTTGGGGCTATGACCACAGCGCCTCCAAGCTGGCTTCAAACGTGTTAGTCATAGCCTGCCACATGTATCGTGCAGGATTCACCGCTGAGGGAAACCGGATGGCTCAGAAGGTTCTTACGCTTTCGCCCTCGCCAACGATGGTGATCGATAACGTGGTGGGGGACCTTGCCGAGCAACAATATGCCGCTCTCGCTGAAGCTTTTTTTTCCAACAAAGATTGGCAAGCCTACCATGACGGCTTGGTGGCCTTGGAGAAGCGGTTCCCCAGAGGCTGGAGGGGTCGATTAGGGGTGAAGATTCTGTTGCCCAAAGTGGAGGCTAAAATCAATGGAGAACAGGCAAGCATGGCGCAGTTCAAAGGAGTGCGGCTGAAACCGGAAGCCGTTAAGATCCTCGATGCACTTCTTGCGCGCACCGATCCTATCCGCGTCAATCCTCGGCCCCTATGGCTAGTCGCCAAAGGAAACATGCAGGCTGAGAGAAACTACGGCGGAGAGGAGGTAGCTGAGGAATGGCTGCAAAAACTTTGCGCCATAGGAATGGATGGTTTCATTGCTCTGGCTGCAGTGGCCGCCGACGAAACATTGATCGCGACACACATTGGCGAGAGTTCCTCTAGTGCCTATTCGCAGATGCAGATGATGCGAGCGATGATGGGGTCGTCTTCAAATTCGATCGATGTCCAGGCTCTGACCGCCTACAACGCGATGCGGCGACCCTGTACCCGCGGAGAGATAGCTCGGCGCATTTTGATCAGCACGCTTCCTAACCCAGATAATGATTTGGAGCAAAAATCGGCCGAAGGGTTGCGCGATTTTGCCTATCAGTGGTGGCTTGAGCACCTTGCCGATTCCCGCTCGACACTGGCGCGGCATTTCATGGAAACTGGTGACGACGAGCAGCAGAGCATCGCTGTGCAAGTGCTGATATCCAGTGGCAATGATGCGGATTCGAAGTTGGTTGAGGAGTTTATCATGTCGGCTGAATCGTTATCGATGTCGCTCACCATGTTAGAGCCTTATTTGAAAGCGCGGCGCGGCAAGGCCAAGGATTTTTATAAGAAGTATTCCTCCTCCTTGCTCGATCAGGCGTCCGGTCAGGATGAGAGTTCTCTTCCATGGAGCATTCGCGAAGCCGGTGGCCTTGAAAAGTTTCTAAAGCGACTCTCCGTCTACGTCGAGGAAGTCAGCCCGGATAAGATTTTGGCCGATATGCGGTCTGGAAAAACCAGCCTACAAAATGGTATGGAGATGCTTAGCGCGGCAGTGGGCCCCGAGGGTATTTTCAAGCAATACCCAGCGCTCATCGAGATCGTCGCCGCACAAAAGAACCTCGCTGCGCAAACCGTGGTCCTCAGTGCATTGACCGAGCAGGTTTACACCGCGTATTACGAAATGGAGGAATCGACGCAGGCGGCACTTCAGCAGGAGCTTTTGGAACAACTTCCTGCTTCCAAGGAGGCTTGGGGAAAGTTGCTGACGAAGACGGAACAACCTAGCGACAGCAACGATCAACAAGCCTTGCGCAGCCTGCCATCGCTCGCCGTCTATGCCGCTTGGTCGATGGAGGCGATTTACTACCCTCAGCATGCGGAGTCACTGCAGGCGCTTCACCAATTGCTCGGCCCTCAGAAAATGGCGGAGTTCATTCTCACACGCGCCAAGCAGCTACTCGACGATCCAAAAACGGCCGATTTTCCTAGCCCCGATCAGGTGACCGAGGCCCGTAGGAAATCCATCCGCGAGGACCTCACTGCTTTCACGCCGCTTGAGGTGGCGAACTATCATCAGAAACTTACGTTGTCTGAAAAACTTGCCTGGCAAGAAATCTTGGCTGCTTACGGCGATGACATACCCGCTGGCGTTAGCGGACTGAGTAAGATGATTGTCGAGATAAGCTGGGCCAGGGCCCCTGATACGGATGCCGCTCACCAGAAAAAGTTGGGCGATCTTTTGCTCAACCAAGAACTTAATCAGAAGCTGATCGAGCAGTTATTGAATACGCTCTCCAAGAATGCTGAGCAAAATGCGCCCTATGTCTTCATGCTGCAGATGGGCGCTGGCACGGGCACCGGTATCACCTTGCATGCTTGGAGCGGTTTGCAGTCGCACTCATGGAAAACACGCATCATGGCAGAGGCCACCAGCAAGCTGAAAGAAGATCAGGCAACATCTCTCGCAGGTGTCTCGATTTATGAAAATCGTGATTGGCTAACAGGCATCAAGTTTATGCCGGCGCAAAATGATCAAGAGGAGGCAGAGCAGGTCAATAAGGTGATCAAAGCCATTGTCGAGAACGTCAAAAATGGAAGCAGGGCCAATATCATGTTCTTCACCGAGACTGCCAGTCATTTGAAAAAAGTTTCCGAGGAGAGTTCTCAGAAGCGACTTCTTCCTGCACCTTAAATTACATACTTAACAATCTATCCCCCTTCCAACACAGTTTTATTATGAGTGAATCCAAACCTCCCTCCGAACAATGGGAAAGCATCCAGAACTCCGTGGCCGAGATCCGCACGCAGACGGCGAAGGTCATCGTGGGTCAGGAAAAAGTCGTCGAGGAGATGCTCGTCTCCCTTCTCTGTAAAGGCCACTGTCTGCTCACCGGGGTGCCGGGGCTGGCTAAGACGTTGTTAGTGTCGACGCTGGGCACGATTCTTGGTCTCAAGTTCCAGCGGATTCAGTTCACACCTGACCTGATGCCCACCGATATCGTCGGCTCTGAAATCCTCCAGACCGGCGACGGTGCAGGGCGTGGGTTTGAGTTCGTGCCGGGCCCTATTTTTGCCAACTTGATCCTCGCCGATGAGGTTAACCGGACACCTCCCAAAACTCAGGCTGCTTTGTTAGAGGCGATGCAGGAAAAGCAGGTCACCGTCGCAGGTCAGACTCGAAACCTGGACGAGCCCTTCATCGTTTTTGCCACCCAGAACCCCATCGAACACGAAGGCACCTATCCTCTGCCCGAGGCGCAGTTAGACCGATTCTTTTTCAACGTCATGATCGATTATCCGACCATCGAGGAGGAGGAAGAAGTCATCCGCCGGACCACTGGCCGCAGCACCGACTCTGCCGATCCTATTCTGGATGCCGCCGGAGTGATCGCGCTGCAGGACGCCACACTCGATGTGCCTCTGCCGGATAATGTGGTGAAATACATCCTTCAGACGGTGCACAAATCACGCCCTAACACTGCCGCCGCCAGCGACTTCGTGAACAACTACGTCGACTACGGTGCCGGCCCGCGTGCTTCGCAATGTTTGGCTCGCGCCGCCCGTGCACTGGCGCTGCTGCGAGGTCGTAGCACCGCCTCGGTGGAGGAGGTGCGCGATGTCGCGCTGCCGATTCTTCGCCACCGCGTGATCCCTAACTACAATGCCACCGGTGAAGGTGTCAGCGTGGAAAACGTCATCAGTGAGCTTCTGAAGGACTAGTCTGCATGGCTGATACGCACTACAAATACATCCGCCCGGAGGACATCCGCCGCCTGAGCCACTACGAGTTCGGGGTCAAGGCGCTGGTGGAAGGGTATTTGTCCGGTCGCCACCGGTCGAAGGATCGTGGTGCGTCCATCGAGTTCCACGAATACCGCCAATACACTCCAGGCGATGATTTGTCGTTGATCGATTGGCGAGTCTTCGCCCGCACCGATCGGCATTACCTCAAGACTTTCGAGCAGGAGACGAATATGGAGTGCCATATCTTCCTCGATAGCTCGGCGTCGATGGGCTTTCAGGAGGATGGACCGATTACTAAGTTGGAATACGCGTCCTTTTTCGCCGCCTGCCTCACCTGGTTGGTGATCTCGAAAAACGACCGCGTCTCGATGCAGATTTTCGATGAACAGATCCGGCAGTTTTTTGAGCCGGGGTCCACCCGCCGACAGCTACACAATATCCTCACCGCCATGGAGAACAATCAGCCGGGGAATAAAACTTCGCTGGCAGAGGCTCTGAAGCGTGCCGCGCCGCTCATCAAGCGTAAGGGCACGCTGGTGGTGCTGTCCGATTTCTTTGATGAGCCGGAGGAGATTTTCAAGGCTCTGAACCCGTATTTGCACCGAGGCTTTAGGGTGCACCTTTTCCATGTGTTAGATCCGGCGGAGTTGAATCTGCCGGACCGTGGGTTGTCGCGCTTCATGGATTTGGAAACGGACGACAAAGTAGTGGTCCACACCCAGACGCTGCGTGATGCGTGGAAGAAGGAAATGCGCGATCATACTCAGCTTCTGCGTAAGCTCGCGGCAGGTCGGCAGGTGGATTATGCCCTCACCACCACCACTGAGAGCTGGTTTAAACTCTTCGATCGGCTCGCCTAACACTTCGCCTAACTGATATGCAATTCTTACTCGCAAACCCTGCCTGGCTCTGGCTGCTCTCTCTGGGACTGGTGCCGGTGCTGGTGCATCTTTTTGCGCGTAGTAATCCGCCGAAGTATGCCTTTTCCAGCACCGAGTTCTTACGTCGGATATTGAAAAAAACCGCCCGCATGAGAAAGCCGCAGGACTGGTTGCTGCTACTTCTCCGCACCCTCGCGGTGTTGGCGCTTTTGTTTGTATTCCTGCAACCTCTTCTGACCGGTGGCGGTGAGGCTTTGCCGGGGAAAAAGACCACCGTGTATCTGATCGATCGCTCGGCGTCGATGGCGTGTAAGGAGGGCGCATCGAGCCGATTCGATGGTGCCTGCGCCAAGGCGGTGGAGCTGATGGATTCGGCCGGAGGAGACGATGCCAACGTCGTCTGGATCGATGCTCAACCGGAAGCGGTTTTCCCTCAGCCCGGGCAGAACATCGCCTATTTACAAGATGCGCTGAAACGTGGCAGTGGCCGCGCAGAGCAGGGAGCGATCGCCGCAGCATTGAGTCTGGCACTCGGCCAGCTGAACCTCGTTGAGGGTGCCAGAGAGCTGGTGATCATTTCGGATTTCCAAGCTTCTGCATGGAAAGAATTTCAGCTTCAAGTGCCGAAGGATATCAAAGTGGTGAAAGTGAGAGTGGGGGATGAGGACACTGGAAACCTGGCCGTGAGCGAGCTCTTTGCCACTCCATCAAACCCGGTGGTGGGGCAGGATGTGGTGATGGTCTGCCGCTTGCGTAATTTTTCAGATACTCCACGCAGAACGACGCTTTACCTGGAGTCGGGCGGCGGGCGGCAATCGCGTGATGTCGAGGTGCCAGCCTGGGGGGAGGCGGAGGCGAATTTTTCAAGCCACTTCGCCAGCCCCGGTCAGGTGCAGCTCAGTGCATCCATTGGTGAGGATGCATTCACTGGCGATAATACTCGTCACGCTCTGGTGCAGGTCAGGGATACCTTGAAAATGGTTTCTCTGCCTGCCGCGAAAGGCAGTGCGCGGGAGCAGGCGGTTGAGGTGCTGGATCGTCTGGCAGCTTCGCTGGAATGGCTGGATCACTCGGTGGTCGAGTCGGGAGCTTTGCCAAGTTCTGACAGCGCGGACTTTGTCTTCGTCCACGCTTGGGATGGGGAAAACACCGAAGCTCTGAAAGCACTTGCGGCTGCCGGCACGAGTGTCTTTGTTCACCCTGCCGCGGGCGTGACTTTAACCGATTGCCAGAGCTTGTTAGATGTTCCTGTTAGTTCAGGAAGCCAGCCACTCGCCATGGACACCAAAGGTTCTTGGAAGGCTGGTATTTCCAGAAAATCCGATGCCAACGCCAAGGTCTTCGAGCTCTTCAAGACCGGTGAGTTTGGCAATCCGGCAGCAGGCAGCTTCAAGGAGCGACTTCGTTTACCATCCGCATGGCCGGAAACGGTGACCCATTTGATCGATTACAACGATGACGTGCCCGGCCTGCTCGCCGCACCGGCCGCGAATGTCATCATCTGGAATCTGCCCTTGTCGAACAGTCTGAGCTCGTGGTCGGGCCAATCTTCTTTTGTGCCATTCATGGGCGAGTTGCTGCTGAACTCACGTGCCAGCCAGAAAGGCGTGTCGGCCGAGGTCCTGCCAGGCACGCCCTTGTCGTGGGCACCCGGTGAAGGGGTGACTCCTGACTCGGTGACTTTGTTTGATGACGCCAATACTGCGCAGCCTACGGAAACGCGGATGACCGCTACCGGCGCGCAACTAACCAGCACGGGGACTGCCGCGCCGGGTGTGTATCAGTGGAAAATTGGCGACGGTCTCGCGCACGTGCAGGTTTCCAATTTCCCGGCGACCGAATCAGATCTTCGCTTGATGGACCCCGCGGAGGTGCAGGGCGGTGAAGTGGTCGATTCCCAACAGCTCCTGCGCCGCGCCGCCCTGGGCGATGGCATCCCTCTCTGGCCCTGGTTTCTCTGCGCCGCATTTCTTTTCCTTATCCTGGAATCCCTAGTCAGCATGTGGAAACCAAAACCTGCGAACTAAATCCATGAACCCCGTTTTACCACTCACTCTCCTGATCCCCATCCTCCTTGTGGTGGTGGCTCTGGGTGTTTGGTTGTCGTGGAAATCCTCACAGACCGCGCCGGGGAAACTTCGTAAAATACTCACCGGTCTCCGATTGTTAGCCCTGCTGGCGATGGCCGTTTTTCTGCTGAACCCAGGCAAGTGGCAGTCGATTAGCGATCAAGTCACCCGCGTTTGGGCAGTGATGTTAGATAGCTCAAAATCCATGGGGGTGAAGGAAGGTGAGAGCACCCGCATCGAGCAGGCACTCACGCTGCAAAAGCAAATCGCCCAAAGCGCCGAGGACGCCGGAGTGGAGCTGCGCTACTTTACCTTCGACGATGCCATGACCGCGGTGGAGGCAGAATCCCCAGTGACTGCCACCGGCACTCACAGCGATCTAACAACCTCCGCCGATTCCATGCTCACCCAGCTGAGTGCGCAGGGTGAACCGCTGGCCGGCGTGCTGGTGCTGAGCGACGGTCGGCAGACCCGGCAACCGCGCCATTCCAGCTTCGCCCTACGTGCCCAAGCCCTACAAGTTCCATTCCATACCGTGCAAGTAGGTGGCGACGTGGTGATGAGCGATTTGGCGCTCAGCGCACCGCGCAAACTCATCACTGCATTCCCCGGTCAAAATGTGCAGATCACGGCGGTGATTGAATCACAGGGGCTGGACGATCTTGAAACTCCGCTGATCTTGGAAACAGAAACCGGCGAGGAACTTCAGCAGGTGAAGGTCAGGGTGAAGGCGGACGACCGCGCATTGCATACCTTTTCCATCAAAGCCCCGGAGAAATCCGCCATCGTTAGAATGAGAGTGCCGCTCGACGAAGACGAAAGCCGGGACTCTAACAACGTCGTCGATGTCCGCCTCCGCATTCTCGATGACAAAGCCAAGGTCTTCATCGCCGAGGGCGCACCCTACTGGGACAGCAAGTTCCTCGCCCAGCTGCTCCGTCAGCAAAAACACATGGAGGTGAACTCCGTGCATCGCCTCAGTGCGAACAGATGGTTCCGCATCGACTCCGGCGAGTCGAAACCTCACGAGTCGGCCAACGATGTCTTCCCAGACACCGCCGAGGAGCTGATGTCCTATGATCTGATCATCTTCGGCAAGAACTCCGAGCATTTCCTAACACCCTCACGCATCGCCAACCTCCGCGCCTTTGTGAAAGATCAGGGCGGCGCAGTGCTGTTTTCACGCTCAAAACCCTACACCGGAAAACTGCCAGATCTCGAACCCCTGGAACCAGTCACCTGGACCACCGGGCTGAGTGGAGATTTCCGCCTGCGGCCATCGGCGGATGGCCAGACCGCGGGGCTGTTTGGGCAGGCACTGCCGGCGCCGGAGTCGAGCGTTTGGTCGTCGCTCCCCGAGTTGAAGGACGCGCATCGCATCGATGTGGTGAAGCCGTTTACCCGGGTCTTGGCACACGGCGAAATCGGTGGCGGCAGCACCCAGGGCCGCTTTCCTCTGCTCATGATCCGCCGCTACGGTCAGGGTGTCAGTGGCTTGGTCAATGCCGATGGCCTCTGGAAGTGGGATTTCTACCCGGACGCGCGTGAGCTGGGGAATATGTATCAGGAGTTTTGGATTCAGATGATCCACTGGATGCTGTCCTACTCCGAGTTCCTCCCCGGTCACGATTACTCACTGAACGTCTCCGCTGGAACGGTCGATCCCGCCACGCCGGTTGCCGTGCGCATGGCCTATCGTGGAGTCGGAAAACCCTCAGCCCCCAAGCTCGAAGTGAGCTCACCAGTCTTGGACGCGCCATTCATTTTAGCCCCCGCTGCCGTTCCTTCTGCCGATGGTCGATTGAAATGGGCCACCAGTTTCACTCCTGAAAAGCCGGGGAACTATCAGCTCAAGCTCATCCCTGCCAATCGACCGGAAAAAGGGGCATCGCTGCCGGAAGCCAGTGTCACCGTGCTGCCTCCACCTTCGGAAATGGATGAACTCAGCGCAGATGCCGGATTTTTGAAGGAATTCAGCGAGTCCACCGGCGGTCAGCTCTTGGCCAGTGCCGATCTTCCCGACTTTCTCAGCACCGCCCTCCTGCCAGAAGCCCCAGAGAGCCGCGATCAAGGTGTCGAGTGGAAATCCTCGTGGATGCGCTGGTTTATGCCCATTCTGGTGATCGTCTGCCTCGCACTGGAATGGTGGTTGCGCCGACGCAATGGTCTGGTATAGAATCTTTTAACGCCTAACAAATTTCATGTCCTCATTTCACAATACACTCGGAAAGTTCCATCGCAGATGGTGCTTCGGGCGGGTGTTGCTGATCCTGCTGCTGCTCGTAGCCGCGTATGCCGTCGCCATGCTGTTGCACGGCTGGCTGGACTACAAATTTGCCTTCTCTCAGGAGGCTAGGGAGAAATACAATCTCATCTTGTTTGTCATTCTCGGAGTGGTCGGGCTGACCGCACTGGTGCAGACGCTGCGCATTCCCAGAGAAAAAATCGCCGCCCTTGCCGATGAGAAATTGTCTGATCCCCGTAAGCGGATTCTAGCGGCTGCGAGTTTGGAAAAGTTAGAGTCGCAGCCGGATGCCACCGAGATGCAGAAATTCCACCTCGACCGAGCACTGCTAGACGCGTCCACTGAGCTCGATAAACTTCCAGCCAGCAGCCGCATGCCATTCCGCGCCATGGGGCTCTCAGCCTTGGCCGTTTTCGCCATCGGCGCTGTCATCTGGGGAATCAGTCACTGGGCACCTGAGCCGTTTCGTGTGGTGTCGACGAGAGTGTTAGATCCCTCTTCAGATCTCCCACCCTACAGCCCGCTCAGATTCGAAATCACCCCAGACGCCCCACGTGCTGTCTATGGTGGTGAGGCTGTGGTGCAGGTGAAAATCACTGGAGGCGAGATCGAGCACGATGTGGTCTGCCTGATCCGTGATCCGCTGACTGGAAACATCGAACAAGCCACGGCCTACCGCGAGGGAAAAACCGGCTACGCGAGGAAATTCGAGAACGCCCTGGCTCCGGTCGAGTTTGCCTTTGCTACAGGTCGTGCCCGCAGCGATTGGCACCGACTCGATGTGCTCCTCGAACCGAAAGTTTCCTCCGCCATGATCACCGTGACGCCACCGGCCTACACAGGTCGGGCCGAGCTGACATATCCTCTCGAGGGAGGCGAAATCAAAGCGCTTGAGGGGTCGACCATTACCCTCGCGCTGGAAAGCAACCGACCACTCTCCAGCGGAAAGCTTGAACTCAAAGCACTGGACAAAGGGAAAGATGCTCGCGTGGAGAAAGTCGACGGTAATCTCACGGGAGAACACGGTGTGCGTTTTAGCTGGGTAGCTCACCGCTCGTCGAAAGTGGCTGCCGTGATTCACGATGTGCGTGCCACACCATCTGCCAAACCTCTGGAACTCACAATCACCACTGAGCCAGATCAAGTTCCTTCGGTGGAGTTGGCGTCGCCCGAACAAATGGTGCTCGCCACCCCCAATACCGAGCTTCCATTCCTCGGCGAGGTAGAGGACGATTTTGGTCTGGCCAAGGTGTCACTGGTTCGAGCTTTGTTAGGTTATCGCGATCGCAGCCGGGTGCTGGCTGATTCTTTGGTGAAAAGAGAATACAACTTTGAAGAGCCATTGAAGCTCGCGGAGCTGGGAGTCGAAGTTGGGCAGATACTGGAATTTTATCTCGAAGCCATGGACCGCAACCCCTCCTTGCTCGGCATGGGCGTTTCCGATGTCGTTCGTGTGAAAATTATCAGCGAGGACGAGTATGCCGAGCGCTTACGGTCGGCTGTGCAGCTGAAGAACTTCACGGCCCGCTATCGTGCCTTGGCCGAGGCGATCCGTGAAAGTCAACAAGCACTCAAGGAACTCGATGAGGCCGCTCGTGCCGGCGATCAACAAGCCTTCGAAGAAGCGCGTAAGAAAGCCGAAGCCGCTCACGCCAAGGCGGAGGCGCTGGCCGATAAGATTGGTAAGGATTTTAACGCCTTCGAGATGGAGAAACGCCTGTCAGATATAGCCAAGGAAGCAGCTCGGAAACTGGGCACTAACAAGGAGACCCTCGGTCAGTTGAAGTTGGATGACGGTGGCGCGGCAGCTCGCAAGCAGATCGAACAGATGCAGCAACGACTCGGAGGAGCGCAGAAAAAGGCGGAGCAGGCAGAGCTGGATGCCGAACTGGTAAGGAAGGTTGGCGATGTGATGGAGATGGCGTCGCGCTTCAAAAAAATCTACAACACACAGCAATCGATCGTCGAGCGTATGGGCACCATTGCCAAGGAGGTGGCTGGAGGAAATACCCGCAACAGTGGGCAGCTGGACGGTCTGGCCCGGGTGCAAGATCGCAATCGCGACGCGCTCGAACAATTTGCTCTCGACCTCAAGAAACGTGCCGAGGCATTGCCCGATGATTTCGGCCAGATGAAGTTGGATGTGCATGAATTTTTACAGAAATTGGAGGAACTCGATATTCCGGACCCCATGCACACCTCCTCGGAGATGGCGAGGAAAGGGAAGTCCCTCGACGCGGCTACCAATGCACTCTTAGCCTTGTCGCTGCTCGAGCGGATGATGAACCAACCGGACAATGGATTTAGCAGCATGTGTCGCGGTGATGGCCCCCCTAAGTTTGGTGTTAAGCCCGATGTGGCAGGCACTATGCAGCAGATGTTAGATTCCTTGATGAAACGGGCTCAGGGGCAAGGCAAAGGCAAGACCGGTGGCGCAGGCGGCGGTGTGGGCGGCAGTGGCCAAGACGGCTTTTCGGTCGCCGGGAACGATGTTAATATCCCGGTCTATGGACCAGACCGACTGGCCTTTTCAGAAACTTCCTCGGGCAAAAGCACTGCTAGCAGCTCCAAGCGTGGTGTCGGTGTGCAGCGTTCCAGCCAGAAACCGGCCGATCAGATCGCGCCTGATCAACATCGCAAATCAGAAAATGCCAAGCTTCTGCCTGAGAATATTCCTGCCAAATACCGCAATGCGGTGAAACGATACTTCTCACAGGAGGACGAAGCCTCCACCCCCCAATCATAACTCAAACCAACAAGAACCCATGAAGAAACTACTACCACTTATCGCGCTCGGATTGGCGATGGCCAGCCCCGTAGCCATGGCCAAGGAAGGTGCCGTCCAGTGCGGCAACTTGATCTACGCAGGCACCAAGACCTCGGAATGCTTCAGTGATGAATTCCTCAGCACGGTGCAGCAAAAAACCAGTATCACCACCGAGCGCCGATTCAAGCCGGTGAAGCTCAGCTCCGAGGAGCTATTTAAGTTTCCCTTTGTCATCATGACCGGTGAGGACGATTTTAATCTCACAAACAAGGAACGTAAGAATCTGAAAAAGTATCTGGAAAATGGCGGTTTCATGCTGGCGTCTCCCGGTTGCTCGAACAAGGCTTGGGCCACTGCCTTTCGCCGTGAAATCAAACGCATCTTCGGCAAAGACGGCCTCAAGGATATCCCCATGGACCATGGCATTTTCAAAACCATCTACACGGTGAAAACTTTGAAGCTCAGCCATGGTGGGGTAGGGAAATTGCAGGGGATCACCCACAATGGGAAATTGGTGGTCGCCTTTGCCTCCGATGGTCTGAACGACACGTCCAATACCGAAGGGTGCTGCTGTTGAGGAGGGAACGAAATTATTGGCTCGGTTCGAGTCAACGCAAACATTCTCGCCTACGCTCTCCTTCACTAATCAACCCACACCATTTCCTTCTTTGACCCACAAAAGTCAGAATAACGTCTTCCCCTCTGCCTGACCCTTGTCCAGTCCAGCCCAACTTATCGCTGCCTGTCTGCTCCGCGCATTCGTGTTTGGCACCTGTCTCGTGCTGCCGGTGTGCTTGTTAGCTCAACCAGCTGCCGAGATCTCCGAGCTGACCGACCCTGTGCGTCTGCAGCGCCTCAGTGGGGAGGAAACCGATGCCGCTGATTGGCGCTGGGCGGCACGTAAAATTGCCGATCGCAACCTCCGCCAGGAAATTCGCGACGCCGTCATGGAGCGTGAGAATTACCCTCGCAAGGAACTCACCGCGCTGCTTAGCGATGAGCATTTGGCGGTGCGATTGGGTAGCCTGGAACTGCTGGAAGAAGCGGCGGGCGATAGTTATGGATTCAACCCCTGGGCCAGCCCCTCAGGCAATGGTGCAGATCCCCGTAATGAACATGCTTTGAAAATGTGGCGCCAGTGGGCGGGGGCCAAGGGTGCGATCTCGGCAGCTGGACCAGTGCTGTCCGGCGAGCAAATGCAGGGATATATCCGCGATATTATTTCTGGCAATACCGATCGGAAAAGGCGTGCCGTGCGCATGCTTGAGCCGCACGGCATGAAGGGTGTGTCAGCCATCCAAGACTTTCTCAGTATCAACCCAGCACTGCCGGAAAACTCTCGCCTGAGTTTGAAAGAGGGGCAGTATCAGCTGGTGCTGTCACGCAGCGCCGGCGAGAACGCATCTGTGCTGGCGCGCGATCTCACTTTTGGCAACAGAGATCAGCGGCTGGGTGCGATCTCGGCGTTGAAAAAGAGCGGGTTTCTCGCCATTCCCATCGTGCGTGACTACCTAGGCTCAGATGATGCCCTGGTTCGGGAGACCGCGGTGGACACTATTCTAACATTGGGTGGAGCTCAGACCGTGCCTCTTGTGGCTCCCTACCTGAAGAAGGAAAAAGACGTCAACGTCATCCACGCGGCCATGCGCCGTTTCCGTGAAATTGGAGGCAATGAGGTGAAGAATATCATCGCCGGATACCTCGACCACCAAGATGAAGATCTTGTCGTTTCCTCGGTTCAGAGTCTGACCAAACTTTCCTCGAGCAGCAATTCCTACTCGTTCAGTTCGGGGGGCAACTTGGAAGCACGTGGCGATCGGAAAAAGCCGTGGTCGGCTAAAATTATCAAACTTCTCGATGACCCTCGCTGGAGGATTCGTTCGGCGGCCTTGGATTACATCGCCGGCACCACCACCACGAGAGCCGAGGACAAAGTGATCGATCTGTTAGCCGACAAGGATGAGTTCGTCCGAGCTCAGGCGATTAAGGCTGCCGTGGCATTGCGCCTGACCAAGGCACAAGATCGGCTACGTAAAATGTTTCTTGCCGACGATGAAATGATCGCCCCGGCCACCAAGGCGTTGACAGGGATGAACATTCCATTGTCCGCCGATTTAATCCGTCATCTCGACCAGCGACCGAGCGATATCATCATCGCAGCCATTCGCGCGATGGATCGTGATAAAAAAGAGTGGCTCGATATTGTGGCTCGATACGCCACCAGCAAGGATCTCGATGTTGCTTGCGCCGCTCTGCGCTCACTGGCCAACGAGGAGGACAAGCTGGAGTTTGCTTTTGTCTCGAACCACCTCACTTCGGCATTAAAATCGGGAGTCGACGAGAAAATCACGGCGGTGATCGATAGCTTGGATTTACCCACCTCCAGCGCCTCTGCGAGTCCAGCTTTGCTGAAGTTGTTAGGTGATGCCTCACCGGGCGAAACAACAGCGCTCGACCCTCTTTATGATGCCTTTTTGCGCCCCTTGAGAGATCAACAAAAAGTCGATGCCGAAGCTGCGAAGGCGCTATCGCCCACGAAGGCCGCTGATGCCACCGGTGGTCTGGCGACACTCACAGCGACACTGGCCGAACTAGCTACCGATTGGTCAAATCATGAGAGGGCATTCCGTGCCGCGCTGCTGTTAGCCAAGTCTGGCGATGAGCGGGGGATGAAACCTCTGGCTGAAAAAGTAGCATCTTTATCCACCAGCGAACGTGCAGCCATTGCCGATGGTCTTTATTATCCGAGAACCACCTCCGCCGTGCCTTTGTTACGCGCACTCATGCAAGATGTGGTGCCGGACATCCGCAATGCCGCTGGCGAGAGGGCGTTTGATTCCGATGGGGGGGCGGCGCTGGTGCAGATGGCTCTCAAGCAATTGGAATTGCCCAATACCAAGATCAAGGCGTCTGAGGTGTATGGCTATAACTTGGAGCGCGCGGCAGGCCAAAGTAGCACCAAGCGCATGATCCGCTCATGGTGTTTGCGGACGCTCAAGGATCAAGGGAGTGATGATCAAAATAAGGTGCTCGCAATCATGATGATGCGCCATGCGATGAATTTCTCCGATACCGAGGTGATCGAGCCCTTTACCAAGTCGTCCAACCAGTGGCTTCGGCGCGCTGCGTGGTATACCCTCGGTAAAGCTCGAGCCTCGTGGTTGAAGGAGAACTCGGATCTGCTCGCTATTGATCCCTCACCGCGTGTTCGTGAAGTTCTGCCATGGGTGCTCACTGCCGCTCCCGGCCGATGGAAGCATTTCTTTTCAGACAGTCATGTGGTGACCGATCAGAGCTACAGTTCATCGAGCCGAAGAGCCTCGCTTTCCCCGGACCAAATAAAAATCCTTAGATCTCTGGCGGAGAAAGATCCCTCGGCTGAGGTGCGTTTCGAGGCATGGTTTTGCCTGCTCTCGAACAGTCAGGCGATCGACCTGGATACCTTCACTCGCCTACTGCCTCAGCAACCGAAGGAGGCAAATGTGGCGGATCGCTTGGCGAACCACATTGAGCAGAACTACCGTCGGATGGGGAAAGGCATGAAACCACTGCTCGCTTACGCCAATGTGAAAGAGATTTCCAAAACCAAGCTGCCATTGATCATCAAGTATTTTGCAGAGGAGGGAAAAGAGAGCTCATTCACGTCTTTTGCTGCGTTGGCGCAGGCCACTGAATCGTCCGGTCAGCCACAGCATGTGGAATCTGCCGAGGATCCTGCTGAGATGGCGGCGAAACGTCAGCGCTTGTTAGTTGTGGTATTCCACAAACCAGGTTGCAAAGAATGTGAGCGGGTGGAGAAGCAACTCGCCGATATGAAAAGCAATTTCCCTCTCTTGGAAATTGAAAGGCGGAACATTTTAAATCAAAGCGATGTGCTTTTAAACCGGGCGCTGTGCGACCGCTTCGGCGTGAGTGGGGCAGGGAAGACCCCCTCCTTGTTTACCCAGGCAGGCGCGGCCATTGCACCGAATACCCAACCTGAAATGATCGGCGAGCTCCTGCAGAGCACCATGGTCTTGAAAGATGATCCGTCATGGAACCAATTTGGCAGTGAGGAAATTGCCGAGGCGAAGGAAATGGTCGAAGAGAGCTTTGCCAGTCTCACTCTTCCCTTGGTATTAGGGGCAGGTTTGTTAGATGGGGTGAACCCCTGCGCATTTGCGACGATTATCTTTTTCCTCTCTTACTTGCAGGTCGCCCGCCGTTCGCCGCGTGAGATTCTGATGGTGGGCGGAGCGTTTATCTTGGCTGTATTCCTCGCCTACTTCTCTGTGGGATTGGTGTTCCATTCCTTGGTGGAAAAACTGACCACAATGGATGGTTTTAAAGTCGTTAGGAATGCGGTGACTTATATCTTTGCTGGCTTCGCTCTGCTCGTCGCCATCCTCAGCTTGCGTGATGCTTTACGGGCGCGGAAAGGGAACTTGGACGACATGACGCTGCAGCTCCCATCCTTCTTGAAAACCAGAATTCGAGGAGTGATTCGCAAGGGGGCCAAGGCTCGTAACTTTGTCATCGCAGCCTTCATCAGCGGGATCCTGATTTCCTTTCTGGAACTGGCCTGCACCGGTCAGGTCTATGCGCCGATCATTTTCCAAATCCAACAAGGCTCCACCGATGCGGTGTTCTATCTCCTGCTCTATAACCTCGCCTTTATTTTGCCACTGGTGATTATCTTCATTCTTGCCTATCGGGGGATGACCAGTGCGACCTTGATCGATTTCCAGAAAAAGCACACGGCCACGGTGAAGTTCGCCACCGCGGTGCTATTCGTCCTACTCGCGGTGGTGATTTTGTTCAGCGAGTCGATTCTGCCTCACTGATGAGGGCTTCTTGTTTGGGTGGGGTGATCGATGGTTATATCTTCGCCGGATTGGGCGACATGGTCTGCGACATAGGCGCCGCGTTTTCCCATTGGGCGATCCTCGCCGTGCGTCGTGTCGTGCACGGTTTGCAGTTCCATCTCACTGTTGAGTTCCGCTCCTAACATTATCACAAAGCCTGTGACGTAGAACCACAGGTGCAAGAGCACGATGGCGCCTAGTGACCCGTAGGTTTTACTGTAGTCGCCTATGGTTGAGGTATACCATGTGAGGATTGCGGAGGCCGCTACCCACAGGAGAGTGCCGAGACATGATCCGTAAGTCACCCAGCGCCATTTGGCGCGACGGCGGTAGGGGGCAAAGCGGTAGATGACCGAGAGACCAGTCATCGCGGCCAAAGCTAATAGCAACCAGCGGAACACGGTGATTACCAGTTCGGTGGCGTGGCCAAGCTCTAGATAGGCCATGACGGCAGGGACCACAGCTAACAGAAACATAACGACAACTGCAAAAATCACCCCGCAGACGGTGAGTCCCAACTCCAGAGATTTGCGTCTTAAAAAGCTACGCCCGTCAGGCTCCTCGTAGGCGACATTCATCGAGGTGACCATCGCATTCATCGCCTTGCTGCCACCCCAGAAGGCGAGTATGAGACCGAGCAGTAGTCCCCAGCCTGCAGCGATGTCATCATTGGCAAAACGCTGCAGCTCGACCGCAATAAGATCGGACACATCGACAGGCATGAGGTGCTTAATACTGCCTAACTGACGTTCAACATCACTCTGATCTGCAATCAAACCGTAGATTGACATCACCGCGCCGAGAGCAGGAACTAAGGAAAGGATGAGGTAGAATGCAATGCCGGCGGCGACAAAGCTGACACGATCGTTTTTCAATTCCTTCCAGACGCGTTTCAGAATCTGCCACCATCCAGCGAATGAGATGTCGCAGGGGCTGGCGGCGCGTTGCTCTGGTTCCGGGGTGATGCTTTTGTGGTGATGCATATTTTATCTCAACTCTTGGGATGTGGCGTTACACCAACTTGGGTCGCTAGTTTTAGAGTATGAGAGGTCAAGATAACACAGAACCCTGGCCTTGCATCAGGTATGGGTGATAGGTGTTGGCTTGGTTGTTCGTCTTGGCGATTGAACGCGAAAGCGTTGGGGTAAAAAAATACCCGCACCAGCAGAGCTGGGCGGGTAGAGGAAAGTAGGATGGGGTTATTTCTTTTCGCTAAGGCGGCGTTTCAAGATCGAAGACGCGCGGTCGGCTTTGTCGGCCACTTTGTTGTCTTTGTCTTTTTTCAACTCCTGCAGGATCGGCATGGCCCACTGGTGTTTTTGATTGGCCATGCCTGCGATGATTTGCAGTTTTTCCCGTTGGCTCTGCGCGGTGTCGGCGAGCAATTTCCACAGCTTACCGAGAGCTTTTGGCTCGCGTTTCCGCTCTTCGCGCAGGAAGCCGTAAGCGGCATCAAAGGCTTGGCGGCGCAGGCCGTCGTTGCCCGTGTCTTCAATGAAGGTGATGAAGGTTTCAAACTGCGAGTCGTCAGCCCACTGGCCAAGCGCTGCAATGGCGGCACTTTGCAGTGACGTATCCTTGGAGTTCAATGCCTCGATCACTGTTTCCGCAGCATTTGTTCCACCGGCCGCACCGGTGAGACGGAGCATGGCAAACTTGGCGTCATTGTTTAATGCTGACTCGTAAGATCCGATGATGGGGTCGGCGAAGTCTTCTTTGTTGTCCGATTGGGCAATCAGCTCGGCAGCGGCACGTTCAGCGGCACCGCGGATGCTTGGCGAGTCCGTGTTGTTGATCAAGTTGAGGAATTCGTCGATAAATTCATCGGCGTCCTGATCTTCGGCTGAGGCGCGGGCGGCTTCGATGGCGGCTGCTGCGGCTTCGTCGTGCTCGGTTTCCTTCGCATAAGCCAGCAGCGGGGCCACATTGGCGATGTCTTGGCGGCGCGTCATCACCGACTTGAAGATCTCAGTGCGGATGTTCTCCGGGCACTGTGCGTTGATCACGTGCTCGATGATCATGTTGTTGATATCAAAGCTGCCTTTGGGCTTGGCGTAGGCCAGTGTCTTGAGTAGCAGTGGACGTTTTTTATCCTCCGCGGTGGCGGTGGCTCGATCGAGCACACCTTCCACTTCTTCTTGCGTGAGTTCAATGCCGTCACTCAGCGTGCGAGAATCGTTCATCTCTTTGGCCGTGAGCATGACATTGTTGACCATGCGCGCTTTGGCACGCTCCTTCATGTATTTCTGACCCAGAACACCTGCGACCACGGCGATAAAGATGAGCATCCCAATGATGGCCCATTTGGCGCCATTGTTGAGACCTTTCTTCTGTGGAGGTTCAGGTGCGGCAGGGGCAGCGGCTTCCTCGGCAGCAGGCGGCGCCGGTGGAGTAGTTTGGGCTGGTTGAGCTGGTTGAGCTGGTTGAACAGCTGGAGTCGGTGCCGGTGCCGGTGCCACAGGTTGACCTGCGACGCTGGCCGGCTGAGCGGGGGCTGCTGCGGAAGGGGTGACCAATGTGGGTGTGGTCGCTGTGGTAGGCGTGGGTGGAGTGTCCGGAGCTTTTGACGTTTGAGATGTGGTAGCTTCTCTGGCCAAGTTCTGAGCTTGTGTGTGCGGGCTCACTTTGCCGGTGATATCCTGCGGCGGAGAAATTGGCTGGGGTGAGGTCTTGGGGTTGACTTCGTCGGCGCTAACCACAGTGGCTGCAGTTTCCTCCATGGAGGTCGGCTGCGGGGTCATAGAGACCGGTGGGCTTACCGCCGGAGGTTCTGGAGTTGGGAGCGTTTCAGGCTCTGGCTCGGGAGTGGCCCCGGGGAATAAAAACTTGGGAGCGCTGGGGCTGGGCTCTGGAGTTGCGAGCTCGGCGCTCATGGTGACGGGTTGCGTCGATTGTTTATCAAGGAAGAGGAATCGTTCGAGTGCTTCGCGCGCATCCTTGGGACGTGCGTCCATGCTGCGTTCGATATGCCACATCACCCAGTCGGCGCCCCACTTGGGAATGTCCGGACGAAGTTCGTGCAGCGGCGTGACGTGGTGCTGCAGATGGCTTGCCATCACGGCTGCCGCAGTGTCTCCATTGAATGGGTATTCCCCAGTGAGAGCGTAGTAATAAAGGCAACCCATGGCATACATGTCGGTGCGAAGGTCGAGCGGAGTGCGCTCAAACTGCTCTGGAGCCATGAAGAAGATGGAGCCGAAGACCGCATCGCCGTGATCAATGGTTTGCAGCGAGGGTTTGGGTGAGAATTTTGCCAGGCCGAAATCCACAATTTTAACCTGGAATTTACCAGATGGCAGCCAGCAGACCATGACGTTGCTGGGTTTCAAATCGCGGTGGAGCAAGTTGAGGTCCTGAGCAGCGATCAGTGCCTCTTGCGACTGCAGGGCAATTTCGCGCAGGTCGTCCCATGTCAGAGTTCCTCGCTCTACCATTTCATCCAAGGTTTTTCCATGGATCAGCTCCATGACCACGTAGGGACCATCGGAATCCACGCCGGCGTCGTAAACGGTAACGATGTGGGGGTGCTGCACCGAAGAAAGGGCGGTGGCCTCTTTCAGCAGATTCTTCGTGGCATCCTCCTGGTTTTCGTAGCCGCCTTCAGCGAGAACTCGCTTAATAGCCACTTCACGGTTCAGCTGGGTGTCGAATGCTGCGTAAACAGCACCGACTCCACCTTGTCCTAACTTGCCTTTGATCTCGTAGCGTTCGTCGCTCATATGATGTTGTATAGTGTCGGCAAAAAGGGCGGCGGTGCAATGACGAATTTTGTGAATCGTGGCTGTCAAACTAGCTATTAATCGGCTTTGGCTCGCGGCAGGTAGGCATTTACAACTTTCGGTTGCGGTCTCCAAATCCGTGATGGATAGTCGTTCCGTCATGAGCGATAAAAAAGACAAAGACCTGCCAGATCCGGACGAGTTGCAAAAAATGCTGCAAGATATGTTCGGTAAGCTGGGCGGGGCGAGTATGCCATTTCCCGGCTTTTCCAAAGATGAACCCGAGACCGATGAGGGGACTCCCGATGACGCTCCCATGGACATCGACGGCGCCGATGCGATTTTTGATTTCAATTACAAACCGAGGGATATCAAATCTTACCTCGACCGCTTTGTGATCCGCCAGGACGAGGCGAAGAAGGCGCTTTCGATCGCCGTCTGTGATCACTACAATCACGCTAAATACATGCGCGGCCTGGAGCAGGAGCATGGGAAAATCCCCGATGGCATCGAGTATCAAAAACAAAATGTCATCGTCGTGGGTCCCACCGGTGTGGGGAAAACCTACCTGATCAAACACATTGCCGAGATGATCGGCGTGCCCTTTGTCAAAGCAGATGCCACCAAGTTCTCGGAAACCGGATACGTCGGCGGTGACGTCGATGATCTTGTGCGCGAGCTGGTGCAGAAGGCGGATGGCGATGTGGATTTGGCGGAGTATGGCATCGTTTACATCGATGAAATCGACAAGTTAGCCGGCTCTGGCGGCACCATGGGGCGCGATGTCAGTGGCCGCGGGGTGCAGACGACCCTGCTCAAGCTGATGGAGGAAACGGAAGTCGCGGCGAGAAATCCCAACGACATGAAAGGCCAGATGATGGCGATGATGGATTTCCAAAATGGCAAGGAGAGCGGCAAAGACACCATCAACACCCGCCACATTTTGTTCATCGTGAGTGGTGCTTTTTCCGGACTGGAAAAGGTCATCAAACGCCGACTCCGCAGCGGCCAAATTGGCTTCGGTGCGGAAGTGGTGGACCCCAACGATGCCGAGCTGTTCAACGAGGCGACGACCCAGGATTACATCGATTTCGGCTTCGAGGCGGAATTCATCGGTCGTCTGCCCGTGCGTGTGGTCTGCGACAAATTGGAGTCGAAGGACTTCGTCAACATCATGAAGAACTCCGAGGGCAGCCTGCTGCGCCAGTATGAACGCGAGTTTGCCGCCTATGGGATTCAAGCGAAGTTCGAGGACTCCGCGATCAAACGGATCGCCGACCGGGCGGAGTCTGAAAATACCGGGGCGAGGGCGCTGATGACCGTCTGTGAAAGCATTCTGCGCGATTTCAAATTCGAGCTCCCCGGCACTGCCGTGAGCGAGCTGAGCATCGATGCGGATCTGATCGACCAGCGCGAGACCGTGCTGGCGAAGTATCGCGAGCTGGGCCAGCGGGTCGACGTGGCCAAGGCGCGTGAGGAGGCCGATTTATACTGTCGGGATTTCCAAGAAAAACACAACCTCAAGATCCATCTCACCGACGAGGCTGTTAGCCTGTTAGGCGTGGAAGCTGCGCAACAAGGGCGTAGTGTCTTGCAGCTCAGTCAGCAGAAATTCAAGGACCTCCAGTTCGGCTTGAAGCTGATTCAGAAGAATACCGGTCAGGGAAAATTCGAGCTCGATGCGGAAGCGGTGGAAGATGCAGACAAGTTCTTGAGTGACCGCGTGGTTCAGTCCTATACTGATGCCGCGGAGGCCAAACAAGCAGCTCAAGCAGCCCAGACGGATCAGGACGATAGCTCGTCCGGCGACTCACCAGTGGAGTCGTCCTGATGTGCTGAGCTGAGAGGGATGCACTCCGCCATTACACCACGCCTATGAGTTCCCATCATCACAATCACCCTGCCACACCGGGCAGGGTGGACAGCTCCACCTTACTCTGTGGCACCGTGGGGCTTTTGCTTGCGGTGGCTATGTTCTGGGTGGGTTTGTTAGGAAAAGGCGACCAGCGGATCCTGGATATGCTTTCTCAGCCGGTGTTCCGCGGCACGGACCCGACCATTTTAGATACCCGGGTGCTCATCGGGCTGACGCTGCTGGCATGTTTCGGCCTGTCCTTTGCCGTGTTAGACTCCGCCGGCACGTGGCGACGCGTGGTCTTGGGCGTCACCGTGCTCATCCTGGTGGCCGCGCTGGTTCCTGTGTTGGCGGTGTGGGAGATCTATTTTCCTCCGATGATGACCCTGGTGGGTGTGTTCTGGAGTTGGTTCTGCGCGATGATGTATGTCAGCCACCACGAGATGCCCTGCGAGCTCCTCGGTGCGAAGCCGACGCCGGTGAAAACCAAAAAGGTGGATGCGCCGTCAGCAGCTCCCGCCAAGGCAAAGCCCGTGGCCGAGCAGCCGACAACTACGAAGGCGAAGAAAAAGAAACGCAAGGCGAGTGATGCCGACGATAAATACAAACCCAAGGACTTGATCGATGGCTAGAGCCGATTACCCACAGCCCGTTGTCGAGCTCATTGCCGAGCTGAAACGTCTCCCCGGCGTCGGCCCTCGAAGTGCAGAACGCATTGCCGTTTGGCTGCTGCAGCATGAAAAAGCGAACCCTGTGGAGCTTTCCGATGCCTTGCTTCAAGCGAAGGCGAAGGTGACCTCCTGCGACACCTGTGGATTTTTTGCCACTGACGAAGGTTGCTCGGTGTGTGACGACTCCAGTCGCGATGAGCAACAGCTCTGCGTGGTCGAGCAAGCTACCGATGTGTTGCCGCTCGAGCGCTCCGGTGTGTTCGCCGGTTACTATCATTGTCTGGGTGGGAAACTTTCACCGCTCGATCACATTGGCCCGGAAGATCTGCGGATCACCCCGCTGCTGCGTCGGGTGGATCAGGCCCCCAATGTGGAAATTATCCTCGCCTTGGGCGCGGATGTGGAGGGGGAGGCAACCGCGAACTACCTGGCGGAAGCGCTTGCCGGGAAGAACTGCAAGATCACCCGCATTGCCCAAGGTCTACCGGCCGGTGGTGGTCTGGACCATGCCGACGATCTCACCCTGATGCGAGCCATGCAGGGGCGACGTTGATTTTTACAGCACCAGCTGCAGCCAGACGATTCCAACGACCGGACCAATGGCTGCCATGATCAGGCCGATCTTCATGAAGTCGCGGCTTTGCACTTTTCCTGAGGCGAGAGCTACCGCATTGGGTGGGGTGGAGATGGGCAGGCACATGGCGCATGAGCAAGCGATTGCCAGAGGGATGGCTAACATGGCCGGGGCATTTTCTGAATGACTCGCGACGATACCGATGCCCACCGGCACAAGGATTGATGCGGTGGCGGTGTTGCTCATCAAGTTACTCATCACCACACCGATCAGCGAGATGACGATGATGATGCCGATCAACGGTAGGCTTGCAGGCACCTGTGAACCAATCCAGGCAGCCAAGCCAGTGGCTTTCACCGCACCGCCGAGCGAGATCCCACCTGCGAGCAGGAGCAGCACATCCCACGGCAGATTGCGCATATCATCGGAGGCCAGAACGCCGGTCACGGCAAAGGCGGTGATCGGTAGAAAGGAAACCACCGGGGCAGGGATGTTGTGCAGGCTCTCCGTCATCCAGGCAAGCACGGTGGTCAGCAACACGGCGGCGACGATGAACCGTTGTTTGTTCTCATCCTTCGTCGGTGGTGCGTCCGTGCTTTGAAAGGTTCCCAGCTGGAAATGGAGACCGTCTTTTTTTCCGGAGAGAAACAGGTAGAGGTAGGCCAGTGAAGCTAACAACAATGCCGGTGGTAGACCGTATGCCATCCACTGAATGAAGTCGGGTCTCAAATTTTCCGAGAGGCTGCCGACCGCAATGGCGTTCGGTGGCGTGCCGATGATAGTGGCAATGCCTCCGAGGTTTGCCGCGACTGGCACGGAGAGGATAAACGATCGGCCAAAGCTGTGGTTCTTGGGAATCACGCTGAGCACGGGAGCCGCTACGGTGATCATCATGGCGGCGGTAGCGGTGTTCGACATGAACATGCTGAAGACAAAGGTGACGGCCATCGTCGAGGCTAACAGGTAGGCCGGGTTTTTTCCAAAGACTCCTAGGATCCGACTCGCCATCCATTGGTCGAGCCGCGTTTTGCTCGCTGCTTGGGCCAAGACAAAACCACCGAGGAACAGCCACATGATGCTGGACGACCAAGCGCCGACAAATTCCGTCCACGCCTTGTTGTCGCCCTCCGCCGCATAAACGCCGCCCGGTTTCCCGAGCACGGCGATCTCCACGGCAATGACTAACACCCCTACGGCAAAGGCAGGGATCGCCTCGGTGACCCATAAAAAGGCGGCGCCGATCATGATGCCCAGGGTGACGCGTCCGGCAGGCGAGAGGGATTCAAAGCTCTGCCACCCTAGCCACTCTGGAAGGAAATAGGCAAGTAGGCCGAGCGTTATGCCGGCGAAAAATTTGACAATAGATGCCAACGCATGGCGATCGGTCTGCCCGAGCATGCGTTTGACCACAGCGCGAGTGTCCGGTCGTTCCCCCGATGGATCCTTATGCATAGCATCTCGATTCATACTGTCTGCTCAGCTGGAAGCAAAGCAATTTAGCCCAGTATCAGCCATGATTAGGATGAATGATTGAGTGCTGCTCGTTGTTCTAACTGCAGAGTGCACGGACATGCGCCAACACCGCGCTGGCAAGCCCTTGGGGATCGTAGCCTCCTTCTAACACCGAGAGCACTCTTCCTTCACAGAGTTCGTCCGCCCAGTCGGTCACCATCGTCGTGAGAGTGGCAAAATCATCGTCGCTGAGGTTGAGCATGCCGATGGGGTCGTGCTCCCTGGCATCGAAGCCGGCGGAGACCAGGATCATGTCGGGCTTGAAGCGTCGAACAGCCCGACCGATATTTTCTTCCCACAGGGGGAGAATGATCTCGCCTCCTGCTCCCTCCGGCACGGGAAGGTTCAGCGTGGTTCCGATGCCTTTGCCTTCGCCCGTTTCCTCGATGTCACCGCTGTAGGGGAAGATGTTTTCCTCATGGGTGGAGGCAAAGAAAACGCTGTCGTCCTGATAGAAAATGTCCTGCGTGCCATTGCCGTGGTGCACATCCCAGTCGAGAATTGCGATGCGTTTCAGACCATGTTCCTGCTGCAAGTAGCGGGCGGCGATGGCGATGTGGTTGAAAATGCAGAACCCTATACCGCGACCAGGCGACGCGTGGTGACCCGGAGGGCGAACCGCGCAGAAGGCATGATGGACCTGCCCGGTCATGATGGCATCTGCGGCAGCGAGCACCGCGCCGGTGGCGGCCATCACCACAGTGTAGGAGTCGGGGCAGATAGCGGTGTCGCCAGTCCTCAGGACCTCGGCAAATTCTTCCACGTCCATTTTGACAATGTCGTGATACCAGCTCTCGTGGCATCGTAAAATGTCGGCCAGCTCCGCAGTCCTCCCCTCGAGCCTCTGGAAGGGGAGCTGGGCGGAGTCCAAGGCATCCATGATCGCTTGGTAGCGCTCGGGACACTCCACGTGACCTGGGCCGGTGTCGTGTTTTAGGTAAATGGCGTCGTAGTGCACGCCGGTGGTGTGGGTGGGCGGCATGCTTAATCGTGAGGTGGCTGCGCTAACCGATCGGCGAGCTGTTGGGTATTGAGCGTGAACTCATCGCTGTCCTCGCCGAAGTGGGATTCCTTGGTCGCTCCGTAGCTGGTGAACAGGGCGGCCATGGGTTTGTTTTTCTTCAAAACGGATGCCCAGAAGGTCTTGATGCCCCGTCTCAAGGCAACGGCGGTGAGTTCGGCTAACAGAAAACGGGCAATCCCTAAGCGGCGGAAATTCTCACCTACAATGAAAGCAACCTCAGCCGAGTCGCTGGTGGGATCTCGATAAAACCGTCCCACCGCGCAGATCTCTTGGCGCTGCCCCATCTCGGTGAACAGGGCGAAGGCCACATCCACCGATTGGTTGACGGAGGTGAGTTTATACGCGGCCTCGTCGGTGAGGCGGTCTTTCAGGTAGCCGTAGCGCATGTTCACCGTTTCTTTGGTGTGCGAGTAGAAGAACGATTGTAGCGCTCGGGTATCGCTGGGGTGCAGCGGCCGGAAGGTGAAGCGTTTACCGGAAAGGGTTATGGTGCGGGCCTCGACTCCGGTCGCATTTTCCGAGACTTCGGTCGGGGTGATGTTGTAGAACTTGGGGATCCAGCCCCAGCGGTGGGCATCGCGCAGCAATCGCTCGCGATGGTTCGGGTGGGCGATCTCCACCAGGTTCAAGACCCGTTGACGAATGCTTCGGCCTTTGAGTCGGGCGATGCCGTATTCGGTGACCACGTAGTGCACGTCACCACGCCCGGTGTTGACGCCGCTGCCGGGTTTGAAGCCGGAGACGATGCGTGAGCTTTTGCCATCGTCCGACTGCGAAGTGAGTACGATGATGGGTCGGCCATTTTTACTGTGTCCCGCACCACGAATGAAATCCTGGGTGCTGCCCATCCCTCCGTAGAAACGGTGCCCCCGAGAGTCTCTCACCACCTGTCCGGTGAGATCGACCTCATAAGCGCCGTGGATGGCGGTCATCATGGTATTCCGCGCAATCCGCCGAACATCACCCACCCAATCCGAGGGCTGCATTTCGATGTCTGGGTTGTTATGGATAAACTCGTAGAGCTTCTGCGAGCCAAGCACGGTGGAGCACACCACCTTGCCTTTCTGAAATTGTTTGCGGCTGTTATCGACCGCGCCGCACTCGATCAACTCCATCATGGGGTCGGTGAAGATGCCGCTGTAGATCCCGAGGTGGCGATGGTTTTTCAGGGCGGCGAGCACCGCTTGGGGCGTGTTGCCCAATCCGGCTTGGATGGTGGAGCCGTCTTCGATCAGTAGAGCCGCATACTGTGCGGCCTTGATCTGAGCATCGCGCGGTGTCTCCCAGATGATTTCCGGAAGGGATTGGTCGTGCTCGATGAAATAGTGGATTTTCTTCGCCGAGATCGATGCGGCTCCTGTTTGGCGGGGCATCGAGGGGTTGATCTGGGCCACCACCGTGCGCGCTGCCTTCACTGCCGCCCGCACGACATCGACGCTGACTCCCAGCGACACGTAGCCATGTTCATCGGGCGGACTGACCTGAATGAGAGCCACGTCCACGGGGAGCAAATGGCCACCGAAAAGTGACGGCACATCGGCGAGGGTGCAAGGGGTGTAGTCCGCACGACCCGCGGCCACTGCTTTGTGAATGTTGTGGGTTAGGAAAAATGTGTTGGTCCGCAGGTGGTCATCGTATTTTTTTGCCAACCACGGCATCTCGCCCAGGGTGTGGATGTGGGTGAGCTCCACATCGTGCAAGGCGGAGGAAGCCTGCAAAAACGAATCGACCAGAGCAAAAGGAACCGCCGCGCCGCTGCCAATAAATACCCGACTCCCGGGCGGCACGATTTTTTTCCAAACCTCTGGCGTTAGCTCCTTCACTGCACGTCATCGTGCCACGATTCAGAGCGAAGTCAATTTGGGAAGAGGTTTCCACTTCCTCGAGAGAAGGCGAAGTGCGCGTAGTTCATTCTCACACTTCGCGATTGAGGTGGGGGACTGCTTAATCCTTCGCGGCTTTCGGGTCCAAAGCGTCGCGCAGGCCATCGCCGAGGAAGTTCAGGGCGAGCAGGGTGAGAGAGAAAAGCACGGAAGGCACAATCAGTAGACGCGGCTGGGTTTCCATGTAGTTAGACCCTTCTTGCAGCAGAATGCCCCAAGAGCTGTTAGGCGACTGCACACCGAGTCCGAGGTAGGAAAGGGTGGCCTCAGCGAGGATGAAACCTGGCACGGTGAGGGTGGCGTAAACGATGATGGGCCCCAGCATGTTAGGCATGATGTGGCGCATCATGATGGTGCGGTGCGGCAAGCCGAGCGAGCGAGCTGCTTCGATGAATTCGAGCTTCTTGATCGACAGTGCCTGGGCCCGAGTGATCCGTGCCATGGTCAACCAGCCGATGGTGCCAATGGCGATGAAGAGAGGAACCAAGTTCGCGTATTTCGCGACAAACTCGGAATCCCAACCCCACTTATTGATCAAAAACAGCGAGGCTTCCTGAGCGTAGGCGGAGAAGAGCAGGGAGATCAAAATGACAATGACCAGGAAGGGCAGGCCGTAGAGAATATCCACAGTGCGCATCATCAGGCTGTCCGTTCGTCCTCCGATGTAGCCGGAGAGAGCTCCGTAGGTGATGCCGATCATGCCGGCGATGGTCGTAGAGACAAGGCCAACAAGGATCGAGATTTGGCCGCCGTAGAGCAGACGTGCCAGAAGGTCGCGGCCCACTTGGTCAGTTCCTAACAAGTGGTTGCCCGATGGAGCACTGAATTTGTTTTCCAGGTTCTGGTAGTTGGGAGGTTTGAACCAGTGCTCGTTGTATTGGAGCGTGCGGTTTTCTGTTTCACTCAATGCCGGATCCACTGGAGCCGTCAATTGTCCCACGAAGGGGATGATGAAGCAGGAGGCGATGACCAGCAGGACGAAGAAGAGCGAGGCTGTCGCCATGCTGTTTTTGCGCAGGCGCATCCATGCATCGTGCCAGAGTGAGGATCCTTTGGTTGCCATAGTGTCGGTGAAAGCGGTGTGTTAGGGATGTAAAAAAGAGAAGACTAGTTCGTTTCGCGCAGGCGTGGGTTGATGGCCACGAGTGCGATATCGGCGGCGAGGTTGCCGATGACGATGAGTACGCCGAGCACGATGACCACCCCCTGAAGGAGGAAGAAGTCACGCTCTTTGGTGGCGTTGACGAAGTGCTGGCCCATGCCGGGGATTTGGAAAATCGTTTCGACGATGAATGAGCCGGTGATCAACATGGCGAAGGCGGGGCCCACGTAGGCGATGGCTGGGATGATGCCGCCGCGCAGTGCGTGTTTGAGGATGATCTTCATCGAGGGCACGCCCTT
This sequence comes from Oceaniferula flava, assembly GCF_016811075.1. Lineage (NCBI taxonomy): Bacteria > Pseudomonadati > Verrucomicrobiota > Verrucomicrobiia > Verrucomicrobiales > Verrucomicrobiaceae > Oceaniferula > Oceaniferula flava. The sequence continues at coordinate 182,207 of NZ_JAFBGL010000001.1, forward strand.
GGCCTTGGCGGTGCGGATGAAGTCCTGGTTCAGCACTTCGAGCATGCCGCCGCGGGTGATACGGGCGAGGTAGGCTGCGGTCGCGAGACCGAGCGTGAGCGAGGGCAGAAACCAATCGAGCGGACCACCCCAGCCGGCCACCTTGAGGAAGGGGATGTTGCTGGCGATGCTGGAAGCGAGGATTGGTGCGAGCACGAAGGAGGGAACGGAAATTCCCAACATGGCGAGAATCATGGTGCCGTAGTCGATGATGGAGTTCTTGCGCAGCGCCGAGAGAATCCCGGCGGGCAGTCCCACACAGATCGCGATGATGATGCCGGCCAGTCCGAGCACGGCGGAGGCTGGGAAGGAAGACTTGATGATTTTCACCACCGGCTGCTCACGAGTGATTGAGATCCCCATTTCGCCCTGCGCGAGGGTGCCTAGGTAGGCGACGAACTGCACCGGCACCGGCTCGTTGAGTTTGAAGCGTTTTTCGTTCTGCTCCTTAATGTGTGGTGGCAGCGCCTTCTCGGAGGTGAACGGATCACCGGGCATCATGCGGATGAGCACGAAGGTTACGGCGAGTAGCAGGAAGACAACGATGCAGCCTTGGCCAAGTCGGGAAAGAATAGTGGAAAGCATGGTGAGTGCCGGGAGTCAGAAGGTGTGAGGTGAGGTGGATGGTTCCAGGTTCAGAAAACGACGAGATAACTTAGTCTTCGGAATTGGAGTTCGCTGGTTCCAGCGAGATGAATTTATAAGGATGGTTATTCAGGATCAGGGGGTGCCAGCCTTTCAGGGATCCGTGCTTGAGGTAGCACTGGGTGTACCAATAGAGGGGGATGATAGGCATTTCTGCCAGCAGCACCTTTTCGGCCTTTTCCAGGGCACGCAGGCGCTGCACCGGGTCCTCGGTGAGCTCCGCCTTGCCAAGCAGGCTTTCAAATTCCTCGCTGCTCCAGCCGGTGCGGTTGTTGCCGTCGCCCTTTTTCCACATGTCGAGGAAGGTGGTGGGGTCCGGGTAATCGCCGATCCAGCCGCCGGTGCTGATGTCGTAGTCGAGATCCGACATCGCTTTTTGATAACTTTTCCACTCGGACTGGCGGATGTTCACCGTGATGCCGAGGTTCTTGCGCCACATGTCTTGCAGCGCTTCCGCGATGACCTTGGCTCCTTCGCGATCGGTGGTCAGCAGGGTGAGGCTGAGGTCGGCAGGGTTGACTCCGGATTTTTTCAGATACTCGTTGGCCAGTTCCGGATCGTAGAACATGACTTCGGCCGGTTGGTATTCGCCCATGCGCGGAACCAGTCCGCCAGCGCGCTCTTGGCCGCCCTGCAGGATGTTGTCGATGATCGCTTGGCTGTCGACCGCATGGCCCAGCGCCTTGCGCAGGTCGAGGTTCTGGAGGATCGGGCGGGAGACATTGAGACGGAGGAAGTTCGATCCCAAGTAGGTTTCGAGCTTGGTGTTGTCTGGATATTTTTTCTGCGAGTAGCTGATCAGTTCCGGGGCCAGTGTGTAGGTGACGTGCAACTGGTCGTTGTAGAACATCCGCGCCTCGGTGTAGGCGTTGGAAATTGGTAGGAAGTTAATGCCGTCGAGTTGCACCGTATCGGCATCCCAGTAGAGGGGGTTTTTCACGCATTCGATACGGTCGAAGAGCACCCACTTGCTGAGCACGAAGGGACCGTTGGAAATCAGGCTGCCTGCCTCGGTCCACTCACCATTTTTCGCCAGCATACCGCCGTGTTTTTCGATGATGTGCTTGGGCACAGGATACCAAGTGTAGTGTTTGGTGATGTCCGGCAGGAAGGGGATGGGGGCCCGCAGGGTGATCTCGAGAGTGTGGCTGTCGATGGCGCGCACGCCAACCGAGGAAAAGTCATCGTTCTCACCTTTGTTGAAGGCTTCTGCTCCTTTGATGTAGTAGAGCATCGAAGCATATTTGGCTCCAAACTCAGGAAGGAGCATGCGTTCATAGGAGTAGAGAAAATCCTCGGTGGTGACAGGCTTGCCGTCCGACCACTTACCTTCCGGTTGCAGGTTGAAGGTCCAGACGGTGAAGTTCTCGTTCGCGCTCCAGCTGGCGGCCGCTCCGGGCAGGTGCTTGCCGTCGTTCGACGGGTGCTGGCCGCAGAGGCCTTCGAAGAGGGCTCTGATGATGTTGGATTCGATCACTCCGGTGACGACTTGGGGGTCGAGGTCGGCTGGTTCTCCTGAGTTCCCCATGACTAGGACGTTGGCCTCGGTGGCTTTTTCCACGGGTGTCTTACTGTCACAGGAACAGAGTAAGCTACCCAAGAGTGTAAGGGAGACCAGAGAGAATAGGTGATAATGGCGTCGCGCGAATGACATCGGAACGGAAAGTGGCTATAAATTATGGAATGTGGAGCACTTTTTTAGAGGAAATTGAAGATCTTGCTAAAAATCAAACAGGGACTTGCTTCGCGGTAAAGTGTGTCATACAAATTTTGCGAGCGCACGGAAGATATGCCGTGTGCCTTTTTCATTCCCCATGAAGGCTTATTTTATCAGACGATTCCTGCTGGTTCCTCTCACGCTGTTAGGCGTGACCGTGATCGTCTTCGCGCTCACCCGTTTTATGCCGGGTAGCCCCATGGAGCGGGCGATGCAGCGCGCGGCGCAGGCAGAGGATAATTCAAAATCTTCCGGAAGCGAAAACCAGGGTGGGCTCAGCGATGAGCAGCTGGAGGAGCTGGAGGAAGAGTATGGTTACGATAAATCCATCCCGGTGGCGTACATGCAGTGGCTCGGGCTGATCCCCCGTGAACGCTATATCAGTAAGAGCGACATCATGGCGCGTGAGGAAGATACCATCGGCGCGTCCGCTATTTCCGATCCGGAAAACGAAACACTGGTGGTGCTGAAAGGCTCGGGTCGTCAGGTCAAGGTGAACAAAGAGCGTCCCGAAGAAGCTGTCTTTGTGGACACCGGTGAGATGGTTGCCGATTCCAAGTGGACGGTGCGCATCGATTCTCCCGAAGAACGCGCCAAGCGCTGGCTGCGCAGGAATGGCGGTGAGCTGTCTGATGCTCCCGTCACCCCATACCGTGCTGTGCTCTACAAGAAACGATTTTCCGGGCTGCTGCAAGGCGACCTGGGACGTTCGTCGACCTTCCAGGATAAGGTGTCCGACATGATTCTCGCGCGTGTTCCCATCGCGGTTTACTTCGGGCTGCTCTCGACGATCATCATTTACTCCATCTGCATTCCTCTGGGGATTGTGAAAGCGATCAAGCACCGCACCTTCCTCGACAATGCGACTTCGGTGATGGTCTTTGTCGGCTACTCCATCCCCGGCTTTGCGCTTGGCGCGATCCTGCTGGTTTATCTCGGCGCCCGCATGGGCTGGTTCCCGCTCTTCGGTCTGATGAGCCCGGATGCGGAAGAGCTATCCTTCTGGGGCAAGGTCAAGGACCTCGGGCATCACACGGTGCTGCCGCTGAGCTGCTACATCGTGGGTGGTTTTGCCTACACCACGATGATGATGAAGAACAACCTGATGGACAACCTCGCCGCCGACTACGTCCGCACCGCCGTGGCCAAGGGCGTGAGTTTTCGCCGCGCGGTCTTCAAACATGCTTTCCGCAACTCCTTCATTCCCATCGCCACCAGCTTGGGCGGCCTGATCACGATCTTCGTGGGCGGCAGCATGCTGGTGGAGACCGTGTTCGATATCCAGGGCTTCGGTCTGCTGCAGTTCCAAGCCATCATGAACCGTGATCAATCGGTCATTATGGGCACTCTCACCATCGCCGCGTTCCTGATGATCGTGGGTAATATTCTTTCCGATATCATCGTCGCGATGATCGATCCCCGTATTAAATTTCACTAAAGACCATGTTTCGAAAAATTGGCTGGTTACTCATCCTTGGCGCGATTCTGTCGGCTGCCGGGGAGCTGCTATTGCTTAAACTTCCGACCTTGCGCTGGTCCTTTGACGTCAGTCGCGAGATGGATTGGCTGAACTGGGGCTCGGGCGATCGGCCCTTCCTGTGGTTTGGCTGGCTCAGCGTGCTAGTGTTTTTGATCTGCGGGATTTTGCTCCTGCTGAAGTTCCCCAGGGATTTTCAATTCACACCGATCACCCAACGTCGGATCGACCGCTTCAAGTCGATTAAGCGAGGCCACCGCGCCTTTGTGATCGTCGGCTTCCTGGCGCTGATTGCATCGCTCGATCACTTACTGGTCGGGAACGAAGCCTTGCTGATGAAATACAATGGTCAGTTCTACTCTCCGGCACTGCAGCGATTCTATCAGAGTTCGGCCGACGAGGATGTCATTTTCAAAGGGAAGCACTTTGGCTTGACGGGCGATCAGGCCGAGGCGGCTCCGAATTACCGCAAGCTGAAAAAGGTCTTCAAGGAAGAGCAAAAAGGCGACTGGTTGGTGATGCCGCTTGTTCCCTATGCGCCGACCCAGGACACGGTGACCACACCGACCATGGCGCTGGAAACTCGCGACGACGGACTGCTCTACAAACCAGGCTCGCTGAGCCCCTATTCCGGCTTGGCCTCGAAAATTTACGATATCAACGAGCCGAATCGCATCCACCTTCGTTACCGTTTCCGTGATGGTCAGAAGGATGGTGCGGCGGATGGCTGGGATCGCAAAAACAACCGCATCTACGGCGCGGAGTATAGCGAAGGAAAATTGGTCTCCGAGAGCTGGTCCGGCGAAGGCGACAAGGCGAAGTTTCTCAACACCTCAAGCAGCGACCTCAGTGTCATCTACTACGCTCCCTCACCGCCGAGCCTCACCATGGGGCACTTGTTAGGCACCACACCGCAAGGTTACGATGTGCTGGCCTACCTCTACGGTGGCCTGCAGGTGAACTTCAAGGCCTCGATCTTTTTCATCCCGGCAATCTACCTGATCGGGATCTCGGTGGGTTTGCTGATGGGCTTTTTCGGCGGGATCTTCGATCTCTTTGTCCAACGTCTGATCGAGATCTTTTCCAACATTCCTTTCCTCTTTGTCATCATCATCGTCAGTGCCTCGGTGCCTGTGCAGATCAAAGAGAAGTCGGGTCTAGGAGTGATCTTGCTGATTCTGATCATCTTCAGCTGGATGGGCATGACCTATCTGATGCGCACCGCGGCCTTGAAAGAAAAGGCACGCGACTATGTGGCCGCGAGCCGGATCATCGGCTGCTCGACCCCGCGTATTTTGTTTAAACACATCCTCCCCAATGCCGTCGCTATCCTGGTGACCTTGGTGCCGTTCTCGGTGTCCGGTCTGGTGATGGGGCTGACCTCGCTCGATTACCTCGGCTTTGGTCTGCCACCGAAATACGCCACCTGGGGAACGCTCCTCAAGGATGGTCTCAGCAACCTCTCCGCCCCATGGCTGGTGAGTTCTGCTTTCTTCTGTTTGGTTTCCCTGCTGATCCTGGTGACATTCATCGGTGAGGCAGTGCGTGAAGCCTTTGATCCTAAAAAATTCACTTACTACAAATAATGCGCAATCCATTGAAATCACTATTCCACGGCGTAATGATCATGGCTGCAGCATTCAGCCTGAGCGGCTGTGGCGATGAGGAAGACGTGCTCGAACGCAAATTGGGCTTCGATGAGTTTGTTCCGAAGTACAACAGCTACATCAAAAACTGGCTCGCCAAGGAGCACTCACGGGTCACCAAAAGCCTGGCCGAGGTGGAAGCACAGATGGCCGGGGCGGAAGGGAAGGCAAAGACTGACCTGCTCGACCAAAAACAGGAACTCGACCGCGAGCTCGGACGGATAGAATTCCGCCAGTCGCTGGGCGATTACTTTGACTTCAAGGAGGAGTCGGAGCTGCCTGACGGTTTGCAATGGGAGGATGGCATGGACCAGCCGGAGATCGGCGACCCGCGCGCTATCAAGGGTGGGGCCTTTCGCTACTTCATCTCGATGTTTCCCGCCACGGTGAGACCCTTCGGCAAGGAGGCCAATAACAGCTTCCGCAGCTACATCTACGACGACATCGAAGTGGCTACGGTCGGCCTGCACCCGAAAACGATGAAGGTCATTCCCGGCACTGCACGCCGCTGGGCGCTGAGCGAGGACGGTCGCACGGTCTATTACGAACTCGACCCCGACGCCCGCTACAACGATGGCGAACCGATCCCAGCCAAGGATTACATGGTGGGTATTTACGTGCGTGTTTCGGACAACGTCGTGGCGCCTTACGAGAAGCAGTATTATCGCGAACAATATGCTCAGGTGACCTCATACGGGGATAAATATCTGGCAGTGAGCCTGCCGGAGTCGAAGCCGCTGATGCCGTATTTCGCCGCACTACGACCTGCGCCATCGCACTTTTACAAAGATTACGCCGCGGATTATGTGGACTTCTACCAGTGGAAAGTGCAGCCGCACGCCGGTCCTTACTACGTGCGCGATGAGGACATCGTCAAAGGCGTCTCTATCACCCTGACTCGCGATAAAGACTGGTGGGCTAAGGATAAGAAATACTATCGTTACCGTTTCAACCCGGACAAATTGGTCTACACCACCATCCGCGATATTTCCAAAGCCTACGAACTGTTCCGCGCCGGGCAGCTGGATATTTTCGGTCTGACACAGCCGGATTATTGGTATGAAAAATCGGAGATCGATCCGGTGTTTGATGGCTACATCGAGCGCTACAAGTTCTACACCCAGTATCCACGGGTGCCCCGAGGCGCCTACCTGAACCTCGACCGCCCGATCCTGAAAAACCGCGATACCCGCATCGGCATCTGCCATGCCTTGAACTGGCAGAAAGTCATCGATATCGTTTTCCGCGGCGATTACTCGCGCCTGCAGCAATACAGTGAGGGCTACGGCGATTTGACCAACCCGAACGTCAAAGCTCGCGAGTTCTCCGTGACCAAGGCGCGTGAATACTTTGCCAAGGCTGGCTACACCGAAGAGGGCCCGGACGGGATTCTGCGGAAACCCAGCGGGGAGCGACTCGCCGTCACTCTCAGCTACGCCAAGGTTTCCTACTATCCCAATGTCGTGGCCATTCTCAAAGAGGAAGCCAAGAAAGCCGGCATGGACCTGCGTGCTGACGATCAGGAAGGCACCGTGTTTTACAAAACGGTGATGCAGAAGGAGCACGATATGGTGATCTGGGGCTGGGGGGCCACACCGCCGTTCCCCCGCTACTACGAAGGTTTCCACTCGAAGAATGCCTACGACTCGCTGGGCAATGCCAAACCGCAGACGAACAACATCACCAGCTACGCCGATGAGGAAATGGACAAGCTCACCCTGAACACCCGCTATGCACGCACGGTGGAGGAGGTGAAAAGCAATTCCTGGAGAATCCAAGAGAAAATTCACGACGAGGCACTGTTCTCGCCCGGTTGGGTGACGAGTTTTGTCCGCCTCGGCTCGTGGCGCTGGGTCCGCTGGCCCGACACCGAGGAAACTCCATTCAACGTGCCCATCATCTACCTGCCCAACGAGAGCTACGTGTTCTGGATCGATTCCGAAATGAAGCGTGAGACCGAAGCCGCCATGCGCAGTAACCGCACCTTCCCTGAAGTGCAAAAAATCATCGATGTCTATCAGAATGGCATCCCCAAATCCGAACCCAACGACCAAGACGCAAGTAATGAGTGAAAACCTTCTCGAAGTTAAGGAGCTGATCACCGCCTTCCGCATGGAGGACGGCGATTGGTTACGTGCCGTAGACGGTGTCTCTTTCCGCGTGCCAAAAGGCAAAACCGTGGGCGTCGTGGGCGAGTCCGGATGTGGGAAAAGTGTTACCGCCATGTCGGTGGTCAGTCTCTTGCCAAAGCCGATGGGGCACGTCCTCGGTGGCGAGATTTTATTCAAAGGCGAGGACCTCACCAAGGCGAGCGACAAGCGCATGCACCAAGTGCGCGGTGGCGAGATCGGCGTGATTTTCCAAGAGCCGATGACCGCGCTGAACCCGGTGCACCGCATCGGCAAGCAGATTAGCGAGTCGCTCATCCTGCACCGTGGCATGAGTAAACGCGAGGCGCTGCAGGAGTCCATCGAGCTCTTGGATCGTGTCGGTATCCCAGCTCCGGAGCGACGCGTTATGGAGTATCCTCACCAGCTCTCCGGCGGTATGCGCCAGCGTGTGGTGATCGCCATCGCCTTGGCCTGTAAACCGGATTTGTTGATTGCCGACGAACCGACCACCGCCCTGGACGTGACGGTGCAGTCCCAGATTCTTGAGCTGATGGAAGATTTGCAAAACGAGATGGGCATGTCCACCATCCTGATCACTCACGATCTCGGTGTGATCGCCGGCCACTGTGATGAGGTGGTGGTGATGTATGCGGGTCGGGTGGTCGAGCGAGCTCCGGTGAAGGAGCTCTACGCCTCGCCACAGCACGCCTACACCCGTGGCCTGCTCAACGCGATTCCCACCCTGGCGACACCACGTAAATCGAAGCTCAACACCATCGAGGGCCAAGTGGCTTCGATCAAGGACTTCGTCACCGGCTGCCGATTCTGTCAGCGCATGGAACGCAAGGGACCCACCTTGAAGAACCGCGCCCCCTTCGTAGAAATTTCCAAAGACCACTGGGTGGAAGCCTGCCCGGAATGTGTCGATACCAGCGCCCTCAACCTTGCGCACTAGTCCTATGAGCGATCCCATTCTTTCCATCCGCGATCTGAAAATGCACTTTCCTGTCAAAGGAGGAGTGCTCTCGCGCCAGGTGGCCGCCGTCAAAGCGGTCGATGGTGTCACGCTCGATGTCGGACGCGGCGAAACCCTCGGCCTGGTGGGCGAGTCCGGCTGTGGTAAATCTACGCTCGGAAAAAGCATCGTCCGCCTGACCAACCCCACCTCGGGCTCGATCGAGTTTCAAGGCAAGGACATCACCAAGCTTACCCAATCCCAACTGCGCCCGATCCGCCGGAACCTGCAGATGGTTTTCCAAGATCCTGCCGAGTCGTTGAACTCGCGGATGTCAGTGGGGCAAATCATCTCGGAGCCTCTGGAGGTGCAAAAAATCGGCACCCGCGCGACGCGACGCGATTTGGTCGAGCAGCTGTTGGATCGTGTGGGCATGCCCAAAAGTGCCTCGCAGCGGTTTTCCTTCGAGTTCTCCGGTGGTCAGCGTCAACGCATCGGCATCGCCCGCGCCCTGGCACTGAACCCAGAGCTCATCGTTCTGGACGAGCCGGTGTCCGCGCTGGATGTCTCGGTGCAGAGTCAGGTGCTTAACCTGCTGCTGGACCTGCAGGAGGAAATGAATCTCGCCTACCTGTTCATCGCCCACGATCTTGCGGTGGTGAAGCATATATCCGATCGGGTTGCTGTGATGTATCTTGGAAAAATTGTCGAACTGGCCGATGCCGATGCCATCTACAAGAATCCCAAACACGCCTACACCAAGGCCCTGATCTCCGCGATTCCGGAGCCAGATCCAGATGCTCCGAAAGACCGGGTGCATCTCGAAGGGGAGATTCCCTCACCGATCAATCCACCCGCAGGCAGTGCCTTCGGTCACCGGATTCAGCACCCGCGCTACGAGGAAACCATTGGCATGGACCTCGGCCTGGTGGAGCTGGAAAAAGATCACTGGGTGGCCGCCGATCCCTGCTGCCTGACCGACGACGACTACGAAAAAGCCCGCGCTTTGAAGAGCTCCGCTGTATGATCGGTCGCCTTGGCTGCGTAGCTTGCTAGATGAAAAAATCGGCTAGTGCAGTGATCGCCGTCTTGGTCGGCTCCGTGGCGGTCGGCTATCTTGTCTCGACGATGAACAACCAGCCTTCAGTAGCAGACTCCGGCGCGGACGTGAATGCGCCCATCGGATCTGAGGTGGCTCGTTACAAAAACGTGCCGGCATTTCAGAATGGCACCGTCATCACCACCAGCCACGGCAAGCACTATGCCGCCGACGGCTATTACTACGGTCAGAAATGGCAGTGTGTGGAGTATGTGAAACGCTTTTTCCACGATGCCCTCGGCCATCACATGCCCAGCGTCTGGGGGCACGCCCGTGATTTCTATGACCCCGCCGTGACCCACGGCGCCATGAACCCCGCACGAGGTCTGCGGCAGTATCTCAACGGCGGCGATGTCGCGCCCCAGCCAGACGATCTGCTGGTGTTCAGCAAGGGCTCACTGGGTCACGTCGCCATTGTCACCAAGGTGGAACAGGATGCCATTGAGGTGATCCAACAGAACGTGCACGGCGCCGCTACTGCACGGCACAGGCTGCTACACAAAGGCGGAACGTTCACCGTGGGCGAGAGCCACCAGCCGACGGCGTGGCTGCGATTGCCAGCCAGTTAAAGGTGTAAAAAAGGAGGGGGCTAGAGGATTTCCTCGATCGGAATCTTACCGTTGCTTGCAACAATCGACCACACATCCGGCTTGCCTGCCACCGGTTCCAGGGTGGTTTTACCTCCGGCCGATTCCAGCAGCATCTGCCCGGCCGCGATGTCCCAGAGGGAGATGGTGGACTCGACGTAGGCATCCAGGCGACCGCAGGCGATGTAGGCCATGCCGAGTGCCGCGCTGCCCATCATGCGCATTTTCCTGGCGCGGAGAGAGGCCTTGTGGAAGCGATCCATCCCCGTGGCCATGGCTTCTTCGTTTTTGCCGCAGCCGAAAAATAACGCGGACTCTTCAAGTTTCGTGCGTGGGCTGACCGAAATAGGTTCACCGTTCAGCAGGGCGGGGCTGCCTTTTTCCACTTCCCACATTTCGTCCATGCTGGGGTCGTAGATGACACCCACGATCAGTTCGTCCTCGTGACGCAGAGCGATGGAGACGCAGTAGTGGGGGATGCCGTAGAAATAGTTCACCGTGCCGTCGATGGGGTCGACAATCCACTGGTAGGCGCTGTCTTGGTCGCCAGCGAGTCCCTCTTCGCCATACAGCGCGTGGTCGGGGAACTCGGCGAGCAGCACCCGGGTGATCAGGTCCTGGCTTTCACGGTCGAGCGCTAATTTGATGTCGTGATGCTTGGCCTCATCCACCTCGAGCTGAGTGCCAAAATGCTCACGAAGAAATGATCCAGCTTGGTGCGCCGCCTGCTTAGCTACTTCCAGATACGTCATTCCTGTTTCTTACAAAACTGCGATGAATTTACGACTGAATAATCAGATCCAGAGTATTACTTTGTAATGACTTTGTGTTTGATCTCCGCGGCATTAAGTTTTAAAAGAGAAAGGATTACAAGGATCCCCCCTGATATTTGGATTGGTAAAATTTTGCTCACCTAATTCTATGTATATTTCATCCTACGAATCCAAGCGTAGAAATAGGCAACCTGGTTTTGCCCTCATCGCCACGATGTCAGTGATGATTCTCATGGTGATGGTTTCTTTGGCGATGGTGTCGCTGAGTTCCTTGGAGTTAAGGAGTCAGCAACATTCCAACCATCAAGCGGTGGCGCAAGCGAACGCCCGTCTCGCCTTGATGTTGGCTCTCAGTGAGCTGCAGACTCAGATGGGGCCCGATCAGCGGGTGTCCGCCCGGGCAGCGATTTTGGAGGAGGAAACAGCAACGTCCACTGTGGCGAACCGCAATTGGCTCGGTGTGTGGTCGACCACAGTCTCCGAGTCGGGCCAAGACTGGCCGGTGATCGGAAAATTGGGCAGTTCTCCAGTGTCTGGCGCGCCCTACGCCAGTGCCGGCGGCTACGAGGATTTGAGAAATAGTCTACCCAGCTTAGCCAATGACGCATGGAAAACGGAGCTTCGCCGAGCTTGGTTAGTCAGCCAGCAATCAAGCGATGCCGATGCCTCACAGCTACTGGATACCACAGATTCTGGGGTGGTTGAAATTGTCGGACGAGGAAGCTTGGGCAGTGGATTGAATGCCAGCGAGTATCAAGAGGCACGGGTGCTTGTGGAAAAAGTCGAAGTCGAAGGGAGGGGGGGCTACGCGTGGTATGTCGCCGATAACAATCAAAAAGCCTCCATCGATCCGATCTCCGAAGTTCTGGATGTGGACGCCGCTCTGGAAGCTTCGCCGAGGGGGAACCCAGCCTTGGTGAGGCTGCCTAATGACAAGGAACCTTTTCAGGACTTTACCGAGGAAGCTTTAAACCATTCTGGCAAGGTGCTGTCCTACGCCAGTGCGGCGCTTGTTCAGGCCGGTGACAAGGATGTCCGGGAAGCACTGCGGGAAAAATACCACCACCTCACGGCTGAGGCACCCGGACTGTTCACGGATACCTTGCACGGTGGCCTGCGTAAAGATCTCACCCCCTTGCTGCTGGCGAAACAGGGGCAGGAGAGTGTCGATTTCGATCACAGTGAGGGCTCTGAACCTAGCGTGTTTTCTTCCACTTATCCGATCATCCCGGGGGCGGATCACGGGGTGCTGGGGCCTTCATTCGGTGCGCTGCGCGATTGGGCACAGCAGGCCTATGTGACTTCGAATGATGCGCAGACCAGTGCCAGCAGCTCTGCCGTTAGGATGCGGCCGACCACTGCCTGGCCGCATGCGATTTCCGACGGTGCCTGCTTCGATGCCTCCCAGTGGGCCGAATCTGCGCCGAAGGTGCATCCGGTGATGACCGACAGCCGCTGGCACTACTACTTCTCCCACCATAATCAACGCATCCGCACGCACATCATTCCGCGTGTTTGTTTGTGGAACCCTTACAATCGGGAACTGAAGGTGCCGGCGCTTACCGTGCTGATGCCGAATCCTTTCTACAATCTCTCCCATGGCATGCATTTCTTCCCTGAGGAGGCACATGTGAACGACCTCAAGACAGCGCACCAGAGTGATTCCGGTCATGTGTTTTCCAAGTGGATTCAGAAAAGTGGCTACGTCGGCGGCAGTGTCTATAAAATGCGGACTAATCCCTTTCCTGAATCCCGCTACCTCGCGTTCACTCTCGAGGCCACTAGCATGGGGGCTGGCGAGTGCCATGTGTTCTCACCCAAGGTGGTCACGGCTGATTTGACGGCCAGTGGAATCAAGCTTCAGAAGTATCAACCTACGTCAGTCGCCTCCAACGTGCTCAGCTCCTCCGAAGAGCAGGGGAAGAACCACTTTTTCTACGATCACGCGGCCGATGTGAAATACGAGGTGCAGGCAACCAGCTGGAGAAGTCTCTCAAGCACCGACCTCAGCGAGATCGATTTTGGCAGGATCTTTGATTATCAGCCGGAAGTCACGATGCAGACCGATGGCAAGGTGGAGAGCTTCCCCTTCATTCTGAAATCAGGAACCGCGCCGTCCTTAGAAGACCTCTACACCAGCTCGGCCTACCCCACCTTGCAGCTGGTGAATAATGCCGCCGGTGGGGCGAAACCCACGACTTACTTTGGCTACATCGGCGAGACCTGGGGCTCCGCACTGCAGCCGCCCGGCAGTTTTGGCAACTTGCAGACCTTCGCCGAAGCTCCATTGAAAGATGCCCCACCGACCCACCAGGTGGGCGCGAAGTTGCTCTGGCTGGATGAGTCTAGCACCGAGGGGAATGCGCCGCCGTTACGGGTAGATCGATGGACGTCCGATCACATGGCCTACAACGTCAGTCCGGTGGCAAACTGGAACATCCGAGCCCAGCTGACCACACGATCTCCCGCGTCCCAGTGTGCCCTGAAGTGGTATATGACCAGCACCGGCCCGTGGCTGCTTCAGTTCACCCCGATGTCGCCGCAGGATTTTAACGATCAACCCAGTCTGAATGCCTCTGGCACCGCCTTTGTGAAAAATCCTTTTGGTGCAACGAATAGTTTCCCCTTCAGCCAGGATGTGGTGATGTTTGATCTGCCTTCCAACGATTATGGAGTGCTGTCTTTGGCGAAGCTGCGCCATGCGATGCTCAGCCCGTATTCCTGGAACCCCACCTACCTCATCGGCCATTCGCTCAGAGACTTGCACGCCCCGGCTGAGCGCAGCGCTCATGAGGTGGCCACGGATCGCTACACGGGAAATAATGCTCCCACCCGCTGGGACTACCTCATCGGATCGGCCAAAGGTAGCGGACTGAGCCACGGGCCATATGCGAAAGCCATCGATTCCCAAGGCCTGTTACAAATCGGCTCGGAGGCGGTCACCCGCAAGGTCGCCGAGACCCAGCTCAGCTCTGCCGATGAGGTGCTGGCCTATGATGTTGCCTACGAGGTGAACCAGAACCTCTGGGACCGCTACTTCATCTCCGGCATGCCGCTGAGCTCCGACACCGGTGGCTTTGCTTGGAACCCCGACGCAAGTAAGCCGCTCTGGAACACACGCTATCAATTCAATAGCGAGAGCCATATGAGTCAGACCGAGGCGGTCGCCATGGTCACCGCCACCGATGGTCTCAATACCGGGTTCTGGGAGAATGCTGTGGTGTTGAAAAATAAGGCTGCTTTCAATGTCAACTCCACCTCGGTGGAGGCCTGGACCGCCTTCCTCTCCGGTACATTGGGGCTCGAGCGACCACTGAAATCCGGCCATTTGGAGTCAGATGAAATCTCCTTTGCCCGCCATCGTCAGCCAGCCAGCGCGGCCAAAACCAGCGAGGCAAACCCTGACAAATCCGGGGCCTGGATTGGAGCTAGGAAATTGACCAAGGGGGAATTGCGAAGCCTGGCTGAGAACATTGTGGTCGAGGTGAAGAAGCGCGGCCCGTTCGTTTCGATTTCAGACTTCGTCAATCGTCGCCTGTGCGATGAGGAGGATGAAACCTCAATGATGGGAACTCTGGATGCCGCCATTCAGGCGACTGGTTTGAATGCCAATTTTGAAAAAGAATCCAAATATCTCTCCACCGCCGTCAATGTCGGCACCCGCACCGACGCACCGGACAACAATCTATCCACTTTTAAAAACAGCTACCGTTTTCAAAAAGACGGCAGCTACACCAGCGTGCAACCAACGAGTCAGGCCTGGGGGATGCCCGGGTTCCTGACCCAGAGCGATGTGCTGGAATCTATCGTTCCGGCGCTTGCCGTGCGTGGTGATAGCTACACCATCCGCGCTTACGGCGAATCCAGCAGTGACGGCGTGGTGCACGCCCGGGCATGGATTGAGGCGACCGTGGAACGCAGCCCCCACTACGTCGACCGATCGTTGAACGGCAATCAGCCGACTGATGACGCTGGGAAAATCGATTACGTCACCGGATCTTATCAAGTCGGTAATCTGACTCCGACGAATCAGCAGTTCGGCCGCAAGTTCGTGATCAAATCGCAGCGCTGGCTCAATGCCGATGAAATCTAACCCAGCTCCCATTTCATGAAACCCGCCCCCCTCTGCTTCCTCATCCTGGCTTGGTCGATCTCGCTCATGGCAGCAACGGAGGAACAGTCAGAGCAGTCCACACCTGAGCAGGAACTGCAGCACCCTACGGAAATCGTGATCGTCGCTCTTGGGCCGAAGCCGGGTCGTCGTTTCAAGGAGAGCAAGGGCGCCGAGGCCCCTGTTATGCTGCTGCCTCAGCCCGGCGAAATCCCACCGCCACGCCTCTATTACAAAGGGAAGTCCGCGACCGAGAAGAAGAGCGACTGGCAAGGGATGAACCTGGCTTTTAACAACCCTTCCGCCATGCGTGAAGTGACGCCAGAAAAGCCGCTGATTCTCTACCGCAAGTTGGCTGGGGATGACGAGTATGAGAAATACGTGACCATCCCCGCAGGCAAGCCGGGCTCTCGGCGCATCTTTTTTCTACTGCCCTCCACCACGGGGAAAAAACTTTGGAACTCACCGCCGTTAGTGCGAACGATCAACTTGGATGCCGAGGTGTTTTCAGGGAAGCAGTTCATTTTGAAAAACCTCTCTCAATATACCGTGTTGCACGCCTTTGCCGATTCCGTGACTGCGGTGCCGCCGATGAAGACCATCTCCTACACCCGACCCAAAACCGGTGAGCTTTATCGATTGGTGGCTCGCTACGGCACGCATAAAAAAATCCTCTACAACACGGCGGTCCGATTGGACGTGGAGGGGAATATTCAGCTCTTCGCACTCTACAATGCCAGTCCAAGAACGAACTCGGGGCGGTCTGTGGGGGTGTTTCGAATGATGGTTCCCTATCGTAAGCCATTGTCACAAAGTTAGTAAGGGTGAGTCGTTTTCATCGGGTTTGCCTATCTTGGTATGGATGTTGCTGCATCCCAAATCATGGTGCCTAAGCCAAAATGGCCCAGGGAACTGTCCTGGATTGAAATGATTGTGTTGTTGTAATGAGATCATGACGAAAGTGTTATGTAGTGACGTCTGACAGAATAGTTTCATGAAAAAAATACTGGGAACAGAGCCTGATGCTAGAAAGCGAGGGAACCCCCACAAACAAACCCACTATCATCATGAAAAACACAATGTTACTTATCGTCGGAGCTCTTGCACTTGCTCCTTTGAGTGCCCAGTCGGCCATTATTTTCTCCGAGAATTTTGATTCGATTCCAGATGGCGATCTTTCTGCCGATTCAAACTGGACCGCGTTCAGTGGAGCAGACGGCTCCGTGGATGTCACATCAGGTGTCGTTACCGGTCTCGGGAGTGATGCCGAGGATGTCAGCCGAGGTTTTTCTGAGACCTCTGGTGTATATTTCGGAATTGATATCAATGTCTCCGACGATGCCTCCTCGGACTACATCATGGGCTTCCGCGATGGGACAGGGCAGGCAGCGAGATTCTTTCTCAGCGGAGATGGTTCCGAGATTGCACTTGGCGTCAACTCTGCAGGAACGGGCAGCAGTTCAGCGGGCGCCACGAGCACGAGCACTTTTTCTTTGAACACAGATGTGCGCATCGTTGGTTATGCCGATGGCAATGGCACAGTGAGTGCCTGGATCAATCCAGGATTAGCAGATTCGGCCATGCCGGATGTCACTTTTACCAATGCGGATGTTGGTGCTCTGGATGGCTTTTTTCTGCGTCAGGGTGGATCTTGGGACAATGGCGGGGCCTCTTGGACGGCTGATAATTTAGTGGTCGCCACTACTTTTGACGAGGTGATCGCCGTGCCAGAACCTTCCTCATTCGTGCTGCTCGGTCTGGCAGGGCTGGCTGGACTCGTTCGCCGCCGTCGCTAATGTGACCTGAAACAACTATAGAGTGGCGACTTTCGAGTCGCCGCTTTTTTTAGTCCCGTGGGTGATGTTCAGCTGTTGAGCTCGGCCTCAAGTTGCTCAATCTGATCGCTGACGTCACCCCAGCGGGAGAAGGTGTTTTCGAGCTTCTCGCTGAGTGCTTGGTAGGCGGACGAAGCTTGCTGCATTTTGTCGGCATCGCCCGCCGTTTCCGGAGCGGACATGTGGCTGGTGAGCGCGGCCTGGGCGGCTTCGTATTCGGCGATGTTTTTTTCTAACTCCTCGAGCTCTTTCTGCAGCGGTTTCAACACATCGTTGCGCTTCTTCCGCTGCTCGGCTTCGATTTTCCGCTGCTCTTTGCGATTTACCACTGGTGCGTTGCTGGCGACAGGAGAGCTTGCGACGATGCCTTTGGCCTCGTTTTTCTCCTGCTCAATCTTTTCCAGGTAGTAGGTGATGTTTCCTGCGAAGGTGCGCGGCGGGTGACCTTGGCGGAACTCCAGCGTCTTGGTGACGATGGGATCCAGGAACGATCGGTTGTGGGAAACGATCATGTAGGAGCCGGGGTAATCCTTCAGCGCATTTTGCAGAACTTCCTGCGATTGGATATCGAGGTGGTTGGTCGGTTCATCGAGGATTAGGAAGTTAGCTGGGCGGAGTAGCATGCAGACCAGCGCCACACGTGAGCGCTCGCCACCGGAGAGCACTCCGATCTTTTTGAAGACATCATCGCCGCGGAACAGGAAGCATCCTAACAGGTTTCGTGCCAGCGGTGCGTTCTCGCGCGATGCCGCAGCCTCGGCGCAGTCGAGCACGGTGAGTTCCGGATCGAGTTCGTCTGCGTGGTTCTGGGAGAAAAAGGAGACCGCCGCCTTGTGTCCGAAGGTGTGCGTGCCGCTATCCGGTTCTTCCTGGCCGGTGATGAGTCGGCAGAAGGTGGATTTACCCGCACCGTTCGGTCCGACGATGGCCAGACGTTCGCCTCGGGTAATCTCGAAGTTGAAGTTCTGGAAAATGTTGATCTTGCCGTAGGCCTTGCAGGCTTTTTCCAGCATCGCCACTGAGTGGCCGGAGGCTGGTGGGTTGGGGAACTTGAAGCTCATCACGGCGTCTTCTTCCTCGAGCTCGATGATCTCCATTTTCTCCAGCTGCTTGATCCGACTTTGTACCTGCTTGGCCTTGGTGGCTTTGGAGCGGAATCGATCAATAAAGTCTTGGGTTTGTTTGATCTCGCGCTGCTGTGACTTGTATTGTTTGACTAGGATTTCTTTCCGCAGGACGGATTCCTTGACGTAAAACGAGTAATTACCAGCATACTCCTCAGCACGACCGTGGTGGAAGGCGATGGTGCGTGTGGTCAGCATGTCGAGCAGAGCAAGATCGTGGGAAATGATCAGAATGGCACCCGGATAGTTCACCAGATAGCTCTCCATCCACTTTTGAGAGTCGATGTCGAGGTGGTTGGTCGGTTCGTCTAACAAGAGGACTTCCGGTTGCTGCAGCAGCAACTTCGCCAGCGCAATCCGCATCTGCCAGCCACCGGAGAACTCGCCACAGTCGCGGGTGAAATCGCTGCGCTTGAATCCCAGCCCCGTGAGCACGGATTCCATGCGGGGTTTGATCATGCCCGGGTCCGAGTCGTGCAGCTTCAGCTCCAGCTCGCCGATCTGGTTGAGCAAGTCCGAGTAGGGTGCCGAGCGTGGATCGAGGTCGTGCAGGCGGGCGGCCATTTCATCGATTTCTTTCTGCAGGCTCTGCGTTTCGGCAAAGGCGGACTCGACCTCGTCCCAGAGCGTGATGCCGTGGATGTGGATGCCTTCCTGTGGGAGGTAACCGATCTGGCAATGTTTTGGCTTGGTGAGTCGGCCTCCATTGGGTTTGAGAATACCGGCGATGCACTTCATCAGGGTGGATTTCCCCGCGCCGTTGTGTCCGGCAAAGGCAATTCGCTCTTTGGCGTGCACGGTGAAGGAGAGGTCCTTGAAAATGACCCTGGCACCGAATTCGATATGAAGATTTTGAATGGCGAGCATCGCGGCAGGTTTCTGCCAGAATTCAGCTAATAAACAACGGTAATATGCCTAGATCTGGGGCGGAGGGCGGTTTTCCCGTGGCTGGATGACAGGGGCGGAATGTTGCATTGTCATTTTCTCCGCAGTAGCCGATGATCCAGTCATGCAGCAATTTTCTGACGTAAGCGATCAACTCATCGATCTGGCATTGGTGGAGGATATTGGGCCGGGGGACGTGACATCGCGTTACTTTGTGCCCGAGGAGAAATCGTCCAAGGCCTATATTTATGCCAAAGCGGATGGTGTGGTGGCCGGGATCGATCTCGCGATCGAGGTGTTCCGCCGGGTCGATGCCGAGGTCTCTCTCATGGCAGTGAAACAAGATGGCGACCAGGTGCAATACGGCGACCATGTGTTGGAAATTGAAGGGGCGGCTCGGTCGATTCTGACCGCAGAGCGCACTGCGTTGAATTTCATGCAGCGGCTCTCAGGCATTGCCACCAATACCAGTCGCTACGTCGCCCTCACCGAAGGCACTCGTGCGAAGATTTTGGACACCCGCAAGACCACGCCCGGCTGGCGTCAGTTGGAAAAGATGGCGGTGGTCGCCGGCGGTGGCACCAACCACCGGATGGGCCTCTACGATCGCGCCATGGTTAAGGATAACCACATTGTGGCCCAGGACAAACTGGCGGGCATGCAGGCAGCGATTGACCAGCTGAAGCAAGAGCTGCCGGACGTCGAGGTAGAACTCGAGGCAGATACCTTGGAGCAGGTGAAGAGTTTCCTTGAACTCAATGGGGTGGATTACATTCTTCTCGATAACATGAGCAACGATCTCATGCGTGAGGCGGTGGCCATGCGCGGCGATTCCGGTCCGTTGTTAGAAGCCAGCGGTGGCGTGAATTTGACCACAGTAAAAGCGATCTCCGAGACAGGAGTTGATTTTATTTCCGTCGGCGCACTGACTCACTCGGCAGTGGCACTCGATCTCTCGCTGGAGTTTTGCGAGTAGGCAGATGGCGGCATGCATCGATTTCGTGGGAGTTGCAATCTCAGTAAACCGCGCTAGCATCCGTGATATGAATCAATTGCTGGGAATCCGACTCCACCGACTCCTGCTGTGGGTGAGTTTTCTAACCGTGACTTCGCTGAACGCAGTGGCGGAACTTCCTCGCACTTCACTGAAAAAAATGGCCTCCGCCGAGTTCTCGGAACGACAACAGGGCTACGAGGAACTGCAACAGTGGTCGAAAGAAAATGTCAAACAAGCGCCCGATCTCCTCTATCAGGTGTGGAATCAGGAGAAAGATCCCGAGCTGAAAACGCGCTGCTACTCCCTGATGAAGGACGCAGTGATCCTGCGTGAATTCGGCAAGGGCAAAGGCTTTGTCGGTGTGCGCATGGAAGAGGCTATCGTTCCCGGTGGGGCGAATCTGCCGGCACGGAGAGGCGTGCGCATTGCGCAGGTGGTTCGTGGCACCCCGGGGGAACGCGCAGGGCTGGCGATGGGTGACATCGTTACCGGCGTGGACGACGTGGATTTTTCCAAATTCGAACAGGCTCAGGCACCCGATGGTGTGGTGGACGTGTTCAGCGATTACATTCAATCGAAGCACCCGGGCGATGTGATCAACCTGCACATTCTTCGTGGAGGGAAGAAGCTCGAGAAAAAAGTGCGCCTGATGCTGCGCCCGGATGGTATCGACCGAGACCTGTTCGGTCGTGACGACGAGGCTCTCATTAATCGATCAGATCTGTTTTTTGAGACCTGGCTGAAGAAGAAAGCGGAGAAGTAAGAATCAGCTACTCGGAGGCTTCGGCGTCCTCGGTTTTGGGCGCCACCAGAGGTTGCTTGGTGATGGTTTCGTAGTAGTCCAGCACCTTCTTGTAGACTTCTTTTTCAATCAGTCGTGCTTCGGCGAGTTGTTTCGCCAGTTGTTTCGAGCGAGCGATGGCAAATGCACTGAGGTTTTGTGAGCTATCGTAGTCGGCCGGCAGCGGCGGGGCGATGCTCAGGTTGGGAAGCATTTTTTCAGCCCCCGGCAGCAGGTAGCTGGGGATGATGTAGTCGATGATCACCTCGTCGCCCTCGGAGGGGCCACTGCCGATGGTTGGGAACTCGCCATCTTTCAAAGCGTCGAGATTCAGCGCGTTGTCAAAGATCCCCAGCTTGCGGCAATTGTCATAATTGCTCAGCAGCGCTTCGCGGATGAGTTCCTCTCGGGTGGAGAGGTTATCCGGAGTTTCGGTGGAGAACATTTCGCCTTCGTCCTTGTTCAGCACCTGATCGATCAGTTCGGCGGGTGTCATGCCGAGCTCCACGCCCTGGTGGATGGTCAACATCGCGCGGAACAAATTCTCGCGCGCATTATCTTGATAGAACTGTTCGTAGGCTGCGGACTCGCTGGCGTGGGTGCTCAGCTCCACCACAATCTGACGCTTTTTCTGAAACTTGCGGCAGCTCTTGATGCCAAAAAGTGCGATGGCAATAACGGCGATGATGAAGATCCCTTGTTTGATGTATTCGGAGACCGGTAGGTGTGTGTTCGACATGATGTTAGGTAGGAAATAAAACTATTTGTTGGGTTCGAAGCGTTTGCGATCGCGGCAGTTGTAGAGGGCCTCTTGCAAATCGATCTGCCCGGTTTGCAGCAGGTGGGCGAGCGACTCATCGATGGTGTGCATGCCTTCGCCTTGGCCAATTTCCATCAGCCCCACCATCTGTTCGATCTTGCGCTCACGGATGCAGGTGCGCAGGCCGTGGTTCATCTTCATCACCTCGGTGGCGAGCGCGCGTCCTTGGCCGTCGGGCCGCATAAGCAGTCGCTGCGAGACGATGGCTTCGCAAACGTTGGCCAGCTGGGCGATGATTTGCTGCTGCTGGTCGGGAGGAAAGACATCCACCAAACGATCCACACTCTGCGGTGCGTCCACGGTGTGTAGCGTGGCGATCACCAAGTGCCCCGTTTCGGCGGCGGTCAGGGCGATGCGGATGGTTTCCAGATCGCGCAGTTCGGAGACCACGATGACGTCGGGGTCCTGCCGCAGAGCCTGACGAAGGGCGCCGGAGAAGCTTTTGGTATCGGACCCCACTTCACGTTGTTTCACCAGACACGACCGGTGCTCGTAAACAAACTCGATCGGGTCCTCGACGGTGATGATCACGCCTGAGCGGGTCTCGGAGATGCGCTTGATCATCGAGGCCATGGTGGTGGTTTTTCCAGAGCCTGTCACACCGGTCAGCAATACCAACCCGCGCCGCAGCTGACAGATCTGCTCGATCACCGGGTAGTGACCGAGGGTTGCCAGGTCGGGGATCTCGGTGGGGATGTAGCGGAATGATGCTTCGATGTGGCCGCGGATGTAATGCACGTTACCGCGGAAGCGCCCGACGTTGTCGACGTGGATGGCGTAATCGAGCTCCCAGTTTTGTTCTAACTCGGTGCGTTGCGCCTCGGTGAGGGTGTCCATGATGAGTTGCTTGCACACCTCGTCGTTGAGGCAGAACTCCTCCAGTGGTTTCAACTGTCCGTCGACCCTGGCTGCCGGTGGCGCACCGCTGGTGAGATGCAGGTCAGAGCCCTCGAGCTCCACGGTGACGCGGAGGTAGTCGGTGATTTTTTTCACTTCACTCATGGTAAAATTGGTCGTCTGTTAGGATATGCCGCGGATCAATCGATCGAAGTCCTGAGGATTGGCGGCCGCTTGTCGTGCCACGTGCTCATCGAGGTAACCCTGCTGGGATGCAGCCACGAGGAAGCGGACAAAGGAGCAGTTCGCGGGGTTGTCGACTCGGTTGATGTGGTCGGAAATTTCCGGGAGCTCGCTATGTTTGATCCAGCTGCGGGTGGCGGCTTCATTTTGCAAATGTTCGATGGCGAGCAGCATGCCGCCGTCGGGGCGGGGGAGAAGCTGCTGGGAGAGGATGCCTATCAGATGCTGGGAGAGCAGCTTGAGCAGGCCTTGTCGACTGCCGGCCTCGAATAGATTGGTGAGGCGCTCCAAGGTATCGGTGACTCCGGAGCTGTGCAGGGTGGCGAGCACGAGGTGACCTGTTTCCGCCGCTTGCAGACAGATCTGGGCGGTTTCCTGATCGCGGATTTCCCCCACCAGAATGATGTCGGGGCTTTGCCGCAGCGAGGCGCGGAGGGCGGCGGAAAAGGAATGGGTGTCCGAGTGCAGCTCGCGCTGCGAGAAGTAGCTGAGATGATTCTCGAAGAGATATTCGATGGGATCTTCGATGGTCACCACATGGCGCGATTGGTGCTCGTTCACCCACTGCAGCGATGATGCGAGGGTGGTGGATTTCCCCGATCCGGTGGGACCGGTGATCAGCACCAGGCCTGCTTGTTTGGAGACCCACCGAGTGAGCAGGTCCTTTGGAGCGCCGAGCTCTTCCAGCGAGGGAATGTGATCTTTGATGGGGCGAAGCACGGCGGCGAGAGCTCCCAGAGATTTGTATAAATTGACTCGGAGTCGATGACCTCCGCCGGTGATGTAGCTGATGTCCTTTTCCTGGGTGGTCTCCGGATCGGCTCCGCAGCTGATCCAGAATTGGGTGAGGGTGTCCCTGGTTAGCGGGTCGTCACCGGGGACTTGCACGTCGTTGTTCAATCGCACGCGCGGCACTTTGTCCTCGCAGAGAAATAAGTCGGTGGCTCCCGTCTGGAATGCCTGGTCGGCGAGTCGATCAATGACATCGTTCATAATTGCGTTTCACAATAAAGCGAGGTCGTGGCGCAGCTGCAAGCATGAAGGTTCAATGTGATGGTCTTTAGAGTTTTCAAAACGTAAGCCTTTGCGTAGTTTGGAGCCTCATGATGGATGAAACGAGTGAACCTCAAATTGCCCACTGCAGTGCTTGCGGGTGCAAGATGGATATTTCGACCTTGTTGCCTTACACTAATGTCGTTTGTCCCGATTGCGGGCACCACACTCGGGTCAAATGTGAGTTAGGTCACTATCTGCTCACCGCACGTCACGCCGTGGGGGGGATGAGCATGGTTTTCGCCGCGCGCGACACCACCCTGCAGCGCGATGTCGCCATCAAGATTCTCAACGAGGAATATTCCAAGGACGAGGTGCGGATGCAGCAGTTCGAGCACGAAGCTCTGATCACTGCGGGGATCAGCCACCCTCATATTGTCCGAGTTTACACCGTGGGACAAACCGCTGGGGTGTATTTCATCGCCATGGAAATGGTGCCCGGGGAGAACCTTGAGCAACGCATCGCCAAAGAGGGGGCGGTGAAGGAAGATGAGCTGTTACCGATCGCTTCGGAAATCATTGCCGGTCTCGATGCAGCGCACGACGCCGGTCTGATTCACCGCGATGTGAAACCGGGAAACATTCTGTTCGATGCTGCCGGACACGTGAAAATTGTCGATTTCGGCCTGGCGTTAGTCACCCAGGGAGGCAAGGCAAAGGCGGATGAAATCTGGGCCACCCCCTACTACGTGCCGCCCGAAGCCCTCGACGGCATTGAGGAAGATTTCCGCAGCGATATTTATGCCTTGGGGGCGACTCTTTATCACGCCTTTTCCGGTCAGCCGCCGATCTCCAGTGAGACTAAATCCACCCGCGAGGTGCGCAAGGCCAAGGAAAACATCCCACCGCTGGCGAAGGTGGCTCCGTGGTTGAAACCGGAAACCTGTTACCTGGTGGACAAGGCGATGGCGATCAACCCTGAAGACCGGTTTTCATCCTATGCCGAGATGGAACAAGCCTGTGAAGATGCCTATCAGGTAACCCAGGGGAATGGCGCATCCGAGCCGATTCATAGCAAGGAGCGCGCCCGACGCCGTGGAGCATCTCATAAGGGGCTGATCAGTCTGATCGCCACTTCGGCGGTGGTGCTGGCTCTGTTAGTAATCGCAGGATACATGGTGATTCAGAAGAAGTCCGCCACTCCCGACGAAGCTCCGGTGCTTGGTGCGACAGAGGAACCTGTCGAGCAACCCGAAGTCAGCGATGATGGCGAATACAGCCCGGAAGTGGCCGCGAAAGTGAGCAGTATGTTCCGCTCGTCCCATGCCTTTCTGGAGGAGAAAAAATACGATGAGGCCAAAGACGTTTTCATCCAGCTCATGCGCGATCCTGACGTCCAGGAGCCAGCTGCAACCTGGGCCGGTGTGGAGGCGGTGATCGCCACCTGGCTGAGTGGCAACCCAGGCGATGCCTCATCGGCCATCGGGCAGGTGCGCCAGCATATGCAGCAGCGTGAGATTTCTAACGATAGCGAAATGGGCCGACTGGTGCATCGACTGGGCTCGCTGCAATCGATCAAGAACCCGGAGGTCAAAGAGAACACCATGGAGGTAGTGCACCTGATGGCTGTGGCCTTGAAGAATTGGGAGATGGGTGCTTGGCAAGATGCCGTGCCGTTGTTCAAGCGGATCGTGCAGATGCCCTTCGCCGAAGGCAGTCCACTGAGTGTTTATCCTGAAATTTCCAAACGTTACTTGGCCGATTACCGGCGTCTTCGTCCGATGTTCGACCAATCGGAACCGACCAGTATTGAACAAGCAAGAGCCCGCTTGGACGAGCTGAAACAAGCGCTCGGAGAGCTGCAAACCAGAGGCCGTGCCAAGTTCCATATCCGCGTCTGGCAGATCCGTCTGATGGTGCACATTCGTGAAATGCGCGAACAGGCGGAGCGTGAGGGGATCGAGAAAAATAAGGCGCCTCGCTACACGGAGGTAATGCCGAAGTTCCGCGAGCTGGTCGCTAAAGCCCACTTTGCCAAAGCCTCCGAACTACTGCAGGATGTTCGGATCAACGAGCACGCGGTGGAAGAGCGCGATGCCTACGTCTACCTCACCGACTCTGCCAGTGCCTTCCTCGGTGGACTCGAAGAAGTCATTCCTGACCAAGGCGTGGCACTGGAAGTCACGGATCTCGAGGGTAAGGTTTATCAAGAAATCCTAGGATCAAAACCTGGCGGGCTGCGGCTCAAGGGGGAGAACGGTGAGGTGTTTCTTCCTTGGGGCAAGCTTCAGCCGGACTCTGTGCTGCTTATTCACCAGAAGGCATTTCGGCAGACCTTGGGAACCTTGGAAGGGCAGCTGCGCACCGAGCAGGCAGTCTGTTATGCGTGGCTGACTGGCCTGTTAGATAAGGCCAAGCGCGCGGCATCTGTCCTCAGCGAGGTGAATGGCAACTTTGAAAAACAATGGGAGGCCACCATGAAGGCCCTGCATCACGATGCATGATATGAGTAATTGGAATCCGTCCTCATGGCGCCAGCACACGGCGTTGCACCAGCCTGTTTACCCGGATCAGGATGCGCTGGCTGACGTCACTGCGCAGCTGAAACAATCGCCGCCCTTGGTCTTTGCCGAGGAGGTGAGGTCGCTGCGCGACGATCTGGGCCGGGTCGAGAGGGGTGAGGGCTTCCTGCTTCAGGGTGGAGACTGCGCCGAGAGCTTTGCCGAGTTTTCCGAACAAAACCTGCGCGATACCGTGAAAGTGATCCTGCAAATGGCGGTGACGCTCACCTACGCCGGCTCCTGTCCGGTGGTGAAAATGGGACGCGTGGCTGGCCAGTTTGCCAAACCCCGATCCTCGCCGGTGGAAACTCGCGACGGAGTGAGCCTGCCCAGCTACCTCGGCGACAGTATCAACGGCATTGATTTTACCAGCGCCAGTCGCACACCCGACCCGCAGAGAATGCTCCGCGCCTATCAGCAATCGGTGACAAGCATCAACCTGTTGCGGGCCATGGCCACCGGGGGCTTTGCCAGTTTACAAAATATCAGGGCGTGGAATTTGGAATCCGTTCAAGCGACACCGCTCGCCCAGCGCTACGGCGCCATGACCGACCAGATTCATCAGGCGCTCGACTTCATGCATGCCTGCGGCGTTCCCTTGGAAGCCTTTTCCAGTCTGCAAGGGACGGCCCTCTACATCTCACACGAGGCGTTGTTGTTAGAGTTCGAGGAGGTTATGGCCAGGGAGGTCGACGGTTGTTGGTATGATCTCTCCGGTCACTGTCTCTGGGTGGGAGAACGGACACGTCAGCCGGGTAGTGCGCACCTCGAATTCATACGTGGTGTGGAAAACCCGGTGGGGGTAAAGATCGGACCGACTGCTTCGGTGGACGATTGCTTAAACCTGTGCCAGCAGCTCAATCCTGACAACCAGAGTGGCAAATTGCTGTTCATCTGTCGGATGGGAGTGGAACAGACGCAGCAAGTTTTACCTCAATTGTTAGGCTCAGTCAAACAGGCTGGGCATAAGGTTGTTTGGGTATGCGACCCCATGCATGGCAACACCGAGACGGCCAGCAGTGGTTATAAAACGAGGAACTTCGATCGGATTATGGCCGAGCTTGAGGCCTTTTTCGCTGCCCACCGTGAGGCCGGAACTTATCCGGGAGGCTTACATCTGGAAATGACCGGGCGCTATGTCACCGAATGCACCGGTGGAGCTTATGCGATCCGGGAAGAGGATTTACACCACTGTTATGAGACCCAGTGTGATCCACGCTTAAATGCAGGGCAGGCCTTGGAAATTGCCTATCGTGCCGCGGATGAACTCCGTCGGTTTCGCCAGCGGTGAGGTTCCAACCATGAGGAGCCAGGTCTCTGTTTTCCTAGTTCGAAGCGTTTGTGACTTCGCCATTTTCTGGCCAAGTCAGGAGATCGATGAAGCGTCGGCCGGTGGCACTCAGTGAGGCTCGGTAGCCGGTGCCGGTGAGGATTCCCTTGGTGTGGTATTCATGCTTTGACAGGCATTTGCGAACCGAGGTCACCCGCGGGGCCGACACCTTACGGTTGCTGGCCGCCACGTTGACCGGAAGGCCGGATGCGGTGAAGGAGATTTCCCACGATGGTGTGGGCGTTTTGGCGTCGCCCTTCACGAGCCATGGGTAACGCGTCATGAGGTTGAGTGGTCCGTGGCGTGGCACCGTCACTTTGTAATACACCTTGCGTGACTTGACGAAGCGGGGGATGGTCAGTGTTTTGTCCTTGTTTTTGGCGATGTAGAAGCCGGCGACATCGAGGCCAGCCATGTTCAAGCCGTTGTGATTGCCGTGGTAGTTTTTGCTGCCGAAATACTTCGCATGCCAGGCATCGTAGTGGGTGGAGAGCATGAGATCGAGCTCGAGGTGGAGGTGCGAGCGCTCCCGGTTGATACCGGCGCCGGTGTAGCCCATCATGCCGATCGTTTGCCCTTGGGTGACGCGTTCTCCGACCTGAACCTTCACGTCGGAAAGGTGAGCGTAGAGACTGCAAAGTGGCCCACTGTCCCAGTTGTGCTCAACCACGATGTACTTGCCGTAATTGCTCCGGCCGTTGACCGGGCAGGTGTAAGCCACCACGCCGCTGGCGATTGCCTTCACCTCATCGAGAGGTTTGTTCGAGCGATCTCGCTTGATGGGGCGGATATCGATCCCCTCGTGGAAGCGGGTGCCAATCACCCCGTCCTCGGTGCGTTTCAAATTACGCACGAAGCCGTATTTCCCAGCCTGCCAAGGACGCGAAGATTTGCCCTCGAAGGTGCGGTGGACGTACATGTAAAACTTTTCCCCTTCACCACGAAACAGGTGATCATTCACCGTGGGGAGAACGATTTCCGCCGGGGCTGCCGTAAGCTGGCAGGTGAGCAGGAAGAGAATGCCCAGCAGGCGTGAGAGAGATCGAGCAGACATGCTTGTTATCGCTTCTTACGCTCTTCTTTGAGGCGTTTTTTCCACTTCTTCTCGTCCTCGCCAATGCGGGGAGCCACTTGATCGTAGAGTCTGATTTCGTCGAGTTTGACACCACTCCAGATCACGAGAATTCCATCGGATACGGGTTTATCAATGCGCACCACACCTAGCGCTTGGCCATTGACCAAGGCTAACAGCAGCTTTCCACGGTTCATCGTGGTCGCAGCCTGAAGACGGCGGGTCGCTTGTTTGTTGATTTTGAAAACGATGCCGTAGGTCAAGTTGTCATCGGCTGGGAATGGGCTAAAGGCGACGATATCCTTGGTGCTGACTTCAGGAACCTTGCGGAAGTAATACTCACCGGCCAAGGTTTTGACCTTGCGTGCGAATTTGGGAGCTTCCACTGGATCACCTTGCATGTGGAAAGAAATGGATGCCGGAGGTGTCTTTTTGCCATTCGCCATCAGGGAGGCTGGAAGTAACAGCAGCAGGAGCAGAAGATGTTTCATAGCGCTTAGACTAAGTTTTACAGAGAATCCTGAAAGCAAAAAAAAAGCTTATCCCCGGAAGAGGAACAACAAGGGCGATCGTAGCACATAAAAAAATCCACCAACCGCTTGTATCGGTTGGTGGATTGTTGAGATCCTTGGAGGGATGAAAATGGGAAGGCGCTAAAAAATTAGCGGCGACGTCTGAGCAAGATCGCGCAGGCACCGAGAGCTCCCAGCATGGCTGAGCTTGGCTCAGGAACGGCCGTCCAGCTGACTGCGGCGATCCCAGCTCCGTCGGCACCTGGGTTGGCCACGGTGTTGACGGTGAATTCGTAGGTGCGGAAGGCGTTTTGGTTGATCTGAACCACTTCTTCGCCCGGAGTCAGGCCCGCGAGGTCAAAGTCCACATTGAGGGCTTCCGGTCCGAGGAAGGTCACCAGCACGGTGTCGCCTCCGTCCATTTCAAGTGAGTTGACGATGGATGTGCCCGGGTCGTTTGAATAGGTCGTGCCCACTTGGACTACGTCAGTTCCGGCGACTTCAAAACGGACGTCTCCGTATCCTTCTACATCGATGGTCAGGGAGTTGTCGCTGTCAATAGTCGTGCCCACGGGAACAACCAGTGCATTGAAGTCGATGGTGAATGCCTGTGACAGAGCCGTAGTGGCCAGTGAAATGGCTGCAATCAGTAATGTTTTCGTTTTCATGTTTTGGAGGGTGGTTTGGGGGTTGCTTTGCGTCGCTTGGGGTGACGGGTGTTATTTTTATAAAAAACACACTTTAAGCAAGGTAAAACGTCTCCTTTAAAGTTAATTTAAGTTAATATTTACAGAAAATAACATTTAAGATGTGTAAAATGTAAATACTGTAAATGGCTCTACGACTACAAACGGTCGTTCACAAAGGGGCTCAGTCGGCGATAAAATCTTGACCGTAAGGACTGAAAAAAAATGCCACGAGGCTGTGAAACAGAAGCTTTTGGACCTCTGAAAAGTGCTTGAGAACACTTTTCTTCGTCAGGTCACCACTGTGATCATCCCTAACAATGGCGTCTAAGAGAGTTAAGAAAGTGAATGTTATCACTAAACTCAAAGTATTCGGACTGATGGGTAACAGCGCCTCGAGTTAATCCTGTAGAAAATGCCGTAATCTCAATTTGAAGACGCAATATAAAGT
Organism: Oceaniferula flava; assembly: GCF_016811075.1. Taxonomy (NCBI): domain Bacteria; kingdom Pseudomonadati; phylum Verrucomicrobiota; class Verrucomicrobiia; order Verrucomicrobiales; family Verrucomicrobiaceae; genus Oceaniferula; species Oceaniferula flava. The sequence continues at coordinate 212,494 of NZ_JAFBGL010000001.1, forward strand.
GCGGATCTTCATCTTAACCCAAGGAGCGAGCAGGGAAGAGCGCCTAGCGTGTGAATGCGGAATATTTAGCGGACGGCAGGGGCCGACCGCTCAAGCACGAAGGCGATGTTCGCACGCGAGCACTCGATGATGCTGGGCGATGATGGCGCAGGAAATTCCACCCAGACAAGGAGTCCGCCAGGAGACCTGCTAAGGGGGAGGATGGTGTTATTTTTTCGCCAGCTGGAACTCGTGAGCCTTAATGGCTTCGGCTCCCACAATGGCAGCGGTTCCTAACAAGGTTTCTTCCGTCGTGGTGCGTGGCACCTGCGCGGCTGGGCGGGTCAGCCCCATGATCAGGAGCCCGTAGTTTTGGGCACCGCCCAAGTGTTGGACCAGCTTCAGAGAGATATTGGCGGCATCGATGTTGGGGAAGACCAGCACATCGGACGGCTCTTGCGCGCGACGATCCTGAACTTTGATTTCGGCTGCGGTGTTATCCACGGCGACATCCGCTTGGATTTCACCGTCGATGTCCATATCGAGAAAAAGGTCGTGGATCTGCTGTCTGGCGAGTTCTGTAGCGGCCGCCATTTTCTTGGCTGACTCGGTGCTCGAGCTTCCGTGGGTGGAGTGACTGAGCATGGCGATCCGTGGTCGGCGACCGAGGAAATGCTTCGCCAACTTGCCGGTCTCGATCGCAATTGATGCCAGCTGCCGGATGTCCGGCTCTGGGATCACCCCGCTATCGGCGAGGAAAAGCATGCCGTCTCGACCAAAATTCTTCAAATGCGGGGCCACCAGGATTTTGGCACCGAACAGTTGCGGCACTTCCTTGATCGGTTTGATCATTGTCTTTGCCGCGCGCAGCACAGTGGCTGGCATCGCTTGGTTGCCGGAGACCATGCCGTCGGCGTGACCATACTGCACCATCATGGCGGCGAAGTTGTGCGGCCGGGAAACCACCTCGCAGGGATCGGCGATGTGTTTTCCGGCGTAGCGAGCCACCTTTTTCAATCGTTCACAAAACAGTCCGAGGTCGGATGACTTCGCCGGATCCACCACGCTGATGAAGGTCATCGGCAGGTTTTCATCCTTGGCCATCTGACGGATGCGGTTGCGATCGCCGATGAGGATGGGCACTCCGATCTCCAGCTCCACCATGCGTGCAGCTACTCGCACGACTCTAACATCCTCGCCTTCGGTAAAGACGATCCGTTTGGGGTGGAGACGCAGGGTCTGGAAAAGCTTCTCGGTGAGAGGGTTCGCTTTAGGGAAGATAGGGTCAGCTGACATGAGAGTAAAGGTGAGTGCGAAGCCGTGAGCGTGAGAGCTGCCGGATGAACTATGCGTATAGAGTCTATGGCCAAGCGACTGTCACCTGCAAGACCGAAGTCTTCGGCTGTCGGAATATTCACCCCTGTATCCCCCACGGAGATGCCGCTTCCGTTTTTCCGCCGTTGTGATTAATTGGTGGCATGGATGATCTTTCGCACACGCCCTCGCCACCGGAGTCTAGCGCTCTGCCCAGCTCAGCGCCGCCGAGTGGATTACACATCCCACCGCAGCCGCCGGCAGGCATGCCCGGCCAGGCTCCCGACGCGCAAGATGTCGAACATATCCGGATTCTCTCGATCTGTTATTACGTGATGGCCGGGCTGACCGCCCTGCTCGCCTGTGTCCCCATTTTTCACTTACTGGTGGGCGTGATGATGCTCACCGGAGGATTTGGCAGCAGCACGGTCTCGCCTCAGGAAAAGGAAAGCATGCAGATGGCAGGCGCGCTGTTCACCGGTGTCGCGACCTTGATTATTCTCTCAGGCTGGGTGATCGCTCTGCTGAACTTCCTGGTGGCTCGCAGAATTGTTAGGCGCGAGTCCCGTTTGCTCTGCCTGGTGGTGGCTGGGATCAATTGCCTGAACATGCCGATGGGCACCGTGCTCGGTGTTTTCACATTCATTGTCTTGAACCGACCCCAAGTGATCCAGAGCTTCGATGCCCGCCAGCGATCCACATGAGCATGTCGATCGGCCGCAAAGGAGTGGTGTAGTTGTGTATCGACGGAAATCGGCGACGTTTTTTTCCTTCCGATCTCTTAACTAATCGGTTACGTTACGGGCGCAGGCGAATGGCTGCGAGTGAGCATGGCACGTAACAAAAGGAACACCACCAGAAGGCAGCACCGCGAAGGGGGCTACAACAAGATGCGTGCCCGCACCGAGCGGATGAACGCCGGTGTCCGCCTGGCGCTCTGTGGGCTGCTGCTCACGGCTAGCTGTGCTTTCTTGGTCGCTGGCCTTCCGCACCATCGGAAGTTGGAAAAATTACGCGCGGATCTCGCCGAAGTCCAAGCTTCCGAACAAGCGGTGATTGACCAAAAGGATGCCAAAGAACGCGAGCTGCGCGCCATCGAGAAAGATCCCGCCTACCTCGAACTCATCGCCCGTGATCGCTTGAATTACTACAAGCCGGGCGAAACGATCTTCCGCATCGAGCGCGAGTAACTGCGCTGGTGGGGCGAGGTGTTACTCGCTCTTGGCCGATTCCTCGGTCACTCCCAGTTCTTGCAGCATCAGGTCAGCGAGGTAGCGGTTGCCCTTTTGGGTTAGGTGCACTCCGTCGTAGGTGAGGATGCCTTTTCCCACGTTGTCCGGATTGTGTTCGGCGAGGTAGCCGAGAAAGTGTTTGCGTAGATCGAGCATGGGGGTGTCGGTCTCTGCAGCCACCTTTCGACTGATCGCAGAATATTGGTCGAGCTGCTTGTCCAGAGGGTTGCTGCCGTCGCTTTTCTCACCGATCACCGTGGGAGTGCAGAGAATGACCTTCGCTCCCTTCGCTTTGATCCGCTGGATTGTCTTTCTGAGCCCGGCATCAAATTCCTCCGGAGTGGTGCCCTTGCCGCCTTTGGAAACAATCAAGGGATGGGTCCAGTGCCAGACGTCGTTGATGCCGATGTAGACCACCACCAGGGTGGGGTCTTTCTTCAGCACATCGCGCTCGAGACGGGCCAGGCAGTGCGCGATCCGGTTGCCGCTGACTCCGGCACCGATCACCTTCACGCCCAAGTAAGGCTGTCGTTTGGCAATCGCATCCGCTACCAGAGTGATATATCCCTCGGGGCGGATTCCATCCTGGGTGATCGAGTCGCCCAAAAATACCAGCCTTTCCCCCTTCTTCAGCGGCATCGGTTCCGCCCATCCAAGCGAGGAAAATAGCAGCAAGAAAAGCGACGGCCAAAGAATCAATTTCATGCGAGTTTCTATAAAACGAATTGCGCTCGGTTTGGATGATAAAAATCAGTTTTCCCAAAATACCACCACGTCCTAGGGGACTGAATGAGTGCGTTATCGCTGTGACAGTCCGTGAAAAAGATGGCTGTTCGAGTGTTGTTGCCGATCCGTTGGTCGAAACTGAATGACTTCGACCCGATTGTTTGAGGCCAAACAAGCCTACCGTGCGGATTTAGTCCGCCACCTTGCCGAGCTGTTTGGTTTTGACCCAGCCGGTGGTTTCGGTGGGGGTGGTGATGTGGGTCCAGGGGCCGCGGCTGGCGTTGACCTTGACCAGGCTGGCGGGGGCAAGCTGGGAGATCTGTGTGGAGTTGCGGTGGGCTTGATCGTGGACCGTGGCAGACTCTAACACGATGGCTTGTTGCTCGAGGGGGGCGAAGGTGTGGCCGTCCGGGTAGTAGTGGGTGGCGACAGCGCCGAGGGTGGCAATCACCGGGGTGATGGCTAAGAGAATGATGCAAACGGTGAGCACGGCCCCTTTGGGACGGCGGATGATCAGGGCCAGCACGAGCAGGCCGATGAGCCAGAGCGAGGCCTGGAGGATGAGCTGGTAGCTGCGGGGTGTCAGATAGGTGAGGAGCTTCTGCCAGCTGGCGGTTTCCGGAACTTCCGCGAGGTTTTCGATTTCGGTGAAGCGTAGGTTTTGACGGGCTTTTTGATGGCTGGGGTCGGCGCGCAAGGCTTGTCGCCAAGCGAGGGCGGCACGGCCTGGCTGATTCAGGCGATGGTGGCAGTTGCCGATGTTGTAAAGGACGTCGGCCGGGGTGTTAGACGGCTCAGGGTAGGCGGCGCGATAGAGATCGATCGCCTGCTGATAGTGACCGGTTTTCCACGCGGCTTCGGCAGTGGGTTGTGATCCTGCGTCTGTGTTAGGCGGCAGCTCTGCCTTGAGGTTCCCCAGGGTGGCGAGGCTGGTCAGGAGAATGAGGGTGAGCTTGGAGCAGCGCTTGAGCAGGCTGATGATCTCGGCTTTGCGATCGGCGGGCATCGGTGTTTTTTCCTCGGTTTCAGGTTGGAAACAAAGTTGGTCGCGCTCGCGCAGGACGGTTTCGAGCTCGGGGTTCGGGCTGAGCCATTGCTCGATGAAACGGCCTGCACGGCGGTAGAAGGTGCGGGCGTCGGCGTCCTGGGCAATTTTTTTCAATGCGGCGTCCTTGCGTTCCTGATCGGGATGCTGCACGCGGGCGGCGGAGATTTTGCGACGGATGGCGGGAGCGACGATCAGCAGGCAGAGCAAGGCGGGGATGAGCTGCCATCCCCAGCGGGAGAAGCTGTGCATGATGCCGGATGGGGCGGCGGTGTTGGGTCGATCAATGAAGCCGACGATGCCGCGCATTTCCTCCGGTGCGGTTCCAGCCTCCTCGGTGGGGCTGCTGGTCACGGCGGCGGTGGCGGGGCTGAGGGTGACGGCGATGGGATCGGTGCGGCGGGTGATGTAGCTTTTGCTGTCCGGATTGAAATAGCTGAAGGTGTAGGGGGCGATGGTCGAAGGGGGGCTGGCCACGTCCTTGGCGCGGATCAACTGGCGGAAAGTGACCAGACCACTGATCTCCCGGCGCTCCTCGCCGCGGGTAATTTTAGAGGTGTCGATGATTTTCCAAGCATCGCTGGAGAGCACGGGGGCCTTGAGGGTTTCCAGATTGCCGATGCCAGCAACGCGCAGAATGACCTCGGTGGGTTCGGTGGCCTCGAGGGTGGTTTTTTCACAGCGGGCATCGATTTCAAAGTCACCGATGGCGCCGTTGAAATCGGCAGGGGCACCGGCGGGCAGGGGCAGGATGTTGAAATTCAGCTGCGGCAGGTTCAGCTTGATCGGCACGTCGCTGATGACCGAGCCGCGACGGGGATCGATTATGGAGCGGCGCTGGTAAATGGTGAGCTCGGCCGGGCCGAGGGTGGCGATGCCGGGGCGGATGCCGCTGATGTTGGTGCTGTAGGTGACGCTGCGGTGCTGCACGCCATCGAGCTGGACCTCGCTGGTGACGTTGTCGCCCGGGGGTGAAAATCTCCATGCCAGGCAGTTCACCTTCTCCGCATCCGGGTAACCCCAGCTGGCGATGAACATGCTGCGTGGCACGTAGATTCTGAGCCAGACCTGACATTGCTCGCCCTGATAGAGGGTGGATTTTTGGGTGAACCAGGCGGCTTTGATTTCCTGCCCAGCCACACCGGTAGGGAGCGAAATGAGCTTATCGATTGGGTGCACGGTGAAGTCCACCGGATCGGTGCGGTGCACCTTGCCATCCACGGTGATGGGGATGGCGGGCAGGGTGTAGCTACCAGCCTTGACCGGAGAGAGGCGGAAGAGGAAGGCGTAGGAAAGCCGCCGTTGGGAATCGATCTGCGTCTGGGTGCGCACGTAGTTGACCCCCACGCCATCGATCTCGGGTGTAGGCGGTCGTTGGTCGGGCTGGCCTCCGGACACTCGGACAATGACGCTGCCCTGTTCGCCCGGCAGGAGGTCCTGACTGGTGAGCGCGGACTGGACGTAGACGCTGGGCGCAGATTGCCCGTGAGCAATGCCGAGCATGCTCAAAACGATGGCCAGGTAGATGGAAATGCTGAGGTTGATGGGGTGGAGTCTGGGTGTTGAGGATTACCAGTCTTTGGCGGGGCGGCGGAGTCTGAGGAGGCGGCGCTGCACCGGGCGGGTTTCTGCGTCGGAGTTGTCCTTGAGCACGCGGGCGGCGTAGGCTTCCTCGGACTCACCTTCTTGGCGCTCCATGTCTTTGGGGTCGGGCTGCTCGCCGGACGGTGGTTGTTGGCTTTCGCGGTCGCCTTGCTCGCCTTCGCCTTGCTCGTTGGGGTCTTTGTCGTCTGACTGCTCACCTTGGTCACCTTCTTGCTGTTCGCCGTTTTCCCCCTGCTCGCCTTCGTTGCCTTTGTCGTCCGGCTTTTCTTGATTGCCGTCGCCCGGTTGGTCATCGGGCTTCTCGCCCTGATCGGATTGCTCCTTCTCGCCTTCTTTTTCCTTGGGGTCTTGTTCGCCTTGTTGCTGCTGGTTCTGCTGCTGCTGTTGTTTTTCCTGTTCCTGCTGTTGTTGGTTTTTGAGCTCATCCAACAATTTTTGAGCAGCTTCCAAGTTGGTTGCGGCGTTGGCGTGGTTTAGGTTGAGGGCGAGGGTGGCCTGGAAGTGGTCGATGGAATCTTCCACCGCGGTGATGGCGGCGTCGAGGTCCTCGACGTGATAGGATTCCTTGTCGTCGGTGGCATCTTGCTCGGGGTTCTCGACGGGTTTGAACTGGCTCCAGCCGGTCATGAAGAGGGCGTTTCCGAGGTTGTAGTGGACCTGCTCCTGGAGCTTTGGGTTCTCGGTGAGTAAGGCGGACGAAAGGTAATCGTTGGCGGTCTGCCAGTCCTTGAGTTTATACGCGCTGCTGCCGATGGAGAATTGGATGGCGCGGCGATCTTCGCCGGATGTGTTAGGGAGCGCCTTGCTGAACAACTTCAGTGCCTGCCGGTAGTCCTTCCGATTGTAAAAATCCTCTGCCTGTTCGATAACATTGGCAGCGGGCAGGGGGAGGCAGAGGGCGAATAAGAGCAGGGCGGTGGCGGACTTGATCGGCGGTGGCTGAGGGGTGGATTTTTTTGTCTGGCGCTTCCCTCCCGATAAAAATTCCGAGCGCACGACGATGGATAGGGCCAGCAGTAGGATGGCGGGGATGAGGAACCACTGGAACAGCTCTTTCGGCACGGTGGTCTCGCGGCCGGCCTGTTCCTCGCGCTGGAGGGAGTCCAGTGCGGCGGCGATGGCCTTGGTGCTGCCGGAGCTGGCGGGAGTGAACTCGCCGCGGCCGGCGCGGGCGAGAGTCTGGAGGGCTTCGGGGGTCATCTGACTGAACACGGTCTGGCCTTGGCTATCGCGGTATTTGCCATCGCGGTATTCGGCGCTGGGGACCACGCCGCCAGCGGTGGTGCCGACGCCGATGGCGCAGACCACGGTCTTGCTGCTGCGGATTTTCTCAGCGGCGAGATCAATCTTCTGTGAGTGGTCCTCGCCATCGCTGATGAGGATGAGGGCGTTCGATTTCTGCCCGGTTTTCTTGAATGCCTTCACGGCGGTATCCACGGCGGCGCTGATATCTGAGCCGCCGGAGGGGATGACGTTGGTATCGAGCTGGCTAATCGTTTCGTGCACGGCGGCGTGATCGATGGTGAGCGGCGCCATGAGCACGGGCGCTCCGGAGAAGGCGATGACGCCGATGCGGTCGTTGGGAAAGGCATTGATCACCTCGATGGCCATGGCCTTGGCCGTGGCCATGCGATCCGGTGAGCCATCTTTGACTAACATCGATCGCGAGGTATCGATGGCGATGAGGATGTTGCGGGTGCTGATCTGCTCGGTGGTGGTGGTCTCCCCGTGGTAGGGGCGGGCGAGGGCGGTGATCAGGAAACCACACCCTAACAGGCCCAGTCCAAGCGCCACCCAACGGCGGGTTGGGGAGGACTTCTTCACCAGATGACTTTGCAAACGCGGTGCGACCATCCGTTTCCAAGCCTGTCCCTGTTTCCGCGCAGCCAGAATCGCACCCAATAATATAAAGGGAAGGATCAGCTGCAAGAGCAGGAGGCCGGGGTGGAGGTAGGACATGTTGTGGTGAAGTTTTAAAATCGAAGTTTCAATTACCTATGAGGGTGTCGAGTCTTGGTGTGGGTGATGAGAATTAGGGCGCCGGTTGGGGTTTGAGGGCTTGGATGGTGAGGGCGGCGGTGGCCAGCAGGAAGGAGGCACCGAGGAACCAGGGGAAGTATTCCTTGGTGGTGACGATACGATGCTGCTTGATCTCGGTTTTTTCAAGCTGATCGATCGAGTCGAATGTCTCGCGGAGCTTCTCGGTATCGCGCACGCGGTAATACTCGCCGCCGGTGATCTTGGCGATTTTCTCCAAGGTTTCGGTATCGAACTCTTTTTGCGGGTGAGACTGCATCCCGTTGCGGAGTCGGCCGTCCTCGGTGCCGATGGCGACCGCATACACTTTGACGCCGAGCTTCGCGGCGTGTTCGGCGGCCTCGACGGGGGAGAGTCGGCCTGAGTTGTTCGAGCCATCGGTGACCAGAACAACCACCTTGCTCTTCGCTTCGCGGTCGTGCAGGCGGGTGGCGGAGGCGGCGATGGCGGAACCGATGGCCGTGCCTTGTTCGCGGACCAGACCGGGTTGGAGTTGGCGGAGCTGCTCGATGAGCCAATCGTGCTCTAGGGTGATCGGACTGGTGACGTAGGGTCGACCTGAAAAGGCGACGATGCCAATGCGATCGCTGGGGCGTTGGTTGATAAAACTCTCGGCAGTGGCCTTGGCGGCGACGATGCGTTGCACCCGGCGATTGTTCAGTTGGAAATCAATGATCTCCATCGAGTAGGAGATGTCGATGGCGAGCACGATATCGATGCCGCTGGCTTTGCGGTTAGAGAACGAATGTTGCTGCTGCGGGCGGGCAAGTGCGATGATGGCGCAGGCGAGGGCGAGCACCATCAGGGTGAAGGTGAAGGCTCCGGGGGCACGCCGTGGTTTCTGTCCCAGGCTGACCAGGATGGAGAGCGAGGAATAAGTGATCGACGATGGCGAACCGGCTTTGTTGCGCAAGAACAGCAGCGGGGTGAGCAGGGGGAGACCAATCAGCCACCATGGCTGAGCGAGAGTGAGGTTCTGGAGGAAATCAAACATCGTGGGCGCGCGCGGGGTCAGGTGGTTTCAGGGCTGACGTTGATTTCGATATTGGCTAACAGCTCTTCGGCCTCCTCGATGAGTTGAACCGGTTCCGCGCTGTGGACGGGGGCGTATTTCAGCTGGGACAGCTGGCTGAGGTGGGCGGTGACGGGCTCGCGGGAGTCGGGGTGAAGTTTGTTCAGAGCGTCATGGCGCAGGGTGAACTCCTCGTTGGTTTCGAAGAGGGCGGGGTCTTTGAACGCGGCTTCGAGGTAGCGGCGAATGATCAGGGAGATGCGGGTAGCTGTGACGTGGGGCGGGAGCTTGGGCGATTCCTCTTTCAGCTTGTGGAGGCTGGCGCGGGCATCGTCTAACAGGTTGGCGCGGGTTTTGGCGGGGTTGGGTTTGAAAATCAGCCAGGCGACCAAGGCCAAGATCATCAGGACACCGATGCCCACCAGGGCCCAGAGCCACCATGGGGTGTTGGGTTCGGGGAGGAATTCACCGGGTGGGGTGATGTCTTCGATCGGTGGCATGTTTTCTGGGTGGGCGGGGCTTCTGTCGTCCCTCCGGGACTGGGTTATGGGTGCTTGGGGGATTCCCGGGGTTTCACCCCGCGCTAGTTTTTATCGACCCTCCGGGTCTGGGTGTTAGGTGGGTAGAGATGGCTGTTTTTTCCCGGCGTTCGTTGCGATCGAGCCGTTGGGTCGTGGTGACGGGACATTGGCTGGCGCTGGTTGTTTCCTAATAACTGATAACTGATAACTGATAACTGATAACTGATAACTGATAACCGGGCCTCAGGAGTTTCTTCGGCGGGTGCGGGTTTTGAAGAGGCGGTGGAGGGCTGGGAGGTAGTCGGCGTCGGTGCTGAGATTGAGGTGATCGATGCCTTGTTGTTTAAATAGGCGGGTGATGCCTTCGCGGTTTCGGCGGGTTAATTTGCTGAAGCCCATGCGGAGGTTGCTATTGTTGGTGTTGACCGTGGTTTGCCATCCGGTTTCCGGATCGGTGAGGTTGACGGTGCCGATGCGTGGCAGTTCCTCATCCAGGGGATCTGTGACACGGAGCGCGATGGTATCGTGTTTGCACGCCAGAGCACCGAGGGGCTTTTTGAGGTCGTGGGCAAAGAAATCGGAGACCATGAAGATCAGCGATTTGCGTTTCACGGTGTGCAGTAAGAAATTGCAAGCTCCGGGGATGGAGGTTCGCTTGTCCTCCGGGTCGGCGCTGAGGATCTCCCTGACCATGCGCAGGATGTGGCGGGTTCCCTTGGCCGGGGGCAGGAACATGATCGGCTCGTTGGCGAACAGCAGCAGGCCGGTTTTATCGCCATTGTAGTTGGCGCTGAAGGCTAGCAGAGCGGCCAGTTCGGCGGCCAGTTCACGTTTGCTGAGGTGGGAGCTGCCGAACAGGCTGGAACCGGAAACATCGATGGCGAGGATCACCGCCAGTTCACGCTCCTCGCGGAAGGTTCGGATGTATGGGGTGTCCTTGCGGGCGGTGACATTCCAATCGATAAAGCGAGTCTCGTCCCCGTGCTGATACTCCCGGTAGTCCTCGAAATCGAGCCCGCTGCCCTTGAACGATGAATGATACTCGCCGCTGAAGGTTTCGCGCGCCAAGCGGCGGGCCTTGATCTCCAGCCGGTGCACGCGGCGCATGATTTCATCGATGGAGTCAGGTGTCATTGTTGGGTATCAGGAGTCGTCAGTCGGGCGGCGGATGTTACAGGTATAACGTCGCCACCGGGGGAATCTTTGAGTTGGAATTTAAACGGGGTGGGCGGAGGCGAGCGATTTGGCGATGCGGGTAAACGCAGCGCTCGAAGCGTTGGCTTCCGCGGGGAGCAGCGCCACGGGGGCTCCGTCGTCGCCCTGGCGGCGGGTAGGGATATCGATCGGGATTTGGCCAAGCAGTGGGATCTTGAGTTTCTCAGCCTCACGTTGTCCTCCGCCCTCACCGAAGATGGGGTAGCGGGTGCCGAGGTCGCACTCGAACCAGGCCATGTTCTCCACCAGACCTAACAATGGCACATTGACCTTGGCGAACATGGAAACGGCCTTGCGGGCATCGATCAGGGCCACTTCTTGGGGAGTGGTGACGATGACGGCGCCGGTGAGGCTGATGGTTTGCACGATGGTCAGCTGGATATCGCCGGTGCCGGGCGGGAGATCGAGGATGAGGTAATCGAGGTCTTCCCAGAGGACGTTTTTCAAAAACTGCTGGGTGTACTGGGTGGCGAGCGGGCCGCGCACGATGACCGGTGAGTTTTCCTCTAACAAAAACCCCATGGACATCAACTTGACGCCGTGGGCTTCGATGGGGATGATCTCATTGTCCTCGGTCGCGAGTGGGCGTTCGCGGCTGCCGAACATGTGGGCAACGGATGGGCCGTAGAGATCGCAATCGCAGAGGCCGACCTTGTATCCCTCCTTGGCCAGGGCCACAGCGAGGTTGGCGGAGACGGTGGATTTCCCCACGCCGCCTTTACCGGAGGCCACGGCGATGACGTGTTTGACGCCCGGGATGGTGTTTTTTCCCATCTGGGCCGAGCCACCGGCTTGGGCCGGGGGATCTTGCACATCGATCTCAATCTTGGCGTGTTTCAGGCCGGGCATGGGATCGAGCACCTCGTGGCAAGATTTGAAAATCTGCTTGGGCACCTTGGCATCGTTGGTCTGAACGCTGATCTGGACGGTGGCGACGTCGCCGTCGATTTGGACGTCCTTGACTAGTCCGAATGAAATAATATCGCGTGAAAATCCTGGGTAGGGCACCTTCTTCAGTGCCTCAATGATCGATTCCTTCGTCATAAAAAATGGTGAGTGTTAGAGATACAAGATGCGGCCGCAGTTTTCGCACTGCGTGATTTCTTTCTCGCTTTGGACACTGATGATGGTGGCAGGCACGAGCTTCATGTGGCAGCCGCTGCACTGCCCCTTATCGGCAGAGACAATGGCATCGCCGCCCTTGGATTTCATCAAGCGTTCGTAGAGTGAGAGGTTGTCCTCATCGACCTTGGCAGCGAGCTTGCTGCGCTCGGCCTTGACTTCGCTGAGCTGCTGGCTGCGTTGTTCGAGCTGCTTGCCGAGGTTGGCAATTTCTTCGTCGACCATCTCTTGGGTGAGAGCCAGGGCTTCTTCTGCTTTTTTCACCACGGCGCGGAGCTCGTCGGCTTTTTCCATGAGCTCCAGCTCGGTGGTTTCGTAGTCGTCGACTTGTTGGTTGTAACGTTCGATTTCTTTGCCGAGGGCGGTGAACTCTTCGTTTTTCTTCGTCTCATACTGCTGGGTTTTCAGCTTGGTCAGCGTGTCCTTGCGGGTGCCGATATCGAGCTCGACGTTTTTGATCGCGACCTCATTTTCCTGCACGGCGCTCTTCGCTGTGGCCACGGCGGCGAGGTCGTTGGCGAGGCGTTCCTTGGCGCGTTCTTGATCGACGGGGATACGTTTTAGGTCAGCTTCTAACTTCAGGATCCGCTGATCGCGGTCTTGAAGGACGAGAAGGGACTCAATTTCTGCAAGCATGATGTGCTTCTACCCCCTGAATGGCTCTGGAGCAAGCGCTGGTGCAGCCAGAAAGATATTTTTCTTCATGGCCAAAATTCCAGTGAAGGGATAGCCTTTCGGCATAATTGAAGATCTAACGGTAGCTGCCGCTGTCGACTCGAATCAAAAGACCCACCAAAAAATATGAGGATCAAATGCCCCGATTGTAGCCAGAAGTTTGATGTGACTGAGGATTTCCTTGGAAAGACCGTGGAGTGCGGCTCCTGTGATGCACAATTCAAAGTGGCCGACGAACATGTTGTCGCCGAAAAAGCGCGATTTTACCCCGGTGAAAAGCAGGACAAGAGCCTGGACCAGTTTGGCAAAACGGCGGCTGAGGTGAATGGTCCGGTAGCTTTCCAGCAAGCGCACTATCAGCAAGGCGTGGCTGCTGACGTGGTGGGCCCTCCCAGACCTCGGAGAACGATGGCTGCAGTGGCGGGGGCTGTGATTCTGGTGCTGACGATTGTGGTTTTTCTTTTGGCCGGGGGCAAGGAGGGGAGCCTTCGCGATATGGAAACAGGCAAGCGCTTTGTCTTTGTGGCTTTTGTTGCTGTGCTGGGTGGAGGGTTGTTGTTCTACGGCACCTCACACATTCGCAAGCTCGGTTTGTTAGCCTGTGTGATTCTTTGTGGCGCGGTCTTGGCGATGCCGGTTATTTTCCCAGGAAACCCGACATTGGCCACTGTGGTTCCGCTGGAACAGGCGGATGCGGCGGACGAGGTAAGGGACAGCAAGGCGGAGCAGGCACAGGAGCGTGAGGACTACTTGTTTGAAATCGGTTACGATCCAGTGAGGACAGCTGTCGCCTCAGGTGCTCCGAACTCGGTGGTTGCTATCTATTTGCGCAACGCGTCCAAAGCTGACCGCGGAAAGATTGCTGCCTACTTGTATGAAGCTACCGAAAAGGTGAGCCGCGAGACCTCTTACGATCGAGGCGTTACGGGCCTGAATGGTCTTATCCTGTTAGTTGAACAAAAGAAAACCTTGGACGAAATCGCCGCGCTCTGTGCCAAGTTTGGCCGCATCGAAAAAATCTCCCATGACCTTCGGGTGATTGATATGACGGTGGAAAGCGCGAAAATTGGTCGTCTGGACGAGGACAAGGTGCTGAACCCAGAGAGTCTCGATTTCCAAAGCCAGAACCTCAAGGCTCTTTCCAACATCGATCCGGATGTCAGAATGAAAGCGGTCAAACGTCTGGCGGTTTCCGAGCCGAAAGCATTACGGCCTGACATCACTCGGCAAATGCTCAGCATGCTCCCTACGAGTAGCAATGAGATGAAAGTGGAGCTTATTCGTGCGCTGAAAGTCTGGGCCCAGCCGGGTGATGGCAGTGAGGTGGTGGTCATGGATGCCGTGAAGGAATTGCACAAGGTGGACATGGTGGATAAAAGCGCCGTCGATTTCCTGATCGAACGCGAGGCCGAGGGCACCGATGTGATCCTGATGGATCTATGGAAAAAGGACCCCGTTGTCTGGTCGGAGACTCTTGTGGGGCTTGGCGAGGGTGCTCAAGTTTTGTTACTGCCTGTGCTGGATCAGCTCAACGAGGGCCAGGTGGTGGCCGCCTCGGATATTCTGGGGAAGGTAGGCACGGTGGCGAGTATCCCACTGATAGAAGAAGTTATGGCAAAGCGTGATGATGCGGGTAAAAAATCTCTGCAAGCAGCCATTGACGAAATCAAAAAGCGCTCCTAGTCTGCACGCCGTTCCGCACCAGTGGTCGGGACGATCCCATCATGTGGCACCTACCAGCTGCGCGATGGTGATGCAAATATCCAAGTATGCCGCCGTGGCGGAATTGGTAGACGCGACGGACTTAAAATCCGTTTCCTGGTAACAGGAGTGCCGGTTCGATCCCGGCCGGCGGTACTTGGTGATTTCTAAATATGGCCTGAATTGAATGGGGGATGGGCTCCTCACCTGAGGGCGGTGATGGATGCTCCGACGAAATGTTCGGAGCGCGCTTTTCCTCATCGAGTGTTCATTTTCCGCAAAGCGTGATTCGACGTGTGATACTTGGCGGTGAAGGGGTATGAATGGACTATGAGTTCCATCTAGAGGGCTCCCATCAATCACTGACTATGAAATATCCATCTCGAAAAAAACAGGCCTGGCTCTCCATGGCGCTGCTGGCCTCTCTGGCAGTGGCCGCAGTGGCTGAGCCCGCAAAACCAAACATTGTCTTCATCCTCGCCGATGACCTCGGCTACGGCGAGCTGGGCTGTTATGGTCAGGAAAAAATCATGACCCCAAATGTCGACCAGCTGGCGAAGGAGGGGCTCAAGTTCAACCAGCATTACACCGGAGCCCCCGTTTGTGCTCCGGCCCGTTGTGTGCTGATGACCGGGAAGAACCTCTCCCACGCTGAGATTCGCGGCAACAGAGACAGCGGCAACGGGCGCAAGTTTCCCGGGCAGTGGCCGATCACTGCCGATGCCGTCACCATCGCGGAAGTGTTGAAAGCCGCCGGCTACCGGACCGGAGCCTTCGGTAAGTGGGGGCTGGGTCCTTCCGATACCACAGGTTCGCCGATCAAGCAGGGCTTTGACGTGTTTTACGGCTACAACTGTCAGCGCAATGCCCACAGCTATTACCCGCCCTTTCTCGACTCGAACGAAAAGGAAGTGACCATCAATGAGCATCCCATTCCAGGGCACAAGAAGAAGCCGGAGGGAGAGGTGAAGGCCTCTGATTACACTGCTGAGAACTACGCTCCGGATCTCATTCTCGATCATGCCCTGCAATTTATCGATGACAACAAAGACCAGCCCTTCTTCCTCTATTTACCCTTTGTGGAACCTCACGTGTCCATCCAGTCGCCGCAGGAATGGATCGACCGATATCCGAAGGAGTGGGACGAGAACCGCGAATACCGTGGCCAGAATGCCTACCTGCCGCATCCGCGTCCAAGGGCTGGATACGCCGCGATGATTTCCGACCTCGATGAACACGTGGGCGCTGTGCTGCAACGCCTGAAACAGCACGGGCTGGAAGAAAACACCATCGTGATTTTCACCTCCGACAACGGGCCGACTCATGGTGGACGGGACGAACGCTTCAACATCGGTGGGGCCGATTGTGAGTTCTTCAATTCCCGCGGTGGGCTAAGAGGCTTCAAGGGGAGTTGTTATGAAGGAGGGATTCGCATTCCTTGTGTGGTCAAATGGCCGGCCAAGGTGAAGGCTGGGAGCGTCACGGAGATGCCATCCTACTTTCCTGACTGGTTCACGACCTTGGCTGGCATTGGTGGCGCTGAGCTGCCGTCGACCAAGTTGGACGGGATTGATCTGATGCCGGTTCTAGCTGGCCGGGAATTGCCTAAGCGGCCGGAGCCGATGGTGTGGGACTTCCACAACTACGGTGGGATCGTGGCCGTGCGTGAGGGGCCCTGGAAGGCAGTTCGCCGCAATTTACTCAATAAGAAAAAATCTGTGTGGGAACTCTACAATCTGGAGGTGGATCCAAAGGAAACAAACGACAGGGCGGCAGCTCATCCGGAGTTGGTCAAAAAGCTGGAGCGTTTCTGGTTGAAAAACCGTGTGGTGGAGCCGGACTTTCCGATTCCAGCTGTGGACGGCAAGACCTCGCTCGATTGATCGGATTGGGCGCAGTCTATGTTTTTCAAGCGGGAGTTTTTCGGGGCTCCCGCTTTTTTCGTGCCCCGACTAATAGCGCTAGGGCAGCTTGATCTCAATCAGCCATGCGTTTCGACTTCTGCAGCCGTTATACGCAGGCACAAAAAAGCCCTCGATCTCGTAAGAGAAGGAGAGCTTTTTAAATGGTGCGCGAGGCGGGAATCGAACCCGCACCCGATTAACTCGGACTAGATCCTTAGTCTAGCGCGTCTACCAATTCCGCCACCCGCGCACAGGTGCCAAACGTAGAAACGTGGTGCGGGGACGAAGTAGGTGCTCAGCGAGTAAAAGGCAAGATAAGTTTTACTAAAAAGCAGAAAAAATTTCAGATCGTTGATAAATGGGGGATTCTAGAGGGGGCTAGCGACTCACATTTTTTTGCTGATAAGTGCGGTCGCGCATTTTTCGCAGGTATAGCATGTAATCTTGCTTCGCTTTGAGGTCCGGATCGAGCTTGGGATTGATGAAAGGGTTGTTAGTGCCGTATTGCGACCATGGTCCGCGGGGAACGCGGGAGAAGTCGATAAAGCGCCAGTGCACCTTCTCGTGGGATGTGAGGCCCAAGTAATCGCGCACTGCCGGCGAGACATCGATGCCTGCACCGTTGTTTTTGCTATTCTTCGGGGGCTTGTTGCCGAAGACATACTGCCAATCGTCAGTGGTGAAGGGACCGCAGTCTTCCCACTGGGCGTAGCAGACTTTGCCATTGTGCACGATTTGCAGCCAGCGGCCCTTGCAGCTGGTTTTTCCGGGCCGTTTATCCGGCCGGCGGTTCCACCAGGGGATGACCTCACTGGCCTCGGGGCGATGGACGGCGTGGTTGATGCAGTCGTTGTAAGGCAGCGCCACGTAGAAGGGGTTCAGGCGCGGTGTGAAAGCCTTCGGGCGGTAGCCGATTCTGGCAGATTTGTCTGGATTATCAAAGCCCCCGTAGTTGAGCTGCCACTGTGTGTCCCACGAGCTGGCATGATTCGGCGTCGGGTTGCGCGGTGTTGGCCGCTCGCCGATCCAGAACACGGTGGCGGTGATGTTTTTTTTCCACGGATAACGGATCGTGGTGAATGGATTAGTTACGGCTGCCCGGCCTGTGGGACGGGCGGTGGGGGTGCGCACTACCGGACCGGACGTCGTAGAGGGCCGGGTGCTGTAGCTGCTGCGGTTTGAAAACTTCTTGCTGGAACCTGTGGTGATATCCGCGTGGGCGGTAGCACAGACTGTCAGAGTCATCAGGGATGTCAGTGAGAGGCGGATCATAAATGCGGTAAGCGGTCTGGGGGTGGTTGGGGACTGGGGTGTTAGAATCGTCTGAGGGTGGTCGGCACGCAGGCCTTCGGATCTTTCTCAGGGTAGTCCAACGTGTAATGGATTCCGCGAGACTCCTTACGGCGCATGGCGCAATCGACCACTAAGGTAGCGGTGGCTACCAAGTTGCGAAGCTCCAAGATATCAGATGTGATACGATGCCCCCAGTAAAAACTTCGGACCTCCTTGCGCAGGTTGATCAGGCGGTGGGCGGCCCTTTCCAGTCGGTTGGTGGTGCGGACGATGGAGACGTAATCCCACATCAGGCGGCGAATCTCATCCCAGTTGTGATAGATCACCACCATTTCATCCGGCGGGGCAGTATCGCCATGCTCCCAGGCAGGCACCTCGGGAGCATCGGGGGTGGGTTTGGAAAAGGGATACTGGCGGAGGATTTCCTGCAGGGCCAGGCGGGCCATGACGTGGCCTTCGAGCAGGGAGTTCGATGCCAGTCGGTTCGCCCCATGGAGGCCGGTGCAGGCAACTTCACCGATGGCGAAGAGCCCGCGGATATCGGTCTTGCCATTGACATCGGTGACGACGCCACCGCATTGGTAATGGGCGGCCGGGACGACGGGGATGGGGGCCTTTTCACAGTCGTGCCCGAACTCCAGCAGGGTTTTGTGGATGTGGGGAAAGCGCTCTTTCATGAAGCCCTTCGGCTTGTGGGTGACATCGAGATAGACGCACTGGGCGCCGGTCTTTTTGATCTCGTGGTCAATCGCGCGGGCGACGATGTCACGCGGTGCGAGCGACTTTCGGGGATCGTATTTCTCCATGAACTCGCGACCTTCGGCATCGCGCAGGATGCCGCCCTCGCCGCGAACGGCCTCGGAGACGAGAAACGAGCGCGCCTTGGCGCCGGTGGCGGCGGGGTTGAAAAAGCAGGTCGGGTGGAACTGCACAAACTCCATGTTGGAAATCCGTGCGCCTGCCCGCCAGGCCATGGCCAAACCATCGCCGGTGGCACTGTCCGGATTGGTGGTGTAGAGGTAGACTTTGCCACAGCCGCCGGTGGCCAGCACCACGCGGTCCGAGCGAAAAATGTTCACGTCGCCGGTGCTTTCATCGAGCACGTAGGCACCGAGAATACGGTCCTCGGAGACCATGCCAAGCTTGCCACTGGTGATGAGATCCACTGCGAAGTGTTCTTCCAAAAGGGTGATGTTCGGGTGCTTTCGGGCGGTTTCCAACAGCGATTCTGCAATCTCGCGACCGGTGGTGTCCTTCGAGTGCAGAATGCGGCGGTGGCTGTGCCCACCTTCCTTGCCGAGTGAGAAGTCTGCGCCATTTTTATCGAAATCGACACCGCAGGAAATCAGCTCCTCGATGGTGGCGGCACCTTCTTCCACGATAGTTTGCACGGCCTGCTCGTCACAGAGTCCGGCTCCAGCGTCCAAGGTGTCCTCCACGTGACTGGCGATGGTGTCGCCATCTTCGCGCAGCCCCTCGGGGAGCACCGCCGAGATACCGCCCTGCGCCCAGGTGGTGTTAGATTCCAGAGCCTTGCCCTTGGTGAGCACGATGACGGTGCCATGTTCCGCAGCGCGGATGGCAAAAGAGAGACCGGCAATTCCGCTGCCGATGACGAGAAAGTCAGAATTCATCAGACCGCCAGTGTATGGGACTCGGTCGCCATGTCCAGCGCGCGCTTGGGCATCTATCAGGTCGGATTTCCAAGGTGCCGCTGGACAGTTGCTCGCCGGGGTGAGATTTTGCCCGGCAGATGGCGGAAATAGCACTACTCATGGAACGGCTCGAGACAGCCATGGCTGATGTCGGCCCGGATGCATGCCGGATCTTTCACGGTCGCGGTGGAGTGGACGAGGCGTGGAAACATGTGGTGATCGACTGGTATCGCCCGGCACTGCTGGTGACGCTCTACGCGGATCGCGAAAACAGCGCGGACTGGCTCACGCAGCTGCAGACGATGGCAGAGCAGCATGAGAAAATCGAGTGTCTTCTGGTGCAGCGCCGCTATCAGGCGGGGGCACCGGTGGAGAGAATCTTTGGCGAAGCACCGGAACAGGCAACGGAGAGCGGTCTGAGCTATCAATTGTCGCTGGAGAAAAACCAGAACCATGGGTTTTTCCCCGATATGAAACCGGGGCGTGACTGGCTCCGTGAACGCGCTGCAGGAAAGCGGGTGTTGAACCTTTTTGCCTACACCTGCGCGCTCTCGGTCGCCGCCGTCCAAGGTGGTGCCCAGCAGGTGGTGAATCTCGATCAAAGCAGCCGCTCGCTGGCGGTCGGTCGGGAGAACCATCGACTGAATTTCCCTCCGGAGCGCTGCCGCAGTGTCCGCTACCTGGCGCACGATTTGTTCAAGTCCTGGGGGCGGCTCAAGCGCTTGGCTCCCTTTGATTTGGTGGTGCTCGATCCGCCGTCGCATCAGCCGGGGAGCTTTGTGGCGGTGAAGGACTATCCGCGACTGCTGCGCCGTTTGCCCGAGGTGTTGGCTGAAAAGGCGGAAGTGCTTGCCTGTCTGAATGCGCCTGAACTCGATGACACATTTTTGACCGAACTCTTCGCGGAGCACCTGCCGCAGGCAAAGTTTTCCGGCATCTTGCCCCAACCAACTGGCTATGAAGAGGCGGAAGCGGGACGACGCTTGAAGCGCTTGGTTTATCGGCTCGAAGGATGACTGCGGTGTGATGACTCACCGAGAAATAGCTGGTCATGGCAGGCCTCGATCTTTAATTTGTAAATAGCCGTGATTGAAAACCTACGGTGGATCTCGATGGCTAAATACTTTCATCTTACAGGACGGGCCTTGGTGCTGATTGGCTTCATAGTAGGTCTCTACGGCTGTGCCCCTGCCGTTAGCCCCTCGCAGGCAGGGCATGGACAGAGTTTGAAACGTGATGCGCTGGGACACCGCCCCGGGCCGCGAGGTTTTACCACGGTATTAATCGACGCTGGACATGGCGGCAAGGATACGGGAGCGCTTGGGCATGGACACACCGAGAAGCTATTGGCGCAAGAAGCTGCCGAGCTGTTGAAGAAAAAGCTCAAAGGGAAATTCAAAGTGGTGATGGTGCGAAAGAACGATCGCTTTGTCGACTTGGACGATCGGGTGGCCAAGGCGAACCGATATAACTCCGCGATCCTCGTGAGTCTGCATTATAACTCTTCGCGCTCGTCCTACGTGCGCGGGCCGGAGACTTATTATTGGAGGGTGGATAGCTACAGCCTTGCACGGCGGATTCAGTGGAATATGGAGAAAGTGGCTGGTGGCAGACACAGTAGTCGGGGGCTGGAGCGCCGTCGTCTAAGGCTCACCAGGAATCCCAAAATCCCCTGTGTTTTGGTCGAGTTTGGCTACCTTTCCAATCGACGTGAAGCCCATGCGATCAACTCAGCTTCGTATCGGGATCGACTGGTTTCCGCTGTGGCCTCGGCCATCATCACGCAGCAGGCCCAAGGTGATGCTGGCACTGGACGATTACCCCGACCGATCACCAAGCCTCTGTCACGCGCGTCTGATCCTCCTGGTTCTTGATGTTAGCGAACCCTCTTGAAGTGAGCTATTTCCCAGGGAGATGAAAGCCGCTTGGCAGCCATGGCGTATCGAACCTGTGCGCTGATGACCGAACGGCACGATTGTTTTTCAATTTCACTATCTAACAGACAAAGTTCCTTCGCTGTCGATGGCATGCATGTAAACTTCCACTAACTATACCTATGAAACGCATCCTCACCCTCGCCATGAGTTCATGGCTGGCCATTTCCTCTGCACAAGCGGCAGAAAAACCTAACATTCTTTTTATTTTTGCCGATGACATGGCAGTGAACACCATTCGTTCACTGGGAAATACTGAGGTGAAAACACCTAACCTAGATCGTCTGGTTAACGGAGGCACCGTCTTCACTCACGCCTACAACTCGGGAGCCTGGCATGGCGCTGTCTGTGTCGCTTCACGCACGATGTTGCAGACCGGGTTACAGGTCTGGGATGCAAAAAATACCGAGTCTAAACTGGATACAGAATTTCTCCAAAAGAAACGCTTCTGGCCTCAGCTGTTGGAAAAGCAGGGCTACGAAACCTGGTTTGCCGGCAAGTGGCACGTCGGTTCAAGCTCCGGGAAGGACAAGCTAGCGAAAGGGGCATTCAATCACACGGCCAACATCCGTGCGGGCATGCCCAGGCCGAAGGGGAAGAGTGGTTACAACCGCCCCAAGAGCAAGGATGACCATGGCTGGAAGCCGTGGGACAAATCTAACGAAGGATTCTGGAGAGGAGGAAAACACTGGAGTGAAGTGCTCGCTGACGACGGTGAAGAGTTCATCGCCCAGGCCGCCAAAAGCGATAAGCCGTTCTTCATGATGCTGGCATTCAATGCTCCGCACGATCCTCGCCAGGCACCGAAGGAATACTGTGATATGTATCCCTACGATAAAATCCAAGTGCCAGAGAATTTCCTCCCCGAGTATCCTCACGAGATCTGCAGTAACAGAAACCTCCGCGATGAGAGACTGGCTCCATTTCCCCGCACCCCCTACGCCATTCAGGTGCACCGCTCGGAATACTACGCTCTGATCAGCCACATGGATGCTCAGATTGGTCGGATCCTCGATGCTCTAATAAAATCAGGCAAAGCAGATAACACCTACATTATCTTCACCGCTGACCACGGACTGGCCTGTGGTGAACACGGACTGATGGGGAAACAGAACATGTTCGATCACAGCGTGCGTGTCCCTTGGGTGATCGTGGGTCCCGATATCCCTAAGGCGAAGAAAATCAGCAGCCCGATCTATCTTCAAGACGTCATGGCAACGACACTTGAAATTGGCGGAGCCGAAAAGCCAGGCCACGTGCGTTTCGAAAGCGTCCTGCCGCACATCAAGGGGGAGGGCAAAGTCCGCGAGACGATCTACGGCGCTTATATGGACAAGCAGCGGATGGTCACCACTCAGAAGCATAAACTCATCCGCTACCCCCAAATCGACGTGGAGCTTCTATTCGACCTGGAAAAAGACCCACATGAGATTAGCGATGTTTCCAAAGACCCCGCCTATGCTGCCGTGTTGAAAGACATGCAAAAGCGTCTTGCCGAGCAAATGAAGGATCTGGGCGACCCCTTGGCAAAGAACTAACAGTCTCTGCAGCGTCGGTCAGCTACCTATTGCTGACAACCTCGGTGGGGCGATCGTCTGGCCTCGCAGGTAGGTGGCAGGAATGTCGATCGTCTGGTCCATCGCCTGTCCGGTCTCCAACCATTGGATGACCGCTTGGGCCATGGTCGCTTGTGGAAATTCGAAGCGGCACAGGCCCGGTTCAAACCACTCGGCCTCCACTTGATTGTTGAGGAGGATGAGCGATACCTCTTCGGGCACTCGCACTCCATGTTGGGCCAAGTAGCAGTGGGCGGTGATCAGTTCTTTCCAGTCCAAGAACACCATGGCAGTGGGGAGCTGGTCTGGAATCAAGCGTTGCATCAGGCCTGAAATCACATCTTTGGCAAAGTAGGGGCTCTCTGGGTTGTGATAGGGGGCGTGATACTGAGCTCCCATCGACTCGATCGCTTCTCGTGTGATTTCGCTGAGGCGTTTTTTGAACAAGTCGGGGCGATCGTTCAAGGGGAGCACGATTTTACTATGACCAGCTTCGGTTAACAAGTTCATCGCTTGTTTTGCCAGTCGATGCGATTTGACACCGATCACAGGAACTTCATGCGTGCCTCGTTCGCCTCCAAAAAAAAGGATCTTCAAACCTCTCTCCAGAGCCCATTTCGCTATTAGTGGTCGGCCATACACTGCGACGATGGGGGTGCCTTTCTCCGCGGCAATCACATTGTCCCACGATCGGTGAGGCCTTTTCGCGTGGATGAAATTCACCACGACCTTTCGCACGTGCCATCCTTTGGCGATCAATTTGGTGGTTAGGAGCTCTAGGATGGAGCGTGTGGAAGCCACCAGTTCATTGATGTTTTGATGGGTGAGGATGATAATAGTTTTTGGTTTTTTGCGAGGTGGACGTGGTTTGTTAGGCGAACCTGCGGTGGTTATGTGGAAGGCCTTGCGCGGACCAGGATGCTCCAAGACACCTTCTTTGACTAATTGGTTCAGGGCCTTAAGGACGGTGGGAGCGCTAACGCCGAGCCGCTTGGCAAGTATCCGTGCGCCCGGGAGTTTATCCTCCCAATCGCCTCCCTGGCAGGCGTTGCGTAGTTCCTCAACAACATATTCCAATGGGCTCTGTATCTGGATGCGCTTCATCGCATCAACAAGGTTAAGCAATTTTTCAATCTGCACAATATATTGTGCAGATTTTTTCTGAGGCTGATCTTCTGGCTCAGTCAGCGAAGGATATAAAGAAGAATCTATCAGCCATAGATTTGGTCTGATTCATCAACATCCACCCACTTATTTAACCAATACTATGAAAAAAATTGCCTTACTTTCCTTGATGAGCCTCCCCCTTAGCGCAGCTACCGTCTCCTGGGACGGAGGTGGTGCTGATAGTTTATGGGAAACAGCCGACAACTGGAGTGATGACGCGGTCCCTAGCTCGGGAAACGATTATGTGGTTGATGCCAACACCGTGCGGACTGCGGATGTGTCCACCAATACCTTTGCTGGAGACAGTTTGACCGTTCAGAATGGTGCGGTGCTGAATCTTTATCGAACCAATGGAGGGGGCTACTTCACCGTCAGCCATACGATCAATTCATTGACTGTTAGTGATGCAGAGCTTCGGCCTGAATCGTCGGTGGGGTCCATTGGACATATTCTCACCAATAGTGTTCATTTCACCGGCAGCAACACCATCAATATGAATTATAATAGTGGATACACCACGCTCATGTTTTTGGATGGTGGTCTGACTGGTAGTGGCACCATTGCAATCACGCGTGACAGCACCGGCTCCACACGCTCATTGAGCATTGGCGGCGATGCCAGTGGCTATGATGGTGACATTACTTTTTCTAATGTAGAGAACACTGAAGTTTTGACTCTGAGCCTTGATCATAGCTCTGGTTGGGGAACCGGTGGGGTGATCATCGGAGACTACGGAACCTTGTCGTTCAATACTGACGTTACGAATACTGCCGGACTTGTATCGATGGGAACGACTGGCACCACTCTCGACCTCTTGGACGGCACCTCAAGCACGGTGGGTGCTTTAAGTATCGGTGGTAATGCCGTCAATCCTGGGGTTTATGATGCGGCCTCTTTGGGGGCATTGGGTTACGGTGGCTCTTTTACCGGAGCTGGAAGCTTAACGGTGGTGCCTGAGCCATCATCGAGCGCTTTACTGGCACTCGGGGGTGTTGCCTTTTTCTTGCGCCGTCGTCGTTAATGCTTTCACTGTGTGTTCTAAGCAGCCTGTCCTCCTCTCGGTGGTGGGACAGGTTTTTTATTGGTTGTTTGTTAACCTGTTAGGGGTGTGAAGCATGGGTGGTGGGTGACTGAATCGATCTCCTGTGTTGTGTGCGCCGCGCTGAGGGTAAATCGCAGTCGTGCGGTGTTTCTCGGCACTGTGGGATAGCGGATGGCTGGCACAAGAAATCCGGAATCACGCAGCTGTTGCGAGAGCTCGAGGGCACGCTCGGCCTCACCTACCATCAATGGCAGGATGGAGGATGTGGCGGGGCTTACCTGTGGAACCTGTTGCTCAAAGTGACGAATGTTAGACCACAGTTTCTCTCGCAGCTGCGCGCCTTCCTCACTGCTGATGATTTGCAAGGCTGCCAAGCTGGCCGCGGCTTGTGCCGGGGGCGGGGCTGTCGAGTAGATGAATGAGCGAGACCTGTTGATGAGCAGGTCAATCCACGATCGAGACGCTGCCAGATATCCTCCGGCGACCCCTCCAGCCTTGCCCAGTGTGCCCATGTGAAAATCAATTTCACCGCAGAGGCCAAGTTCCTCGGCCAGCCCCATGCCCGATTTTCCAAGCACCCCGAGAGCATGGGCTTCATCGACGAGGAGAAGGCTGCGGTATTGCTTCGTCAAGGCTGCGATTTCCTGTAACGGCGCCCGATCTCCATCCATACTGAAGATGGACTCGGTGACCACTAACAAGCGAGAATCGGCCTGCGCCTGTGCGCTACATCTGGCTAGCAAATGCTCCAGTTTCTCCAGATGGTTGTGTGGGAAAACGCGGATCTTGGCCCCACTCAGTCGAGCCCCGTCGATCAAGCTGGCGTGGCAGAGTTTATCCAGGATGACGGTATCGCCTTTTTGCAGGAGCGCAGAGAGCACTCCGACGGATGTGGCGTAGCCGGTGGAAAAGGTGAGGGCTGCCTCGGTGCCTTTGGCCTCGGCGATGAATTGCTCAAGCTCGCGGTGTGGGGCTAGCGAACCACAAACCAAGCGAGAAGCCGTGGACCCTGCACCGTATTCTCCCACCGCGTGTTGATAGGCGGAGACGACTGCGGAATGCTTGGCGAGGCCAAGATAGTCGTTTGAGCAAAAGTTGACCAGCGAGGGCGCATTTTCAGGCAACCTGCGCCGCAGCGATGCCAGCTCAAGCGCGGCAAGTTCCTCATCGGGCTGACGCATGGCCTGAGTGGATCTGATACTTCGAGTGGATTACCGTGATGCAGGGCGCTCTAATGCCCAGCGCAGGAGTTTCTCCGAATCGTTCCAGACCGTTTGTGTCGTGGCACCAAGGACCACGACGATGGCAGTGCGACCATTCAGTGTGCCGCTAGAAATGAGGCAACGACCTGAAGCGCGAGTGGTGCCTGTTTTCATCCCATTACAATAGCTCAGGCGTTTAAGCACCTTGTTGGTATTGGTCAGGCGCTTGGTGCGTCCGTTGGCATATTGGAAGGTGTAGGAGCGGGTGTTTGTGATGCTTCGGATGACTGGGTTTTTGTAAGCTTCACGAGCGCAGATTGCCATGTCACGGGCGGTGGAATACTGCCCCTTGGCGGTGAGACCGTGCGGGTTCAGGAAGTTGGAGTTTTTCATTCCAATGCTGCGAGCTTTGCGGTTCATCACGGCGGCAAACTTGGCTTCGCTGCCGGCATTGTCCCGAGCCAGTGCGCGAGCTACATCGTTGCCACTTTTGACTAACAGCGCGCCGACCAACTTACGTCGGGTGTAGACTTCACCCGGAAGGATGCCGAGTTTGGTCGGCTCCACCCAGGTGTCGCTTTTGGCGATGGTGAACTTTTTGTTCAAATTACCTGCGTCGAAAACACAGAGTGCGGTGATCAGCTTCTGGGTGCTGGCAACGGCGCATGGTTGATCTGCATTTTTTGCGTAAAGCACACGGCCGGTTTCGTAGTCGACTACGATGGAGCGTGGAGCCGCGATGGCTGGTGCGGGCGTGCGGGGCACGGTGGCTACCTTGACGGGCGCGCTCGTGGGGCCTCCTGTCGGCGTTGTCACGCGTGGTGCTTGTGCGCAGGCGATAAGCGGTAGAGATACAAGGAGAAGAGGTAAAAGTGGTAGGCGCTTCATAAATCAATATCGTTACGCCCGACCGTCTCCCATCATGGCATCAAGTCAAGGAGGAACGTGGTTTGTTTGATGCGGTGGCATGATCTCTTCGCAGATCTGCTTAGGGCTTCTTTTTATCGGAGAGGGTGAATTCTTCGCAATTGACTGCTTTATTCAAATCAGGGTGTCATTGGTACATGCTTTGCTTACCGCATGTCGAATACCTAACGGCCTCTTTTTCCGATCAAAGATGACCTCGGGGAGGCACAATTTTGGCAGGAAAGGGACAAATCACGTATCTAATAAGAAATGAATTGTGCATACATCGAAGAGCGTGCGATCCTCATCAAAACGTAATGAATGATGTTGATATGTGCAAACATGTAAATACATTGTAATGATATTCATAAAGGCAAAATTTCAATACACAACTAACTCCAATCTCATGAACACCCATCTACGAACAGAGCGATTAACGCGATGCACGAGCCAGTTATCAGGTTCTGGAGCCACTCGTCAGGGCTTTGCTCTGATTGCGACGATTTCCGTTATGGTTCTGCTGGTAATGATTGCCCTGGCGATGCTGAGCTTGTCGACCCTGGAGCTAAGACAATCGGGTCGGTCCGAGAACCAAGCGGTTGCGCAAGCTAATGCGCGAATGGCCTTGATGCTGGCCATTGGGCAGTTGCAGAGAACGGCTGGTCCGGACCAGCGCGTGACGGCCACGGCGAGTATTTTTGACAGCAGCCCGGAAACCCTGGAAATTGATGGTGTCGCACTGCCCCATGCGCTGGGCGCGTGGTCGACACTAACTGACGCAGGTGACCCGATCATTTACCAAGCCGGTGATGGCTACCATGCCGATCACCGAAACCCTGGCGATTCTGATTTCATCGATCACCGTGAAAACCCAATGACCTGGTTAATTAGTGGTGGGGATGAAGACGGTTTTGACCCTCGTAGTCTGACTTTAAGCGAAGGCAGTGACGGTGTGGTGATGGGGTTTGACCAAGGACAACAAATTCTCGCACCTCTGGTCACGGATCAAACCGGAGGAAGCGGTTCTGCACGGGGGGCATATGCTTATCACGTCACCGACCTGGGAATGGCGGCGCCAATTGTGCAGTATAATAAAAACCTCACGGCCGAGCCCTCATCGACTTCTGCTGATAACGGGGGATATGCCAATCTCTACACTGGCACCAAGCGCCCGTATGATACTTTGACGGAAACATCCGGTGCTTTGACCGCCATTTCCGAAGATAGTGTGGTGGAGGATGAAAGAACTGCCAGCCGATACATTTCCTACCGCAGTGCTGGAATTAACCCAGACGGGAGCGCAAACGATGTGGCCCGTGAGTTACTGCATAACTACGACCAGGAATTCACGCACTACAACAGTGCTTTGTTCGTTGATACCTTGAATGGCGGTCTGCGCACGGATTTGACTCCCTATTTCCAAAGCTCAGCTGATCCTGGAGAAGGCGGCTTGAGTGGTTCAAACGGAACCTTGTTCGCCGACACGGACCCGCTGCTTGAACACGATCGCTTCAACCTGCTTTCGCCAAAATTTGGAGCTCTCCGAGATTTCATGAAATTGGGTGACGAAGCTGGAAACGATCGTAGCATCGCTCCACGTGCTGCGATTTATGGTGGGGGCGCTAACAATGATTATCCCGATCCTACCAAAGTGGTGAAGCACGGGGTGCATCCCTACATTGCTGAATACAGCATGTATACTCGCCCGGTGATTAACTCCTCATCGTCATCGAACATGTCCTTGCTGATTTATCCACGTGTTACTTTGTGGAACCCTTATAACGTGGCTATTGATACTTCCGGCTACTTCGTGCAGATCAACCAACGTGGCTACTTCCAATTGATCACCGATGATGATGTTGATGGCAATGGCAGTAATGATGCATACACCTTCACAAGTTCTTATTGGGGGAGCGCTTTGTCAGGAGATGGCAGCAAAGCTCGCCCCAGCTACTTCTTCTTCTATCTGGATCCAGTGAAAATCGAACCCGGCCAGGCTCTGGTCTTCACTCCGGCGCACAATGGAACTCAGAAGATCGAGTTTCGCGATGGGAGCATCGCTAACAACCGCCTATCCGCCTCGGCGGACATTAATGATCTGAATTGCTTCTACGTCGATATGGGCGGAACGGCCGCAGATACTAACAAAGACCTGCAGTATAAGTTCAAACGCTACTGGGAGAACGGTTATCACATCGGCTACGAGGAGTCTACATCAGC
The DNA here is from genome assembly GCF_016811075.1 of Oceaniferula flava. Taxonomy (NCBI): domain Bacteria; kingdom Pseudomonadati; phylum Verrucomicrobiota; class Verrucomicrobiia; order Verrucomicrobiales; family Verrucomicrobiaceae; genus Oceaniferula; species Oceaniferula flava. Next base: position 241,557 of record NZ_JAFBGL010000001.1, read on the forward strand.
CCGCTTGCGGATTGCCAACAGCACTCCTAGCTACAGCCAGATCATCGGAGGTTCGGATGATGACCCGAATTTCCCAATCGTCCACACCCTGGACATTCACAACTGGATCCGTGGCAACGAAGGTCGCTGGCACGATATTAACCGTCCATGGTTGCCAGTGTTGGATATGTCGTCTGCGAATACCACGCCGCCAGATAACCGGACAAAGCTTGGAATGCGTCTGAAGGCTTTCTATGAAACCGTGGAAAACACCACCAATCAACCAAACGGTTACTGGGATTTCCCCCTCTTGGAAATGGCCAACATGCGAGCTCCTTTCTACCGTCGCACGCCATGGGACTGGCTTTTCCAGAACCCGACTGTGCTGCATGAGTATTCCTTTGGGCCGCTGGCTGGGGATAATCAGGAACAACCGGGTTACTTGGATCCCTTTATGCTTCCGCGCTATGTGAGTGGTGTTTCCGAAAGCTCACCCTTCCTGGATTCCAGCAGTGCTTCAAATTTGAGATATGTCCTCTTCGATGTGCCACCGGCTGATATGGAAGTCTTCTCGATCGGGCAGCTGCGCCAGGCACCATTGACCCATGAGTTCAGCGCTCCCAGCTTTATCATTGGTGAGAGTCTGGTTCCCGTGACCTCACCTCGCGACCAAAGTGCCTTCTCCGCCTCGGAATACAGCAGTATCTGGTGGAATGGTCTGAGAGAAAGCCGAGTGCCGAGTTATGCCACATGGTGGCAGGACGAGCTCGACCCTTCCAATCAATATGCAGCGTATGATTTCCGCTATGAGACGAACTTGGCTCTCTGGGACAAGTATTTCTTCTCCACCCTGCCTGAGGGAGATACCTTGGAAATCTACACTGATGCAGGAACACTGCCGCACCCGAACATGCGTGTTGTCAACGATGCCGGGCTTGACCTCAGCCAGGCAGATCTGACCAAGCCAGACGTCATTGCCCGCAATCTGCGGTTAACGAACCACCACTCGGTGAACTCGACCAGCGCGATTGCATGGAAGGCGCTGCTGTCCATGAACATGGGGCTGGATATTGACGGGAATTCAACGGATGACGAATCAGTTCCTTTCCCCGGCACATCATCTCCCATGGGCGACGGTGTGGGGCTGACCTCCTCCGAGGATGAAGACGCTTGGTCCGGATATCGACAGCTCAGTAGCGATGAGATTGACCTGTTGGCTCAGAAAATTGTCGAGCAGGTGAAACGCCGTGCGCCCTTCATTTCGATGTCTGATTTTGTGAACCGCCGTTTGCGCAGTGCGGATATCGATACCAGCGCTTCTCCAGACGTTTCCGGACAGTCTGACGAAGACTTGCTGAGCTATGCCGGACCGATCGAGGTGGCTATTCGCAAGGCCTCGCTGAATGCCGGGATGCAAGATTTTACACTGAAGTCGACCACCGAATACGTCTCGACCTCCAGCCCGGCAGAACGCTTTGCGACCGCTAACACACCGACCGAACGATTCGCCAATGCACCTGCGCACTTGACCCAAGGGAAAGTTTTGGAAACGATCGGTGCCACACTCACTCCTCGTTCTGACACCTTCCGTGTGCGGGCCTATGGTGAATCCAGAGACTCTGACGGAAACGTCAATGCGAGAGCGTGGTGTGAAGCCATCGTGCAGCGCTCATCCGAATACGTGGACTCCATTTCCGACGAAGCTACAGTCGCCTTCGATGATCTTACCTCTGAGGTGAACAAGACCCACGGGCGCCGCTTTAATATCCAATCGTTCCGCTGGCTCAGTGCGAATGAAATGAACGATTTCAACTAATCCGATCTCACTCGAAACCTCTAAGACCTATGATGAACCCACGCTTTCTAGTCCGCCGATGCCTTCTGGCTTCATGCACAATTGCTTTGATGTCACCGACTTGTCTGGTCGCTCAGGAGGCGACTAGTGAAGAAGCAAGTGTGGAGGATGGAGCCCGGCAATTAAACGTCAGGTTTCTGGCGCTGGGTCACCGACGTTTGGCCAAGTTTGTCCGCAGTAAAAAGGCCCGGGTCATCAAGATTAAGACACCTGACGGAGAAACGATCGAAGAGACGATTCCATCCGGTGTTCCTATTGAGGTGTTGGGCAAGGAGTTCGAGTATCTTCCTTCACTGGTTTATATCCGCGACCGTCGTGCACGGAAGTCGGGAGGCTACGCCGTATCTCCACTGATTTTGAATGCAGCGACTCAGGAAAAAACACTGACTTACCGATCACACCTAAGTTTGTTTTTACGAAAACCTACCGGCGAAGGCGGGGAGCAGGTGCTGTCACGTTATGTCTCGGCACCCGTGGGTGAGGAGCAGACGCATATGCTGATGACTCTGGTGAATCGCTTCGATCGCCACGAAGGGTGGAAAACTCCAATCGTAAAAACCTTCGATACCAGCCCCAAGGCTCTGCCTGGTGGTTCCGTGTTATTTTTCAATGCCACTCCATTTCCTATTGAAATCGATGTGCCCATTGGAAGCAAAGTAGAGCTGCGCACTCTGGCGCCTATGAAGTCCATGGCACTCAAGCCGATGATCAACAAGGACGGTCGCACATTAGTGCGCGCGCGCTTGGTGGCGAAAAATGGGGCGAAGCGACAGTTCTACTACAACTCGGTGCGACTCAGCGAGGATGGCCGTGCCTACATGTTCGCCTACTTTGACCCGCGCAGAAAAACCTCCAACCCTGCCGGTATGGTTCAGTTTTCCGATGAAATCGAAGTGACCTCGCCAGTGAGCGTGAACTGATCGGACGATACCTTCTCAAAGGTGGATAGAGTCCACGGAAAGTCAGTAGAGCCCGCTTTTGCGGTCGCAGTAACCAACTGCAAAGTAGCAGGGGAAAGTGGGCTGTCAGGCGCGCGGCGGAGGACGGAAGGAGAGCAGAATGGCTCTCACCAACATCGCGGCCATGAACAAGAGCCCCAGGGGGATGGCCAACATCACCGCAAGTAGGACAGCGGGTGCGATGACCCACTTGCCCCAGGATCGGCTGCGTAAATAAAGAAACTTCTGCGTGACCCACAGGGTAGCACGAGTCTTCCAACCGAGGGACTTTTGGAATCCTGAAAATGGATCCTCCGGCTCCTCCGGTGGACGTTGACCCGTGTGGACCTTGGGATCGGCCGACTTGGCTCGCTCTGCTTTTGCTGATGAGGGGGCGTCGGGTGTGACGATCTCATCAATCTGGATGGTTTTACTTTCTGGCAATGGGCTAATCAATCGTTGTTGGGGCGAATATAGCCCACATTAGGCCTGATGCAGGTTTTTCTCTGTATCGGTCTCGATGATCGCAAAACGCTCGCGGTGCAGCGTGGGATCGGTGCGGAAGGTGAGACGACCGCTGTGCGAGCGCTCAAGTTCCACGAAAAGCTTGGAGTCCTCGTTTTTGAAGCGATTGAGTACCTCGGTGCTGACCACGATGGTGAGATCTCCGAGCTGACCTTCGCCGCGCTGGATGACGGTATTGAGAGCGCGTTGGACTTCCACACTCATGGTCATTGGCGTTTTCACGCGGCCACGTCCTTGGCAGTATGGGCAGGGCTCCAGGAGGCTGTCGCGGAGCGATTCGTTGAGGCGCTGACGCGTCATCTCCATCAGGCCGATGGAAGAAATTTGCAGCACCTGGGTCTTGGCTTTGTCGCGCTTCAAGCGTTCGCGCATGGCGCGGTAGACTGCTTGCTGGTCGCGGCGATGGCGCATATCGATGAAATCGACCACCACCAGGCCGCCGATGTTACGCAGGCGTAGCTGGCGGGCCACCTCTTCAGCGGCCTCCACATTGGTTTCAAGCAGCATCTTATCGACGTCCTTGGAGCCTTTGTTGCGGCCGGTGTTGACGTCCACGGTGATCATGGCTTCGGTTTCATCGATCACCAGATAGCCACCGCACTTGAGCCAGACCTGCCGAGAGAAGGCTTCATCGATTTGCTTCTGGATGCCGATTTTTCCGAAAATCGACTGTCGGCTGGGCAGGTGGTAGATGCGGCGTTTTGCACGGCGTGAGATGCGGCCGGCGAGCTCGCGCATTTGGTTGGTGGTGTCCTCGTCATCGCAGATCACCTGGCCGAGGTTATCGGTGAGGAAGCTGCGGACGCTGCGCTCGATCAGATCGGGCTCCCGGAACACACAGAGCGGCGCCGGGTTGTTGTCGCGCTTGTCTTCCACGGCATACCATTGCTCGAGCAGCATCGCGAGATCGCGGACGAAGTGGCGTGCGCGCTGGCCGGTGGCCACGGTGCGCATGATGATGCCCATGCCTTCCGGCACCTGCAGTTTCTGCATGATGCGGCGCAGGCGTTGACGTTCCTTGGGATCGTCGACCTTGCGGGAAATTCCGAACTGGTCCGAGTAGGGCATCAGCACCAGATAGCGACCCGCCAGTGAGATGTTGGTGGTCACTCGTGGCCCCTTGTTGCCGATTGGTCCCTTGGAGACCTGGATCATGATTTCGGACCCCTGTGGGTAGATGCTGGGGATGTCTTTGGAAGAAATACGTTTCTGTTTCTGCTTCTTCTGGCCCTCGCGCTGGATTTCCTCCAAGCCGCTATCGAGGGCGGCGGGGATGGCGTCCCAGAAGTGAAGGAAGGCATTTTTCTCCAGACCGATATCGACAAACATGGCCTTCAAACCGGGCTCGATGTTCTTCACCGTGCCTTTGAAGATGCCGCCGACGATGTTGAGATCGCCCTCGCGTTCGATGTTATACTCTTCCAGCGAGCCGTCCTCGATGAGGGCGACGCGGCGTTCGAGTTTTTCAGAGTTGATGACGAGTGATGTTCCTTCCAATGGGGTGGGGGTGCCGAGCCCTAAGGCGCGTCTGATACGTTTGATCATAGTAAATGTGAGTTTTTAATAGATGAGTAATTGAATGCCCGGGGGCGGGCAAAAGTGTTGTGATTCGATAAGCTATTCTTCGACGATGATGGCTTTAGGAGTCCGTGAGCCTTCTGCGTCTGCTTCTTGACTGATGGTGGGTTTGGGAATGAGTGGGGTGGCTGGCTCAGCGACGGCTGGAGCCATGGGGATGTTGGAAACTTCATCGCCTGTCTCGCCGTCTTCGTAGGCGAGGTCGATGAGGCCTCCTTCATCAGGGAGTTCGATTTTTTCGCGGACGATGAAATCGCCTTCGAATTCTTTCATTTTGACGAGCGGGAGTTTCAGTCCCTCGTCGCTGGCGAAGAGCCCGCGGAGAATGAGATGAACCAGCGGTCCGGCGACGGCGCCACCGGAGGAACCACGCTTGACGGCGACAACGACGACGTATTTTGGTTGATCGTAAGGGGCAAAAGCGACTGTCCAAGCATCGTTGGACTTGATCCCCATGTCATTGGTCTGGGCGGTGCCGGTTTTTGCGGAAACTTTATCTTCGTAGGCAGCGCGGCGGGCAGTGCCTCCCTGTTCGTTGGCAGCCATCCACATGCCTTTGCGAATGCTTTCGAGATCTTCTGCCTTGAGGCCTTCCTGCAGGAGGTTGACTTTCAGGTTCGGGCGGTTCTGCACGAGCACGCCATTGGACGGGTGAATCACGCGTTTGACGATCCGCGGTTTGAAGTAGCGTCCGCGGTTGGCGATGGTGGATACCACGGCGGCCATTTGCAGAGGGCTGGCGGCGCTGTCGCTCTGACCAATCGACATCATTCCGGTGATCGCTGGAGTGACAGAGGCACCCGGACGCATCTCAGTGCGCCAGAAGCGGTTGCCGGGAATAAAGCCGGGGGACTCAGAGGGTAGCTCGATGCCGGTTTTCATTCCCAGCCCTAACAGCTGATAAGAATTCAGCATGTTCTTGCTGCCGATCTCATTGGCGACCCGCATGAAGTAGCAGTTGCACGAGCGTTGGATCGATTCTTCCAGGCCGAGCACGCCGTGGCCGGCGCGTTTCCAGCAGCGGATTTGGATATTTCCGTAGGGGACGTAGCCTGGGCAGTTCACCTGGTCGTGGGCGTGGCCGTGCATGGCCGCAGCGATGGCGCAGGGGAGTTTGAAGGTTGAGCCTGGGGTGAAATTGTTGATCGCCTTATTCACCAGTGGGTGGGCGCGGTTGGTGCGGTAGTTTTCCCACGCGTCGGGGTCGATACTCGGAACAAAGTAGCTGGGGGTGAAATCCGGAACCGATGCCATTGCCAGCACTTCACCAGTGTTCGGGTCCATGACTACGGCGGCAGCGCGACCGACGCGACGCAGGGTGTTTTCCACCAGGCATTGGATGCGGGCATCGATGGTGAGTTCCACCCGTGATCCGACGTCCGGCTTGATGTAATCGACCATTTGCAGCACCTCGCCTTTCTCGTTCTTGAGTAGCGTTTTGATGCCTTCGGCGCCGGTCAGGTAGCTGTTCATGGTGGATTCGACTCCAGCGATGCCTGAGCTATCACCGGTGTAGTGCTTGAACTTGCGTTTTTCCTCCGGGGAAATGGATCCTTTTTCCCACTGCTTGACGTAGCCCAGCACGTGGGATGCGAGTGAGCCGTAGAGATACTCGCGGCGCGGGCGCACCCGGACGTCCACGCCAGGGAGTTCCAGATTGTGTTCGGCGAAGTAGGCGAACTGATCGTAGGTGAGATCGTTGCGGAAGGTGAAGGGGACGAGACCGGTGTGGGTGATGTAATGCGTATCCAGGGCGCTGGCGCGGTATTTCTTATCCAGCTTGTGCAGCGCAAGTTTGGGTCGAACCCACTCGTTGACGATCCATGAGGTCTTGATCTTGCGGAAGTCCTTCACGGCATCTTTGCCCTCGGTCTCGATCAGGTGACGTTTGTAATCGGCGCGAATTTCATCGAGGTTGAACACCACTTCATAGTTGCGTTTGTTCTCGGCGAGAATGACGCCATTGCGATCGGTAATATCACCGCGGATACCGGGCTCGCGTATGGTCACGGTGTAGTTCGAGGGCACCTGCTTGAGGAACTTCGAGCGATCTTCAATCTGATAATGGTATAACCGCGACAACAACGACCCAAACCCAACAAGGATGAGGGCAGTTAGAAGATAGAGTCTGAGGCGGTAGCGTGGTTCCATTGGATGAAGATGATACGTGATCGGTGGTTAGTCAATATAGCGTGGGCCTCGTTTGAGGCCATCGTAGCGGATGGTGTGGCGACTGATGGCAGCGAGTTGGAAAATCAGCCAGAAGACCACCGGGGAGAAAAGCATGGTCAGGGCGCTGGTTAGATAGATCCGGTAGAAGGCTGTCATGGGGAAAACAAAGTCGCCACGCACGAAGTTGATGAGAAGATACTCGGAAAACAGATAAAGGAAAATGGCGATGCCGGAGAGCAGCGAGGACAGGTGCCACTTGCCCTTGCGGAACAGTGGCTGGATGCCCTGCATCAGCAGGCCCATCATGGCGTAGAGGATGATGCTGTAGCCAAAGTGCAGGGATTCGATCTGCTCCTTGTAGATGGCGGGGTCTCCACCCTGCGGGCCGAGTGTGTGCTGGGCGTCCCAAAGGAAGCCGCAGAGGTAGGCAAGCAGTAACATGGTGGCAAAGTCCACAGTCACCGCGGCGCAGAGAAACACCAAGGGGAGAATCAAGACTCTGGCACCGTGCAGGCCACCAATGGCCGGCAAGAACTGCTGCAGCATACAAGCGGCAAGAGTCAGGAGGATGATGCTGATGGTGTACTTGATCACGGTTTCGTTCAGGCTAGCGGGCTGACTCCTCATGGGAGTCCTGGGTTTTTACAAACACGGTATGTAGTGTTGCAAAGTCCACCGCTGGCTTGACGAGAGCTTCTCCATACAAAGGTCCGGATTCAAATGACTGGACTGTACCGAGAAGAATGTCAGGCGGAAAGAGGCCGCCGCGGCCGGTGGTAAAAACCAGCATGCCGTCGGAGATTTTGGCGTCTTTCGACAGAAAGCTGAGCCGGAGCAAGGGTGCTTGTCCGGTCTCACCTCTCTGCCCACTCAGGATGCCAAGTTCAGGGGTGCCGTCCACTTTGGCGGACACCTTGCACTTTTCATCAGTGAGTAGGATTACGGTGGAAGTATCTTCAGAGGGGGCGTCGACCTTGCCCACCAGTCCCTCCGGGGAGAGAACCGGCAGCTGCACGCCGACACCTTGTTTCTCGCCACGGTTGATCGTGACGGTGTGCCACCAGGTGGAAGGCTGGCGGCGAATGATTTTGGCTGCGAGGACGTGGAAGGGGGCCTCCTGCTTGAACTTGAGCGCCTGGCTCAGGCGGGCATTTTCCAGCTCCAGCTTTCTGAGGTGGGCGACCTCCATGCGCTTTTTATCCAGCTCCTCCTTGGCCAAGTGGTATTTGGCTTTCCATTCCTCCGAATGTTCCGCTTCTTTGATGAACTCGGAGGCGGTGGTTTCGAGCGAGGAGCCCCCCTTGAGGAAGGGGCTGATGGCGCTGTAGTAGGTCTTCTGGATGCTGCGGACTGATTGCTCGCTGCGCGTGAGTGCCCAAATGGCACCCGCGATAAATAGCAGGAGAGCAATCAGATTCTGCGGCTTCATAGTAGCACCAAGAAGTGATTAATTTTTGGCTTCTGTGTTGGTGACACGGCGAAGGAAGGATATCTCGGAGAGCACCTTTCCTGTGCCTTCGGCCACGGCGCTGAGGGGATCTTCAGCAACGTGGACTGGCAGGCCAGTTTCTTCGCGGAGGAGTTTGTCCAGTCCACGAAGCAGGGCTCCACCGCCTGCGAGCACGATTCCGCGGTCGACCAAGTCGGCGGCGAGTTCCGGCGGGCAGCGCTCCAAGGTGGTGCGAACGGCGTCCACGATGGTGTTGAGAGGATCGGACATCGCATCGCGGATTTCCTGTGATGTGATGGTGATGGTTTTCGGCAGGCCGGCGACCAGATCACGGCCTTTGACTTCCATGCTGGTTTCCTTGGGAAGGGGGGCTGCGGAGCCAAGGCGGATTTTGATTTCCTCGGCAGTGCGCTCACCGATCATCAGATTGTAGGCGCGCTTCATATACTGCATGATGGAATCGTCCAGCTCATCGCCGGCGGTGCGGACACTGCGGCTGTAGACAATGCCGGAGAGGGAAATGAGAGCCACTTCGGTGGTGCCTCCTCCGATATCGACAATCATGTTACCGGCGGCGTCCTGCACGGGCAGGCCGACACCGATAGCGGCGGCCATGGGCTCTTCGATCAGATAGACTTCGCGAGCGCCTGCCTGCTCGGCAGATTCGCGCACGGCGCGGCGTTCGACTTCGGTGATGCCGGATGGCACGGCGATGACGACGCGTGGGTTCGAGCGGCGGCGGCCGTTGTTGACCTTGCGGATGAAGTGGCGAAGCATGGCTTCGGTCACTTCGAAATCGGCGATCACGCCGTCACGCAGGGGGCGGATGGCGACGATGTTACCGGGGGTGCGGCCGAGCATTCGCTTGGCGTCGTCACCGACGGCGAGCACCTCATTGGTGCCGGAGTTAATGGCGACCACGGAAGGTTCGCGCAGAACGATGCCGTGGTCCTTGACGTTGACCAAGGTGTTGGCGGTTCCGAGGTCGATACCAATATCATTGGATTTGAGGGAGAAAAGTTTACCGAACATGGTGTATGGGTCTGAGAGTGAGTTGGTTAAGTGGAATGATGGTCAAATAGATGAGAGTAGTGCCGAGTCGGCGCTGTGAGGCTTTGCATGAGTGGCTGGCGCGCGGTAGAGGCGTGGCCAAGAGTGCCAGCGACAGGTGCCGCCCAGAAGGTTTCCCTAAAAGGTGCGTGACTATTCAGTCTTAGCCCTTTGAGGTCAAGCGGTAAGACGGGGAAATGCTTGAAAGATCGGGCTTTTCCGAGTCATGCCCGCTGCGCAGCGGGGCGTTCATTAAGCGAGCTTCAAGCGATCGTCTTCAGCGAGCGTTTTGCTGAGCTCTTCCCAGCCGTCCGGTGTCTGGATGTTGAAGGTGTACAGGTAGAGTGCCACCAAGGCGGGATCGTATTTCTCCAGCAGGGCATCGACAGCGGTTTTAAGCTTATCGGCATCCAGGGTCTCCGGCAGTTCTCCCTCGACCTGGCCGTTGCCGTCGTGGGGGATTTCTAGGCCGTCGCAGAAGGTGGCGAGCATTTCTTCCTGCCCCTTCATGAAGTAGACCTGGAGTAGATGCTCACCGATCATGTCGCTGGACTTCAGCATCAGGGTTTTGTGCATCCATGCGATTTGCTCGGTGGCGGGTTTCTTTTGCAGGAAAGCGAGGCGGAGCTTGCGGTTGGTGGCGAGGCTGCCCAAGGCGGTTTTGTAGAGGTTGCGATCCGTCTCGCGCATCCACATGAACATGTCGTTGACGATGGCGGGTTTGACGGCGGTGAAAAGTTCGTATGCGTGCATAGTAATGGTTGGAAATTGGGATTGGAAAGGAAGAGGGCCTCCGGGGAGGTGAGGTTAGATAAATTTGACGGAATGTTTTTTACTGAGGCGGAGAATATCATCGGCCTTCAGGCTGACAGCAGCCATGGGATCGGTCAGCTTGTCTCCATTGAGTTGAACGGCACCGGTGGTGATGAATTGTTTACGCAATTCGCCGTTGGACTTTTTCAGGCCGAAGGTGTCCTGGAAAATGGTCGATGCCAGGGTGATGACGTTGATCTCGGCAGGGAGTTCACTGAGCTTGACCTCGGTGGCACCCGCTCCGGTGTCGCGCTGGGAAAAGCGGGCTTCCCAAGTGGCACGAGCGTCCTTGGCGGCCTCCTCGCTGTGGTATCGAGCGGTGAGGCTGGCGGCAAGTTGTTTTTTCGCTTCCATCGGGTGCAGCGAGCTATCGCGCGCATCGCCCAACAATAAGGTGTAGTAACGATCCATCAGGTCGTCTGAGATACTCATGAGCTTACCAAACATTTCGACAGGCTCTTCGCTAACGCCGACGTAGTTGTGTGAGGATTTGGACATCTTTTTGACTCCGTCGAGGCCCTCGAGCAGAGGCATGAGTATGACCACCTGCTGGTCCATGTTCTCCTCTTTCTGAAGATCGCGACCGACGAGGATGTTGAACAGCTGGTCGGTGCCGCCGATTTCGACATCTGCCTTTACCACCACGGAGTCCCAGCCTTGGAGGATGGGGTATTGAGTTTCGTGCAGGCGGACTTCCTTGCCTTCCGCGATTCGGCTTTTGAAGTCCTCGCGCTGGAGCATCTGCTGCATGGTGACCCGGGCATTGAGCTTGAGCACGGTGTCGTAGGTCATCTTATTGAACCAGTCGCCATTGTAAACGATCTCGGTTTTTTCCGGATCGAGGATCTTGAATGCCTGGGTGGTGTAGGTTTCCGCGTTCACCAGGACCTCGTCGCGAGTGATCGGCGGACGGGCGGTGGAGCGGCCCGTGGGGTCTCCCACGGTGGCGGTGAAATCGCCGATGATGAGCACGGCGGTGTGGCCCAGTTCTTGAAATTGGCGCAGTTTCTCAATTGCCACGGTGTGGCCGAGGTGAATGTCCGGGGCAGTGGGGTCGACACCGAGTTTGATTCTCAGTGGGCGGCCCAGTTCCAGTTTTTCCTTCAGCTCTTTCTCGCTGAGGACTTTGGCGGTTCCGGCGGTCAGGATGTTCAGGGCATCATCGACAGTATGGCTCATGGCGCGCGGAGAGTGGATGGAAGCAGCCATTGTGTCGAGTCGGAAGATTGGGGCTTTACTAGAATTAATCGGGAGGATTAGCTTGGCGAAGATGAATGATGGAAATTCCCCCTATGAAGTCTCCCAGAGCGGCATGACTCCACCGCCGGCTCCCGAAGCCATGGCGGTCAATCCGACGCCTGTTCCCAAGGTCTTTGGCGTCATTCACATCGTCTACGCCTGTTTGGGTGGGATCGGGGCCCTAGTTGCCGTGGGCAGCGTGGTGATGATCAAAACGCTGATGGCGAAAGTCGGTGGGGAAACCGAGGAGGTGGATGTCTTTCTCGAGGCCTACCAGCAGATGGAGGTTTATACCTACATTGATGCCGGCTTGAAGCTGGTTCTGGCGCTGTTGTTGCTGGTGGCCGGTATCGGCTTGTTGAAGAAGCGACTGTGGGCGCAGAAGTTATCGGTGACCTGGGCGGTGCTGCGGATTGTCTCGGCGATTGTGATGACGATTGTCATGATGGGGCCGAGTCGCGAGTTTCAGGAGAAAATGGGTCAGGTGACCGAGAATCAGCCGGGGGCGATTGATCAATCGCAGCTTCAGGGCACCATGCAAGGTGTCAGTAGCGTGGTGGGAATTATTTTCCTCTGTATCTATCCGATTTTAACCTTGGTCTTTCTGAGCCGGAAATCGGTCAAAGATGTCTTGAGATAGCTTGTTTTCGAAGCATTTGAGACCATCTTAAGTGAAGTCTCGGAGGTGGTGGGTGAGAATATTTTGGCATCTCATTCATTTTTCGCTTTGCAAGATCGGGCGATTGCATTATTTCGCTGCCGCGCCTTTTTCAGTTGGGCTTTCCACTGAAGGCACAGAATGATGGTGACTGTAGCTCAGTGGTAGAGCCCCGGATTGTGATTCCGGTTGTCGCGGGTTCGATCCCCGTCAGTCACCCCATTTTTCTCCTCTGTGTCATTTGAACCGCTTAGCGCGAAAAAAACAGATAACTGCCGCAGTTACTGCTTTGCACCCAGAGGTTTTTACTTCTAAGTTAGAGCGTTGCGGGTGCTTAGCTATCCGAATCAAATTAATCGTCTGCCTATGTTGTCGCTGGAAGAAGTCATTGGATATAAGTTTAGGAACTCCCTGTTATTGGCAGAAGCTCTAACTCATCCGAGCATGGCATATGAGACGCAGAAGCCTCATTTTGACAATCAACGATTGGAGTTCCTAGGTGATGCTGTGATTCAGCTAGTTCTCACGGAGAAACTTTATCAGCTTTTCCCAGGCTTCTCCGAAGGCCGTCTTACCAAGCTGCGTGCGCGACTGGTCTCACGTGAGGCCTTGCACTGCTTTGCCAATGAAATGAACCTCGGTTCTTATATCATGATGGGCAAAGGTGAGGAATCGACAGGAGGTAGAAGTCGCGCGTCGACTCTAGCAGATGCTTTTGAGTCGGTGTTAGGTGCGGTGTATCTGGATGGCGGCTTGGAAAATGCTCGAGCGACCTTGGATAGAATCTGCAGTGATGCGGTCAAATTAGTGGCTGAATCTCCTGAGGAAAAAAACCCCAAGGGGCAATTGCAAGAGGTGCTGCAGGCGATTTCTCCCGAAGGCCCGCAGTATCAGGTTATCCGCGAAGAGGGGCCTGATCATCAAAAATCATTTACCGTCGAGGTGCATTGGAAGCAAATGCCGATGGGCGAAGGGATAGGCAATTCCAAAAAGAATGCAGAGATCAATGCGGCGCGGAATGCGCTTAAGAAAGAGCTCTGGAAGGAATTATCGAAATGAGCAATCGCTTGTTAGGAGCTGTGGAAGCCGGTGGCACCAAGATGGCGTGTGCCGTGGCTCGCGAGCCTGACAAGATTCTTGAGGAAACGCGTTTCCCTACCTCGGAACCCGAGGGAACCTTTGCGCAAGTGGATGCATTTTTCACCCAAGCGGAGGCGAAACACGGAAGAGTGGACGCGCTGGGATACGGAACTTTCGGTCCGGCAGGTGTGAATCCTGCAGAGTCTACATATGGTCAAATCCTGAAAACGCCCAAGGACGGGTGGGAGGGGGTAGATGTGTTGGGCTTTCTCCGTGAAAAATTTCCAAAGACCAAGCTGGCTTTCGATACTGACGTTAATGCTGCGGCGCTTGGCGAAGGTCGATACGGTGCAGCGCAAGGGTTGCAGGATTTCATCTACATCACCGTGGGCACCGGTATTGGTGGTGGCGTGGTGATCGATGGTAAGCCATTGCACGCGCAACCGCACGCGGAAATCGGTCATATGCGAGTTCCCTTGTTAGAAGGGGAGCTCGATGATTTTCCCGGCAGCTGCCAGTTTCACGGTCGATGTCTCGAGGGGTTGGCCAGTGGCACTGCCATCGGAGCTCGTTGGGGTATTCCAGCCACTGAACTGCCCAAAGACCATCCGGCTTGGGACCTGGAAGCAGGTTACCTCGCTGCCATGGTGCAGAATTTGGTGGCATGTTTCGCACCGCAAAAAATCATTCTTGGTGGTGGGGTGATGAATCAGAAGTTTTTGTTAGGAAAAGTCAAAGCTCGCTACCTGGCCGAGATGGCGGGGTATTGGTCGGGCCATGAAGATTTGTTGGTTCTGCCGGAATTGGGCAATCAGGCTGGCATCACAGGTGCGCTGATCATGGCCTCATCCGCGTAACACGGTCAGCACCGCGACCCGTTCAGCTCCGGCTCGCATCAAGACCTCGGCACATTCATTGGCGGTGGATCCCGTGGTGAATACGTCATCGAGTAGGATCACCGGTTTGCCCGCGATTTTCTTTCTGCCTCCTGCCCTCACCGCGAAGGCGTCGTTGAGGTTTTCGAGTCGCTTCTTCCGGCTGAAGCGCGTTTGGGTTTCGGTGTTGCGCCGACGTTTGAGGATTTTCATCCATGGCACATCGATGAGAGGGGAGAGTTTTTTGCCAATTTCTTCGGCTTGATTGAAGCGGCGTTTTTTCTGGCGCATCCAATGGAGGGGCACTGGCACGATGATGCCGTGTTCAAGATAGGGGGTAAAGCGAGTGTCATGGGTTGCTCGCTGCGCCAGCTGGGCTAATTCGGTGGCGAGCTGGATTTGACGCATGTATTTGAAATCATGCACCAGTTGGCGGGCACCTCCGTCACTGTGCAGAGCCGCGAGAGCAAATTCGAAATGAAGATGAAGTTGGTGGCAGTTCGGGCAGATGAACTCCGAACTGATCGCGCCATCGTAGCTCTCACCGCAGCGGGTGCAGAACGGGGCTTCGATGAAATGCATGTCCTCGGCGCAGGTGGAGCATAAGTGGCTACCGTGTGTGAGGGGAATTTCACACAGGTGGCAGGTAGCTGGATAGAGGAAGTCCAAAAATCTGTCAGCCAGCGGATGCATTAAACGGACTATGCCGAAATTATCCGACCGGAGCCATGTTTTTTTCTTCCCGTGTAGAACGTGCTTCGGTGGATATTCTGGTGAAAACGTGCACCAGAATGCCGGTGGCCAGTAGCACGCTCAGCGGGAGGATGCCGGTTTTTCGATCGGGGCTGATGAATAGGTCGGCCATCGCTGGGTGCCGATCGCTGAGCTCGACAATTGGTTCGAAGGTGCGGTGGATCAGCGTCCATCCAAGATGTAGCCCAATGGGTAGCCAGAGTGAGGCGCTGCGATAGCGGGCGTAAGCGAGGATGAGGCCGATACCAAAGAGGGTGAGCCACGGGAGGAAAAAGGTGTGGAGCTGCAGAAACCGCTGACCAATGAGCCCCAGCATCTGAAATCCGGCGTCCAAATTTCCAGGATGGCTAAGGTGCACCCCATCAAGCGGCGAGAGGAAGTGGACGGAGGCATAACCGATTGAAACCACGGTGATGGCGGCCGCAGGGCGCATGGAGCGCAGGCAAATCCCCAAGAGGACGCCACGAAACAAGCACTCTTCAATCAGCGCGACTGGAAGAGCTGTAATTAGGGCCACTTTAACGGCATCCCACCACAGCACGGGCTCTTCTAACACAAACCATCCGGACAGAAGAAGGATCCACATCATCATGAGCATCAGTCCACTGGCGAGAAAGACTCCGGTGCCGAGGTGGAGTAGAAAGCGGTCGTTCGCTCTCAGTGGCTGACCACTGACGGGAGGTAAGCTGCTGGTGGGAAGCCTAAAGGTCCACGGGTTCTGGCCTCTGAAGGTTGGTGGTTTCCCGATCCGCATCCACATGATAAAGGGGCCAGCTAATAACAAGGCGCTGATTAAAAGGGATCGATTGAAATAGCGGGGGAATTCCGCATTATCGCACTTTTGGGCAAACCAAAGCAGCAGCGAGTGATGGCTGCGTGCAGGCACAACCTCGGCAATCATCTTGCCCGCATTGAATAACCAGGGGGAGAGGATCGCAGCCGAGACAGTGGTAAGGATGAGGAAGATGAGAACCTTGGTGAGGTCACTCTGGAGGAGTCGGTTCACGGCTTGCATTGTCGGCGATGCGCTGCGATCCGTCAATGTCTGGCATGGGCTAAAAATTTTCATTCAAATAGCCGAGATTCCCGCTATATCACCCGCATGCAGAAGCACCAGTGGAGAGAGGAAGTCGAGGAGGGCACCATGATGTATCGGGCGACCTACCATGCCGGCGTGTGGAAACTATACTCCCAGCTCAAGGGTGATGAAGAGTGGGATCACCACGATCCAATCGAGGTGGAACTGCTCGAAAAGTTACGCGAGGTGATGTGGAACAAGTATCAGCGCGGGCGCTGTCCGCACAAGTTGGTGACCAAAATCGATAAGATGTTAGGTAAGGACTAAGCGTTCTTTTTTAATCTAGCAGATCCGGCCGATTCTTACGAGTCCGCTGCAGGGCCTTGTTTTTTTTCCAAGCGGCGATCTTGCCGTGGTCCCCGCTGAGCAAGACATCGGGCACCTTCATGCCTCGGAAGTCGTTGGGCTTGGTGTAAGCGGGAGCTTCTAACATGTTGGGATCGGTGAACGATTCGTCTTCCGGTGAGCGGGCGTCACCCAATGCTCCGGGAATGAGGCGGACAATGGCATCGGTGACCACCGCCGCCGCGATGGCGCCATTGGTCAGCACGTAGTCGCCGATGGAGATTTCGCGATCGACGAGTTCCTCGATCACTCGGTGATCGACTCCTTCGTAATGACCGCAGAGGATGATGAGGTGGGCGCTGTCGGCCAGCTCTTGGGCGTGTTGTTGTTTGAAGGGAATTCCTTGGGGGGTCATCAACAGCACCTGGGTGTCGTCGCCGCGTAGTTCTTCCACGGCGGCAAAAATGGGTTCCGGTTTCAGCAGCATGCCTTGGCCGCCGCCGCAGAGGTATTCATCGGTCTTGCGGTGTTTGCCCGTGGCCCAGTCGCGCAGTTGATGGGCGTGGACTTCGACCAGTCCGGCTTCCCGAGCGCGGCGCATGATGCTTTCGCTGAGGGGAGCCAGGGCGATTTCGGGGAACAGGGTGATGATGTCAATGCGCACGGTGGGAGAGGTAGGATGAAAGAAGTAAGAAGCAAGACGTATTGGGTTTGAAGTTTTTTCTCAAGTCGCTACTTCTGCCTCGGTGAGCCAGTCCATCTATATTGTTGCCGGAGAGGTTAGTGGGGACACCCATGGAGCCTGCTTGATGTCGGCGCTGCAAGAGCAGCTGCCGGAGGTGGTGTTTCACGGTGCCGGCGGGCCGGAAATGCAAGCTGTCAGCGAGCATGTGACCAATTGGGTCGAGGATGCTGCTGTCATGGGGATCGTGGAGGTGCTGAAGCATTACAAGTGGTTCAAGCAGCGTTTCGATGAGATGCTGCGCGAATTGGTGGCGCTGAAACCTGATGTGCTGGTGCTGATCGATTACCCAGGTTTCAACCTTCGTTTTGCCACGGCGGTGCGCGAGCAGCTGCCTGACACCAAGATCGTTTATTACATCAGCCCGCAGGTTTGGGCTTGGAACAAGGGGCGCATCCCCAAGATGGCGGCAACCCTCGACCTGATGCTGTGCATTTTCCCCTTCGAGCAGGAGATTTTCCAATCGGCGGGACTGAAAACCGTCTTCACCGGTCACCCCTTGGTGGATGAGCTGGAGGAGAAAAAAATCGATGTGCCTCGCGAGGATGGGCTGGTGGGCCTCTTTCCCGGCAGCCGTGAGCGTGAGGTCGCGCGACTGTTCCCGCTGATGGTGGAGACGGCGCGCCGGATGCATGTGCATCATCCGGAGTGGACCTATGAGGCCGCAGCGGCATCGGAAAAGCTGGCTGCAAGCATGCGCGAGATTGTGCAGAAGTCAGGTCTCGCCGACACAGGGGTGATCAAGATTGGCACTGGAACCAGCCACGCCCTGATGCAGCGCGCTACCTGTGGGGTGGTGGCTAGCGGCACCGCGACACTCGAGGCGGCCGCGCTGGGACTACCGTATTGTCTGGTTTATAAAGTCGCCTGGCCGACCTGGGTTATGGGCAAGCTGTTAGTCAAAGTTGATTTCATTGGTCTGGTCAACATACTCGCCGGTGAAAAGGTGGTTGATGAGCTGATCCAGACCGAAGCGGAGCCCCATAATCTCGAGCTCTGCCTCACCACCCTGCTCAAGGATGAGTCGGCGCGGGAGACGCTGCGCGCGCGCCTGCTCGATACCGCATCCCGCCTGGGCGAACCGGGAGCTCACGACCGCGCTGCCGCTGAAATTGCCAAGTTATTCGTCTAAGCCTCTGTTCCCCAAATTTTCTACCATCATGTCTGAATCCAATCCGCGCATTTACAAAGTTATCCTGATGATCCTTCCCGTGGGGGTGGTGATCGGCACCATCATCTTCATGTATATGTATTTTCACAACGAACGCCGCGATGAGCAAAATCATGCGGTGATCGCCTCCCATGGTCTGCGCGTCGATGATTTGCAGGATATGGTGGGGAAATTTAGCAATCGGATCGGTGTTAGGGCGGTGGACTCCGAAGAGGGGCGCCGTGGTTTGGTCGCCGCGGCCTCCATGATCGAGGGCCGCCTGGGACCGCAGAACGTTGGTTTTCCCGTGAAAAAGAGCGAAGGGCAGGCCTCGCATGGTCGACTCTGGAAGGCGCTCTGGGTGGATATTCGCGGTAGTGAAGATCCGGAGAGCATTATCTTCGCCGCAGTGTCCTTCTCGGGTGCCGGTGAGATGGCGGATGCCAATACCGTGAGCAGCATGGTCATGCTGGCCTCCACCATGGCACGTGAGGTGCCGGAGCGGACGATCCGCTTTGTCTTTCTCCCGCTCGACCTGTCACCCTCCGAGCAGAACCGCTGGCTGCTGGAGCGTTGTCTCAACGATGGCGAGCGCTGCGATGGCATTGTGGGGCTGAAAGAAATGCAGGGCGAACTCGCCGTGGGCGACGGTGCTTGGCAGGCTGAGGCCGGATCGGACTCGCAGTGGTGGCAATATTTGCAAGACCAGAGCTCCCGTCCGGAGACCGAAGCACCGGCCGTCTGGCTGAGTCACCCGGTTTTTTCACCCGACACGTGGAAGGGGCAGGATGACAAGCGCCTGCAAAAAACCATCGAAGCAGCAGGCAGCATGAAAGAATGGCTGAAAAGAGCGGCCAAATAGCGCGATTTCAGACTAAATTGGCAAGAGATGTGATTCTTTTGAAAAAACATCTTGTCAGAAAGGCTGAGCTGGGATAATTCCCCTGCGCGCTCCTCGCCTCACTTTGGCAACCGTCAAAATGACCGGGGAGAAAGGAATCAAAAAGGGGCATTAGCTCAGTTGGTAGAGCACCTGCATGGCATGCAGGGGGTCAGCGGTTCGAATCCGCTATGCTCCATTTCCCTTTTTAAAACATCCAAAAGACCGATCTCCCGCCGCATGTTTGCATTAAACAGGCGGCTTTTTTATCGGCAAACCCACCACATTATGGCAATTGAAGGCAAAGAACTCGCCATCGCATGCGCTCGCGCTGCGGAGGAAATCCAGGCTGAGGACATCCGTGTTCTCGACCTCACCGGTGTGTCTTCGCTGACCGATTTCATGGTCGTCTGCTCCGGCACCTCACTGCCGCACTTGAAGGCCGTGATGCGTGATGTGGAAAAGGAAATCATCGAGAAGTATGGCTCGTCACCGCACCAGGCCGAGGGCGGCTCTGATTCGCGCTGGATGGTGCTCGATTACATCGATGTCATGGTGCACGTCATGCACCAGGAGCTCCGTGACCTCTATGGCCTGGAAGACCTCTGGGGCGAAGGCAAGGAGGTTGAGTGGCAGGACGCCGCCGAGTAATTGCTTTTCGGGTGAATAATTCTCCCTACCTTGCGTCTACTTGATATGGCGCGCAAGAAGATTGATCTCTCGAAAATCCACGGACGGATTCAGTTCGTGCGTAGTTTTCCCGACTACAAAGTCAAAGTAGTCGATTCGTTTCCCGACCTCAAGGTGCAGCTGGTGAAGAGCTTTCCCAACAAAGCGGGGCAGTGGAAAATCGTCAATTCGTTCCCCGATTACAAAATCCAGATCGTTAATTCCTTTCCGGATTTCAAAATCAAATACGTCAAAAGTTTCCCTGGTGTTAGGTAGCTGCCACCCAATGTGAATAACTTGGGTATAAGGTGTAAGAAAGTGGATTGTAGCCGTTAAGGTCGAGCCGGGTTTCAGGTGACGAAGCTTGGTGTGAATGGGGTGATCAAATGGCACTGGTTGTGAGTTTCAGATGTTACTCACTGAGTTATTCACATTTGAATATCCTGCTGGCTAACAGGTAATCTATCAGGAAAATGCGGATTTTTTCACGATGTGTAAATGACTTGTCGACTTGTGAACAAGTTATTCACAATTTGAAAAGGGGCTTATGAACAGGATGATGTGAATAAATGAGGATGACACTGCCTGGTCGGAAACGCCTGCAGGGCTGATCAAAAACAGTGCAGAAAAGTAATGTGAATAACTTGGCAATAAGTGGGGAAAAGATCACATGAGCAGCTAGAATCTTTAGCTGCGAGCTCTGTGGGGTTGGTGGTGTTGGTAGGCGTCTGTCCAGCCAATCATCCATGGGTCACGCAGCTGCCCTTTATTTGGATGAGTTCCACCTTGCTCTATACGTTAGGTTTTCTATGGTCTGCGAAATATTAGCACTGCACATAAAACTAATGAATTTAACTATCGGATCGTTTCTTGTTTTTACCGCCTTGGTCGGACTTCTCACTTGGTTCCTGACGCGCAAGGATGACCATGGAAGTTCGGTGGGTTATTTCCTGGGCGGGCGTAGTTTGGCCTTTCCCTTCATTGCCGGCTCACTGTTGCTGACCAATCTTTCCACTGAGCAGTTGGTGGGCTTGAACGGCGCGGCCTTTAAACATGGTCTGCATGTGATGGTCTGGGAGGTCGGGGCGGTGATTACCCTGGTGATGATGGCGCTGTATTTCCTGCCAAAGTTTTTGCGCAGTGGGGTCGCCACGGTGCCTCAGTATCTGGGGATTCGCTACGATGGTCAGGTGCGTGCGATTGTCGATGCGGTGTTCCTGTTAGCATACGCGCTGATCCTGTTACCCATCGTGCTCTACTCGGGTGCCAAAGGGTTGGCGAGCATGCTCGATCTCAGTGCTCTTACGGGGATCGAAAGTGAGTCCGGGGTGATCTGGTTTGTGGTCATTCTGATCGGGGTGATCGGTTCGGTTTATGCGCTGTTCGGTGGACTGCGCACGGTGGCGGTGTCCGATACTCTCAATGGTGCCGGGTTATTGGTCGGCGGTATGCTGATCACGTATTTTGGTCTTCAGGCGGTGGGCGATGGTGCCGGGGTGATGAAGGGGGTGGAGATTCTCAAGTCGGCCGATCCGGAACGCTTCAATTCCATCGGAGGCCCCAAGGCCGAGGTTCCATTCAGCACCATCTTTACCGGGGTGATGCTGCTCAATCTTTTCTACTGGTGTACCAACCAGCAAATCATTCAGCGGACTTTTGGGGCCAGTAGTTTGAGCGAGGGGCAAAAAGGTGTGCTGCTCACAGGCGGGCTGAAATTGTTGGGGCCGCTCTACCTGGTGATCCCCGGGATGATTGCTTATCACCTCTACGCCAGCAGTGGAGTGAAGGCGGATGATGCCTATGGCCATCTGGTGAAGTCCGTGCTGCCGCCCCACCTCACCGGCTTCTTCGCCGCGGTCATGGTGGGTGCGATTCTGAGTTCGTTCAACTCCGCGCTGAACTCGACCTGTACCATTTTCAGTCTCGGCTTTTACAAGGGGATGATCAACAAGGAGGCTTCGGAGCGCCAGGTGGTGGCTTCCGGGCGTTGGTTCGGATTGGGGATTGCCGTCGTCAGTGTGCTCATTGCGCCTCAACTGTTAGGCCAGGACAGCTTGTTTGGCTACCTGCAGAAAATGAACGCAATCTACTTCATCCCACTCTTCGCGGTGATCATTGTGGGCATGACCACCAAGCGGGTGCCGGCTCTGGCAGCCAAGGTGGGCATGGCGGTTGGTTTTGCGCTGTTTTTCATCGGCTACTTTGTGCCGGTGGGCACCAAACTCAACGATTCCGGCGAGGAAGTGGCTCGCTACATGTCCGGCGACTGGATGAATGGCTTCCACTTCATCGGTTTGGTCTTTGCCATCATCGTGGTCATCATGCTGGTGATCAGCCTGTTCAAAGGACGTGATACCGACTTCGTGCAAGAAGATGTCAAGGCAGTCGATATGACGCCATGGAAACACGGCAAATTGGTCGGTGCAATTCTCACAGTCATTGTGGTGATCATCTACGGCGTCTTTGCCGACTTCAGTGTATTGTAGAAAAAGCGCCCTGGAGTGCGGGCGAGAGGGCTGCCTGATTTGGGCAGCCGGTGGATTGGTGTTGGCGTATCGCCTTGTTGCTGATACATCTGTGCGGGTCGTTAGTTAGGCGATCTAAGATTTTTAAAACCCTTGAGTTTTTGAAATTATTTATAAAAGCCACCAATTAAGCGTTGACCTACGGTGCACTATTGTGTACTAACTTGCTCCATCAGGAAGACCCTGTGCACCAATGGAGACGAAAAGTTACAAGCTCGGCGGGTTTTACCCCTACAAAATGGACGCGAAATGTCGCGTTTCCATGCCGGCGGACTGGCGTGCTCAAATTGGCAATGGCGAGCTGCAGCTGCTGCAGTCCTCAAACGAAAAGCTGCCCACACTGCGTGTGCTGACGGCAAACGAGTTTGAGAAGATGCAAAAAGAGGTGGAGGACAGCGATCTGAAGCCGGCGCAGAAGCGAGCCTACTTGGGGGCGTTCTTTGAACGTTGCACCAAGACCTACATCAACGATCAAGGGAAGCTGAGTATTCCCAAAGCCCTGCTCGACCACCCAGGTCTGGTAGCAGGGGAGTCGCTCGTCCTCTGCGGACGTGGCGGATACATCGAAATTTTGAACGAAGACAATTACCAGAAACTCTGCGCTGCTCGCGAAGCAACCATCGAAGAGCTCGATGCCGACTTCGGTTTCTTTTAATTGCCGAACCCACCAACCACTTTTTTCTGTGATACACGCTGATACGCAACTGACAACACCGCTGTTCACCCAGCGCAATGGTGCTTGTGCAGAGGCCGGGATGACTTGGAGGGAGTCCCGCCTCTGCACGGCATCTCTACTTGCCGCCTAATCACTGATCACCCTTAGCCACTTTAATACGAAACACTTTCCTGGATACACGCTGATACATCAATGCAGTTCACCCTTACGCGTTCATGTTGTTTAAACACACAGAGTTGGTAGTCGCTGGGGTCGGGATGACTTGGAGGGAGTCCCGCCCCGGCGATTGTTCTGTGTTCACCCCTAGTAGTATGTCTTCCAATCAATCATCTGAAAGTGAGTATCACGTGCCGGTTCTGCTTCCGGAGGTGCTGCATTTCATGGCGCCGGAGCCAGGCAAGGTTCTTGTCGATGGCACGCTCGGCGGTGGTGGCCACACCGAGGCGATGCTGAAAGCCGGAGCTTCCGTGATTGGGATTGATCAGGACGATCAGGCGTTGAGCTTTGCCCGCCAGCGCTTGCAGGACTTTTCCGATCACTTCACCGCTTTAAAAGGAAACTTTTCCACCATGCCCCAGCTGTTGGCCGAGGCCGGTCACCAACAGGTCGACGGAATCCTCGTCGATATTGGCGTGTCGTCGTGGCAGCTGGATGAAGCCGACCGCGGGTTCTCCTTCGCCAAAGACGGTCCGCTCGACATGCGGATGAACCGCTCGACAGGTGAGACCGCTGCCGATCTGGTGAATACCGCTTCCGCAGAGGACTTGAAAAAGATCTTTTTCGAATACGGCGAGGAACGGGCATCGAATAAAATCGTCCGTCGCATCGTCGAGCGCCGTAGCCAGAAGCCATTTGAGACCACTCTGGATCTCGCCGATTGCATTGCCTCGGTGGTGCCGCGTGGCGGTCGTTCCCATCCAGCCACCCGCGTGTTCCAAGCACTCCGCATTGCCGTCAACGATGAGCTCGGGGTGCTGAGAGAGCTGCTGGAAAAATCCGCCGACATGCTGAAACCCGGTGGCCGTCTGGCGGTGATCACCTTCCACAGTCTCGAAGACCGGATTGTGAAGCAGTTTTTCAAAAACGCATCGCAATCGCACATCGATCGCAAAGAGTGGCCGGAGCCACGCCCGAATCCCGATTATCATTACAAACTTCTCACCCGCCGCCCCGTGGTTGCCGGTGAGGATGAACTGAAACTGAACCGACGTTCGCGCAGTGCCAAGTTGCGCGTCGTGGAAAAAATTCCATCCCCCCAGGCATGAACAAAGCAAGAAAATCACACCGCAGCTTAAGCTTCGCAGAAATCACGCTGTTGATTCTGGCCGCCATCGTGTTGATGACCGCCGGTGTCACCCACGCTTGGTTGAAAAATAGCCAGGTCGAGGTGGTTCGCGAAGTGGACAAAACCCAGCGCCGAATCAGTGATCACGGCGATTCGATCAATAGTTTGCAAGTAAAGATTGATAAAAAGCTCAACATCTACCAACTCCGTGACGACCTCGAGCGCGGCCAGTCGGAGCTGGTGGTGGTGCCGGTCAGTGCCATCGAAAAAATTCAACCTTACACCCGCCCGCGGTCGCCTGATCTTCCGACCGCTGTCGCCCAAAGACGCCCCTAATGAATCCCGCCGTTTCACGCCGCCGTTGTCTCTTGCTCTGCCTGGTCTTTGTGACCGGGCTTAGTGGCTTATCGGCGAGACTGATTTACCTTCAGGTGGTGAAGTCCTCGGACTTTGCCAAGAAGTCAGATCGGGTGTCGATTCGCAAGGAGACCCTCAAGGCCAACCGCGGCTGCATCGTGGATGCCAATAACCAGTTGGTAGCCAGAAACATTCCTCGGGCACGACTGGGCTTGGATAAAAAGCTGCTGCACGACGTCGGTCCGGCCACGCTCGCCTTGGCGAACAAAGAACTGCGCCAGACCTACGAGTGGAGCACCTGGGACGAACGCACTCGCAAAAGTAAAATTAAATCGCGTGCGTCCAAGATGGTCGACAGCATGCCGGCCGATGAGATCATCAATCAGTACATCGACCACGTCATCGACATTTTTGCCCGACCTCTCGGCTTCAAAAACGAGCAGCTGCGCGAGCGGATGAATCTCGAGAACAAGCGGCAGAAATACGTGGTGCTCAAAAAGGACATCTCGGAGGACGACGCGGAAAAGCTCAAACAGCTCACCGTCGATCACAGCATCCTGCACGCCTTCGTTTTCGAAGAAACCCAGAAGCGCTGGTATGTGATGCCTGAGATGGCATCGCACATCATTGGTTATGTGAACCACGAGGCCAAAGGCATGGCGGGGATCGAGAGTCAGATGGATCAATACATGTCCGGCAAGGACGGCTATGTGAGAAACCACCGCGATAAGTTTGACCTTCTGGCCGTGGCCAAGCCTCAAGAAATCCTTCCTCCTATCCATGGATTGAACGTGCAGCTGACCATCGACATGGGGCTGCAAGCGATCTTGGAAGAGGAACTGGATGCGGGGCTGCAAGAGTTCGAGGCGGAGAAGGGGACCATCATCCTGATGAACCCTCAGACCGGAGCCATCATGGCAATGGCAAGCCGCCCCACCTTCAACCTGAACACCCGGGAGAATATTGCTGAAAATGGTTATGACTTCGCCACCCAGGCGCTCTACGAGCCGGGTTCGACGTTCAAAATCATCGCCACAGCGGGTGCGATCGACCTTGGCCTGGTGGAGCCCAGCACGCTGGTGAACTGCCACTACGGCATCTATCGCCAAGGCTCCGTGAGAGTTCCTGATCACCATCCATACGGAATGTTGAGCGTGGCTCAGGTGCTTGCCAAGTCGAGCAACATCGGTGCTTACAAGGTGGCGCTGCAGCTCGGACGACAAGAGTTTTTCAACTACTTGGACGCCTTTGGTTTCGGCCATAAAACGGGCATTCGCATGGCGGGTGAAAGTGCCGGGGTGACCAATGACACCGGCAACCCCACCGATTTTTCCAGAAATTCATATGGCTACGCTGTCAGTGTCACTCCCTTGCAAGTGGCCTGCGCATACTCGGCCATCGCGAATGGTGGCACGTTGATGAAGCCGTTGTTAGTCAAATCGATCATGGCCAACAATGGTTCCACGGTGATGAACTACAAACCAATCCCAGTGCGTCAGGTGGTGAAGGAAAGCACCGCGCGCAAGATGCGTCACGCGCTGGCGACGGTGGTCGATATCAAAGGCACCGCCAGCCGCGCCAAGGTGGAAGGATACCAGGTGGCCGGCAAAACCGGAACCACCGTGAAAATCAACCCGAAGGGCGGCTACCTCCACGGGCGCTACACCGTGTCGTTTGCCGGCATGATGCCCGCCGAGAACCCGGCATTCGTCTGTGTGGTCGTGGTGGATGACCCCCAGACCACGGAGGTTAAACGCTACGGCGGAACCATCGCCGCTCCCATTTTCGCCAAGGTGGCCAAACGTGTCGCCAACACCATGGGGCTCGAACCCACCGAGCCCATCGAATCTACCGAGCCACTGGCTCAAGCTAACCACTAATTTTTATATCCCATGCAACTACGCACACTCATTCACAACCTCCCCAAAGCCACCGTCTCCGGCAATCTCGATCAGCAGGTGACAGGCGTCACTACCGACTCCCGCGAGGTGGTTGCCGGCTCGATCTTCATTGCCGTCCGTGGCACCGATGGCGATGGCCAGGACTACTTGCCACAAGCGCTTGAAAAGGGTGCCTGTGCCATTGTTTCCGAAGTGGCTCCCGCTGAAGACTGGGACGAAAAAATCTGTTGGGCCCACGTGCCGGATGCGCGTGCCGCTGCGGCTAGCTTGGCCTGCGATTGGAACGATCATCCGTCGAAGGATCTGAAAGTGGTCGGCATCACCGGCACCAATGGCAAGACCACCACCGCCTTCATCACCCACGCCGTGATGCAGTCGGTCTGGACGCGTGCCGGCTTGTTAGGAACCGTTGAAATCAACGATGGTGAGCAGTCGGTTCCAGCCACACAAACGACACCTGGCCCGATTCAACTTCAAGGTCTACTGCGCCAGATGGCCGATAACGCCTGCCGCGGTGTGGCGATGGAAATTTCCTCCCACGCGCTGGAGCAAAAACGCACCGACGGGCTGCTGCTCGATGTCGCGGTGTTCACCAACCTGAGCCAGGATCATCTCGATTACCACGGCACCATGGCCAGCTACTTTGCTGCTAAGAAACGCCTCTTTGAACTGTTGGAAACACAGCAGGGAAATAAGAAACCGACCGCGGTGGTCAACATCGACGATCCATACGGCCAGCGTCTGGTGGAAGAGTTCAAGGATCGCCTGTATTTCATCACCTACGGCCACGGGGTGCACGCCAACATGCGCATCGGTCGCGAGACGCAGAATGTCCGCGGCACCGAGTTCGAGATTTCCTACAAAGAACGCGAGTATCTGGTGCGCACACCTTATATTGGTCGTTTCAACGTCTTCAATTGCACCGCCGCTCTGGCTGCCTGTGTGGCGGCGGGGATCAAACCACGCGATGCCGTCCGTGCCTTTGCCGATGCCCCACAGGTTCCGGGTCGGATGGAATGTGTCGGTCGTCGCGACGGAGCTTCCTTATTTGTCGATTACGCCCACACGCCGGATGCCTTGGAAAATGCCTGCGCCGCCATCCGCGACCTGCGTCCCAAGCGCCTGATCACGGTCTTTGGCTGCGGTGGAGATCGCGATCAGACCAAGCGCCCATTGATGGGGAAAGCTGCGGCGGAAGGAAGCGATCTGTGCATCGTGACCTCCGACAACCCACGCTCGGAAGATCCGGAAGCGATCATCGCTGACATCGAAAAAGGCATGCGTGGAGCTCGTTACGAAAGCATCCCCGATCGCATGACCGCCATCCAGACTGCGGTGAATATTTCCGAAGAAGGTGACGTCATATTAGTTGCTGGAAAAGGACACGAAACTTATCAGGAAATCGCGGGCGACCGGACTGATTTCGACGACCGCCGCGCCGCATACAAGGCACTCAACCTCAAAGCAAAATCTGAAGAATGAAACCCCTCTCCATCACAGATATCGCCAGCGCCATCGGTGCTGAACTGGTCGGAACAGACACAGGTCGATTGATTCGAGCGGTATCCACAGACACGCGAAGCCTCGGTGAGGGTTCGCTATTTGTGGCTTTGCGTGGAGATAATTTTGATGGCCATCACTTCGTTTCGAAAGCGGTGGAAAATGGGGCGGAGTGTTTGTTGTTAGATGCGCTTCCGGAGGAGGTCGAGGACTTGAAAGTTCCTGTCCTGTTAGTGAAAAATTCACTCTACGGTCTGCAGCGTCTGGCGAAGTGGTATCGAGACCTGCTCGATATCAATGTCATTGGCATCACCGGTTCGAACGGCAAAACATCGACCAAGGACTTCACTTCTTCGGTTCTGCGCCAGAAGTTTCAGGTGAATGCGACCAAGGGAAATCTGAACAACCACATCGGTCTTCCGCTGAGTGTGCTTGCCACCAAGGAGACCGACCAAGTGTGTGTCTGGGAAATGGGCATGAATCACGCTGGGGAAATTGCACCGCTCTGTGATATCGCCAGCCCGGACATCGGTATCATCACCAATGTGGGCACTGCTCACATTGAGCACCTCGGATCGCGTGAGGGGATTGCCGAAGAAAAGGCATCGCTGGCACGCGCACTTCCGGAGAACGGCACGCTGATCGTCACCGCCAGCTGTGACTTTGTCGATTACCTGATCGAACGCACCACTGCCAAGGTCGTGGTCACGGGGAATTGTCGCGGCTCCGTGCGGGCTGAAAATTTACAAATCAACGAGTCAGGGTCATCCTTTGATTTATGCATCGAAGGCGAAGTGCCTGCTCGCGTCGAACTGAATGTGAGTGGTCGACACATGGTGAACAATTCACTGCTCGCCGCGGCCGCAGGTTTCACCCTCGGCATGACGGTGGAGGAAATTGCCGCAGGATTGAATGCGACACAGCTGACCACGGGCCGCTTACGTCGTTTTGTTAGCAATGGCATCACCGTCATTGATGACACCTACAATGCCAATCCTGATTCAGTAGCCGCCGCGATCGAAACGCTCACCGACTTGCCGGTCCACAATGGCAATCGCCGCATCGTTGTGCTGGGCATGATGGCCGAGCTCGGCGTGCATGCTGATGCCGAACACCTGCGCGTGGGTCAGCTTGCCGCGGAGAAGGATCTGCAAGTGGTCGCCGTGGGCGCCAAAGCTGCGAAAATTTACGAGGGAGCAAGTGCCGTCACCGACAAGGCAGTCAGCTTCGATGAACCTGTCGCTGCGGCGGAGTGGCTGAAAAGCTTTTGCAAAGAAGGGGACCGTGTCCTTTTCAAAGGCAGTCGTATGGCCGCCATGGAGAACGTGATGAACGAAGCGTTCCCTCAAACCTAATCATACCTATTTACTACCGATGTTATACTGGATCTACGAAATTTGGGAAAAGGCGAACAGCCAGAATGCTGACTGGGCGCACACCATGCGCTTTCTCAATCTGCTACAATATATCACCATCCGGGCCGGACTGGCGTGTGTGATGACCTTTCTTCTCAGCGTCTGTTATGGACCATGGGTGATCCGCAAATTGATCTCCCTGAAAGTGGGGCAACCCATCCGCAGTGCCGAAGAAGTTCACAAGTTGAACGAACTTCACGGTGGCAAAGCAGGCACTCCCACCATGGGCGGTGTGATGATCTTGGGATCCGTGCTGCTCGCCGTGCTGATCTGTGGTCGGGCACTCAATCCCTTCGTTGCTGTGACCACCTGTGTGATGCTGGCTTTGGGGATGTTAGGATTCATCGATGACTATACCAAGGTGAAGCTGAAGAGCTCCGATGGTGTGAGCGGCAAAACCAAGCTGTTCTGGCAGTTCACCATCGGTCTGATTGCCGGTGCCTTTCTCTATTACAAAACACAGGGTATGGGATACACTCTGGTGAACCAACCGCTGAGCATCAGCGAGCTGACCTTTCCTTTGTTCAAGACTCCCATCATTGATCTGGGAATCCTCTGTATCCCATTCTTCGCCGTGATCATCGTCGGTTGCTCGAATGCGGTGAACCTGACCGATGGGCTCGATGGACTGGCCACCGGCTGCACCATCACCGTGGCTCTGGCCTATGCGGTGATTGCTTATCTTTGCGGGCATTTCTACATGGCCAACGAATATCTCTTCATCCCTTTCAATCCACATGCCCAAGAGCTGGGTGTGTTCCTCATGGCTCTGGTCGGTGCTGGCTTTGGTTTCCTGTGGCACAACTGCCACCCGGCCAAGGTCTTCATGGGCGACACCGGTTCCTTGGCCATTGGTGGCGCACTTGCCACTGCCGCCATCTGCACCAAGCAGGAGCTGCTGCTGGTCGTGATCGGTTGGGTCTTTGTCATGGAGGCGCTCTCCGTGATCCTTCAGGTGGGAAGTTTCAAGCTGACTGGAAAACGCATCTTCGCGATGTCGCCGATCCACCACCACTTCGAGTTACGCGGTTGGCACGAAAGCCAGGTGATCATTCGCTTCTGGATCATCTCCATCTTCAGCGGATTGATCGGCATTGCGCTGCTCAAAATTGTCTAACATGAATTTAAAAAACAAACAGATCATCGTTCTCGGTGCTGGCCGTTCAGGTCGGGCAGCCGCTGCGCTTGCGCTGCGGGATGGGGCGGATGTGTCTGTGCACGACGCCTCAGCTGAGATCACGGGGCTGCCGGAAGGCATCACGGCGGTGCCGAATGCTTCTGTCTCGACCGGTGAGGCCAGTCGTTGCGACCTCTTGGTTCTGTCGCCGGGCATCGATGGTGAGACCGAATTTGTCAAAGCCTACGCCGCCAATGCCGGGGAAATGATTGGTGAGATCGAGTTGGCTTACCGTTTTTACCAGGGGCGCATTGTGGCCATCACCGGCACCAATGGTAAGACGACTACCACCGAGCTGGTGCAGCGGATGCTGTCGTTTTCCGGGATCAGCTGTCTGGCATGTGGCAACTACGGTGTGCCCTTTGCCGAGGTGGTGATGCTGGACGAAGCACCTTCAGCGGTCGCCTTGGAAGTCAGTTCCTTCCAGCTGGAAACTATCGCCGAGTTCCATCCGGATGTGGTGATCTGGCTGAATTTTTCCGCCGACCACATGGACCGCTACCCCACCTTGGAGGCCTATAAAAATGCCAAGCTCCGCGTGTTTGAGAATCTTATTGCGGACGATCGCATTGTGGTTCGGGCCGGCGAAGACATCGGCGATCGCTGTGCGGAGACGCTAACCTTTTCCACCGAAGCATCGGCCGATTACCATCTGGACGAGCAGTGGATCTGTCGCGATGGGGAACGGCTCATCGACCTCAGCAGCACTCGACTGCGGGGGCTGCACAATGCGGAGAATGTGATGGCGGCCTTCGCGGCCTGTGAGCCGCTCGGGCTGGATGCTGCGACAGCCAACGAAGCCCTCTGCGGCTTCGCTCCACCCTTGCACCGCTGCGAACTGATTCGCACGCTCGACGGGGTGGAATACATCAACGATTCCAAAGCCACCAACCTGCATGCACTCGATAGCGCCCTTCGCTCGCAGGGGCGCAAGATCGTATTGATCGCTGGTGGTAAACAAAAAGGCCTCGATTACACCGAGCTGCTGCCACGCCTGCGCGAAACCACCAAGGCGGTGCTGGTGTTCGGTGAGATTGCCTCCCAGCTGAGTGAGACCTTTGCCCCC
This sequence comes from Oceaniferula flava, assembly GCF_016811075.1. NCBI lineage: Bacteria > Pseudomonadati > Verrucomicrobiota > Verrucomicrobiia > Verrucomicrobiales > Verrucomicrobiaceae > Oceaniferula > Oceaniferula flava. Next base: position 273,228 of record NZ_JAFBGL010000001.1, read on the forward strand.
ATTTCCCCTGACGTGCCCACGGTCCAAGTGACGAACTTGGAGCAGGCTGTGGAGCAGGCCAGTGAGTTCGCCGAGCATGGCGATACCATTCTTTTCTCTCCGGGCACATCATCCTTCGATATGTTTTCCGGATATGAAGAACGCGGTGATTGCTTCCGCCGCATTGTCAAAGAACTGAAGTAAACCCATCCCACCCTAATAACCTAGCCCTAACATCGAACCCACAAACGTTATGAACAAAACCATCCAAACCAAAAGAACCCGCACATCCGGTCCTAGTTATCGTGTGCTCTATGCGAAGACAGGTCGCAGCCGCCGCCTGAGTGCCGCCACTGCCACTGTCGATCCTCACGTCGATCTGGAATCGGACGTGGCAAACGTTGGCATTGGCAAAGCCTTGTTAGTGATCCTGGTGCTGCACGTCTGCGCCATCGCCGCGATCTATGCGCACAGTAAGTTTTTCAGTAATGACTCAGATGGCAGCGAAGCGAGTGCGCCATTGGCAGTCACTGCTCCCAGCGAAGTGCAAGCTCCTGTTGTTGAACAGCCCAAGCCACAAGTTCAACCGGCTGCCGCCGCGGTGACTCCAGCTCCTGCTGAAGCCACCCCCGTCGATCGCTCCATGAGCCGCTACATCGTGGTCACTGGCGATACCTATAACCGCATTGCCAGCGTGCGCAACGTCGATGAGTCGGCTCTGAGAGCGCTGAACGATAACCGTCCGCTCCGTGCCGGTGTCGTGCTCGATCTCCCCGCCGTGCTATCCAGTCGCCCAGTGGCGATCAATCCAACGCCAAGCGTAGCTGAGCAACCAGAAGTTCACGCACCAAGAGTGCCTGAGGTGGCCGTTCGCGACACAGAGAAAAAATATGCTCGCGCCGTGGAGGTGGAGGAAGACAGCGCGCCACAAGCCGTGGTGGTGAAACCCAAAATCAAGCGCAGCGTCGCTGAAGCCAGCACGCTTTCCGACAGTGGCCAACGCTACAAAGTTCAGAGCGGTGACACCGTTTGGCGCATTGCCAACCGCTACAAAGTCTCCCGCGCGAATTTGCTGAAAATCAATGGTCTCACCGACCCTCGCAAGCTGCGCGTGGGCGTGGAGATCAAGATTCCAGCCAACTAAGCTAAACGACAAAACCCCGCACTTACTGATTTTATCATGGGACGTAAAAATGCCGTTTTCCTATGCCTGGCCGTCACGGCTTTGGTGACATTGGGGCTGGTGATGCTCACCAGCACCAGCGTCTGGGATGACGAGGTGAACGGCTACGCCCTGGTGAAAAAACAGGCACTCTGGATCGCTGTGGGCGTGATTGGTGCTGCGGTGATTGCGGGGATGGATTATCGCAAGTTCCGCCCCTACTGGGTGTGGATGCTTGTGGGATCCTGCGTCTTACTTACATTCTGTTATGTTCCTGGTATTGCCCAGGATATTAAAGGCGAGGCTCGTTGGATTAAATTGCCAGGGATGCCTCAGTTCCAGCCATCTGAGCTTGCCAAGATTTTCGTGATTTTGGGGCTGGCGGCGTGGTACACGCATTTTCAAACGGAGACTCGCACCTTTTTCAAAGGTTTTGTCGCTCCCGGAATTTTGTTAGGGATTCCGGTGCTGCTGATTTTCTTTGAAAAAGACATGGGCACGGCCATGGCACTGGGTGGTGCCGGGGTGGTGGTGATGTATGTTGCGGGTGCCCGCTTGCCTTATCTGGCCGTTTCTGGCGTCACGGCATTGGCCGGCATGGCTTTTGTAGTATGGAAAAACCCGGAGCGGATGGGACGGGTCATGGCTTTGTTTGATTTGGAGTCTGATAAGTATCGCTTGGGCGATGGTTACCAGCAGCTGCATGGTTTGTATGCTTTTGCCAATGGCGGTGTGGATGGCACCGGCCTGGGCAATGGCGTTGAGAAACTAGGTTATCTGCCGGAGGCTCACACCGATTTCATTCTACCTTCGATTGGGGAAGAGCTGGGCCTGTGGTTCACCCTCGGGAGTGTCTTCTGCTTTGTCGTGATTGTGGTCTACGGCATTGCGATTGCGATGAATGCGAAGGACGACTTCGGGCGACTGTTAGCCGTCGGTCTCACCAGCGTCATCGTCATCCCTGCGATGATGAACATCGGCGTTTGCACCGCTGTGCTGCCCAACACCGGTCTGCCACTGCCCTTCATCAGCTACGGGGGAACGAACTTGGTCTTTACCCTTCTGGCCGTAGGAGGCCTCATTTCGGTGCACCGTCAGACGAGCTTTGTCAATCGGGCGGAAATGCCGGTGATCAACGAAAAGAAACAGTGTGTCCGAATCTGATCGGGCGGCAATGATCTGATTTTTGCTTTTGGCTACAGGGTGGTCTGCTTAGACTTGTCCCATGATTGAAATCTATCGGGCCAAGGACTTTTCTATCGTTGCCTATTATCGATCGATTCTTGAGGCTGAGGGGATTCCTGTGATGCTCAGGAATGAACATCTGACGGGCTCTGGACTGACGGAAATCCCGATCCCTGAGTTTTATCCGAACATCTGCGTGATGCACGATGAAGATTATCCCCGAGCGCGAGAGATCCTGCAGCGCACGATGGTGGCAAATGCCGAAAACTCCGAAAAGGAAGTCTCTTGCCCGTCTTGTGGTGAAAGTAATCCGGGGAACTTTGAGTTCTGTTTCAGCTGCGGGGAAGATTTGACGGCGTCGAGTTGATGGATAGCCCACATCTATGAGCTCGGTTGACGGCAGACCGTAGACGCAAAAAAGCACTCCATGGTGGAGTGCCTTTTAAAAAGGATCATCCGGAGATGATCGGAGTGATTCCCGTCAAGGAACCTGAAAAGAGTAATCGCTTACTTGGCTTCAGTGTCTTCAGCTTTGTCGCGTTGGAAGCGCCAGCGGATGGAGTGACGTTTAGCGGCAGTGCGCTCTTTACGTTGCTTGCGCTGAGTGACGGTTTCGAAGGAGCGACGGCGGCGCATTTCTTCGAGGATGCCTTCGCCATCAAGCATCGACTTGAGACGTTTCAGAGCGCGGTCTACTGGCTCGTTCTTTTGGATTTCAATGCCTCTCATGAGATAAATAGATTGTTGAGTTACGGTGGATTCGTTTGCGGGTTCCGGAAGGGACAGCGTGGCTGATTTCCAGAGCGGGTTCCTGACTGAAGTGGCTAGCACTCGTGACGGGACGCGGAAACTAGGAGTGGATGCGCCAGTGGTCAAGCACGAAAGATGGTTTAATGCAGGAAATATGCAGGGAATTCCAGCGCTGGATAGCAGGGCTGGCTGCGGAGGAAGCCCTTATTCTCCAGCAGGTAGCAGCTTTTTCAGGCTTTGGTAGATCGGTCTTCCGGTCAGTCGCCGGTTGAAGAGGTAAAGCGCGATCAGAGCGAACAGAATATTCGTGGACCATGCAGCTAATGCTGGCGGCAAGTGGCCGGCTTCGCCAAAAGTGAGGAAGAAGCTGGAGGAGAATAACATGCCAGCGCAGAGGAAGAGGGCAATGGAAACCCCACCGCCAATGCCTCGGCGGCTAAACACAATCCCTAGCGGTGCGGCGATAAGAATGGTGATTAAGCAGATCACAGGCTGGGCGAAACGGTAGTGCCACTGCGTCAGGTAGGGGCGGCGGTTGACCCACTCGACACCTTCGTTGGCCTTCAGCCAGCTGTTGAGTTCGGGGATGCCGAGGTGGCTTTGGTCGAGGCCAGGTTTGACGATTTGCCACGGCGTTTCCTGCCAGGTTCTGACGATGGTGTCGTCGGTTTTGACTCGGATTGGCACCGGGCTGGCTTGCAGGTCGATCAATTGGACACCGGAGAATGTCCAGTTCTTGTGGATGCGTGACCAAGTGGCTACATCGGCCTCGAGCTTTTTGGTAGGGTGGCCGCCGCTGTTGAACTGGCGCACGGTGACATTACGCAGTTCTCCGGTTTTTTCAAATTGGTAGGGAAAAGCTCCAACAAGCCAGACACGGCGTGAGTTGTCATCGCGGTAGAGCACGGACCTTGCGCGGTCGGCCTGGCCGTCCTTGGCAACATCAATGATCATGTCTTTGTGACCTTCCGCCCACGGTCCCCAGTGGTAATTGAAGATCAGGCAGACGAGGGAGCAGAAGACGCCGGTGACGAGAAGTGGCACGACGATGCGGAACACCCCGCGGCCGGTTTGAATCATGGCGACGATTTCCTGGTGCCGCGACATCTTGCCCAGACAGTAGAGCAGCGCCAGTAAGAGCACGTAGGGTAGCAGAAAGACAAAGATGGCAGGAATATGGATGCTGTAATAGCTGGTGATCACCGCCATGGGGTTTTCTGTTTCTTGGAAATCCGAAAGGTTATTCTGAAAATCCGTGAGCAACATCACCGCCAGCAGAGCTCCCATGCAGAGAGCGAAGGACGATAGAAATTGGCGCGCCATGTAGCGATCCAAGGTGCCGGAAAAGCGATATAGCCATGCTGCGGATGCAGGGAGTAAACAGAGAACCGCCAGCAGATAAGGCCGTAGCTGGTGTCCGGGGATGTCAGTATCTGGGAATCCAAGGATGTGCTCATTCACCGCGACCATTTCACGAGGCACAATATAAGTACAAAGAACGCCACCTAACACCGTCAGCAAGACGGGCCAGAGAAAGGTCCTGATGGAGGATGTGCCAGCCATGCGGCGGAGCATGAATCATCGGAATTGAGCTGTCGAGACATCAGTGGTCCTACTTGCGACAACTTGATGTCCGTGTTATATCTAACCAACATTATGGGTATCGCAGATCGAGACTATCACCAAGTTCCCACCGGAAATCGGCCCGGTATCCCCGGCGCGCCATCGCGCCTAGCTGGTTGTCCCGTCGTTAAGTGGCTCTTAATCATCAATATCGCTATTTACTTCTTGGATATTCTTTTCTTCGGTGGTGGGCGTGGGCAGTGGGGGAAGTTGTCGGAATGGGGGCATTTCAGTGTTGAGTTGGGGATCAAACAGTTCCAGATTTGGCGGCTGATCACATTTCAGTTTCTCCACGCCGATGGTATGCACCTGTTTGGAAACATGCTGGGCATTTTCTTTTTTGGGCATTTTGCCGAGCGTTGGTGGGGGAGTGCCAAGTTTTTGATTTTCTACCTCGCAAGTGGCGTCGCAGGAGCTCTGCTTTATGTGATGCTCTTCTATGTCGGCTGGTTTGGGACGGAATTCATTCCCGGCACCATGATTCCATCATCATACATCCCTTTGGTCGGGGCTTCTGCCGGGATTTTTGCGGTATTGGTCTGTGTGGCTTTTATCGCTCCTAACTTACGCGTGCTCTTGTTTTTCGTGATCCCGATGAGCATGCGCACCTTTGCCATCGGCGCTCTGGCCTTCGCCACTTTGATGATTCTAACTAACGGCAACAATGCCGGGGGCGAGGCTGGTCACTTGGGTGGGGCGATTTTGGGATTTATTTTGATGAAAAACCCGAGGATCCTGAACTTCGTCGACCGTTGGAGGTCGGGCAGAAAGTCGGGGCGTCGGGTGGTCGATGCCAAAGTGGTGCGCGAGCGGAAAATTCGGCCGCGGGTGAATATCAATCTGGGCGACTCGGAAATCGATCGCATCCTTGATAAGGTCTCGCGCGAGGGTATCCAGAGCCTGACTCCCGAGGAAAAAGAAACGTTGCTCAAAGCGAGCCACGAATAGATTGCTGGGGTCTGCGCGCTCTGGTCTTGCTTCTTTTTCCCGATCTTTTAGTTCTTTGATCCATGAACGACGAGCAAATGATCGACTGCCCAGAGGACTCCCAACAGTTGACCCGTCTGCGGGCGATCATGCACCGACTGCGTGCTCCCGGCGGATGCCCGTGGGATGCCGAGCAGACGCACGAAAGTTTGCTGCCGAACCTCATTGAGGAGGCTTACGAAACGGTGGACACCATCCGCCGTGGCGATTGGGAGCATCTCAAGGAGGAGCTTGGCGACTTGCTCTTGCAGGTGGTTTTCCACAGCGAGCTGGCCGAGGAGGCCGGACGCTATAACTTTGATGATGTGGCGCGCATCGTCAGTGACAAGTTAGTGCGCCGTCACCCCCATGTGTATGGCGACAGTGCCGTGACCGATACCGATGGCGTTCTGAGCCAGTGGGATGCCATCAAACGCCAAGAAAAAGGCGATGAGGAAGAGCCCTACCTTCACAACACCGGCAAGGGACTTCCGGCGATGCTCCGGGCGTCCAAGCTACAGAAAAAGGCCGCCAAGGTGGGCTTCGACTGGCCGGATGATGCCGGAGTGATCGATAAAATTCGCGAGGAACTCAGCGAGGTGGAAGAAGAACTCGAGTCCGGCGATCGCGAGCGCTTGGGTTCAGAAATTGGCGACCTGCTTTTCTCCGTGGTGAATCTTGCGCGCCGGCATAAGCTGGATCCTGAGATCCTGCTGGAATCGACCAATGTGAAATTCGAGACCCGCTTCCACGCCGTCGATCAATCTCTGCAGGCCGAGGGCAAGGACCTCAGCTCTGCCACGCTGGACGAAATGGAACAGCGGTGGCAGCAGGCGAAGTGAGCCTGAAAGATCGGGACTAACCGAGGTCTTCGACGTTCGCGTAGAGTGCGCGAATGTTGAGTAAGGCCTTTTCTAACAATGATGCTTCCTCGGCAGTGAGGTTGCCCCGCGTTTTGACGGCGAGCATTTCCAAGGAATCCAGCACGGTCGCGGCAGCCTTGAGGTTGACGCTGGTTTCACCGGTCGCAGGGTTCGGCAGCTGACCGAGGAAAAGCCCGGCGTTCTGCGCTTGGAGGAATACAAAATCGTTGAAGCGGCTATCGGCTTTGGGTGTATCAGACATGAGGTGGTTGGTTGATGTTCGTAAAAACTGGGGACTAGGGAGTGACGGTCACAATCACAGGTTCGTGGCTGCCAAGGTATTTTTGTGCAGCGGCCCGAATTTGATCGGAGCTCAGTGACTTGATTTCTTCAGGGGCCTTGAGGTGGTGGTCGGCTGGGAATCCGAGCAGGGTATCGATGGCACTTAGCCGGGCCAGAGAGCCGAGCTTTTGGTTAGATAGTGCGTGGGACGCCAGCCAAGTGGTCTTGACGCTTTCCAAGGTGTCCTCGGGGATGCCGTGCTCGGCGATGGTTTTAATCTCGTCTAACAAGATGGCTCGAGCGGTTTCTAACTGGTCAGGAGAGGTGCCCAAGTAAAAGGCAAACATCCCCGTATTGATCCCGTGGAATTGTGTAGCCGAGACATAGTAAGCCAGCCCCATGTCCTCACGGATCTTGGTAAAGAGGGGGCCTGCCATGTCGGTGCAGTAGTCGTGAATTAGTTCGAGGGCGTAGTTGTCTTCATCGGCGGCACTGGCGCCGCGGAATCCCACGGTGAGCACTGCCTGTTGCTTGTCGAGATGCAGCTCATGAGTGCTGGGCTCTGGGAGCTCCTGGGCGGGTGTCTGCACACGTTCGCCCACCGGCATGTTGGCAAACAACGATTCCGCCATTTCCGCGCAGCGGTCAGGATCGATATCACCGAAGATGGCGAGCACCGAGTTCTTGGCGGTGAAGTATTGTTGGTGATGGGCCACCAAATCTTCCCGCTTCAGGCTGGTCAGCGATTCTTCGGTGCCGATGCTGTTCAAGCCATAACTTTTGGCTCCGAACAAGGATGGGCGGAGGGTCTTGAATGCTACCGAGAGCGGGTCTTCCGCTTGTTCTTGAATCGCAGCGATTTGGGCGCCGCGTTCGCGATCGATGGAATCAGGTGGTAGCACCGGGTTGAGGGCGATGTCGGCGAGGATTTCCAAGGTGATGGGTAAATCGGGCTGCAGGCAAGATGCCGAGGTAAGGGTGGTGTTATTGCCGCAGCTAACACCAAAGCTGGCGCCCATGGAGTCCATGGTTACGGCAATCTCTTCAGCCGTGCGACTGATCGTGCCCTTGGTCATCAGGCTGGCTAACAGGGTGTTGATGCCGCTTTTTTCCACTGTCTCGGAGGGTAGTCCAGTGAGGGTTGCGAGGGTGGTGGAGACGGTGGGGAGTCGGGCATCGCGCTGCATCACCAGAGTCAGCCCATTGCTAAGAACCCGAGTTTCCATGGCTCCGCGTTGCACGGAGAGGTCCTGCCCCTGATCTGCTTCCGCTGCGTCTTCGGGGTCCAGTGAGGTGATGGTCAGGTTTTGCGGGATTAAATACGTGCGTGCCACACGCTGCAGATCGTCCGGGGTGACACGACTGGTGAGATCGAGGAAGTCGCGGGTGAAATCCAGGTTGCGGGTGTCGTGCCAGTTCGAGGCGAGGTCTGACGCTCTGCCGGAGGCTGTGGTGAGTGTGCGGAACTGACTGACCAAGGTCATCCGGTTGGCCTTTTTCAACTCTTCGAAAAAGTCGCTGTTGGAGAGCTTGGCAATCTCTTCTAACACGGCCTGCTGTAGGGCCCCGCGCTGGGGGTAATCGACGATGGCGGAGACGGCAAACAGTCCGGTCACTCCGGGGGAAATAGAACTCCATCCGGCGATGTGGTGACACAGCCCCTGCTGCTCACGGATGTGCTGATAGAGCCGGCTGGAGCGACCCGATCCCAAGATCGTGGAGAGCAATTCCAAGGCCGGGGCATCAGGATGTTCCAAGCCGGGGACCTGCCAGGCCATAGTGAGTTTGCTGGCGGGGATGGCAAAGGTGTCGTGCATTTCTCTCGTTCCCATTTGCGGTGGCTCGATAGCTGGACTGACAGGCTGGGTGAAACTGCGTGGGATGCTGCTGCAGATGTCATCGAGAAAATAGATCATCTCAGAAACCTCGAAATCGCCGGAGATACTGAGGAAGGTATTTTCCGTGGTGTAGCGCTGGCGATGATACTCCACCATCTGTTCGTGGGTGATTTGGTCGAATAACTCCATGTGACCAATGATCGGGTGGCGTCTAGGATCGTAGGCATAAGCGGTGGAGTAGAGGAGCTGGCTATTGCGGTCGTCCGGATCGTCCAGGCCCATATCGATCTCACGGCGAATCACATCCTTTTCCTTTTCATATTCGTGGGCAGGAAAACTTGGCTTGAAGACCATCTCGGTGAGCACCTTCAAGAAGGTTTGGGCGCTATCGGCCGGTCCATCGATGTAGTAGACGGTGCGGTCAAAAGTGGTGTAGGCATTCCATTCTCCACCCGCCGCCTGCACCATGTCGGCGATTTCCTTGCCGGAATAGTTTTCCGTGCCCTTGAACACCATGTGCTCCAGCAAGTGCGAAAGCCCGGCGCCAAGAAAGTCGCCCTCGTGCATGCTGCCGGTGGCAACCCATGCCTGGGCGCTGATCACTGGGGCTGAGCGATCAGAATCTAAGATGACGGTGAGGCCATTTTCCAGCTGATGGGTGCTGGCGGTGGTGGAAGGAAATTGCATGGCGGAACTTGGCCGTAGATTGGCCTGATGAGCAAGTGCCGATTACAACGATGTCAACGGAGATTTTAAAGATTAGTTTTTAATTTGAATCAATATCCTGTTGCAAGATTCCGACTGCGACGATAACTAGTGGCAGGCTGCTGTGTGCGACCACATATGGAAGCATGCCCGAACCGATAGACTATAAATGGGGGCGGCCCCTTTGAGTTGATGTCATGCCTTTTCAGGAAGACAGATACATGAAGGATGTCCCCAACCTGTTGAGCAACGGGAACGTGGCTCTAGCTCCATGGACGGCACAGCGGCTTAACTTTTTATAATACGAACGACTGATTCAATAGTTGAGTTTATATAATTCGACCATGATATCATAATTATTCTTGTATATGGACAAGGAAGTCGATTGTATCCACGACGTTATGCCTAAACCAGCAAAGAAAAAGACCGTTGCAAAAGCACCGGCGAGCAAACCAGCGGCACCTAAAGCCAACACTCCGGCGAAAAGTCCTGCCAAAACTTCTCCTAAAGCACCGGCAAAGGCGGCAACCAAGGCTCCAGCAAAACCTGCAGCCAAGGCACCTACAGCCAAGGCCCCCGCAAAAAGCTCAGCGAAGGCTCCCGCTAAGAGCCCAGCCAAAGCAGCCGTTAAGAAGTCCAAGGGCGCAGGGCGAGGCACTCGCTACTCGAACGCTGAAAAAGCCAAAGTTCTCGAATACGTTGATTCCGTGAATGCCGCCAAAGGCCGTGGTGGAGCTGCTGCTGCATCACGTAAGTTCAATATCAGCCAAATCACCATTGGCCAATGGGTGAAGAAAGCCGGCACGCCAACCAGCACTAAGAAGTCCACCGCCAAGGGGGCTAGCAAAGCAGCCAGCAAGTCCGCAAGCAAAGGTTTCGCCGCCAAGCTGCGTCGTTTGGCCGATGTGCATGAAGCTATCAGCCAGAAAGAAGCTGAACTGCAAGCGCTCCAACAGGAATACGCGCAGCTCAAGAAAGCTCTCTAATATAAATTTATTCACACACACAACACATTACCGGTATCCTACTCGTGAGGATGCCGGTTTTTTTATGTGAAAAAACGGTGTAATTAACTCCGAATCTGTGGAGAATCCCCCCGTGTCTGAAGGATCCCATACCACCCCAAAGTCCACAGAAACCCACCTGCTGAGATTGGACGAGCAGCCGTTCGTTCTGGCAAGTGGAGCTGAGCTTCCCTACGTCGATGTCGCCTACGAAAGTTGGGGCGAACTGAATGCCGATAAGTCGAATGCCATCCTATTGAGTCACGCACTCTCTGGTTCGCACCACGCCTGCGGTCATAATCCGGAGCTGCCAGAGGCCACGGTGCGCTGGAGCGATGAACTGCACGACGGCTGGTGGGAGGAATTTATCGGGCCAGGCAAGGCGCTGGATACCGACAAGTTTTGCGTTATCAGCGCGAACTACTTGGGTGGCTGCTACGGCAGCACTGGTCCGGCATCGATCAACCCGGAGACGGGAAAAGAATTCGGGTCAACCTTTCCCCAACTTTCCGTGTGCGACCAGGTGAAGATGCAGGCAAGTTTGCTCGATCACTTTGGCATCGATGTCCTGCACGCAGCGATCGGCCCCTCGGTGGGGGGCTTGATTACGCTCACATTCGCTACGGTGTATCCCGAGCGAGTGAAGACGGTGATCCCGATTGCCAGCGGCATGAAGACCACGGTGTTGAATCGATTGATCCTGTTTGAGCAAATTCTGGCGATTGAGAACGATCGGCATTTCAACGGTGGAGATTACTATGATGGCAGCCGGCCCGACTACGGTCTCGCTCTTGCCCGTATGATTTCTCACAAGACCTTTGTGCACCTCGATGCGATCGAGCGCCGAGCACGGTCCGAGGTACGTCAGGATAAGGAAACTTTGGCCTGGTATCAGGTGCAGGACACCTTCCAGAGCTACATGCTGCATCAGGGGAAGAAGTTTGTGAAACGCTTCGATGCCAATACCTACTTGCGGATCATTGATATGTGGTCGCGCTATGATGCCTGCCGTGAGGCGGGAGTGGATTCAGTGAAGGAGCTCTTTGACCGCTGTGCAGCGCATCAGCAGAAGTTCCTCGTGTTCAGCATTGATTCGGATTTCTGTTTCTATCCGGAAGAGCAGGCTGAAATTGTCAGCGGTTTGGAGGGAAGTGGTGTCGAGACCATGCATATCACCGTGCACTCCGACAAGGGGCACGATTCGTTTTTGCTAGAGCCCGCCCTGTATACGCCACACATTGCCTACGCTCTCTCATCTTCATTGACTTAGGCTGGATAAAGGTCTGCTGATGTTATATCTAGAGAGTAAATCTAACGATAGAGAAATGAAACAACCCAGACCGATGACTTTCAATAATCTAAGCCACTGCCGTGTGGCACTGGTATTAATGACCGTGGCCCTCTTGGCATGCCTGCCAATGGAAGCCGCTGAGCTGAGTGCCGCGTTTAAGGCGAATGCCTTGGCTGCGATGAAACATTCGTCGCCAAACAAGCGCAAAGCGGCCTACCGCACCTTCCAACATCTGGGCAACGAGGTGATGGAAGATTACCTGACTCTCCTACAGCAGGCACAACTGCACCACCAGGGAGCCATGCGCCGCGCCATGAGTGTGCGGGCCAATCCTTATATCGAACACGCCACGGCAATGGACCAGCTCACAGCCGAGCGCGAACGTGTGATGGAACTGATTCACACCGATTGGAAAAAGGCACCGGGGAAAATCCGGATGTTAGAAAATGAGGTCGAGGGGATTGAGCGGAAATACAAGCAGCTAGTGAAGCTGGCGCAAGCGCGGACAGAATCGATCGATAAAAACATGACCACCGCGATGGATGCTCTGGTGGAAATCCAATGGGAGCTGACTAGTCTGGAACGTCTCGCCGACGGAGACACCGCGTCTGATTTACCCAAACGGGAGGAAATCAGAGAGCTGGTGCTGGAGAATTCCTTTGAAGCCGAAGAATGGCAGGAACAACGTGAAAAAAGAAAGCTCACGCTGAAATCGGTGACGGATGAAAAGGCAGCACGTGAACACAATGCTGCCTGTAAATGGGCGAATAATGCGCAGCGCGATTTCTCTGATCACCTGAACCACGCCCGAATTATTATGGGGCTTAATCCCATGTTGTTAGAAGAGAAGCTCAGCGAGGCCGCTTGGGGGCATTCCAATGACATGCGCACGGGTGGCTTTTTCTCCCACACCTCACCGATCGATGGTAAGACTACGCCTGCCCAACGAGCCAAGAAAGCTCAGTTCGCAGGTAATTGGACGGGGGAGAATATCTTCATGGGATCGCCATCCTACAGCGCGGCCTACAATGGCTGGTTCGGCTCTGATGGTCACCGTTTCATCATGTTCTCCCGCGGTGGATCCAATGTCATTGGTGTGGGCGTAGATGGCGGCCACTGGACGATGATGACAGGGCGACAGTAATATTTGTGTTTAATACTTTTTTTGAAGCAACTCCAAGGTTAGTGTTGGGATGCTCAAAATCAACGTATTACCATGCAAGCCACGCTCCACGATCCACACAATGCAAAGACCTGCACTCCGGTGACGGACAGGCGCACCTTGGGGGAATGCCTCATTGCCAATCACAAACTCAAGGACCTGATCGCGACGGAACTTCGGGCGGTCGGTTTCGATGTCGTTGCTAACCAAGACGCTTGCGCCCGCACCGTGCACTTACCGGTCGATCACTGGGTGGACGTCGGTGCTTTATGCCTACTGGCCCGCTCTGATGAGCCTGCCTGCCTGAAGGATAAAAGTGGCGATTTGGTAGCCTGGGTCGGTGCTCGCTCTCCGGAAGATTGTTCGCGGTCGATGGTGACCGAGGCGGACTGTTTCCGCATCCATTACCCGTGGAACCTGCTGGAACTGAACGAGGAGGTGCTCGAAATGATGGAGGAATCAAATATCATGGGCGAAGTCAGCCCCCTGGCGGAGATTAATGGAGTTCTTCACTTGGGCAAGGGCTCCCGGATCTTGCCGGGCGTCGTGATCGAGGGGAATGTGATCATTGGTGAAGACTGCAAAATTGGGCCGAACGCATACATCCGCGGCAAGACTTCCATCGGTAACCACTGTGAGATTGGCAATGCCGTGGAAATTAAGAACTCCATTATCTATTCCCATACCAAGGTGAAGCACCTCAGTTATGTGGGGGACTCGATTCTTGGCTCCCACGTGATGGTGGGGGCGGGCACCATCTTAGCCAATTACCGTCACGATGGCACCAACCACCGCTCGAGAGTGAACGGACAGCTGATCGATACCGGTCGGGTCAAATTAGGTGCTGTGTTAGGCGATGGCGTGCGCACCGGGGTGAACACCTGCGTCTATCCGGCACGCAAAATTGGGCCTGGCCGCATGACCAGACCCAATGAAATTGTGGATCACGATTTATTGAACGGAGTGTCCTGAACCAGCTGGCTCGCCGCCCTAGTCCTGGAGTTCGGCCGGAAGTTCGCCTCCGTGACGGATGTCCGTGGAGGTTTCCTCGAAGATCACGTCTTCGGCGATGTTGGTGGCAAGATCGCCGACGCGTTCGAGCCAGCGACAAATGAAGACCAAATCGAGGTAGTCACGGTATTGTTCGGACTCACCTTCGAGGGAGCTGGAGAAGTGACGTGTGGTGGATTTGTGGCACTTTTTGAGCTCTTTCTCGCGTTCGATTACCTGTAGCGCGAGCTGGGTATCGGTGTCGGTGTAAGCGGTCATGGCATCGGCCAGCATCGAAGCGGAAACGTTGTAGAGTCCTTCGATATTGCGCGTCTCGGGGATCTCGGCATTTTTGATCAGTTTGCGCGAACGTTTGGCCACGCTCACAGCTTGATCGGAGATGCGCTCCAGGTGGCTGGCTATTTTCATCGATGCAATGACCAGACGTAGGTCACTGGCGAGTGGGCGAAACTTGGTGATGATACTCATGCCCAGACGATCGATTTCGACCTCCAAGCGGTCTTCATCGTCGTCATCCGCGATGGCTGTGTTGCAAAGTTCCTTGTTGCGCTCGAGCAGTCCGCGCACCGCATTCTGAATGTTGCGTTGGGTGCCGGCCCCCATGGTGATGGTGGTTTCACGAAGTTGTCTGAGGGTTTCGTCAAAGGTGCTGAGAATATGTCCTTGGTTTGGCATAGTGGTAGAATGGATAGGGGTTGGTTAATAATAAGAGCCGAGGCTTAGCCGAAACGGCCGCTGATGTAGTCCTCGGTGCGTTTTTGTGATGGGTTGGAGAAGATTTTCGCGGTGTCGTCGAATTCGATCAGCTCACCGAGATAGAAGAAGGCGGTGCGGTCTGAAATCCGGGTCGCTTGCTGCATGGAGTGGGTCACGATGACGATGGTGTAGTCTTTGCGCAGCTCATTCATCAACTCCTCTACCTTGGCGGTGGCGATGGGGTCGAGCGCCGAGCAGGGTTCGTCCATCAGGAGAACTTTCGGCTGCACGGCGATGGAGCGCGCGATGCAGAGACGCTGCTGCTGACCTCCGGAGAGTCCCAGTGCACTGTCCTTGAGGCGATCCTTCACCTCGTCCCAGAGCGCTGCTCCTTTAAGGCTGCGTTCCACGGCTTCATCGAGTGTGGACTTGCTCTTGATCCCTTGAATTCTCAGGCCATAAGCCACGTTGTCGTAGATGCTCTTGGGGAAGGGGTTGTATTTCTGGAACACCATACCGACGTTTTTACGGAGTTCGATGGGATCGACATCGCGGCCGTTGATGTTCTGGCCCATGATGCGGATTTCGCCTTCGGTGACCGCGGAGGTTTCCACCAGATCGTTCATCCGGTTGAGGCAGCGGAGCAAAGTGGATTTACCACAACCTGATGGTCCGATAAAGGCGGTGACACGTTTCTCAAGGCATCCCAGGCTAATGTTTTTCAGCGTGTTGGTTTTACCGTTATCGTAACTGAAGGAAACATTATCGATCTCGATCATGTTTTTCAGCTCAGGAGGTGAGACGGGCTCATCGAGGATGCTGGCTGGTGCTATTTGTGTGGACATGGATATAATAAGTTAGAGTTAATGGGGGGGCGTGGGATTACCATTTGAGTTTCTTGCGCATGCGGGCGCGGAGCCAAATGGAGAGGCCGGCGAACATCATGACCACCATCATGAAGACCAGAACGGAACCGTATTGCATCGGCTCGGTATATTCGGATTGTGGGATTCTTCCGGAGACGGTGTAGATGTGATAGGGGAGGGCCTGGACGTTCTGTGAGATGAACTCGAGGAACTTGTCGAAGCCGGTGGATTGCAGTCCTTCGAAGGGAAGTCCTGATTTCTCAGCCACGGCGGCGGTGAACATGATGGGTGCGGTTTCACCGGCCACCCGAGTGATTCCCAGCACGGAGGCAGTGAGGATACCGGGCATGGCGTAGGGAAGCACCGCCGTTCGGATCGATTGCCACTTCGAGGCTCCCAGGGCCAAAGAAGCTTCACGGAACCCTTGAGGCACCGCTCGTAGCGATTCCTCACAGGACGTGATGATCACGGGGAGCACCATGATCGCGAGGGTGAATGCACCGGCGATGATTGAGCTGCCCCAACCTTCGAAGCTGAGGTAATACCAGCCATCGTAGTATTTGCTGTAGCCTGTGCGGCTGGCCAAGGTTTTTGCCGACGCGGCTTCCTCGCTGCTCTCGGTTTTTTCCAGCATGACGATTTTTTCCCGTTCTTGTTCGCGCAGTTCAGGTTCGAAAAGTGAAGGTGTGATGGGCAGGCGGACTTTGTCGTGCAACGATGGTGTGTTAGTGAACTTTGGTGCCAGCACCACGAACAGGCCGAGACCGAACAGGCCGAACACGATGGAGGGCACACCCGCCAGGTTCATCATCGCCAGACGGATGGAGTTGATCATTTTTCCCTTGCGAGAGTATTCGCTGAGATAGACGGAGGATGCGACACCGACGGCGAGCGCGATGATCATGCAGAAGAATACTAACAAGGCAGTTCCGATCAGTGGGCCTGCGACACCTCCACCGGAGTAAGAGTGGGTGTATTCCTTGAGGATCTTGATGACGTTGGAATCTTGGTTCGCCAGCTTGAAGGCCTGCATTTCAGTGGTTGGGAGCTGGATTTCAACGGCCTTGGTAAGGTCAAAGCGCATGAAATCTTCCTCGATCACCTTGTCATTCACGTCGGTGAGTTTCAGGCCTGGGTTGGCTTCGACGATCATTTGAAACTCGTCGGCACTGACCAGAAGCTCTTGCGTGTTGCCATCGATCTGCAGTTCGATGCTTCCACGATCGATGTTGTGCTGGTGCTTAACCTGGAGCGACGGGTTTTCCTCCAGGATCTTTTTAAACATGTCGAAGGGAACGGTGTAGTTCCGGACCTGGAGATCGATGGCCCACTTCGGCGTGACGGTTTTATTGACGGTGGGTTCACCGGCTTTGAAGTCGCCGGGGGCGGCTTGCAGGTCGCTGTATTGCGCCTTGCTGAGGAGCACCGACTGCGTCTCGGGGATGTCGAGAGGCATCAGACTTTCCAGCTCGTCGTCGCCCTTTTCCGTGAGGTTGCCGTAGAGGATGTAGATCAGGTTTGATGACTTCAGTGATTTCACCGTTTTTACCGGAATGTTGTAAAACCCTTTGGTGAAACTCACGGTGAATGTTTCCGTGGTGCTCTGCGTTTCGCGAGCCTCGGCCACGGGCAGAGTGGTGGTGCTGGCCTTGAGCTCTTCAAAGGTGGCAGTGCCGAGGGTGATGGTTGCTTCCTTGGCAACGGGGAACCCGATCTGTCGGTCGGTGTGACGTTCGGCAAAGCCCGGGCGGAAACCATCATTTTGCTGCTCGATGATGGCGAGGTAGCCGTCGCCAATCAGGCTGCCTTCCTCGATCTTGAAGGTTTTGTATTTGAACGGCTGACTGACTGCCTCCTCGGATTCGACAGGGAGGTCGTCGTTGTAGCGGCGCATCGTCTTGAGCACTTCGGTGGGGGCGAGGAAGCCCTTGCCCTTATCGAAGCTGGCGACTTCCAAGGTTTCAGGTTTTCTGCTGAAGAAATCCCAGCCCTTGTCCATCAATACCGGGGCACCACGGAAAATGATGATGCCAAAGATGATCAGGGCGAAGAAGACAATCGCGTAGGTGCTGATAAACAAGACGCCTCGCTGGATTTTTTCGAATAAGCCAGCTCGGGATTTTTTGCCCGTGAATGGGCCTGATGGTTGTTCGGGTGCGCTCATAGCTGCAAAGTTGGGTAAGGAAAAAAGGAAGGTGTGTTATTTGTGGCCGAATTTCTTAACGATTTTCTGAGCCAGTGAGTTGAGAAGGAGAGAGATGGTGAACAGCACGAGGCCCACCATGAACAGCGCCCGGTAGTGGATGCTGCCGGCGGTGACTTCGCCCGTTTCTTGGGCAATGATGCCGGTCATCGTGTGCACCGGATCGGTCCATGTCTCTGGCAGCGCAATGCGGCCACCGGCCACAAGAAGCACCACCATGGTCTCACCGATGATCCGACCAAATCCTAACAAGATGGCAGCAATGATGCCGGAGATCGCGCAGGGAACTACCACACGGAAGATGGTTTTCAGCTTGCTGGCTCCAAGAGCGAGGGAGGCTTCGGTGTAGGATTTGGGCACGTTGTTGAGGGCATCCTCGGCCAGGGTGAACATGGTGGGGATGGCCATGAATCCTAACAAAACCCCGGCGTTCAGCATGTTCAGTCCTTGGTCCATGGGGAAACCGGGGAGCCAGGAGAAGATCGCGAGGTTCGACCAATCGACCAGGTATTTCCCAAGCACCACCACGCCGAAGAAAGCTAACACAATCGACGGAATGGCCTGGATGAACTCGATGATCGGTTTCACCAGGTTCTGCTCGGTGGGGGAGGCGACGCGGTTGACGTAGATCGCTCCACCAATCGAGAATGGCAGAGCCACCGCAATGGCAATCAGGGTGATCCCCAGCGAGCCTCCGAAGAGAGGCATCAGACCGTAGAAATCGTTCCACGAGCTGTTCGTGACCCACTTTTTTCCGAAGAAGAAACCGAAGAACGATTTGCCGGCGGCAAGTTTTTTGTCGTGTGCCCAGCTGTGCATCCGCTCGGTTTTCTGCGCCATGAACTGATCGTAATCTTCGATGTTTTCGTGGAGCTCTTTGTTCAGGCGAATGGATTTCTTGTTGCTCAGTTCACTGCCGTCGGGGAGCTTGGAGAAGCCGGCCTTGGCGTGGGTCATCATGGCGTCGAGCTTCTCCTGGTGCTCCGGAAGAGCCGCGTAGAGGCGCTGGTTTAACTTAGTAAAATCAGGGGCTTCGGTAGGGATGCGCTGGAATTCCACTTCCATGCTGCGCTTGCGCTCAGGTCCGGCGTGTTTCATGCCTTCTTCGAGCGCCACACGACGGGCGGCGGCTGTTTTAAAACTTTCGGCCCGTTGTTTGGTGACCAGGGCGTGGGTGCGGAGTTCGTTGACCAAGTTTTCAAACTCTCTGAGGCCTTCGTTGTTGGAAGCTTCCACGGCGGCGTATTCTTTGAATAGCTCGTTCTCGAGCAGCTCGGAGCGCTTGGCTTCACCTTCCTCGACCTTGGTTTTGACGTAGCTGGGGCTGACGTCCTTACCGTCGAAATCGGTGTAATACTCGACCAGTGCTTGCTGTAAATTCGGGTAAATACCCTCCTCGAGCACGCCTTGGTATTCTTTTTTAAGGTCGCTTTCTACAATCAACGGAGCCACCTCGACAACCCGTTCGTTCAATACCGTTTGGGCTTTTTTCAAGCTCTCCACGGCGGCGGATTTCATTTTGTCCTGCGTTTCTTGGTCGTCAGGGAATAGCAGGGTCCACATTTCCTTTTCGAGACGATCGGATGCGATGCCTACTTCCTTCATCTCATCTTTCATGAGTGAGTTGGCAATGCGTTTCATGTCGTTAAACACACCTGGGATTTCTGCATCCTTGCCGGCACGTTCGTAGAGCTCGTAGGATTTGACTTGGGTGGTCAGCGATTTGATCCGCTTTTGGTATTCCAGTTGATCATCGGCGAAATCGACAAATTCTTGGCCGGACTTGCGATAGAGTTCCAGGTTCGCTTTGTAGTCTGGGAAGAATAAGACCGCTTCCTTGGCGAGGAAAAAGCAAATCAGAATAAGCACGATGATGGAGACCATCGCGTTACCTCCGAAGAAGTATTTCACGCATTCTTGCGGTCCGATACCGAGAATTCTCCAGCCTTTGTTTTTAGAGAACGGAGTGGTGGTCTTGTTGTTTTTCCTCTTGGCCATAGTGGTGATCGTTGGAGGGAGATGTGGGAAAGAAAAAGGATCCGGAGGTAGGGGGCGACTGGCCCGGTGGGGAGTCGCGATGAAGTGATGGTCGCCTCCGGGCGATCCAATCGATGTGGGAAGTAAAACTCCGCACCTGGCGTCTCCAGGCGCGGAGTTGGTTCGAATAAGTTCGGGTATTGATTACTTGGAGGAAGGAGCGATGAAGCCGACTTTCTCGATGACCTTGCCAGCGGTGGCATTGGTGGTGGCCCAAGTGATGAACTTGGCAACTTCACCGGTAGGCTCGCCTACGGTGTAGTAGTAAAGGTTGCGAGACAGAGCGTAGTTTGCTTTGTTGGCAGGCTCAGGAAGCACACCGTCCACAGCTGCGGCAGCCACACCTGGCTTGCCAACGTAGGCCAGACCAACGTAACCGATGCCGGCTGCGTTATCGGCGACAGCTTGAGCGATCTGCTCGTTGCCGGCCATCTTCTGGGAGTTGGTGCCGTAGTCCTTCTTGCTCATGGCGAGCTTCTGGAAGGTTTTGTAGGTGCCGGAAGTGGTGTTGCGGGTGTAGACGAGGATTTTACCTGGCTTGCCGCCAACTTCAGACCAGTCGGTGATGGCGCCGGTGAAGATGCCTTCGACCTGAGCTTTGGTCAGTTTTTTCACACCGTTGGCTTTGTTAACGATCACAGCGATCATATCGACGCCGGCCACGTGCTCGACGAGCTTCTTGCCTTTTTCGGAGAACTTGTTGATTTCGCTGTCCTTAACGGAACGTGAGCTCATGCCGATTGCGGCAGTGCCTTCGTCCAGTGCGGTGAATGCCTGGGAAGAACCTTCAGCGGCGATGTCGAAAGCGACGTTGTTGCCAAGTGCTTTGTAGACTTCGGAAAGTTGAGGGACCATTTTGGCACCGAGGGTGTCGGAACCTTTAATAGCGATTTTGGTTTGGGCTTGGGCGGAAACGCTCAGGGCGATGCCTGCGAAAGCTGCGGTAGCTGTTTGGATCAATTTCATGATGTTGGTTTGTGTTGGTTTTGCTGGCAGGGGTATTTCCTGCGACGCGCATTTAATCGCACTGAGTCAAGTTTTCGGCAAAAGATTCTAAGTTACAAAAGCGCCACATTGGGGTCGCTATCTCCCTTGTTTGCTTTAGTTTGTGTCTGTTCCGTCACAATGTTCGATGTCGCTCAATAGTCCAAACAAGGTATGACAAACCCGTAACAACTTAATTACATGCAAACTATATTGGTCATCGAAGATGAGGCAGACATTGCTGATCTCATCGCATTCAATCTCAGAAGGAATAACTTCAATGTGGAGATGTCTCCGGACGGCCTGCACGGTCTTGCCGCTGCCAGGTCTCTGCTTCCTGATCTCATCGTCCTGGATCTTATGATGCCGGGCATGGATGGGGTCAGCTTGTTCAAGGAACTTCAGCGCGAAGCCACCACACGGAAGATTCCGGTGATCATGCTCACCGCCCGCGGGCAGACTGAGGACAAGATTGCGGGGCTGGAAATTGGTGCCGATGACTATATGACCAAGCCGTTTAGTCCGAAGGAACTGATGCTGCGGATTAAAAACTTGCTGAAAAGAAGTGTGCCCGCCAGCAGTGGTGCAGAGCTGAAATGCGGACCGTTCCGTTTTATCAAGAACTCACTGAAGTTCTATGTCGATGGCGAGGAAGTCGATCTAACGGCTACCGAATTTAAACTGATGCTCTACCTCAGTGAGCGCCGTAATGTGCCACAGGACCGACACGATTTACTGATGGAGGTGATGGGCTACAGCAGCGATGTTCACAGCCGCACCTTGGATACCCATATGAAACGCTTGCGGAGAAAGCTCGGAGATCGGGTAGATCTGCTAGAAACAGTGCGCGGTGTGGGTTACAAGCTGAATGTGCCCGATGAAGAGGGCTCGTCCCTGACTTAGAGTCCTTGTCTGTGTCCTTATGACCGTTTATTTATTGATCGCTGTCGTGGTTGCGTTGAGCGCTTGGATTTTCTGGCAGCAACGACAGAACAGTGCCAAATTCCAGGTGCAAGAGCTCAGGGGCAGAGAGCTCCGCAAGGAAGCTCTGTCCGAGCGTGACCAGCTGCTCGATGCGCTGGGCGATGCCTTCTTACTGGTGAATGAAACCAGCCACATCACCTTCGCCAATGCCAGCGCGCGCAATCTGGTGAAAGGCCGAAAACTGATGGGCCGGAGTATCATGGAGGCTTTCCTCGACGATCGCCTGTCGGTCGCAGTGATGAAGTGCATTCGCACGGGGAAACCGATGCAGGAACTGGTGGTGCTGCACTCGTCCCACACGCCTTTGGGATCGGCTGGCGAAGAAGGTGGTAGCGCGTGGGTGATCGATGCCGCACCGTTATCGTCCTCCGATGACTCGGCGTTAACCCGCATTGTCATCCGTGATGTTACCGCGGAGCATCAAGCCGAGCAGGTGAGACGTGACTTTGTGGCGAATGCCTCCCACGAACTGCGGACACCGATGGCAATCATCAACGGTTACTTGGAAAACCTGATCGATGATGACGTGGTGGAAGACCCGGTGACTTCGCGCAAATTCCTCAAAACCATGCGCAAACATGGTGCCCGGATCTCACGTCTGGTCGAGGACATGCTGGTGATTTCCAAAATGGAATCCGGCGAAGCGATGACGCTTAACAAGAACTCTTTCTCTCTCCGTGCCTGTGCCATGGATGTGGTCGAGCGGCTGGAGCACATGACCAGCAAGCAGGAGGCGGAAATCATCTTGGACATGGAGCCATCGGACCTCCGCGTCACCGGGGATCGCTTCTACTGGACTCAAATTATTTTCAACTTGGTGGAGAATGCACTCAAGCAAAACCCGGCACCGGGCTTGAAGATCACCGTCAAGGGCACGCTCAATGAGGATGAGAGCATTTGCATCGCGATATGCGACGATGGCATCGGCATTCCATCGGCTGACCTGCCCTTCATTTTCAGACGATTTTATCGTGTCGACAAACATCACACGCAGAGCGAGGTGAAAGGGACCGGTCTTGGGTTGTCGATTGTGCGTCGGGCAGTCGAAGCGCACGGTGGGGAAATCAAAGCCACCTCCACCCCCGGCTCGCTCACCTGCTTCACCATCAGTCTGCCTCCCGAACCGGAGGAGACCGAAGACTAGTTTGTTCTTTTTTCCAGCGGACGAGATCCTCTGGAGTCGTAAAATTCTCGACTTGCGCTGAGCGACCACCGACCTTGTGGCCAGCTCAGCCCATAGGAGAATGTCATCATCGAATCATCAAGAATCATCCGGCTCACGCTCGTGGCTGGGTGAAGCACGTGCCACCATTCTGTTAGCCTTGCCCTTGATGGCTGGGCAGGTAGGGCAGATGCTGATGGCGCTGGCCGATACGGTGATGATTGGTCGAGTGGGGGTGGTGCCGCTGGCCGCTTCTACCTTTGCCAACACGCTGTTGATGGTGCCGTTCATGTTTGGCATTGGTCTGCTTGCCTGCGTTTCCATCCGGGTCTCGCAGGGGCGGGGCGGCAAGCGGCATGAGGATGTCAAAAATGTCCTGCGTCACGGAACTTGGCTCTCGCTGGCATACGGCATCTGCACCATGCTGCTGATCTTGGCTTTGCTTCCGTTCTTGGATCGTTTTGGCCAGGCCCCGGAGGTGGTAGCTGAGGCACCGGCATATCTGATCTTATGTGCGATCTCGATGGTTCCGGTGATGGTGTCGATCGGTTGGAAAAACTTCGGCAATGCCCTGAACCAACCGTGGCCGCCATTTTACATCCAGCTGTCCGGTGTGCTGTGTAACATCGGGCTGAACTGGTTGTTGATTTATGGCCATTGGGGATTTCCAGAGCTCGGATTGGCTGGCGCTGGCTGGGCCACCTTGATCTCGCGCTGTTTGGTGATGCTGGCTTTGTTGCTGTGGTTGAAACGGGCACGATCGGTGAAGGAGTGGTGCCCGCATCATTGGTGGATCCGGCTGAGTGGTGGGGAGTTGAAAAAATTGTTAGTTCTCGGTGTGCCCGTGGCTTTTCAGATGGTGTGCGAAGTGGGGGCCTTTGCTGCGGCCTCGCTGATGGCCGGGCGCATTGGTGTGGAGGCTCTGGCTGCGCATCAGGTGGCGCTCACCTGTGCCTCCACCTCATTTATGATCCCGCTGGGAGTGGCCATGGCGATCACTGTGAGAATGGGAGAGGCGTTCGGAGAGGGGCAGGATCCTAAAAAGCTGCATCGGATCCTTACCGGTGGCTGGTTTTACGGCGTGGTTTTTACCGGTGCTTCCATGATGGTGTTCATCCTCTGCGGGCACTGGTTGGCGGGGAAAATTGTCTTGGAACCTGAAGTCATTGATCTCGCGGCGAAGCTCTTGGTCATCGCTGGCCTCTTCCAGCTGGGAGATGGCCTGCAGGTGATCTCTTCCTCGGCCTTACGGGGCATGGGGGATGTTAAGCTGCCGGCTTGGCTGGGTGTGTTTTCCTACTGGCTGGTGGCCGTTCCGCTGGGCGCTTGGCTGGCATTCGGTCGGGACCTCGGAGCTCAAGGGATTTGGTGGGGGCTGGCCGGTGGACTGAGCACCGCCGGGGGCCTGCTGTGCGTGCGGGCGTGGCGACTGGCCTCTGCCGGACCGGCCGCTGATGCTCAGTCTGCTTGAGCCATGATGCGAGTGATTTCCTCGCAGTCGATCTCACACGGTGCCTGCTTCACCCGCTCGTAACCAAAGGTTTTTTTGAAGGAGGTGCTGCCCAACTGGCCGTCGAGGATTTCAAAATGATCGGTGGTGACCAGCGCCGGGTGACTGTGACCGGCGGCATGGCATAGGCGAAGGATCTCGTAGCGCAGGGTGACCACATAGTTCGCCAGACGCGCCGCTTTGAGCGTGGGATCGAGCCCCTGCATCAGCCACTCGTTGTGGGTGGCAACGCCTGCCGGACAGTGGCCGGTGTGGCAGTTCTGCGCTTGGATACAACCGATGGAAAGCATCGCCTCACGCGCTACGGAGATCATATCGCAGCCCAGACCGAAGGCAAAGAGGGCATCCATGGGGAAGCCAAGCTTTGCCGATCCGATAAAGACGATCTTGTCGGCGAGATTGGCATGTGAGAAAATCGAATAAACGCGTGCAAAAGCGATCTTGAAGGGCAGGGCCACGTGGTCCGAGAACACCAGCGGCGCGGCTCCGGTGCCTCCTTCGCCACCATCAATGGTGATGAAATCGACGCCGCGCTGGCCATCGGCCATGTGTTCCGCCAGATCGTGCCAGAAGTCCAGCTGACCGACGGCGGATTTGATGCCGACCGGCAGGCCGGTGACGCTGGCGATATGTTCGACAAAATCGAGCATAGAGTCGGCACTGTCGAACGCCTTGTGGCTGGCAGGGCTGGCGCAGTCGACTCCCATAGGGATGCCCCTTGCCTCTGAAATTTCGTGGGTGATCTTCTCCTTCGGTAGCAGCCCGCCGAGCCCCGGCTTAGCCCCTTGGCTGAGTTTGATTTCGATGGCCTTGACGTGAGGCGCTCCTGCCAAGGTTTCCAACAAGACATCCATGGAGAAATTCCCCTCCTCATCGCGACAGCCAAAGTAGCCGGTGCCGATCTGCAGCATCAGATCGCTGCCGTGTTTATGGTGAATGGATACGCCGCCTTCACCGGTGTTGTGCATACAGCCGGCGATGGCGCAGCCACGGTTCATCGCCTCCACTGCGGCCCGTCCCAGCGAGCCAAAACTCATGGCCGAGACATTGACGACCGAGGCCGGGCGGAAGGCTTTTTTGCGCTCACGTGCCGCCCCGATCACCTTGGCACAGGGCAGCGGGTGACTGGGGTTCGGGAGTTTGGCGGAATGGGGGAAGGTGGATTGTTTTAAAATCAGATAGTTCGGCGTCAGCTCGAGGTCGTTGTCGGTGCCAAAGCCGAAGTAGTTGTTTTCCTTTTTGGACGAGGCGTAAACCCAGCGGCGCTGGTCGCGTGAAAAGGGACGTTCTTCATCGTTGTCGGTGACGATATACTGACGCAGCTCAGGACCGATCTTTTCTAACAAATAACGGAAGTGCCCAATGATAGGGAAGTTATGAAGAATGGCATGCCGCTTCTGCAGCAGGTCATAGATGAGCACCGCTGTGACGAGAGCGGCAAGAATGAGAAGGACAATCAGGGACCAGTGCATAACAGTTAGGCTGAAGAGTTGAGAAAACGGAGTGCTGCGCGGGCTGCGTGATCGCCAGTGGCAAAGCATGCTTGCAGCAGATAGCCGCCGGTGGGAGCGTCCCAGTCGATCATCTCACCTGCGGCGAAGACACCCGGCATTTTCTGCAGCATCAGGTTTTCATCAAGTTCATTCCAGCGGATTCCACCGGCAGACGAGATTGCTTCCTCGATTGGACGAGGCCCTGTTAGTGGAATCCGGCAGTGCTTTACCTCCCCGGCAAGCTGCTCGGCCGATTTCCATGGTCCGCGGTCCGGCAGGTGCTTGAGCAGGGCGCAGGTGGCGGCATCGAGTTTCCAACGACGGCGGGCTTCACGGACGAAGTTCCTGCGCACAGATCCCATCTTCGCCACCAGTTCCTCCCTGGAGGTATTCGGTTTGAAATCGATATGGAGCTCGGGCGAAGTTTGAGCGCGCAGAGCGGGTCCGAGACGGTAAATCGGTCCTCCTTCCAAGCCGTAGCGGGTCAACACCAACTCGCCGCGTCGGGTCATCGTGCCCGCGCTAAGTTCCAGATTCTTCATCGGCAGGCCTTCTGCGACCTCCAAGATTTCGGCTGGCCAATCGACCTCCCAGCCGCAGTTGGCCGAGGTAAATTTTTCGCTGTGAATGCCCTGAGCCGCCAGCAATTGCTGCCAGCGGCCGTCCGAACCTGTGCGCGGCCAAGACGCACCGCCGAGGGCCAGAATCGTGGCATCTGCGGTGACCTCGATCTCGCTCCCCTGATGGTGAAAATGCAAGTGGCCGGCGGGCGTGAAGCCGATCCAGCGGTGGCGAGTTTTGAAAACGACTCCCCGAGCTCGGAGTTTCTCGATCCAACGGCGTAGCAGCGGCGCGGCGCGGATGGTGCCATCGACCGGGCAGGGAAACACCTTGCCACTGCTGGCCACAAAGGTCTCGATTCCCAGGTCCAGCGCCCACTGACGCAGCGCGAGATGATCGAAGTCGGTGAGGATCTTCCGCCACGAGCTTTCCGGCAGTGAGCGACCGCTGTATTTTTCCAGAAAGTCCGACCACGCTTCGCCATTGGTTAGATTGAGTCCACTTTTCCCGGCGATCAGGAACTTACGGCCAACCGATGGCATGGCATCGTAGACCGTCACCCGGGCACCTAGCTCAGCGGCTACTTCGGCAGCGCGCAGTCCGGCCGGGCCGCCGCCGATGATGGCGATATGGTGACTTGTGTTCAGCTTGAGAGATCAGGTGGGAGTTGAAGAAATAGGGATTTATCTTCCCTCGGCACGAGGGAGCGATTAGAAATCAGCGCATGGAGGATTGCAGCGTGGATTGGAGTGTCTGGCAAGGTGAGATGCCCGCAACCTTAATGTTTATTGTGCGTGACGGTGAAGTTTTACTCATCGAGAAGCTGCGTGGAATTGGTATGGGGAAGATCAATGGCCCCGGTGGCAAAATCGACCCCGGTGAGACGCCGCTGGAATGTGTCATCAGAGAGTGCCAAGAAGAACTGCACATCACCCCGATCAAGCCGGTGAAGATGGGGGAACTGTGGTTTGCCATGTCCGATATTCCGGATATTCACTGCCATGTGTTCACCGCCACCGAATTTGAAGGAACACCCACCGCCACGGAAGAGGCGGTGCCGATTTGGACCAAGATCGAAGACATCCCCTGGGACAAAATGTGGGAAGACGATGCCCACTGGCTACCTCAGATGTTAGAAGGTCAGAAGTTTCTCGGTCGTTTCCTCTTTGAGGGCGAAAGGATGCAGTGGCGAGACGTCCAGCTCGAAGACGCCGGTGTCTCCGGCTGGCTGATTAGTTAGGTGGCGCGGCCACGGATTTGTCCGCGCACAGGTCTATTCGTCTTCGTTTTCCTCCACCGGCTCAGCCTTGGGGGCATCCTTGTTGAGTAATTTGAGAATCTCATCGGTGACCACCGTGGGGTTCCTGGCATAAACGAGGGGAGAGATCTGCGTATTGCTCAGGCCGGACGAGTCGATGATCCAGACGTAATGGTTTTGTTTGGCGTAGGATTTGATCACAGACTGGATCTCATCGAGCAGCTGACGGGTGGCGTCGGCCATTTTCTTTTTGATCGCCTGAACCTGTTCTTGGTCAGACTCCTGAAGGTCTTTATTGAGTGCATTGTGCTGACTTACCAGATCTTGATACTCCTCCATCAGGGTGTTGCGCTCGCTCTTGGGCATCGCTTTTTCCCGTAATTTCGTGATCAGATCTTTGAGCTTGGTCTCTACCTCCGTGAGTGACTCCATTCGCTTGCTGCGCTCGGCATCGTAGTTCGCCCGTTCGCTTTTGATGCGTTCCAGTTCTGTGTTTGCTACGTGATAATCGGTGAGTAGCTTGTTGACGTCTACGATAGCGCATTTGAACTCCTGCGCCTGGAGTCCACTGATCACCAAGAGGTTTGAAAAAAGAAACAGAAGCAGGCGCGTTTTCATGCAGAGGGTGTAGCAAGTGGACGGTGAGATGTCGAGTCGATGGTTCGGAGAGACTGCTCTGTCTTAGCGTCTGCTCCCTGTCTTGGGATGCTTGCGATAATACTGCATCGCGGTCGGAATAAAGGCTTCAAGAGCGTTAATTCTAGCTGCGTCGTGCGGGTGGGTCCGCAGGAATTCAGGTCGGGGCTCACCTTGCAGTCGATGGTATTCGTCGAGCTTTCGCCAGAGTTTCACGGCTGCCCGGGGATCGTAACCAGCTTTGGCCATGTAGATGGCTCCGATGCGGTCGCTCTCATACTCTTGCCGGCGCGACAGAGGGAGTGCATCCAATAGGTAAAGGGCCAGGGCGTAGGCTGCTGTGGCCTCACCAGCGTGGTCTATTTCGTTGTGATCCATCGCTTGATAAATGATCGCTCCAGCAATGATCGCTACAATGGCGTGAGTCATCCGTTTTTGCGCGTGGCCTGCGGTGGCGTGGGAAATTTCATGACCTAACACAGCGGCTAACAATTCATCGCTATCCACCACTTTAAAGAGCCCTGTATTGATTCCCACCTTGCCTCCCGGAAGAGCAAATGCATTGGCTGAGCGGTCTTTGAAGACGACGAATTCCCAATCGGCATCGGGCATATCGATGACTTTCTTCAGGCGCTCGGCCACTCGTTGGACTGGCTCAGTGAATTTGGGGTCGTGACTGACTTGTTTCTCAGCCTTGATCTTCTCGAAGGCCTTGACCCCATGACTGCGCATCAGCTGGCTGGACGGCTGCATGATCACGTTCCCCTGCGCATCAATCGCGGAATGAAACGAGCAGGAGGCCAGGCCACAGGCGAGGATGAGTGCTACTAGGATGGAAAGTGGGCGGGTCACGATACGATATTCGATGTTAGCGTAAGGTGCTGGTGGCGCAAGTTGAAAGCTTGTGCTGAAGGAATGAATCGTCCTAAGCTGAGGTTCGTGCGAGAGTCATTACATATAGAACCGTCCTTCGAAGACTGGATGCCCTTTGTGGATCCACAACATCCCTTTGAGAGTGTGAGTCGGTTTTTTGGTTTTGAACTTGGAAGGCATCAGCGGCGGAGGTCGAAGTTTGTTAGGAAAGAGCTGACCAAGCCGGACGGAAGCCAGGTGGTCGTGTATTTCAAACTTTACGGTTACCGCCGATTGCGCCGGGCTTTTTCACGGATTCTGAAACCGACCCGCTCCAAAAACGAATTTGCCAACCTGAAGTTCTTCCAGAAATTGGGGATTCCTGTATGTGTGCCGATGGTGCAGGGCGAGTATCGAAATGCTTTCGGAATCCCCAGGAACTGCATGATCATCACGCTTGAGGTGACCGGTGCCAGCCAGCTCGATCACTTCATCGCCAGCTTGGAGGAAAGTGATGAGCCGTCGGAGGTAAAAGCGGACCTCCGACGCCAGATTATCGAATCGATTGCCACGAATCTCCGCAAAATCCATGACGAACATTTTTACCACGACGACTTAAAATGGCGTAATGTCCTAGTCCGAAGAGTGGGGGAGCAGGGCGAGAAGGTGGAAGTTTTTTGGATCGATTGCCCGAACGGCTACTTTGATAAAACCGGGGGGATGCGCAGCCAGCATGGCATCGTCAAGGACGTGGCGACCCTCGACCACCTGGCGTGGCGGAATTGTTCGTTGGAGGAGCGACTGTATTTTCTTTCCTGCTATCTCGGACTGGAAATCGACGACCCGAAACTGCGCGACTTCGCCGATGAGGTGGTGGAATACCGGAAGAAGAAACTGGATGACTAAGAACGCGGTGCTTGCCCGCGCGGATTGCGTTCGGTCACAGCGATTTTAAAAAGCGGCAGATCTCGGAGGCTTCACGCTCCAGCGTGTAATGTTGCTCCACCCGCTGTCTGCCATGCTGCCCCATGGGTTCTAACATCGCTGGATCGGACATCAACTGCGCCAGTTTCTTCGAGGTGCTGCTAACATCATCGCAGGGCACGATGAAGCCGTCGGTGCCGTCGCGGATGACATCTTTCCACGCCCCTGCCTCACTGGCAATGACGGCGGTGCCGCTGGCCATGGCTTCCAGAACCGTTAGTCCAAAGCCTTCGTTCCGACTGAGTGCCGCGACGATGCTCATCGATCTGAAAAGCTTCGGCAGCGCTTCGAACGGCTGCTTGCCGATGAACTGAAACTGCTCGCTCAAGCCGGCAGCTTCGATCTCTTGCTTCAGTTCGGTTTCAAAGGTTTTCTGATCGGGAGTGGTCTCCCCGCAGATCACGGCGGTGAAATCCGGGTGTTTTTTCATCAGCGGAATCAATGCCCGGACAAAAACATCCACGCCCTTTTGGTGACGGACCCGACCAAAGATGCCGATGCCGAATTTCCCGGGATACCCGAGTTCTCGCCACGCCTGATCGCGGTCGGCTGCCGGTTGGTAGGTGCTGAGATCGATACCGTGGGGGATGATGACATCGGCCCCACCCTCGATATACTGATTGGCGGCGGAGCTGGTGGTGATGACTCCGTCTGCTTGGCGGGTCAGCCAGCGGGTGATCCAGCTCGGCGGACGCTGGGCGGTGGCGGTGAAGGCGATCCGGATCTTGGCGCGGAAGACCTTCTTGAGCAAGAGCGCCTGCAGCATCTCGTCGTTTCTGCGGGCATGGAAAATGCGTGGGCGACCATCCGGGAGTGGTGTCCGACAGAGTTTGGCGGTTTCTAACAATGTCAAGGTGTGGCAGTCGTCCGGCACGTGATGCGATCCCATCACTGCGACCTTCATCATCGATTGCTGGTGCCGCAGCACTTGCAACATTGTAGACGTGACTCCGGAGAATCTCGGGTTCGAATTTCCCAAGATCAGTTCCACGTCATCATGGTTCGTTGTGGCCGGCATGTTTCAGGCGTTGAGGAGGCTGCTGATGGTGGCGGGGAGGCGCGACTGCAGGGTGGCGTCGTTGCTTTCAAACCAAGCGCGCGCGTTGTTGCCAAAGGATTGTTTTTGCTCGGTGGTTTTGAGCAAGAGTTCGCTGATCATGGTTTCCAGTTTGTCGGGGTCGACGTAGTAGTTAATGCCCAAGTGGCGAGCTTCTTCGCGCTGTGCGGGGACCAGGATACCGCGATCGGGAGCGACGATTTCATTCATCGGTGGTCCATCGGTGGTGACCACCACGGCCCGGCAGCTCATCGCCTCGACAATGTAGTGCCCCCATCCCTCGGATAGCGAAGTGCAGAGGTGCACACCGTGGCTGTTCAGGTGAGTGATGATGTCTTCGTGGGGAATGTATTCGCTGATCAGGCGGACGTTGTCCGGGACCTGCTCCGGTGCGTTTTCTTTGCACTGGATCAGAGTTAGCTGCGGCCACTCGGGGTGCTTTTTCCAGAGTGTGAGAATGGTTTCCGTTCCTTTGAGCGTGCTGCGGCCGGCGAGGTGGAGGAAGGATTGGTAATCGGGCTCGACCTTGGGGTCTAACATGTCCGACGAGGTGAAGCCGATGAAGCTGCAGTCGCTGCCGCGCTTCGTGAAGATATCCTCGGCATGGCGGCTTTTGCACAGCACTTGGTCGATCTTTTTCAGATGCCCGAGGTGGCGTTCTGGAAAGCGTTCCTGATTGGGGATGAGGAAGTTTTTCTTAGCGGATCCAAACCAGCGGGGGAACACGCGCTCGAGAAAGATATTGGCGTCAAACTGTGGTTTCGACGGGAAGAATCTGCGTAGCGGCGAGATGCTGCGGCAGTGGGAAACGGTGACATTGAAACCCGCGGCCGACAGCGCATGGTGGATCAAGTCGACATCGCGATCCAGTCCGACTCCGTTGGTGCGAGCGATGATGTTAATGGATGGAGGCATGGTGTTAGGGGCAAGGGATAGCCGTCGAGTTCAAGAAATCGGGGCGATGATTATTTCTTGTTTAGACGTTTTTTGACTTTGTTGACCAGCTTGCGAAACAGCGATGGGTGGGACGCTCGTGTGGAATGGATCACGCTGGGGTAGGGGGAGTTCGGATAGAGATCACGCACGTCATCGCCCCACTGCGAGGGATCCCGGTGGGCTTCAATGCCGTGTTTTTTAGACAGTAAGCTGAAAATCGATTGATCGTGGCGGTGGTTTTTGAATTCCGGATCATTCGGCTGACCGCATTGGTTTTCCAGGTCGGTGATCAGCCTCTCGTCCTGGGCGAGTTCCAAATACTCTTCGATCAGATCCATGGTGAACTTGGATTTTCGCCAGATGCTGAAGGTGGCGAGGCGTTGCTTGGAATCGGTGAATTCGGGGGTGTCGCAATCCATCAGAATAAACGCGTCACGCTTGGTCCAATGTTTTTCGATTTGCTGCAGTTCGAAGACCACCAAATCCCGGCCACTACGATCGAGCAGGTCCGTGAGGGGGGCGACATCTGCGGAGAAATAGGCCCCCGAATCGCTGTAAAAAAGGATGTCTCCGTCGCGCAGTTGCTGCAGCGCACGGTGGATGAAATACGGCTTCCACAACCAGTAGCCATTGCCTTTGACCTGCTTGAGGATGTGTTTGTTCCGCTCGCGAAATTCCGTGTCGATGTCTTGCGGCGAGTAAGAAATCACCTCGTCAAACTTGCCCACATCGCGCCCTGTTTGGCTGTTCAGCTGCTGGCTTTTCCGGAACTCAGCATTGGCATAATTGATTAACAAGGTCATGGCTACTTGGCTGGGGGCGTGAGAAAGACTTCGGAAAATAGCTGCATCACAGGGGCTGGACCGTAGCCGCTGCTGTAGGCGTCCCAGTCCTGATAGTTCTGCTGCCAGAGCGAGGGGTTAGCCAGGATGGGATAGAGTTCTTTGGCGGTGTGATAGACGATCGCGCGGTCGCCCAGAATATCGAGATGGGCGCGTGGCATGCGATGGGGGATACGGGTGCCGGTGCCGGTGAGTTTGACGTAGAAATTGCGCAGGTGCTGCTTGATGCCGTCGATTCCGGTCGGAGGTGCCCAGGTGATCACCGGCTTGTTGAGCACGGAGAATTCACCGCAGGCCAGACCGAAGGTTTCTCCGCCACGGCGGGCGTGCAGCATGGCATCGCAGCTGTTGATAAAGCGGGCCACTTCTTTGCGGTCCGCGGTGCTTGGCAGGTGGATGCAGCGCTCGCGTCCCGCTGCGCCCTCGGGCAGGAAGGGATCGGTGTTGAGGAAAAGGAACCAGGTGTTGGGCTGCTCGGCGAGGATTCGGGCGACGGTTTCCTGGACAAAGACGAGGTTGAAGTTCTCCGCGCCGCCGTGCCTTCCGTAGACGATGGCGTCCGCCGGAATCCCCAGCTCGGCTCGCATGTCACCGGCATCGGCGGGCATATCGATCATGTGAGGGACCACCGGGCACTGAGTTTTGAAGCGCTCATTGAGGTATTCGGAAATGCAGGCGTAGACATCGCCGTGCGGCTGGGTGGTCTTGAACACGCAGTGGATGCCGCAGCGGCAGACAGAGGTATCGGCCCCGTCGTTTTTGCCATGTTTGAGGAAATAGGCGAAGTCCACCTGGTGTTCAGCGAGCAGGCGATCGAGCTCTTCCCGATCCGAGTAGTAGTGGTGATCGAAGCGCGATTCAAACCGAGCCTCGGCATTGCCATCCCCTCCGGGAATGGAGAAGGTGAGCGAGGTGTTGCCGAGGATTTCCTCGTTGTGGCGAGCGTAATCATAGACGGCAACCGACGTTCCACGGTCGCTGATTTTCTGCTCGATGAATGCGATTTTCATGTGTCTCAGGTCTTTCGGGCATCCTGTGATAGCAGGCCGGCAAGATCAAGAGAATAGAGGTCGCGGTCAGGGGCGTGGCCCGAGGGCGCTGGGCCGGATCGCCCGGTGTCAGGAATCGAGGCATCGACGATATTGGAATTGCCACCCGTGGTGACGTCATGTTTGATGACCGCCATGTCAGCCAAACCGCGCATCTCATGTATCATCAGCACCTATCAGGATGCGGATCTGATCGAGAAAAAAATCAGCGAGATCCAGCAACAGACGATTTTCGATCAGGCGGAATTCATCTTTGTCGAAACCGGATCGCCGGCCCGCGAGCGCGAGTTGATTCAACCTTACACCGAACAATTTTCCAACGTCCGCCTGGTCACCACCGATGACCGACGCACCCTCTACGAAGCCTGGAATCTCGGCTGGGAAGCGGCTCAGGCGGACATCGTGTGCTACAGTAACATGGACGATGCCCTGCACCCGCAATGTCTGCAGCAGGTGGTGGAAACCATGGAGGCTGATACGGGCATCGAGCTTTGCTCTGTGATGATTGGCTATCAGCACGAGGAGTCACCCGGGGAGATGGATAGCTTTGATGTGGATCGATTGAAAAAGCTCAAGATCGGTCGCCGCGCCGGACCGTTCTCGGCATGGCGGAAGAATTTGAGCGAAAAGATGGGCATGTTCGATGGCAAATACCGCATCATCGGCGACCTCGATTTCTGGTCGCGCGCGGCTGCGGCTAACACCCGCGCTGTGTTGATCAAGAAGGTGCTCTATCTCTACACCATCGCTCCCAGCCAGCTGTCCAAACGGATGGACAAGAGCCCGGAGCGGAAATACGCAGCGGATAAGGGGGTGAAGC
This sequence comes from Oceaniferula flava, assembly GCF_016811075.1. Lineage (NCBI taxonomy): Bacteria > Pseudomonadati > Verrucomicrobiota > Verrucomicrobiia > Verrucomicrobiales > Verrucomicrobiaceae > Oceaniferula > Oceaniferula flava. The sequence continues at coordinate 307,979 of NZ_JAFBGL010000001.1, forward strand.
TGCAGTGGCATCCCGCCTTGGAGAGAACCAGCCTGCTGCATCGCAAGATTTACCGGATGTTCCCATCGCCCTACCTGGTGAAGTAGGTGGTGCTCAAGATGCCTGATTGAGACTCAGGCCGGCGAAGTAATCCTCGCCATATTCTTCTAACCACTCGTCCATTTGCTCCTGTCTCCAGAAGTCAGGTTCATCGAAGGCGGCGGGGTCAAAGTAGGGGTAGGAGGCGAACCATTTGTCGGGAACCGGTTCACAGCGCAAGCCGGATTCATCGACTGATTTGCAGTAGCGCTGAAGAATTTCCTCCACCGGCTTGTCAGGCATTCCGACCCGTTCCAGCCAGCAATACCATTGTTGCTTGAGGTAAAGGTTATCCCAATTGACAAACTGGAAGTGCATCAGCCCGTGTTGGGTCTTCAGCTTGAGCCGGCGCCTTTTGGGGAAAGGCGGCACCAGGGAGAAGTGGGCGAAGCCCGGTTTGTAGTCGGTCTTGCCATCGTCGCAGAAAATCATCCGTTTGGTGGTGCGGTCCCACCTGGATTTGTCGCCGTGGCGGTATTGCTCGGTGCTGCGCCATAGCTGGATCCACCAGAGGGCGAGTGAATCGCCAGGGCGGAGCTTGAGGATTTCATGTCTGAGAAAGTCGTTCTCGTAGCAGTCCGAGGTGAATGCTTCGTCGGCATCGATCACGATGAAGTGCGTGCCGCCAATCTCGCGACCGGTTTTCAGCATTTGAGAACGATTGCCGAACTCGTTGTAGGACTCGCCGTCGATGTCTCGGGAAATGATCTTTTCGATGTTGCAGGACTCCTGCAGCGAGCGGGCAATCTCCAAGGTGTTATCGGTGGAGGCGTCATCGAGGAACACCAAGGCATCGGTAACTTCCGCTGCGGCGCGGATGGCAAATGCGATTCGGCTACCTTCGTTGCGTGCCAAAATCAGCCCGACAATCTTCGGGTTCTTGTGCGCAGGTGGAGGGTTGTAAAATAGCTTCTTGAAAATGTTGGCCATATTTTTAAACCCTCATGTCAGGGGTGGGGATTATTGTGGCATAGCGGGTATGCTGGGGCAATGGGAAATCGGTTGGGCTAGGTCATTGGCCTTGTTGTGTATGGCGGAGAGTGTTTTCTGTTTGTTAGGAAGGGGGCTGGGTGTCATGTATTCTACGCCTCGGTTAGTTGGAATAGTTCATCGTTTTCTTGAAAACGTCAGCTAGCTGGTAACGGCGAATTTGAGCATCCCTTCTGAGGCTCTCACGAATCGATTTTACCATGCGAATGCATGGGTGTAGGTCATGCTTTTCGACTATGCGAGTCAACACCGCCTCTTGTCCTGAATATGCCGCTACGAGCAATTCAGTCAGCGATGGCATCGATTCCTTCCCCATCACTCGGAGAAGTTGAATCATGAACCTTTCCACCTCGAGGGAAACGAGTTCAAGCACTGATTTATCCTTATGCGGAGTTGCAAAATCGATATAATAAAAGCTCTCAGCATCGATCAATATATTATCAGGGTGGAGGTCGGAGTGAATGAGCGAAGCGTCGGATCTTTGCAAAGACAGGCGGTGGCGTGCCGCATTACTTTGCAGGATCTGTCTAATTCGAGGATAAATCTCAGCCTTGGAAGTATGTCTGCTTATGAAATCTGCTAGGGTCTCGGTCTGAATGTAATCCATCACTACATGAGGATTCTTTAACTGTGGCAAGACACGGTGATACACGCCCGGCACAAAAAAACCATGAGCCCTCCAGTGCAATAGTCCAAGCTTCTCTCTGAGAGATGCTTCGTCACCATGTTCATGAAGATACAGCTTCACCAAGTATGTGGTGTCCTTTTCCTCAAAGAGATAGAATGCAGTATCAGAGTGCTGCGCTGGTGAGAGCCGAGCCAGCTGGATGCTGTGATTCGTTCTGTTAGTTGGTTCAGTAATTGCATCCATGGGTGGAGGCTGGAGTGCTCGTTTCTTGGTATCCAGTAAAAAAGTCATCGAGATGATATGCTGGTCTCGTCGATGAGCAGTTGCAGTCCCATCTGGGATGGATGGTTCGAATTGGTAAAGGCCTGATCAACAGTTCCTTGGCTTCGCATAGTGAAGGCTTTTAGCTAGTTGTTGGTTCGAAGGTGTCACGGGTATGGGCTTGACAAATTCTTGCGGTTGGCTTTTTTCAAATGTCCCGTTTTGGGAAACCAGACTACATCCACTATTATGAAACTACCCGTCATCAGTGCCACAGTGATCAGCTGTGCCAGCGTGTTCACCACTCCTGCGCAGGCAGGGGAGAGTTCATCCAAGACTGTCATCGTCACGCCTCCGGCTCCTGAGTGCTCCACGCGCCAGATTCAGCCGCTATTTTCCCGCTACGCCCAGACTTCCAAAACGTGGACTCTGCGTGCCAGCCATCGTTCCTTTGAGGACGCCAAGCTGCAGGAAGTGGATGAATTCGATGGCTCACTGAGCGACGTCGAACTCACCGTGCCTCTGAGCGAGAGCTTGCAACTGCGTGTTTACTACCCGTTCAACACCAACGGCGATGCCCGTGAGGTGAGCAGCGGCCAAGAAGTCGAGATTGATGGCAACGGCGGTCTGTTGGATTTCCCCAGCCTGACTCTCGATTGGCAATTCAAACACGCCAGCTCTCCCAGCGACAGCAACATGGCAGTTTACTTCGGTCTGGGCAACGTGCGCCAGAACCTGGAGGGCGAAAACCAGGTGACCAACCGGGTCGACCGCATCAACCACCGTGGCTCCATGGCGAGCTTCGGCTTCAAGATGGACCAACAGCTGAACAACTGCTGGACCTTCGTGGGCAACGTCGGTGGTCGTTACTACTGGGATTCTGACGACATCCACCCAGACGGTGGCAGCGACAAGTTTTTCCTCATCGACGCCTCCGCCGCTTTCATCTACGCCCCACAAGACGCGTGGATTTACCCGATGGTTGAGCTCGTTTACCAAGGCAGCTTCGATAGCTACAGCAGCCTCCAGGTGGTGCCTCAGGTGATCATTCCGGTGTGCGACCATCTCGATGTGAACTTGGGCGTGGCCCTTGGATTGCTAGACGACAGCCCAAGCACCGACGCCCGTGCGCAGGTGACCTTGCGCTTCTAGTTCTTCGTGCATTTCCGCCTTCGATTGGTTACGAATCGCGGCTCATTCGAAGATGAACCAGCGAACCGACAACACATTGGAGCGAGGTGACACCATGCATTTACAGGTCTTGGAATCGGAATCGTCCGATTTCAAGACCTCTTGCGTTGTAGACTGTGGTAAAAACCTGAGGCATCTTCCCGGACGCCGAAACGTCTGGCAGGCGGTCAGTGAGGATCGCGAGATCTTGGTCAAAGTCTACGACCCGCACCCCAAGCAGCAGCGCGATGTCTCCCGCGAATGGGACAATGCCAAGCGCCTGGCCGAGGCCCAGTTAGAGGTTCCACAGCCACTGTTTCTGGTGAAATCCGAGAGCGGGCAGATTGCGGTCGGCTTCGAATGGATTCCCGATGGGGAAACGGTCGACCGCACCCTATCTCACGCCGAAGCCACGGAGCGGGCTAAGATTTTCCAGCAGTTAGTTTCTCTGCACGAGCGGCAACATGCCGCTGGTATTTTGCAAAGCGACGACCATCTGGGTAATTACCTTTGGAGCCGTGGCCAGCTTTGGATGCTGGATGCCGGCACCTGTTTATTTTCTGACGCGCCACTCGAGGAGTCCAAACGGGTGGAAAACATGGCGGTGCTCGCGGCGAATATCCCACTCGGCCTGCGCCAGACATACGATGCTGCGGTGGCCGAGCACTATGGCCTGTCGCTCACAGGACTGGTCGATGCCATACCGAGCTCCATCCAGAACCGCGCGCGCAAGTATTACAAGAAAACCCGGCGGTCGTGCAGTGACTTCGAGCACCACAAGGAAAACGGCAAAGAGTGGCTGGCCTGCCGTGATTTCTCCAGCAGTTTGAAATCTCGCTTGCAGGAGGACCCGGACCAATTTTTCACCGACACCTCTTGGCTCAAAGACGGCAACACCTGCACGGTGGTGGAGGTTAAAGAAGGGGAAACCTCCTACATTCTCAAACGCTATAACGAAAAATCGCTGAGCTACCGCCTACGCCACGCCCTCTTAACACCTAGAGCGCTGATGAGCTGGAGCAATGGCCACGTGCTGCGGCTGTTCGGCGTGCCCACGCCACGCCCCCTTGCCTGCCTGTTAGTGCGCAATGGACCTCTTTTGAAAAAAGCCTATCTGCTAATGGAAAAGGCAGACGGTGCCGCGCTCGATCAGATTTCGGAGGAAGACCTGGACCGACAGATGCCTGTCATTGCTGATCAGTTTGTCCAGCGGTGGCATGAGCTCGATGCCCTGCAGGTGACCCACGGAGATATGAAATCCGGGAACTTCATGTTCAGCGAGGACGGGCTGCTCAGCCTGATTGACCTCGATGGCACAACCTTCCATCAAACAGCCGCGGCCCACCAGCAACGGAAGGAAAAAGACCTGGCTCGCTTCCTCAGGAATTGGGAAAAGCGACCCGACTGGATCTCCGCCATCCGAGCCAAGCTGGACGCCAGTTCTTAAGCTATGCCGACTTCGGCTTGCGCGTGGCCGCGATCTGACGGGCGATGGTTTTGGCCTCGGGAGTGAGTTTTTCAATGCCGAGGTAGCGTTTCAAAAACCACAGGCAATCTCTTGCCGGCCACTCAGGAATGCGACGATACATTTTCTCCAGATCGTTGGTGATCAGCTTGGGTGAATTCACGCCGGGGAACTTGGTGCGTTCGAGATCGATGAGGCAGGCGTGGAAATCATCGGGGATCACAGCCTTGCCATCGATGATGGGGATGTTTAGGTAGATGTGTCTGCCGTAGAGGGCGTTGTGGATGATGCCGGCATCGTGCATCTTGCGGATCACTTTTTCAATCGCATCCAGCATCGCCAATCGCTGCGTGCGTGACGGCCAGGCGGTTTTTTCGAAGCATCGGATGAGATCGTCCAGCGGCGTCATGCCCGCCAGCTCCTCGGAGACGATGATGCACTGACGGTTGCCGTTCTGCTTGCGGCTGGCGAAGTGGATGATGTTCAAGGTGGGCACACCGGCTTCTTGCAGTCGCTGATAGTTCCGCCATTCCAGCTCGAAGGTCAGCACCTTCTTCATCTTCAGCAGAAGGTTGTTAGGGAAGTGGTTTTGCTGGCGCTTGAGATAAACCGTGCGCCCGTCGGCCAGCTTGATTCTGGAAACGTGACTCCAGGACGATTGGTCGTCGTTGCCTCGGAAGTTGCCTTCCTCCACCAGTTCCTTTTCCGCATTCCACCACGATTCGAAATCAGTGTAGCCCGAGGCTTCGAGGTCGGACTGCCAATCGGGGCTGGTGTAGGTAGTGTGCGGCATGGGCTGTCTTTTACATCTGATCTTGGCCGCGAATCAATGAAAGAAAATGTCAGGTGGGCAAATGTCCTAAGGGCCACTGGTGGCGATGGGTCACCGTGGGCTAGCGAGACTCGTTCTGCTCCAGCGATTGCTGCATCTTTTCTAACATAATGCTGGCAGCATTGTCCTGATACGCATTCTCCGCCCATGCCAGCGCCTGTGCTTTGAGATCCGGGAGGAGTGGGAGCGATTGCCGGATTGTCTCCGCCAGTTCGCTCGGCCTGATCTCGGTATGTAGTGGCGGGCAGCCGGCGTCTTGCACGTGGGAGGCGTAACCGCAGTTCTCCGTGCAGAGCACAGGCAGGCCGTAGCTCAGCGCTTCCAGTAGCACCATGCCGGCGGTTTCTTGTCGGGCCGGATGAACCAGCAGGCTGGCACTGGCCATGAGCCGCGGCACATCGTCGCGTGGTCCGAGCAGATGCACCCGATCCTCGATCCCCAATTGTTGGGCTTGCTTGCGATAAGGGTCAGCCTGATCTTGTCCGCAGACTACGAGGTGCAGGTTGTCTTGTTTTACCTCGGCGAGCGCATCGATCGCGCGATCCAGCCCCTTGCGTTGGAAATCCGAGCCGACAAATAACAGCATCTCGCTGTCGGCTGGGAGATTCATGGACTTCAGGGTCGCTGCCTTGAGATCTGCCGCAGACTGGCTGAATGGTTCCGTCTTTTTCAGCCACGGCGGCAGCAGGGTCATCTGCGTCTCGGGGATGTGGTAGAATTCTTGATAAGGCGGGATTTCAGAAGCGGCGAGGAAGAAGAGGTGGGTGGGGGAGTCCGGGCCGAAGACTGCGGCTTCGTTGGCGTGGAGGAAGCGGTAGCGTGGTAGCAGACGCAGGATGGCAGGCTTCTGACGGGCGAACTTTTCTGCGTAGCAGGGGTCGCCACAAAAGTGAAAATCGCACCCCGGCACCCGACTGAAACAGATGGTAACATCGAACTCCGCCATGATTTGCTGGCAGGCGCTGGCAAATTGGGCGGACTTCTGGTGATTGCTTTGGCCTCCGCTGTGCAGCTCGCGCACCTCGATGTGCTGGGGTTTCGGCCCCTCCCAAGTCGCGACCACTATAGCCACCTCATGTCCGGCTTCGAACGCCGCCTCAGCGAGTCTCACCGAGTCCCGCTGGAGGCCTCCGTAGGGGAAATATCGCTGGAGAAAGATGGCTAATTTCATGAAATCGGGTGGCGAGCATCCATCTGAACTCAAGCTTTGCCAAGATTAATTCCTCCCGCAAGCCTTGACCTCGATCCGGAAGCAGGGTCTGCTGTGGCCGGATGATTGAGTTATCTGCCGAGATGCGTGATAAATTTTCCGGTGCCGATGCCTTTGATCAGGTGATGGCACTGGAAGGTGAGGTCTACCGTGCCAAGGAGGGCCGCCGCACCCTGCTCTTCGAACACGGGGGAGAAGAATACTTTGCCAAAATCCACCACGGCATCGGCTGGGGTGAGATTTGGAAAAATCTGACAAGCTTCCGACTGCCGGTCACCGACGCCTCCAATGAGTGGCAGGCGGTGGATCTGCTGGAGAAATCCGGCGTCGCCACGGTGAAAATCGTGGGCAAGGGAACACGGGGCGTGAACCCGGCCAAGCGGGAGTCCTTTGTCATTATGGAGGCGCTTACCGAGCGGGTGGAGGTGGAGGATTTTCTCAAGGAAATCCCCCACAGCTTGAGCCTGGAACGTCAGCTGGCACTGAAGCGGGCAATTATCCGACAAGTCGCAGACGCCGCCAGACGCATGCACGGTGCTGGTATGAATCATCGCGATTTTTACCTCTGCCACTTTCATATCATCGATCGTGATTGGTCTTCCTGGACACCGGATGAGCCGCTGCGTCTGCCGTTGATCGATCTTCACCGCGCGCAAATCAGAGCCAGCGTGCCACACCGATGGCTCGCCAAGGATCTGGGAGCGTTGTTATTTTCCGCCCTCGACTGCCCGATCACCGACCGAGATTTGGTGGCCTTTCTGCGGGTGTATCTGGGCGCCGACTGGAAACAGCAGCTGGAAACGGAGACCTCTCTGTGGACGGATGTGGTCAAGCGTGCCAGGGGCTTTTATCGCAAGCACCGCGGACGCGATGCTCAGCTTCCGGGTGCCTTCGGTCGTCTGCCTTAGGCGCTAAGTTCGCGCTTTACATCATCCGCCATGGTGGCCGGAAGTTTCGCGAGGTAGCTCTCCACCAAGTCGGGTAATTCGGCGTCGCGGATGCGTGCGATGTCTTCGTCATAGCGCAGCGGAGTGCGCAGGTTGTGCGCGCGCTGTTTGGCAGTGAGGGGCTTGCGGAAAAAGCGGACGTCGGTGAAGTCGATCAGGCCGAAGCCGGAGTCCATTTGTAAGATGTTCCCCAAATGCATGCCGCCGAAGAGGATGCCCTTTTCGTGGAGTTCGGCGATGTACTGGCAGAGCGCCTGCATGTCGATTTGTTGAGGGGTTTTCTCTAACAATTCGCGGATGCTGGTGCCGGGCAGGCCACGGTAGGTGACGAGGCGGACGTGGCTGTTTTCCAGTCGCGCCACACGAATGATGTCCGGCACCGTGATGCCGCGCGCCTTAAGTTGCTGCGCATTTTTTACAAAGCGCTGGGCGTAGGGACGCAGGGTGGACGAGGAGAAGAGGCCTTTTTTGCGTGCCCAAATCTTGCTGATGCTGCCATCGGGGTGCAAGACCACCGCCGGGTAGCCGCTTTTCTGGTCGATCGCTCGGCCGTTGGCGCAAAGCTCGTCCAGCTGGGCTTGGGTGATGGTTTCCATGGTCGGGGCGGGGGCTCAGACGTCTTCTTCAGCGGGTAATCCCAGGCTTTCCAGCATGCCGGCGAGGTTGCGCTTGGAGGTCGTTTCGAACATCCGCTTGGTGGTGACGGCGCAGTGGCGCCCCTTGAGTGCGAATGCCGGTTTGATGCCTGAGAGCTTGATGATTTCCTCACCCTCGGCATCCGGGGTGACGTCGAGCGCAAGGTCGAGCGGGGTATTGCCTGTCTGATCGAGTCGACGGATGGCATTGGCCGCGATATGTGGCGGCTCGCTGGGGTCCAGGCGAATGTGCTGGCTGGCACTCGGATCGATGGCGTGCTCGCCCACGGTGATGATTTCCAGATCGCGACGGTAATTGCGCAGGCGTGCCAATTGTTCGGTGATCTCTGCTGAGTCGGCGGTGGCCTGTCCGGTGAAGAGTAGCACCTTGAACGACTTTGAGGCTGCGGGGAGCAGGCCATCGTTTTTCTGCTTGTGAACTCCGACGATTTTTAACGGGCGCTTGGTGCCGACTTTCCAGTAACCATGCATCCACAGCACATCGGCGGGGCTGGTGGCCATGATGCGCTGGAAGGCTTCGGCACAAAGACTCGAGGTCACGGTGGCATTGGTCCGTGCCGCCTCGGAAATCTCCACGGCGGGGTGAATTTGCACGCGCCACTTGCCATGCGCCACGGTTTCCATGGAGATCGGGATGATCGGCGCGCCGGTGCGGCGGTGCAGCAGGGCCGGAAGGTTGGTGAGCGAGCCGAGTTTGCCGAAAAAGGGCACGGACATGCCGTGCTTGCTGGCATTCTGATCGGCGAAGGCCCCCAGAACGCCGGCCTTCTTCAGGTGCGCGATGGGAGTGAAAAAGCCGTCTTTACGACTGAAAAGTTTGGTGCCTGTTTTTTGTCGACGACGTTTGACCAAGCGATCCAGCAGCGGGTTCCCCAGCGGGCGATACAGCCCACCGAAAGGGGTGAGGCCTGAGATGATGAGGTGCATCTGCACCAGGATTTCCCAACTGCCCATGTGTGCGAGCAGGAGAATGGCTCCTTGGCCGTCTTCGCGGGCGTCACGGAGGTTTTCGATGCCGACGATGTCCATGCACTTGTTCAGCTCCTCAGGCTGCATGGTGTTGCCTTTCAGTGAGGCGATGAAGTTGGCTCCGGAGCGCCAGAAGGTCTTGCGTGCCAGCTGCTGGATTTGCTCCAGACTCAACTGATCGCCAAAGGCAATTCTGAGATTGCGAACGACGATTTTTTTCCGACCGGGAAAGAGAGCACCGCCAAGCGTGCCGATCATTCCGCCGATGACACACACCAAGGGCATGGGGATCGGTTTTAACGCCAGCTCCAGCCCACGGTAGATACCGTAGGAGAGGTAATTGCCCAGGCTGACGGGGCGCTCTTTTTGTGTGGCTTCACCCATGGGCAGACCTTGGTTAGGCGCTTTGCTCGATGTGCGGAATCGCTGCTAACAGTTTCTGGGTGTAGGCGTGCTCGGCGTGGTTGAACACCTGCTCCGCTTCGCCATATTCCACGATTTTCCCCTTGTACATCACTGCGATGTTATCCGCAATGTAGCGCACCACCGAGAGGTCGTGGGAGATGAAGATCATGGTGAGTCCGAGGTCCTTGCGGAGCTCGAGTAGGAGGTTGAGAATCTGCGATTGGATGGAGACATCGAGCGCACTGACTGGCTCGTCCGCGATGACGAGTTTCGGCTCGGGTGCCAGAGCTCGGGCAATGGCAATACGTTGCCGCTGGCCGCCGGAAAATTCATGCGGATACTTCTTCATGAACCGTTGGTCCAGTCCGCAGCGTTCCATGAGGGCGACGATTTTGTCGTTCAGCCCCTGTCCTTTGAGCTGCGGGTGTCGCTGGTTGATCGCTTCGGCCAGTGTCGAGTAAATCGTCATCCGCGGGTTGAGCGAGGCGTAGGGGTCCTGGAAGATCATCTGGAAATCCAGTCGGCGTTTTCTGACCTCGGATTGCGGCAGGGTGGACAGGTTCTGGTCCTCGAGCACCACGGCACCGGATGTTGCCGGAATCAGCTGCATGATGGTGCGTGACAGGGTGGACTTGCCACAGCCGGATTCTCCCACCAGACCAAGGATTTCGCCCTGATTGATACTGAGAGAGACGCCGTCGACAGCTTTGACCACATCGGTCACTTTTCTGATAACCATGCCCTTGCGCACGGGGAAATGAGTCTGAATGTCCTGAAGTTCCAAAAAGGCCATGCAGCGTTCTAAACTCCAAATGGTAAAAACCAAATACCAATTTGGCTAAAATACCACCACTTGGGGGTCGGTATCATGCCTAGTTGCAGCGACCGAGCGAGGGCACGGGAGGAAAGTCAGGGCATTACGGTGCCACGGGGATCATAGGGAACTCCGCGTCAGACCATCCACTTGGGTGCTGAAAAGGTAGCTTAGGGAAGGTGTCGGCCTCTTAATCGATGCGGCTCTCCGAGGGGGAGTTAGTCGAGGGCTGTCTCTTTGGCCTCGTTATAGCTCAGCCCCATACCGCGATCGTTGTAGAAAGTATCTGCCTTGATACGGAGATCTAAAGGAGGAAGGTTGCGCCCCTTCCACGTCATCTGAGCCCAGTGTTGAGGGGATGTGTTCGGGTTGTGGTTCTCTGCGTGGGCGAGGATACATTTGAAGAACTTGGTATTTCCATCCGAATCATAAAAGATCACGATGTCCCCAAGTGCGTAAGGGATGAATTCGCCATTTTTGTTCAGCCCGTCGACGTTTGGGGTATTTTGGTAAGTTGCATTCCAGACGCTAATGCTCCTCCAGTCGATGTCGTCAGGAAACCCACTGTTTTTAAACTGGATGGTGGGGGCTGCTTTCTGGACGTTTTCTCGGTGAGTGATCTTACTCCCGTCTCCCAAACTAGTGTAATAAAGGTCGCGTCCTTTTGGATAAATATTCTTTTCAAATAAAATCTCAGTGTTGCTATTTCCGATCTTGAAAAAACCGGCCGGAGCGTCTGGCGTAACACTCAGGGTATCGTCTGCATCGGGAACAGAGATGTCGCCGTAGACGTTATTTGAGAAAATGTAAGGGGTGATTCCGTCACCTTGCCACATGTAGCCCATGGTCGTGCGACTCATGCCATAAAAATTATTCCGCATGATGACTGGTTTATCTTTGCTGGGCGATGTTCGGCCGGTGAGCTTGGCGGAATTGGCATCGCGATAGCGGAATTGGTGGAGAGCGCCATTGGTGCTCATGAAGATATTGTTCTGCACCGTGACTCCTCCTTCGACAAAGGAAAATTGGTGCATGTTATCCTGAAACCGAGACTGGAATGGGTGACGAAAGAAGGTGGCGGAACCGAGCGAAACATTATTTTCAATGACCGAGCCTTCCGCCAGATTGTCCGTTTGCAGGCACTCCGCTCCTGTGAAGACTGAGATGTTGTTTTTGAGGGTTAATCGGGTGATGTCTTGGTTATGAGCTTTGGTCGAGTAAGAGATGTAAAAGGCCTCTCCTTCGCCAAACCCTGCAAAGCAATCCTGAATATCGACGTCCACTTCGCCGGGGGTTTTGGGGTTATCTGTTTTGATGTTAAATGAAGCAAAGTAGCCTCCCCAACTGGCGACATAGTCGACTTTGACCGTTTTAAAGTGGTGGATGCGGACGCCATTACCGTAATTTTTGTGGTAGATGATACCTGACCATTTGGGATTTCCCCACAGGCCGTAGCGTTCATAGTAGGCGCCTGAGCCAAGGTTTTGACCCGCGTTGTGCCCTAGATAGTCGGCATGTCCGGTCTGCTTGGCGGCATCATATTTTCCGGTCAAGTGGAGGTGTTGAAAATTGTAGAGCTCAAGTGCTCGATAGTGGTTGTTCTCGTGGCTGTTTCCCCAACGCACCTGACCTCCAAGATTGGTAATGATGGTGGGGGTTTCTGCCGTGCTCTGACAACCTTCTCCATTGATAAGAATGCGCTCGTAGTCACCGGTGTAGATGAGGATTTTTTTACCGATGGGCAATTCGACCTTTAGGTGGTTTGTCCCTGCGGCGGCGTAGATATCCTCTCCCTTGTCGGTGTTCCCCTTGAAGAAGATATAGTCTCCTTCATTTACACTCGGCCAATACCGGGCGTCTTCCGTCGTGGCGTAGCGGTTCAATGTGGTGTCCGGCGTGTCTTGGGCCAAGGCGCAGGAACAGAGGAGAATGTAGAGGATGAATTGTTTCATGAGGTTAGGGATAGGATGACTCATCTCTGCTGATGTTGCATTTATAAAGAGCGAGGTCTCTTTAAAACCCTCTGAAAATACACTGATTGTTAGTCTGCTGTGCGTTTTCTCTGGAATGTTACGGGTATGCTTTCTGTTTCCTTTGTAAAAACTGTCGAGAAATTGTTAGTTTCATTGAAGCTAAACTCAGAGGCGGTTTTGCTCACTGGTTTCTGTAGTAAGGAAACTTGACCTTCTCAATCCTCAGGCGACCGATGGGGTCGCAGCCAGTGGTGATGAAGGTCAGAAAGGAAACGAGAAAGCAAAATGAATGGGGAGAAAACAGGGCCCCAGCTTTCGCGTGCTTCTAGTTCTCGATGATTGTTTGCGTGTTAATGCGAATGAAGCCCTTGTCATCGGAGAGGGGGATGGAGGCCGAGACTTTCTCAATGCCATTTGTCCAACCCAGTGAGCTTTCCGTAAGCCCGTTGCCATCGAGTTGCCAGACTTCCGATGTGACCGACGGCGCCCAGCTGGCAAAAACATCAATGCCCGTGATCGATGGGTCGCGCCGATAGAAGGTGACGACAAAGTGATCGCCCTCTTGGTGGCTTGTGAGGGTCGGTTGATCGCTGGCCATGGGATTGGTCGCCAGAGCCCACTCCATCAGGTTGTTCAATGAATCGCCATCAGGGTTTCCCGAGTCGCTTGTATCCGCATCCTCGGAAGCTCCGGCAAAGTTCTCTGCCACCCATTGCGTGTAGGGATCGACCGTAGCTTGCTGGGAAATAGAAATACTGGCCTCGGTGATGGTCGAAACCAGAGGCTCGGTGGTGCTGTTATAACGCTGCGCCTGATACAAAAAGTGGCCATTTCCGAAATAGTCAACGAACTCACTGCCACTGAAAACCCCACTGATGATGAGTGGTGAAGTATTTCCTAAACCCGTTAGAGTGAATTGATAGCCGTTGACATCAGCGACGAGTGTTACTTCGAAGCCATCGTAGAGTTCATCGTTGCTAGCGGAATCGCCAGTTTCACCGACATCTTGAAAGGAGTCGGTATAAATGGAAATGTCTGAACTGGTGTTCGTGGGGCTTAGCTGAATGAGCATGGACTCACCCTCACTTTCCCCCCATGTCGTATAATCCGACATTCCGAAGCGAATCCCGTTGGCTTTCAGGGTGCCGGAAATGCCCGATACAGAGAGCTTCATGACGACTCGATCGTCATTGGTCAATGGTCGACCGTTGAGCTCATTGATCGTCTGCGTGCTCACAATGCCACCATTATTGTAGTTCACAAGAGGGCTGAGATAGCTGAGTTCACCGGGAGTCCCCGACACAGTGCCTTCGCTGCCATTGTGGATGATGGTCGTGTTGTCCGGCGAAGCATCGAAGACGCTCGCGGAGGGGACAACGGTCATCAATACCGTTGCCGGTGCACTGTCCAATGCCCCATCGTTCACGGTGAAGGTAAAGCTGTCGGTGCCCAGATATCCATTTGCTGGGGTGTAGATCAGATTGGGTGCCGTTCCAGACAACACACCGTGAGCCGGTTGAGAGTTTAGCGCATAGGTGAGCTGATTCTCCTCAGCATCGGACCCTGCTAGAACGATCTCGGAGGAGAGTCCGGCGTCAACGGTGAGGGTCGATTGATCGGCGGTGGGTGCCGTATTCGCAGCATCCATGACCACGATATTATCGATGGCCGGGTCGCCGTAAGCCCACTGCTTTTTCTTATAACGGAAGCGCACCGAAACGTGTGAGTTGCCTGCGAATGGTGTGAGGTCGACCTCGGCCTTCCGCCATGCATCTAACTCGTCAGACTGCTGTTCGCCGGATAGGGTCCAGACACTATTGGTCCAAACCGTTCCGTCAAAAACATCGACATCTAAGGTGCCGATATCGTTGCCAGTCATATGGTAGTCAAACTGCATAACAACTTGAGTCTCGTTAGTGAGGTCGAAGGCGCAGGCCAGTGAAGTTTCCGCATGCTGACCTCCGTCGTGTCCTTCAACTAAGAGGTATTGGTCTCCCTGGCTCGCCTCGCTTGGACCGGTGCTAACTGAGTCGGTATACCCGCTCCCTACGGACCAATCGAAATCGTCATCATACGATTGTTGCCAGTCGCCGATGCCATCTTCAAACCCTTCGAAATAGGGGAGTGTTTGCGGAAGTCCGCCATTGAGGTATAGATCCATCTGTTCCCGCATGGCGTTATTGATGCTGCCATTGGAGAAGTTAATGTTGACCCAGGAATCATAAAGAACGATGCCGTCGACGTTGTTTTTCAGGGCAGCTTCCAGTCGTGTTCCCGTTCCGTATTTATCATTATGATTACACTCGGAATCCCAAACGGGTAGGTTCTTGGCTTTTGCCAAGGCAATGAAATCATCCCATTGATCATGGTTGAAGCCGAGATTGTGGGTGGTCGCAACGGTAATGTTATCGCTGATCCCGGTCGTCTCAAGAACTTGAATGCTAGCTGGTATCCCCCAGACACATGGTCCAACTTGTTCTGCTCCGTTGAGATTATTTTCAAGGGTGGAGTAGATGGTGTTGATTTGGTCAACACTCCACAATACGTCGCTTTTTGCGTCCTCGTTGAAGGCATTAATCCACTTGCAGGGATATTCATTGGCGAAGTCCTGGATCGTATTGATCAGGGTTTGTGTAGCCACTGGATCGTCCTTCACCGGGTAGAGTCCGGCGGCTTCCAAGGTCCCACAGGCAATCCGATGACCACCTGAACCTTGTGCCGGATTGGCAAAGATATGGAATCCTTGTTCGACTGCCTGCTCGAAAAAGTAGGTGAACATCGGCTTGTTCGGATCAGTTCCAGCGGGGAAAATGGGAACCCGAATTCCGTTTACGCCCATCTTGTGAAAGCCGGCCAGTAAATGATCGGCTTGAGCTTCAGTCGTCACCAGATTTCGGATAAAGGCCTGCTTGGCATCCCCAATCACATAATCCATGTCGTTTGCGAACATGGAGCCATAGGCAGACCATGTTGTTCCAAATGTGATTAAAGATGCGCATATGATCTTACTTGTGCCGTTCGTTTTCATGAAGTGATTGGTCACCTATCGGGATGTGGGCGGCTGACAAGGCTCTTTTTTTTGAGGCGTTTTTGTGGCTGCATTTTGACCCATTTGCAGCGAACTCGAGGAAGGCGAAATGGAGTGCGGCCGGGTTCGGTTAAGGCTAATAACCACGGGGGTTGTAGCCTTATTCAGGTGTGCTGATATGCTCCCGTTAGGAAGAGCGGTATTGCAAAACAAGGGGTAAAACATGAAGCGATTTCATCGCTGTTGACGCCGGTGCTTAGCGTCGATGACATGATTTATGCTTGTGCTCATTTCGGTGTCAGGAGGGGTGAGTGAGCTTCTTTTTCTGACGGTGGCAACAACACAAGTAAGGCGTATTTCTCCTTCATCTGTTCTACGCGAATTGCTAATTTGCTAGCCTGCCCCTATATTACTTCATGATCAAAATCCACGCACTCGTCCTACTCCTCACCCTTTGCTCCGCACAAGCTCGAGAAATCCCTTACGATTTCGTTACCTACGACACCGTCCGCCAATATGTGAAGGAACACCCCGTCGAATACGATACTTGGCTCCGAGTCTACGTGTATAAAGTCAAATCTGGTGCTGGCGTTACCCACCCCAGAAAAGGGGCCATTTACTCGAACAAGGATGAAAGCCAACAACTAGCCAACATGCTCTCGTTCTACGCCGAAGTTAGAGAAAATAAAGGGCAAAGCCTTCACAGCGTCACAGACAAATTCATCGTCTTCAACTTCCATAAGAAAAACACACAAGCTCAACCACCCATCTACCGCACCAGACCGTAATGGTAAAACAATGGACTGTGTTTTAATGCGTGTATCAGGGGGCAGATACGACACTTATCAAAAGCCCATGGCATCCATGTCGAAGACCACGGTGACGTCTTCCGGAGCCGGGGTTTGATCGAGGATGGCGCGGACGTGGCGTGAGAGCTGGCGGGCGGAGGCTCCGAGGATCATCATTTGAAAGCGGAACTGGCCGTGGGCTTTGGTCAGGGGGGACGGTAGGGGATCGCCTAACTTCATGCCCTTGGGAAGATCGCTGGCGAGCCGTTTGTGCAGGTTTTGCAGGGTGAACTCGGCACGGCGTTCGTGGCCTGACCGGGTGCCTAACACCGCGCAGTGGGTGAAGGGTGGGTAGCCGAATTGTTTGCGGAAATCGAGCTCCTGTTCGGCGTAGCCTGGGAAGTCGTGGTGGCGGGCGTATTGAATCGAGGGAGAGTGCGGGGTGTAGGTCTGGACGATGACTTCCCCTTCGAGCTCGCCACGACCGGCGCGACCGGCAACCTGGGTGAGCAGCTGGAAGGTGCGCTCCCCGGCACGGAAATCGGGGATGTGCAGGCCGAGGTCCGCATTGAGCACGCCGACGAGGGTGACGTTGGGGAAGTGCAGACCTTTGGCAATCATCTGAGTGCCGATGATGATGTCGATCTTGCGTTGGTGGAAGGCGCGGAGGGTGTCCTTGAGGGCGTTTTTGCGCCTCATGCTATCGGCATCGATTCGGGCCAAGCGCGCCTGGGGGAATACCTTTTTCAAAATCCCCTCAACCTGTTCGGTGCCGTAGCCTTGGAAACGGATGCCCGGATCGCCGCACTCGGGGCACTTCTTCGGGGTGATCGCCTGGTGGCCGCAGATGTGGCAGATCAGGCGTTCTTCCTTGCGGTGATAGGTGAGTGGCAGGGCGCAGTGGCGGCACTCGCAGACGTGTCCGCAGTCGCCACACTGCAGCGATCGGGCAAAGCCGCGTCGGTTCAGGAAAAGGATGACCTGCTCTCCCTCGGCGAGTTTTTTCTCCATGTGACCACGCAGGGGATCCGAGAGAATGTTAGGGGCTCCCTTGTGCTTGCGGCCTTCCACCCGCATATCGATCACGCGGATGATCGGCAGGCTCTGTCCGTCGGCGCGCTCTTCCAGCTTGAGTAGCTGATACTTGCCGCTCTGGGTGTTTTGAAATGATTCCAACGAGGGCGTGGCGGAGCCTAACAAGACGGCGCATTTTTCCAAATGCCCGCGCAGCACGGCGAGATCGCGACCGTGGTAGCGGGGGGATGTTTCTTGCTTGTAGGAGTTCTCATGCTCCTCATCGACGATGATGATGCCGACCTCGGTGAGGGGAGCGAACACGGCACTGCGTGCACCGATGACCACCCGTGCCTTGCCGGAGCGGATGCGGTGCCATTCATCGAAGCGTTCGCCCTGGGAGAGGTGGGAATGCAGCACGGCCACCTGATCCTGGATGGAGGCAAAGCGGGACTTGAAGCGCTGCACGGTCTGCGGGGTGAGGGAGATCTCCGGGAGCAGGACGAGCACGCTTTTTCCTGCATCAATGCAATACTGGGCCGCCTGCAGGTAGATCTCGGTTTTACCGGAACCGGTGACCCCGTGCATCAGCATCGGTTTTTCCGGCTGCTTGATTTGTTTCAGCACCTCCTGCATCGCCACTTCTTGTCCGGGGTTGAGCTTGAGGGGTTTGTCCTCGATGAACTCCTCGCCTTGGTCGGGGTCGCGGCGGACGGCTTCCTCAATGACTTTCACGTAGCCATTTTTAGCCAATGATTTCACCGAGGCGGCCACCGATCCTCCACCGAGGTCAGCGAGCGCCATTTGTCCTCCGGCGGAGTCTAACAATGCCAGGATCAGGTGCTGGCGGGGAGCGCGCTTGGAGAGTTTTTCCAGTGTCTCATCGTCCGGTTTGGTATCGATGCAGACCACCTTGCGGGTTTTTTCCGAGTGGCTTTCCTGTCGCACCGCCTCCGGCAGCAGTGAGCGCATCACCTGCTCCATCGGCGCGCCGTAGTAATCGGCAATCCATTTTCCCAGCTCCATGAGCTTCGGAGTGATCAGCGGTTCGGGATCGATCAGCGCATCCAGCGGGCGCAGGCTGAACTTGGTGGGCATCTTCTCGGTGATGTCGAGAATGGTGCCGGTGGACGACTTGTTACGCAGGGGCACTTTCACCCGGCAGCCGGTGACCGCCGCCATTCCCTCGGGGATGGCGTAGTCGAAGACAAGCTCGGATGGGCCGTCGATAAGAACACGGGCTGCTGGCACGGGGGGTATTTAAGCTCTAAGTTTTAAACTCCAAATACCAAACTTCAGAAAACAGCAAAAAAGATGTCACCTTTCCTCGCCGCCGCGCCAATAGGGGGTGAAGATGATGCAAGCTTTAGATACAAAACCCATGACTGACCATTCAGATCGAACGTCCTTTGCGATTCTGGTGAAGGAGCACCACCGCAGCCTCCTGACCTACGCCACCGCGCTGACCAAGGAGAGCCATACCTCTCGTGATATTGTGCAGGACGCCTTTGTGGTGGCTTGGCGGAATCTGGAAACCTTTGATGTCACTCGTGACTTCGGCTCGTGGATGCGGGGGATCGTTAGAAACAAATGGCGCGAGTCACTGCGCAAGAATGCCCGCCAGATTGCGCTCGATGAAGAGACGCTGGAATGCCTCGAAGCCGATGCCAAACAGTGGGACGACCTGCGCGATCAGGGTGGCGTTTTTTCCAAACTGGAAAGTTGCCTGAAAAAGCTGCCCGACACCCTCTCGGATGCGGTCAAGGCCTTCTACTACGAGGAGCAAAGCGGTGAAGAAGCCGCCGCTGCTCTGGATCTGCAAAGCTCCACCCTACGCAAACGCCTCGAACGCGCCCGCTCCGGTCTGCGCGACTGCCTCCAAGCCTAACACCTAATTTTAAAACTAAATAATCACCATGAAAAAAGAAGACCAAATGATCGACGCCCTGCTCAACGAGCACGCCCGCAAAGGCTCTGGCGACGATGTTGAATTTCTCACCGATCTCGAAGCCCGATTGGATGCCGAGAAGAATGTCACCAGTATGCCGACCTCAAGCTCCTCTAACAAAGGCCGAGGCCCGGCGATCGGCGTCGGCATCGCCGCAGCTCTAACTATCGCGGCCGTGGGATACTACGGCTGGAAAAGCGATCGCGACCGTGACCTCGCGGTGAACGACAGTCAGGCTGCCACCGAGCAGCTGCAGGAAGCCCCGGTTTCCTATTCCGCGCCCCCCGAACCCAAGCCCTCCTTGCTGCCTGCGGCAGAACAGAAAAAGGCGAAAGATACCCTTGGAGTGGCCAAGGCCGAGGGACGTATCCGCGCGGCGAGGATTGCTGAGGTGGAATCGACTATGGCAGAAGATGCGGCTCCGGTTCCTCAAGCAGCTCCAGTGCAGCCAAGGGTTCTGAAACCTCGGCCTATGACCAGAAAGCCTTCTGCTCCTTCCTCCAGCATGGCAAAAATGCGCGGACAAGGTGCCGCTGGAGGAGCCGGAGCCTATCGCTTAGATCTTCCTAGTAAAGCGCGGGAGATTGGAAATAGCGATGCTTTCGGCGATGGTTGGGGGAGCGAGCGCAGACGTGACCATTTCCACGGTCGTCCCGCCAAGGCCCCAGGCAATCGCTACGGCAAACTCGTCGACAACAGCTTCCTCTCGCCATGGAAGGCCCCACTTTCCACCTTCTCCGTGGATGTCGACACCGCCTCCTACACCAACATGCGCCGCATGATCCAGAGCGGTCAGTCGGTTCCCAAGGATGCAGTGAGGATCGAGGAAATGATCAACTACTTCAGTTATGATTACCCGCAGCCGGTGGGCAAGCATCCGTTTTCCGTGAATGTGGAAACGGCCTCCTGTCCGTGGAATGAAGAGCACCGACTGGTCAAGATCGGTTTGCAAGGCAAGGACATCATCCGTGAAAAACGCCCGGCCGCGAACCTCGTGTTCCTGCTCGATGTCTCCGGATCGATGAACGCCCAGGATAAGCTTCCGCTGTTAGTCGATTCCATGAAAATCCTGCTCAAGGAGCTCAATGGCGACGACTCGGTAAGCATCGTGGTCTACGCCGGGGCACAAGGATTGGCGCTGCCACCGACCTATGTGGATGAGGACGGACGCAAGACGATCTTGAAAAAGCTCAACAACTTCCGCTCCGGGGGATCGACCAACGGTGGCGCCGGCATCACGCTGGCCTACAAGATGGCTAAAAAGCACTTTGTTAAAGGCGGAGTGAACCGCGTGATCCTCGGCACCGATGGCGACTTTAACGTCGGCCTCACCGACCGTTCCAAGCTCGTCTCCATGGTGGAACGCGAGGCAAAAAGTGGAGTCTATCTCTCCGTGTTAGGATTCGGCCAAGGCAACCTGAACGATGCCATGCTCGAAGCCATCACTAACAAAGGAAACGGCAACTACTCCTACATCGATTCCCTCCGCGAAGGTCGCAAGGTCTTCCTCGATGACATGATGGGCAACATGGTCACCATCGCCAAGGACGTGAAAATCCAGGTTGAGTTCAATCCTGCGAAGGTGAAGAGTTACCGCCTGATCGGCTACGCCAACAGAATGCTCAAGGCGGAGGATTTCAAAAACAAACTGATCGATGCCGGCGAGATTGGGGCAGGTCATACCGTCACCGCACTGTATGAAATCGTCCCCGGCAACGCTGCCGAATCCGCACCGGTGGTGGACGACCTGGAGTATCAGAAAAGCAAAAAGCCTGCGCCGAAACCAGCCGACCGCGCTGTGGTGGACAGTCCGAACCTGCTGACCGTGAAGCTCGCCTACAAGGGCCCGGAAGCCTCCAAGGAAACCGAAAGCACCTACTTCAGGACCCGCGTGATCGATGGAGGCAAGAGCTGGAAGGACGCCAGTGACGACTTCAAATTCGCCTCGGGAGTGAGCCTCTTCGGTATGCTCCAGCGCGGAAGCGAACACGCCGGGCAGGGGAGCTATCAGCTGGTGCGCAAGCTAGCGGAACAAGGTCGCGGCAAGGATGAAAAAGGCCACCGCACCGAATTCTCTGACCTTGTTAGGAAAGTAAAGTAGGACGACTTTGCAAGTTGTCGGCAAACTAGGCAAATACGTCGTGCATGGGCTGATTATACCTAGGGTTGCCGACAAGTTAAAAACTTGTCCTACCTTACAACCTCCGCAGTAGAAAACTCCCCAGCTTCGCCATCGCTAACCTCCACCACGATCTGATGCCTTCCCAATCGCGTGTGACACGCTCGGAGAGCATCAGGTCGTTTTGCCATTGGCGGTCGAGTTCGGCCACCACCTCATCGTTGAACACCACCAAGCCGATCTCGCGGTTCATGAGCACGGAGAGAATATCGAAGTTTGAAGACCCGATCACCGCAATGTGGTCGTCCACCACCATGGTTTTAGCATGCAGCACCGGCCCGAGGTATTCCCTCAGCGAGATCCCCCAACTTAACAGCTGCGGATAAAAACCTTCGCGTAACCAATCGACCACTTTTACGTCCGAATCCCTCGGCAGCAGTAACTTGATATCCACGCCTCGTTGTTTCGCTTTGTTCAGGGCGGCGAGCAATCGTTTGGGGGGCACAAAGTAGGGCATCGTCATCTTGATCGACTTCTCTGCCCGAGCGAGATTCACCGAGAACATCCTCCGGATTTCCTTGCTGTCGCGCAGTCCCTGACTGCCGACCACCACGCAGCGGCAGCCTCCGGAGCGGTCCAGTCCGTCGCCGTGCGCTTGCTGTTCATCATCGGACAAGGGGTGGGGGGCGGGTCGGTGGAAAATCTTCTCCTTGGTCGCGTATTGCCAAGAATCGATGAACAGCTTGTTGAAATCCTGTGCGGCCGGTCCGATCACGCGGCAGTGGGTATCGCGCCACGAGGAATCGCTGCTCGCTTCCTCCGACCAGGAATCGGCGATGTTCATGCCACCGGTGAAGGCAATGGCGCCATCAACCACCAAGTTTTTCCGATGGTTTCGGCCAAAAATCCCACTGCGCTTGCGCCAGAATGCCACGGGTCGATACTCCACCACCGTCACTCCGGCATCGTGCATGTTAGCCCACTGCATCTGATCGGTTTCCAGCGAGCCAATCGAATCATAGAGCACCCGCACGGGGATGCCCTCGCGTGCCTTGGCACTCAGCGCCTCGGCGAACTTGCTGCCGGTGCCATCTGAGAAAAACATATACATTTCCAAGTGCACGTAATGTTTGGCATCGCGGATTGCCCCGAGCATGTCGGCGAATGCGCGGTCACCTTCGAAGTAAACTTCCACTGCATTGCCATCGCTGGAGCCGCCGGTCTGACCGCCGGAAATTTCGCGCTCGATGCGAGATTTCCAGGCACTCAATTTCGCAGAGACGCGTTGTTTCACTCCCTGGGATATACGGCTTGTTGGGTCCTTGGCTGCTTGAGGCACGCAGTGCTTATACGCTAATTGAGATAGAAAACCAGTAAGCCTTGCCAAGACCCGCTGCTGTGCTATCTCAGTTGCGCGTATGAGAACGAAATTGCTGCCACTTCTGTTACTGTTGTTTACCTTCGCGGTGCCCACGCTGCACGCTGCTGCCGGCGCGCATGCCAAGCCGGAATTTGTCGAACGGATGGAGCATTTTCCTGCTGAGGAAGAGGCCGCCGGGATGAAGGGGATTGGAGAAATCCTCAGCCACCGTGCCTCCGAGCAGCCGTTCCTGCTAGTGGCGACGATTATTTTCGTCCTCGCTATCACGCACACCTTCTTCGCTGTGCCGCTGACCAAGTATTCGCACAAGTTGCAGCATGAACACGATGCGATGATCCGCCGGGAAAAAGAAGCCGCCGGTGAGTCCGCCACCGCGCAGGACATGGTCAGTTTCAAGGCGACATTTTTCCACTTCCTCGGAGAGATTGAAGCTATCTTCGGAATCTGGGTGATCGCCCTGATTGCCGCCATCATCGGATTCTACGATGTGGATACCGTGAAGAGCTACATCACCACGGTGAACTTCACCGAGCCGATGTTTGTGGTGATCATCATGGCCCTCGCCTCCACCCGCCCCGTGCTTCGCTTTGCCGAGAGTGCGCTAAGTTTCTTCGCCAAGTGGGGCAAGGAAACGCCCTCCGCCTGGTGGCTTTCCATTCTCATCGTGGCCCCCATTCTTGGTTCCTTCATCACCGAGCCGGGAGCCATGACCATCGCTGCGATGTTGCTGGCGAAAAAGTTCTACAAACTCAAGCCCAGCCCCAAGCTCGCTTACGGCACGCTCGGCCTGCTGTTCGTGAACATCTCCGTCGGGGGTGTGCTGACAAATTTCGCGGCACCGCCGGTGCTGATGGTGGCCCAGAAATGGGGGCTGACCACTCCTGAGATGTTCATGCATTTCGGGGACAAGGCGATCATTGGTATCTTACTTTCCACGGGGCTTTATTACGGTGTATTCCGCAAGGAGCTGGCCAGCCTGTCAGGCAGATTGGAAGATCACGATGGCGATGGCAAAGGTGATCTGCAGGATGACCACAGCCGCACGATCCCACTGTGGATCACGCTGACGCACCTGTTTTTCATGGCATGGACAGTGTTCTTTGCCCACACCCCCGCGCTCTTCATCGGTGGTTTCCTATTCTTCCTCGCCTTCCGTCAAGGCACTGCCCATCACCAGTTCAAGATGGAGCTGAAAGGACCGATTCTGGTGGGCTTTTTCCTGGCTGGTCTGGTGATCCACGGTGGTCTTCAAGGATGGTGGCTGGCGCCGATCATTACCAGCCTCACCGAGTGGCCACTCTTCGCGGGCTCTGTGTTACTGACCTCGTTTAACGATAACGCCGCCATTACCTTCCTCGCCAGTCAGGTGAGTGGTCTTGGGCCAGAGCTGAAATACGCTGTGCTCGCCGGTGCGGTCTGTGGTGGTGGTCTTACCGTGATTGCCAACGCACCCAACCCTGCCGGTCAGGCCCTGCTCAGCCGCTTCTTCGGCGATGGTGTTTCACCCGGTAAGTTGCTGATGGGTGCCTTTGTCCCCACCGTGATTGTATCGCTGGTGATGATGCTGTTCCCGGATGCCACGGTCGACCGCATTTTCGATAAGGAAAAACCACTCGTCGAAGAGGTCGAGGAAACACCTCAGCGTGGTTTGGTTTCTCCCGAAGCCGATCCAGACGTAAAGGCTGACGCCGAATAACTCTCGTTGGAACCATGTTTACCGGATTGATCGAAGCCACGGGCAGGGTGTTGTCACTCGAGCCCCGTGGCGAGCAGGCGCGGCTGGTGATTGAGCTGCCATTCGCCCAAGAGCTCGCCGACGGCGAGTCGGTGGCGATCAATGGTTGCTGCCTCACCGTGGTGGAGAAAGACGCCACGTCGGCCAGCTTCGACATCCTACGCCAGACGCTGACCGTTACCTCATTGGGCGGTTTGCAAGTGGGTTCCTTGGTCAATCTGGAGCGTGCCATGCTCGCAGGGGGGCGTTTCGGCGGTCACTTTGTGCAAGGGCACGTCGATGCCACCGGGGAAATCATCGATCTCTCACCGGTCGGTAACGACCATCGTCTGGAAATCTCACTGCCTCCGGAAATTCATCAACTCTGCATCGATAAAGGCTCTCTGGCGATTGATGGCATCTCGCTCACCATCGCCGAACTCACCGATACCAGCGGCGTCTTCTGGATCATCCCGCACACCATGCAGGAAACCCATCTGCAGCAGGCACAGGTCGGCCAAAAGGTGAACTTGGAAGCGGACGTCATCGCCAAGCACGTGGCGAAGCTAGTGGGCAAGTAAGGGCTTTTTGCCCCGCTGACCCTCGTCACTGGGCGACTTCCTCTAGGGCGTCTCTGGAGAGTAGTTGAACTCCTTTTGAGTCAGCGCCTTGTAGGCGAAGATCCAGAAGGCAATCAGGCCCCAGCTCAGGCCGATCATGACGCCGAGATCGACGATGCCACGCCACGGCTGCGGACAGTAATTCATCGAGCGGACCAGCAGGGCGATACCAATCGTGAGCACATAGGCCTTGATCAGCGTCTTCTTATTGGCGTGGAAATAGCCGATGCAGAACAGGGGCGCGAGGAGGCTGCGCAGGGTGTCCGGCTGATCGCGCAAGTAGCGCACCCGGGCGGCGACCCGCGGTGAGTATTTTTTCTGAAAGCCTTTGAAGCCCTCGTAATACGCCATGAAAAAGGCAAAGAGCACGAGGGCGATCCAGTGCCAAAGGTTGAACGAGATTTCAAAGGCAGACGTGACGTGATGGCTCATGCCAACGATCGCTCTGCCAAGGGTGTAAGTAATACCAATGATCCCCCAAACCACGCCAAAAATTCGCATGGGCGATACTCATCAGGGATGCCTGGATTGTAAAGCAGCGGATGCCTCTCGGTGGCGATTTTTTCCTACTGGTGCCAGTTGATCAGGCGCCGCTGCTGGGCGAGTGTGATGCCGGTGACCAGAGCGATGGCCAGGTAGTTCAGGATGACATTGATCGGAGTCGCCACGAGCACCAGCTTGCAGCCGGTGAGGTAGTCGTCGACCGTCTCTGGGTCTTGCAGCATGCGGGTGCTGACGTTATCGATGAGCATGGAGATGATCCACAACGTCCACCACAGCGGTAGCACGGCCTTGAGCGCATGGTCCTTGCCGTAGCTGGCGCTGCGGATTTGCTTCATGGCCACATAAGGTTTCCACAGCAAGAGAATGGGAATGAAGTAATAGCCGACGGACCAGGCCGGAGTAATCGTCATCCGTGGGGGATCGAGCAGCCAGGCATTCTTACACGAGCGATTGATCCAGATGGCAAAGACGATGATCAGAATGATGCTGAGCCCCATTTTCCCCCAAGCACTGTACAGCACGATGCTGTCGAGCTGTGAGCTGGTCTCGGACACCAGATAATCCGCGGATTCATACTGCCGCATGTCCATGAAGTTGATCACGCCGTCATTGAAAATGATCAGCATGGCATCCAGCACCAGCAGGGAGACCAGCAGGTTCTTCAGCGTGCCGTTCTTGCGAAACGGGCCGTAGGTGCCTGAGATGTTCTCAGGGCTGACCTGCTCGGTGGCCGCCACCGGTGGGGCGTAAATAGGATTCGGAGTATGGGCCATCGTGGCAGATGCTCGGATGTGGGCGGGCGTTTAAGCGACCGGTTTTTTATCGAGCTCAAACACCTCGTGCACCACGCGGGCGGCATCTTCGATGGCGGTCTCGTCCACGGTAACGGCAATTTTGATTTCCGAGGTGGAGATCATGCCGATGTTGATGCCGGCATCGCCGAGCGCCTGGAACATTTTCGCGGCAACACCGGAGTGGGAACGCATACCGATGCCCACGGTGCTTAGCTTCGCCAGTCCGGCTTCGGTTTCCAGCTGTGCGTCTGCGGACAGACTGTTGAGCACTGGCTGGAGAGCGGCTTGGGCACGACCGAGGTCATTGGTGTGCATGGTGAAGGAATGACGCGCCATGCCATCGCTAGCGATGTTAGAGACGATCATATCGACATTGATTTCCGCATCGGCCAGTGCGCCGAGGATCTTCGCGGAGTTCCCCGGGCGGTCTGGGATATCGGTGATGGTGACGCGGGCTTGGGAGCGCTCGATGGAGACTCCGCGGATAACTACTGCTTCCATGGCTGGGTGTTCTTCGGTGACTAGGGTTCCGGGGTTGTTGTTGAGGCTGGAGCAGACTTCGAAGACGACTCCGTATTTTTTCGCAAATTCAACAGATCGCGACTGCATGACCTTACTCCCGGAGGAGGCCATTTCCAACATTTCATCGTAGGAAATTTCAGGCAGCTTACGCGCATTTTTCACCACCCGTGGGTCACAGGTGTAGACGCCATCGACGTCGGTGAGGATCTGGCAGAGGTCGGCCTTCAGGGCCGCGGCCACGGCAATGGCGGTGAGGTCTGAACCACCGCGACCGAGGGTGTGAATCAGTCCGGTCTGGGTGACTCCTTGGAATCCGGCGACGATGATGACTTTCTGCTCGTCGAGGTAAGCTTGCAGCAGGCTCGGGTTGATATCTTCGATGCGTCCGCGGGTGTGACTGCCGGATGTGACGATGCCGGCCTGTCTGCCGGTGGCGGAAACGGCATCCACTCCCATGCCCTGAAGTGCGGTGGCGAGGAGGGCGATGGATTGTTGCTCGCCGCTGGAAAGCAGCACATCGAGCTCGCGCTCTGGCGGATTCTCGTTCAGCTGGGTGGCCATGCCGATCAGCTTGTCGGTGACGCCGCCCATGGCGGAAACCACGGCCACGACTTGATTGCCTTCGTCACGCAATTTCTTGATGCGTGAGGCAACGTTGCGGATGCGATCGAGGCTGCCAACGGAGCTGCCGCCGTATTTTTGAACGATTAATGCCATATCGGGTGCGCAATGATACTACTGTTGCGGGCGCGCAGCATAGTCAGAGGATCGAGCGGGTCAAGCACTGCGATTGTCACCTGTGGCGGGGCTTCAAGCGGACGCTGCCGATGGTTTCGCGCTTCAAGTTCTCTGCCGTTAGAACGAGGGCGGAAGAATCGGCTTTGATTTGGATCAGCGAGGCGTTGTCCAGCTTCGGCCCGCCGCCGACCACTTGGTGCATGGGGAAGTCCGCGCTGGGCGGATCGATCCGGTGGCTGTGCATGTGGCCGCTGATCACCATCTGACAGCCGGCGTCCGCCAGAGGTTTCAGCCAGAGCTTCTGTCCGAAGCCGGAGAAGTAGGCGTAGCCCTCGGGCCCCATGCCATCGTTGTGACCGGGTAACCCATGCAGGGGGATGTGGCACACGGTGATGAGGTAGGGGGCCGATTTGATTTCCGGCTGCTGTAAGGCTTTCAAAAGCCACTCCAGCTGGGCTTCTCGGTAGGGTTCATAGGCGGCCATGCCGCCCCAGACGTCGCGGGAATCCGGTTTGTC
This sequence comes from Oceaniferula flava, assembly GCF_016811075.1. Lineage (NCBI taxonomy): Bacteria > Pseudomonadati > Verrucomicrobiota > Verrucomicrobiia > Verrucomicrobiales > Verrucomicrobiaceae > Oceaniferula > Oceaniferula flava. The sequence continues at coordinate 336,064 of NZ_JAFBGL010000001.1, forward strand.
CTCACCGGTGTCGAGACCGATGATGGCCACGGGGCCAATGCGCTTGGTGAAGCAATAGCGTCCGCGAATAAAGGGTGAGGGGTTGATGCCCTCGGGATCGCCTGCGGCCATTGGCCAGGGGATCAGCGCTTCCGGCACGGTGCGGGCTGCTTCGCCCCGGGCGTCGTGGTTTCCGGGCGTGAACAGCAGGGGGCGGGTGGATGCCCAGCCTCCCGCTGTGGACGCTTCTTTTTTCTGCCCGGGAGTCAGGGCGATCCGTGCCATCTGCTCGTTGCTGCTGATGGTGTTGTAAACATCGCCATTCCAGATCAGAGCGTCGGGGTTTGCCGCGTTGATGTTCTTGGCGAGCTGGCTGATGGTCTCGCTGCGGTCGTGGGTGTCGTTGATCACCGCGAGGTGGCAGCGATCGGCATCAGCGCGAGGGAGAGTGAGTTTGCGGATTTCTCCGGCTTGGGGTTCGCCTTGCTGGATCGAGTAAGCATTTTTGTATCGCACGGCCTTGGTGACCACGCGGTAGTAGACGTCGGCTCCAGCGGGAATCCCTTCGACCCGGGCGGAGAGCGCGTAGTGACTCATCGCGGCGAGGCCGTGGTGGGCGGGGCGGGTGATGTTTCCGAGCTGTTCCGTGGTGCCCCATTCCACCCAGCCAGTGGCGGTGCCATTGACCATCCAAGCGACAGAAAAGGAGGTGGCTGTGGGGGTCTGCACCACCGGCGGGCTGACCGCGCGGATGTCTTCGAAGCGGGTTTCCGGAGCGCTGGCGGCCTGCACGCTCTGAGGGTGAATCAATGCGGGCGCCGTGCCAGCCAGTGCCATACCTCCGATAAATTTTCTACGTTTCATAAGATCTAACGATCTTATACGTAGTGGGTGCTGGCGATTAAGGGATTAATTTCCCAAAAGTGAGGAGCTTTTTCCCCACGTCGTAGACCATGATCTGCCGCAGACGGTTCTGCGGCAGCTAGTTCTTCGTCCTCCGTGTTAGAGCTGGTATGGTTTCCCTGGCAGCGGGATGATGGTTTCGCACTCGGGGAGCTTCTCCTTGAGTTGCTGGGCAAACCACTCAGTGGCAGGGAGGTCGCCATGCACGAGGATGGTTTTCTTCGGTTTCACCCGGAGGATGTAGGATAACAGATCATCGCGGGTCGCGTGGCCGGAGAAATCGAAGACTTCCATCGGGCAGTTGAACTGGATCGGATCCTGGGCGGGATCGAGGTCGATCAGGTCGCCTTGCTTCCCTGCGCGGATGTGGCCGGCGGGCGAATCTGGATCGGCGTAACCGACGAACAGCAGGGAGTTTTTCGGGTTGCTGATGAAGCCGCGGGCAAAGTTGTTGGAGACAGTTTTTTCCGTCATCATGCCGCTCGACAGGGCGTAAATGCCGCCTGGCTGGTAGACGATGGGGGCGCGTTTGCGACGGCGGCCACCGGTCTTGACCTCCATGTCCTTGAGGATGCGGAAGCCTGGTTGATTACGCGGTGTGCTGTCGGCAAATTCGTCGAAAATGATGGTCATCTTCGTGCTCAGTCCGCCGATGTAAACAGGGGCGTCGGGGATCAGTCCTTCTTGCTTGAAGCGATTGATCATGGTGAGCACCTCCTGGGTCTTGCCCATGGCGAACACTGGGACGAGCACGGAGCCGCCGCGTTTCAGGCAGTCGTTGATCGACTCGGCAAACTTCTGCTCTTCGACTTCGCGTGAGTAACTTTCACAGCGAGGCGAGGCACCACGGGTGGTCTCGATGATCAGGGTGTCGATATCCTCTTCGGGAAGATCGGCTCCGGGAATCAGGGTTTGGTCCTCGAATTGAACGTCACCGGTGTAAAAGACCCGTTTCTCGGGGGTTTCTAACATGATTCCGGACGATCCGAGAATGTGACCGGCGTCATGGAAGGAGGCGCGGACGTTGTCGCCAATCTGGAACGGGCGCTCGTAGTTGAACGTGCGCCAGCGCTTTTCGTGGTCGTCGAGTTCGCGGTGGGTGTAAAATGGATAATCGGTGATGCCGAGCTCGGTGCGCTTGCTTTCCATCACATTCACGGAGTTGTGCAGCAGGGCATCGATGAGTTTGGCGGTGGCCGGGGTCATGAAGACATCGGCGCCGGGTTGATCCCGCATTAACACAGGCAGTGAGCCCGAGTGATCGAGGTGTGAGTGGGAAACAAAGATCGAATCGATGCTGTCCGCCGGCAGCTCATGGTGGGCGGGCAGGGAGTCCAGCCCCTCTTCCTTCGGGTGCATGCCGGAGTCTAGGACGATGCGTTGACCGTCCATCTCGATGAGATACGAGTTGGCACCAATTTCGTTGCGACGGAGGAGTGAGGTAAATTGCATAGGTAAAAAAGGGGGTTATTGGCTGCTCGGCGGAGGGGGATTCTGGCAGCTCAGCCTGGCTTTGGCCTGGCCGATGAGAAAAAGGGAACCGGCGATGAGGGTGGGGGTGGTTGAGGATTGGGTGGCTTCCAGAGCAGCGTCCAAACTTTCGTGAACGGTGAAAGCGGGGCTGTCCTTCGGCAGGGCGGCCTCTAACTCCGCTGCACTGAGGCTGCGCGGTGAGTTAATCGGCGTGAGATGAATGTGTTCTGCCATGGAGCAAAGGATAGCAAGGACTTTATCGGCATTCTTTCCTTCCACGGCTCCAAAGATGAGCTGGGATTTTTGCTCGGGAAATTCGTGCTCCCAGGTGGCTAACAAAGCTTCGGCCGCGTGGGGGTTATGGGCTCCGTCGAGGATGATGGAGCTGTTGGCAATGCGCTCGAAACGCCCCGGCCAGACGACCTTGGCTAGTGCTTGTTGGACAATGTCAAAGCTGAGCGGGACCCCCACTTTCTCGGCAGCGGCGATTGCGACGGCGGCATTCATCCGCTGATGCGGTCCGGCGAGGTTGATGGTGTAGCCTGTTAGGGGCTCGGTGATGAACTCCAGCGGACTGCGGCTTTCATTGGCTTCCTGCTCGATCACGCAGTGGGCGGCGGGTTCTTGGGGGCTGCAGACGACCGGTTTGTGCGGCACAATGATGCCCGCCTTTTCTCCGGCGACGGCTTCCAAGGTCTCACCTAACCACTGGCTGTGGTCCATGGCGATGGGGGTGATCACCGCGACATCGGCCGGCACCGCCGTGGTGGCATCCAGTCGGCCACCCATGCCGGTTTCCAAAATGATCAATTCACATTTCTTCTCGCGGAAGTATCGCATCGCCACCGCCAGGGTGAGCTCGAAAAATGTGGGATGATGGTCCCACGACGAGACCAGCTCCTTGAACTCGCTGAGGTAGCGTGCCGTGATGTCCTCGGGGATGTCCAAACCGCCGACCTTGATCCGCTCGCGGTAATCGATCAGGTGAGGAGAGGTGAAGAGTCCGGTGCGAGTGCCGCAGGCGCGAGCCAGAGCATCGATGATCGAGCAGGTGGATCCTTTGCCATTGGTGCCCGCCACGTGAATCACGCGCACCCCATGCCGGGGAAAGCTGAGTGTCTCACGGAGTAAGCGGCGCGCCTGCTCCAAGCCGAGTTTAATACCGAACTGTTGGGTCGAATACAGCCATTCGATGCTCTCTTGGTAAGTCATCATGGGCGCGCTGGATGAGTGCCCGCCGTGGGATACGGGAGGCTGGGAAAAGCAGAGACCACTATGGCAGCATGTAGCCGAGCAGTTGGCCAAGTTTGTCGCGCAGCTTGTTGCGGTGCACAATGTCATCCACCAGGCCGTGTTCCACCATGAATTCGGCGGTCTGGAAGCCAGGAGGAAGGTCCTGGTGCGTGGTTTCCTTGACCACACGAGGACCGGCAAAGCCGATCATGCACTTGGGCTCGGCCAGGTTGATATCGCCGATGGTGGCAAAGGAGGCGGTGACACCACCGGTGGTGGGGTGAGTCATCAGGGAAATGTAAGGCAGGCCGGCGTCCGAGTGACGGGCCAGGGCGCCGCAAGTCTTCGCCATTTGCATCAGGGAGAGCATCCCTTCCTGCATCCGCGCACCGGAGGAGGCGGAAACGATGATAATGCCGCGTTTTTCAGCGGTTGCCAATTCCACCGCCCGGGTGATTTTTTCTCCCACCACAGAGCCCATGGAGCCGGCGAAGAATTTAAAGTCCATGACGGCGATGACGGCGCGTTTTCCTTGGATGGTAAGCGATCCTGTGACCACGGCGTCGTTGAGGTCCGTCTTTTCGCGCAGCATGGCGATCTTGTCCTCATATTTGGCGAATCCGAGTGGGTTCTTGGAAAAGAGGTCAGCATCGGTTTCTTCAAAGCTGCCTTCGTCCGCAATCAGATTGATGCGCTCACGTGAGCCAATCAGGAAGTGATGGTCACATTTCGGGCAGACCAGTAGGTTTTGCTTGAGGTCAAGCGAGTGAATCAGCTCTCCACAGTCGCTACATTTGGTCCAGAGATCATCTGGCATGGAGTCGCGTTTGCTGCCTTGGCCTCGAAGTTTTGGTTTGTTGAAGATGCCCATGTGGATTTAAATTCTAAGTTCTAAATTATAAATTCCAAGTACGGATTGCATGCAAAAGCCGCTGTCGTGGTCTTGGGATTGGATGCTTGGTCGGTGGGATGATTTTTAGTAGCTGCGTCCCCAGATGGCACGCTGGCTGGTGGCTTCGCCGGTCAGCACACAAGGGGCTTCCGGGCCGTCCTGCTGGTCGATTGGCAGGCAGCGAATGGTGATTTTGTGCTTTTTGGAAAGTTCTTCCTCCTGCTCGCGGCTGCCACACCACGGGGTGCTCAGCCAGCCTGGCATTTCCTGCGACCAATGCTTCTCGAAGGTTTCGAGATCGTTGCACTCGGAGATGTTGGAGTCTCGCAGTTCGGTGGCTTTGGCCAGCAGGTTGCTGTGGATCTCTTGCAGAATATCGGTGACGTTGCGGATGAAGTCTTCTTTCGGGACGAAGGCTTTTTCGTTAGCTGCCTGATCGCGACGCTGGAGGCAGACTTTGCCGCCTTCAAGATCGCGCGGGCCGATTTCGATACGGATTGGGGTGCCTTTTTTCACCCACTCCCACTTTTTCACGCCACCGCCGATGTCGCGTTTATCGACGTGCACCCGCAGCGGTTGGCCACCGTAGGATTTTTCGCGACGGAGGACCTCAGCGAGAGCTTCGCAGGCGTCGATGATGGCTTGTCGGCTGTCTTCCTTCGGAGTAACTGGGACGATGACAATTTGTTGGGTGGCCACGCGAGGTGGTAGCACCAGTCCGTCATCATCAGAGTGGGCCATGATTAAAGTGCCGATCAGGCGAGTGGAGACACCCCAAGAGGTGGTGTAGGCATGCTGTTGGGAGCCGTCTCTGGCGGTGAAGCTGATGTCTTGGGCTTTGGAGAAATTCTGACCGAGATAGTGTGAGGTTCCGGCCTGGATAGCTTTCAGATCTTGTACCATGGCCTCCACGGTGAGGGTCATGTCGGCGCCGGGGAAGCGTTCGGCCTCGGTTTTTTCGCCAGCGATCACAGGGATGGCAAGGTGGTCGCGCAGGAATGTTTCGTAAAGTCTGTGGATGGTGCGGGTTTCCTCGATTGCCTCTTCCTTCGTTTCATGCGCGGTGTGGCCTTCCTGCCAGAGGAATTCGGCGGTGCGCAGGAACATGCGGGGGCGCATCTCCCAACGCATCACATTCGCCCACTGGTTAATGAGCAGTGGCAGATCGCGATAGGATTCCACCCAACGTGAGAAAGCCGCGCCGATGATGGTCTCGGAGGTGGGGCGAATGACGTAGGGCTCGGTGAGTTCGCCCGTGGGGATCATTTTGACCGAGCCGTCTTCTTGTTTGGCGGTTTCCAGTCGGTGATGGGTCACCACGGCACACTCGGTGGCAAATCCTTCGGCGTGGCCGGCTTCCTTTTCCAGATAGGAAAGGGGGATCAGCAAGGGGAAGTATGCGTTCTGGTGACCGGTGGCCTTGAACTGCGCATCGAGCTGCTGCTGGATCAGCTCCCAGATACCGTATCCCCAGGGTTTGATTACCATGCATCCACGGGTCTCCGAGTTCTCCGCGAGGTCTGCGGCCCGGACCACCTGTTGATACCACTCAGGGAAGTCAGCTTCCCGTGTGGGCTGGATGGCAGTTTTGTTCTTGGCGGATGATTTGGAAGATTGTGGCTTGGCCATGGCGGGGATAGAAAAACCACAGCCGTCGCCAATTCACAAGCGCGATGTGCGTGCTAACAACGAATCTCTGCTTGCCGTGTAAGCTGCTCTCCGGACGAATTGTGTCATATCTGCCTCACGATGAATTCACAATGGATACACGAAAAAAAATCGCAAATCTTTCACCCTTTATTCTGGCCAAACCTCAGTTCCGTTTCATAGCCTAATCGAAAGCTAGATCATTATGAAACATTCAAACCGAAACCATCTGTTGTCCGCCCTTGTGTTAGGCGTCATGTCCATGGCCAGCCCACTTATGGCCCAGGCCGGGAAAGTGACCGTCGATAAGCCGTCTTTTGACGATCTGCCATCACCTGACGTAGGAGGTAATACAGGAAAGAAAAACTTCAAGCCGAAGGATTGGTTAGAAGTGGAGGTCAAGTTTAAGATTGAGATGCCCTCTTCTTACAAGTCCAACTTCGTCGACCGTGTGACCGTGAAATGGTATGTCGCCATTGATGATCCATCAGGTGGGCGGAAGGCTGTTTACATGGAGAAGGAAATTAATCATGTGAACGTGCCAGTGGGTGAAGAGGTTTACTCATCCGTTTATCTTTCTCCCGCAGCTGTTCGTCGCATCAGCGGACGCGAGAGTGCCGGGAAACGCATCGTCAAATCTGTCGGTGGCGAAGTTCTTGTCAATGGTCAGGCTGCTGTGAATCGCGGTGGTGGCTTTTTCTCCTCCACCGGTAAGCCCGGCTGGTGGACCCAAATTTCTCGTTACGATAAAATTCCACTTCGTCACAAGAATGAGACTCCGTTCGAGTTCCTGTGGTGGGATCGCTATGCTGAAATTGAAGAACGCCGCTAGTATCACACGGAACAACATACCACTTACACAAACACCCCCTCCTTTTTTTAAATCACTAAATTTTCATAACCAGCACATAACATGGCAGAAGCACAGGCTACCGTTGCACTGAATATTGGATCTCAGCGCATCTCCATGGGGGTTTTCGAGCCCTCGAAGAATGGGGGACTTATCCTCAAGAAATACGAATCATCATCCATCCTCGCCGATCCGGCCGCCGAAATGGCGCGCTTGCCCCAGATTCGGGTGGCAATCTCGGAATTGGCAGACACTCTGAAAGTCGGCAAGTCGAAGTTGCGCTACGCAATTTCCGGCCAGTCGGTTTTCACCCGTTTCATTAAGTTGCCTCCAATCGAGGACGACAACATCGAGCAGTTGGTGGCCTTTGAGGCCCAGCAGCACGTTCCGTTCCCCATCGATGAGGTGATCTGGGACTGGCAGCTTCTCGAGAGTGGCGCTGGCGAAAAAGAGGTCGCTCTGGTGGCCATCAAGGGCGATGCGCTCAACGACATGAACGATATCGTGATGGAGTCTGGACTCGGCACTGCTGAGGTCGACGCCTCACCGATGGCTCTCTACAATGCTCTGCGTTACAACTACCCGGAACTGGAAGAGACAACTCTGCTGATCGATATCGGAGCGAAGACTTGCAACCTGATTTACCTGGAAGGAAACCGGATGTTTACCCGCAGCGTGGCTGTTGGTGGCGCTTCCGTAACCACCGCCATCGCCAAGGAATACGGCGTGAGTTTCGCTGAGGCGGAATCACAGAAGTGTTCTAACGGTATGGTTGCTCTGAACACGGCGCACACATCCGAGCTGGACGAAGCCACGGCGGCTCTGGCCACCGTGATCCGCAATGCCCTCGGTAAGCTGCCTGCAGAGATTGCCCGCACGACCAACTACTTCCGCAGTCAACACGGCGGTAGCGCACCCAAGCGAGTGATGCTCGCCGGCGGTGGAGCCAACCTCCCGCACGTTGCCGATTTCTTCCAAGAGAAACTTCGTCTCCCTGTCGAATTCTTCAACCCGCTGAAACGTATTTCCGTGGGCAAGGGCGTCGACGTCGACCGCATCGCTGCCGAGGCTCACTTGCTCGGCGAGCTGGTTGGTCTGGGACTGCGCGGAATCGATCAAGCCGCTCTCGAAATTGATCTTGTTCCTGATGTTGTTTCCCGCGAACGCGACACCGAGCGTCGCAAGCCAATTTTGATTGGTGCCTCCGCGGTGCTGCTCCTGGGTCTGGCTGCATGGGCAGGCTTCAATGTTTGGAAAAACGGTCGCATGGGCGAGGAGGAAAAAGCCTTGCAAGCCAAGGTGGCCGATCTCGAAAGCTATGCCGCGCCACTGAAAAAGCTGTCCAAGCGTGAAGAGAACTTGAATGTCCTCAGCGAGCGCCTGGTGAATGCCCAGAACGCCCGCGTCCTCTGGGTGGATATCTGGGATGACCTCGCTCATCACTTCACCAGTGATACGGTTTGGCTGGCTGACCTTGATCCTGTGGTGGGTTATTCCGCCAACGGTGAAGGTGCTGCTGATAATGCCCAGTCGGTGATCGTCAGTGATTTCACTCAGACCGTTTATGGTCAGAGTTCTTTGACCAAGCTGAAGGTGGCACCTCCTGCGCCAACAAGCCGCAAGAAAAGCAAACGTGCTGCTCCGCCAGCCCCGCCGGCGCCAATGGTGAATGCCATTCGGATTAAAGGCTTCTGGCGTGGTAAAGGCGGTTATAACGAGGTTTATAAACTTCTCGATCGTCTTCGTGCCGATAGCAAATTCTTCGAGGTTCAGCCGACTGAAAAGCTCGGCCTGACACTGCCAACCAGTTTGGCCGAAGGTAGCTACGCCGCACCTTTCGAGGTGACCTTGGTTCTGAAGCGACCTATCCCAGCCCCCACGCCTCCTAAATCCCAATAAGGCAAAATCGATTTGAGCAGGTGGCCTGTAAGGGTCACCACCACTACACTATTTAATAATTACACTACACAAGAAGACTACACGACCATGAGTTGGATTCAGGAAAACAAATTTGTCGCCGGATTGATTGGCGTCACTGCCGTCGTTGGCGGAGGAATTCTCTTTTTCGGTAATTCCCAAGGGAATGCCTATGAAGAGAAGATGGAAAGCTTTGAGACGCTGAAGGGTAAATACTCGACTTTGGAAAAGTCGACACCTTATCCCAATGCTGAGAACCGCAAAGCCAAGGAGGAGGCGATGGCTACTTATCACCAAGCGATCAATGAGGTTCGCAAGGGGCTTAACAGCTATCGTCCGGAAAAATTGGAAACGCTCTCGCCCGAGCAGTTCAGTGACCTCCGTGTCGATATTAGCAAAAGCCTGCGAGCTAAGTTTGAGGAAGCTGGCACTACGCTGCCCGAGGAGACCGAGTTCGGATTTGAAAAATACGCCAAGAGCGCTATCAAGTCCGCAGCCACTCCGAAGTTGAACTATCAGCTCGGCGCCACCCAGTGGTTGCTTAGCAAGCTGGCCGAAACCAAGCCTGATGCGCTGGTAAATATCGTTCGCACACCATTGCCGATTGAAACCGGTAAGCCGGCCGCCGCTCCCGCACCACGAGGTCGAAATAATCGCGCCGGTCGTGCCAATGCCAACCGCAAGGGGGCACAAGGTGCCGCTCCAGATGGCCCTTACCAGCTGATGCCGATGGAACTCACTTTCACAGCTGATGAAGCTGCTGTTCGTGATTTTCTCAAGGAAATGGTAGGTTCTGATAAGTATTTCTTCGCCATCCGCAGCTTGCGTGTGCGCAATGAAAAGCAGACTGCCCCATCCGAGGCTGACGCGAATTTTCCAGCCCCAGCTGCAGCACCTGCTGCGGGTGATCCATTTGCCGGTTTCCCTGGTCTTGGTGACTCGGCGAACACCGGTGAAGGTGATGTCGCGGCTGGCGCTGATGATGCCGGCGCTGCACCAGCACCTGCTGCCAACAGTGGAGAGCAGATCCTGAAGCAGGTCTTGGGTGATGAAAGCCTTAACGTGCACATCGTTTTCGATATCGTGCTGCTGAAGCCCGTCAGTGAGCAAGCAGCTGAAACCGCAGCCAACTAATCAATCATCACCGATTATTTAGTCTAAACACCTTATACTATCACATTACCTATGTCCTGGATTTCAGAAAATTACGAAAAGGCTGCCATCGGCGGAGCGGCAGTTGTCGCCCTTGCTTTCGGTGCCGTCATTCTTAAAAACAAAGGAGCAATTGATGAAGCAATTGTTCTTCCATCCGTAACGCCCAATAACGATGTGTCCGTTCCGGGCTCACTCGCTATCGAGCATGCACAGAGATCGCTCTCCGAGGTTCATGAGATTGCCGTTGGTGATCTCGATGGCCGCAAGGTCGATCTGTTCACCGGCGTGCCGCTTTTCTCCAAGAAAGACGACCCCAAGAACCCCGTCGATCTGTTGAAGAGTTCGCCCGTGCATGCAGGCATTCCCAATACCTGGTGGATCGAGGAAAATATCGATCCTGGTTACGCAGACTCTCCTGAGCGCGATCCTGATGAGGACGGTTTCACCAACCGCGAGGAATACACGGCCGAGACTGACCCGAACGATCCAGCCAAGCATCCCAACCCCATCGCCAAGCTGAATGCTGTGGGAATCGAAACCACCGAAGTTCACCTGAAAGCCAGCGATTTTGGTGGTGGTCAGTTCACCTTCAAGTTGCAAACCAAGCTTGAGCGTCGTGTAAACAAGATGCCAGCCGAGCCCATCAAAGAGGGAACGGATATCGTCTTCGAAAAAGAACTGATGAAGAACCGGTTCAAGTTCGTTCGTCTCGAGAAGAAGCAAGTCAAGAAAGGTGGGATCACTACCGAAGAACGCTTCTGGATCATCGAGGATAAGCAGTCTAACAAAAAGGGCGTCACCTATGAGATCGATCGTCAAGGTAACCCTGGCATTTTCGACAGCACAGTCGAGTTCCAACTCAATGCTCTTGGCCAAGAAGGTGAGACATTCAAAGTGCCTGAAATGACCCGCTTCTCGCTGCCATTCGATGCCAACGCCACAGAAAAACCTTATCTGTTGAAGAGTGTCGATCGCATCAATAACAAGGTCGAAATCGAATATACCGACAAAGAGGGGAACACCAAAACACAGGTCCTCGACATCAAAAAATAACCCATTAACCAACAACTTGATCACTCGTGAGTATTGACGAACGAGATGGATTGAAAATAATCAAAAAATACGCTTCACAAACCTAGGTCAAGAAGTCAGAAACTATACACATCTATTATGGAAACCACACCTACGCACCAACCTACACACACTACTCTCCTCGCGGGGAATAGTGATCGTGGCCACTCCGTGCTTCGGCACGTGAGCCGTAAGGCGGCGATCCTGATGGCCGTTGCTGCCGCTATGCCTGTTGCTATTGAAGTAGCACATGCACAGTCCAGCATCGCCTCCGGTGAAATCGCACGTCGCTCGCAGCTCGTTGTCGAGGCTGATAAAGCGCTCCTTTTGGGACGCAAAGCCTACGCAGAAAACGACTATGAGGAAGCTGTTAAACAGTATCAACAAGCTGTTAGCTTGCTGCCTCCTGGTCCAGCACTTGCTGACCGCCGCCACTCCTACACCGGTCACTTGGGCGATGCTACTGTAGCACTTGCTCAGAAATACCGCCGCGTGGGTAAATACAACGAGGCTCGCACCATGCTTGAAGGTGTCCTCGCCAAGGATCCTGCGAACTTCGCTGCCAAGAAGCAGCTGGAGTATCTTGACGATCCTATCCGCACCAACCCAGCTCTTGACTACCAGCACACGCAAAACGTCGATCGCGTGCGCAAGGCTCTCTACATGGGTGAAGGATACTTCAACCTCGGCAACTTCGATGCTGCAGAAAACGAATTCAAAAAGGTTCTGCAAGTTGACAAATACAACACAGCCGCACGTCGCTGGCTTGAGAAGATTGCTTCTAAAAAGTCTGACTACTATCGCTCAGCTTACGACCACACCCGCGCTCAGTTGCTTTCCGAAGTGGACCGCGCTTGGGAAATGGCCGTTCCTCCAGAGCTTCCTACTGCTCGTCCTGATGAAACACCAGAGGGCCCTGCTTACGGAGTTCAGTATATCAAGCAAAAGCTCAACAACATCATCATTCCCGTTGTCGATTTTGATAACACCACTGTTGAAGAAGCATTGGATTTCCTTCGCCTCCGTGCTCGTGAGCTCGATCCAGAGCCCGATGAAGGACGAAAAGGAATCAACTTCATCGTTCGCAAGCCTCGCACCGATGGTGCAGCTGCTGGCGGAGAAGCTGACCTCGCTGCTGACGCAGGAGCCGCTGCTCCTAACCCAGCCAACCTGCGCATCAAAGAGCTGAAGCTTCGCCAAGTTCCACTCGGCACCGTGCTTCAGTATATCTGTGACGCAACTCGCCTTCGCTACAAGCTGGACGAACACTCCGTTGTGCTTCTTCCTCTTGACGCACTTGAGGTTTCCGATCTCTACACCCGTTCATTCACTGTTCCACCAGATTTCATCTCCAAACTTTCTGGTGCTGAAGGTGGCGGCGACGGTGGAGCTGATCCCGATCCATTCGGTGGCGGAGCTGACACAGGTGGCGGCGATGCTCTCAAAGCACGTGCCGGCGCCAAGGAGCTTCTCCTTCGTAACGGTGTGAGCTTCCCGGACAATGCCTTTGCGAACCACATCGCAGCGACATCCACTCTGCTGGTTCACAACACCCTGGGTAACCTCGACATCATCGAGCAGATCATCAACAACATGCGTCAAGGCGGTCCTCGTCAGGTGCGCATCATGACCAAGTTCATCGAAGTCTCCCAAGAGAACAGTGATGAACTCGGATTTGATTGGATTCTCAACCCTGTCAGCCTCAACGGTAGCAGCAGCTTCCTGAGTGGTGGTAGCACCGGCAACGGTTCAGCGCGTTCCATCGCAGACTTGGGTGATCCTTCGATCCTCGGCACTGGCGCAACTTCCGTTTCCAATATCGCCACCTCCGGTCTTCGTAGTGGTGATTACGCAACAACTCGTAACAGCATCGACTCGATTCTGAACAACCCTGACCGCACAGCTCAGACAAGCAGTGTGGCTCCTGGTATCCTTTCCTTCACTGGTCTGTTCACAGACGGTGAGGTGCAAATGATCATGCGCGGATTGGCTCAGAAGAAGGGCACTGATGTGATGACCGCTCCAAGTGTTCTCGCCCGTAGTGGTGAGAAAGCGACTATTGAGGTCATTCGCGAGTTTATCTACCCAACTGAGTATGAACCACCAGAACTTCCTAACTCCGTGGGGGTGGGCACTGGCGATTCTGACACTGGCACCAGTGCAGCAATCTTCCCAGTGACTCCAGCAACGCCTACTGCGTTCGAAACACGGAACACAGGTGTAACTCTTGAAATCGAGCCAACCATCGGTGAAAACAACTACACCATCGACCTCCGCTTTGCTCCTGAGCTGGTTGAGTTCGAAGGCTTCATCAACTACGGTAGCCCAATTCAGAGCCCATCCACAGATGCTCTCGGTAACCCGATCTCAATCACCATCACAGAAAACCGCATCGAGATGCCAGTCTTCTCAACCCGCCGCGTGACAACTGCGCTGACCATCTATGATGGTTACACCGTTGCCGTTGGTGGTCTGATGAGTGAAGATGTGCAAAACGTGCAGGACAAGGTGCCAATACTTGGTGACCTTCCAATCATCGGACGCCTCTTCCAGAGCAAGTCCGAAAGCCGCATCAAGAGTAACCTGATCATCTTCGTGACTGCTCAGATTATCGATGCTGCTGGTTCTCCGATCAACAACACTGCTGCACCATCTGCAGCTGGCACCGGAGGAGCTGCTGGAGCACCAGCTGATGGCCCAGGTCTTCTGCCTACGCCTTAAGTTGGAACACTAGCAACCAATCATTCAACCCTGACCGTGGTGACGCGGTCAGGGCTTTTGTTTTTTTGTGTATGTGGTTTTCGAATCGGCACGGTGCCGGTTTCTTCTCGGCTTGCCCCTTGGCGCTTGCTTGGCTAGGTTTTTTCATCAGTCGCAGGTGGCTGTTGAATTTTATGACGAACTCGCAATTAACGATCCTTGGGCTCAGTGGGGGAATTGCCACAGGGAAGTCGACCTGTGCCAAGGTTCTATTGGATCTTTTGCCAGAGACCGTCCTTTTTGATGCCGATGCCTGTGTTCGCGATCTCTATCAGCGTGATACTGTGCTTCGGGCTTTAGCCGCTCACTTTGGTGACGGCCTATTTAGCGATGGTGGAGAAATCAACAAAGGGCTGTTGCGTGAGCGGGCGTTTTCAAATCCAGCCGACAAGCAATTTCTGGAAGATCTCTTTCATCCCTTGGTGCGTCAGGAATGTCTTGCATTGCTGGCTCAAACGGTTAAAAACAGTCAGTCTCGCCTGTTCGTTGCGGATGTCCCTCTCCTGTTTGAGAACGGATTTGATTTTGGTCAGTCGACCAATTTGCTGGTAGCTACCAGTAGAAATACTCAAGTCAATCGACTGAGGCAACGGAACAATTGGGATGCCAACACGGTGCAATCTGTGCTCTCATCGCAGATGCCTATCGAGTCCAAGTTTGCCTTGGCCGATGTGGTGATCTGGAATGAGGGGCCGGTTAAAACACTGCGCAGCCAATGCCGCCGTTACCTCAATTCCCTCAATTTGAATCTTTAAGGTTCATTATTGAGCCAGCCATCCGGCGCGTCGAACCATAGCTCATACCAAGCCGGAGATTTCATCCCGATTCGTGCCCTTTGCCACCTACACTTTTCCCAACCATTTCCCCATGACCGACAAGCCAGAAACCAACGAAGACGCCAAAGAGGCTGCATCCGATGATATCGATCAATCGGCTGCCCAATCAGCTCCAGCCTCGGCTTCCGACCAGACTGCTGAAAAACCAGATTCAGAAACTCAGGAAGAGGCAAAACCCTTAATGCCTGATTTGCCAAAATCGATCAATATTAACGAGTTTCGTGAGAAGCCCTTGTCGGAGATCTATAGCCTGTTAGAAGCTCTGCCAGTGAAGATCCCAGCCAAGGCCTCCAAGAGTCAACTGATTTTCGAATTGGTTGCTTTTTATGGACGTGAAGGAGTCGAGCTCGAGGGCGAGGGGATTCTAGAGCAGGCGAAGGATAATTACGCTATGCTGCGTGATCCGGTTAAAAGTTTCAAGACGTCACCCGACGATCTCTACATCAATGGTAACCTGATCCGCGAACATGGATTGTTAGTGGGCCAGAAAATTAAAGTGCGTTTACGTGGGCCTAAAGGGCGGGATAAATACATTTCAGCCAGTGAGGTAGTGGAAATTGAAGGGATGCCAACGGATGAATATAAAAAGCCAAAAAGCTTCGATCATCTTACCGCGATGTTCCCTGACCGTCGAATTATTCTTGAGAACGTAGAGACCGGTATGACCCCTCGCGTGCTCGATCTTGTGGCACCTCTGGGTAAAGGACAGCGTGGATTGATTGTTGCTCCGCCACGTGGAGGTAAGACGATTGTGCTGAAGCAAATTGCCAAATCCATTCAGCTCAATCACCCGGAAGTGGAATTGATTATCCTGCTGCTCGATGAGCGGCCAGAAGAGGTCACTGATTTTGAGGAAACCGTGGATGCTGAGGTGTTTAGCTCAACCTTTGATGAGCCTTCGAAACGTCACGCACAGGTTTCGGATCTGGTCATGGAGCGTGCCAAGCGATTGGTCGAGCTCGGTAAGGATGTGGTTCTTCTGTTAGATAGTTTGACGCGACTTGCCAGGGGGCATAACAACACTCAGCGTAATGGTCCGATTGGTTCCGGTGGCTTGAGTCCTGCCGCCCTTCAGCAAAGCCGTAAATTCTTTGGCGCTGCGAGGAACTGTGAGGAAGGTGGGAGCTTGACAATTTTGGCCACAGCTCTGATTGAAACTGAATCCAAGATGGATGAGGTGATCTTCGAGGAGTTCAAGGGCACCGGCAACATGGAGGTGCGTTTGGATCGCGAGCTTGCGGAGCAGCGGATCTACCCGGCGATCCATATCCCACAGAGTGGCACTCGAAATGACGACCGACTCTATCACCCTGATGAAATGGCTAAGGTGCTCGAGATTCGCCGCCAGTTGGCCTCTCTTCCGGTTGGCGAAGCCATCGAAACACTACTTAAAAACCTGAGAAGAACGGGGACTAATGCGGAGCTGCTGCTCAGTGGATTGACCATCGGTCGCTAAGGGGCGGCCGTGTTTCATGCGCAGAAACCGAAGTGTGTGCTGGGGTTAGTGACTAAGTTTGAGATTGTCTCTTGACCGATGCGGCGGATGATGTTTTTTCAAAGACGCAAGCAACTGGTGCCCCCCAGTATTGTTTCATGTAAGTGCAAATGCACAAATCCATATTACGACTTAATAATGAATAACTTATATACAAGAGGACGATATTCCGCTCAGGTGCTCGCTACAGGCGCTATTCTTCTTGCCTCTGGATTAGTTTGCCAGACAGCAAATGCAGCTCTTCTCATTACCTTTTACCAAGACGGTTCTGATGTGAAGGCCGTGACCAGTGGTGAACTCAGCGTTGGCACAGGCACTTTGCAAGTAGCCGATTCTTCAGCACTGCTAGACGGCTCGTCCACCAGTCTGCAAGGGGTGCATGCCAGGTCGGATCAGTCGACCTATGATATCTACAGCGGTGGTTCTTCAACTGATTCCGATCTGATCGCTAGCCCTGATTACTTCACCGGAGATACTTTTGGTTACACAGGAACACAGGTGATTGCGAATGATGATATCGAGTCTTTCGATGGCTTGGATGACGACAATCAAATCGTCAACGTTCTGAACCCCAGCACGACTTGGGTTTGGGAAAATACGACTCTGTCTGACATCGGTCTCGGTGGGCTCTCAACCACTTCTGAGGTGGTCTACACTTCGTCCGCAGGGGATACCATTTCCTTCGCTAGCACGACCAGTGTTCCTGAGCCCAGCAGCATTCTGATGCTTGCTCTTGGTGCCGTTGGCTTTACGCTTCGCCGCCGCCGCTAGGCGACGTCGCCGTTGCCTGCATTTGCTGCGACGGTCAATTTTACTTTCCAAGGTGATGGGTTTACGCCCATCACCTTTTTTGTTTTTGGATATTTCGCTTTTTTCCCAGCCTTATTCAGCGCATGTTCTCTGTGAATGATCAGTAACAAAGAGGATCTCAGCGCTTTTCTCACTGGGCGCCCAGAACAAGAGGTGAGGGTCTGTGCGGTCGATACAGAGGCCGATAGTTTGCACCGCTACAGTGAAAGTTTGTGCTTGGTGCAGTTTAGCGATGGCGTGGATCACGTGTTGATCGACCCCTTGGCGATCGATGACTTGTCAGACCTGAAGACCTACTTGGAGACGGCAACGTGTTGGATGCACGGTGCGGATTACGATATGCACATGCTCAAGCAAAACTTGGGGATGATTCCGCCGGTGGTGTATGATACCCAGATCGGAGCACGCTTACTGGGTGTGCGAAAGTTTGGTTACGGAAATCTCGTCGAGCATTACATGGGCGTGGAGTTGGAAAAGACGTCGCAGAAGGCGGATTGGGCTAAGCGTCCATTAACTCCTGTGATGGAGGAGTATGCTCTGAATGACGTCGTTTATCTGCTGCCGATGGCTGAGATGATCGTCTCTCAGCTGAAAGAAAAAGGTCGCTATGAATGGTTTACCGAAAGCTGTGTGGCGGCGCGCGACAAGGCTCTTGAGAGGAAGGCTGAGAAGACCGACCGCTGGAGGATCAAGGGTAGTGGGAAGTTGGACCCCAAGGGCTTAACTTTCCTTCGTGCTCTGTGGAACTGGCGTGATTCCGAGGCAGAAAGCTGGGATCGTCCACCATTCATGGTCGCTGGAAATAAGCAACTGCTCGATTGGGTGGCCGACCTTTCAGAGGGGCGTAGTCCTAAGATGCCACGACACTACCGCTCCAGCCGGGTGAAGGCATTCCATGCTGCCGTGGCCAAGGCCAAGGAGGTTCCTGCTGAGGAAATGCCGCAAAAGATTCGCGGCAAGAGACGTCGCAAAGATCCTGATTTTGATAGTAAATTGGATGCTTTGATGGCCAAGCGTGACCGTATTGCTGAAGAGCTCGATATCGATAGCTCGTTGATCGCTGCTCGGGCTGCGTTAGAGGCGCTCGCTGGCGAACATGAAGGTGCAGCTGAGCAATTACTTCCATGGCAGCGGAATCTGCTTGGCATTTGACGGGCCTCAGGCTTGCATGACTGCGATCGCTTTTTTCCTATCATGTCACTCCCTCAAGTTAGATCGGTCTCGCAGTCGGCCGAGCGGAAATTACTCAGGTTCGGTTGCCCCGCTTGCGGCGTGCGCCTAGTCGTTGACCAATCGATTGCCGGGGTAGAGGGCCCGTGCCCATCGTGCGGTGCAAAAATTGTAGCCCCTCCGGCTGAGGTGGGGCGTGAGCTGGTGTCGAAACCTGCATCACCTCTGGCTGTGCAGCCTCGGCAGGTTCCCGGACAAAGCGCTGCAGCCCCTGAGCCTGATAATCAGGACACGCCAAAGGCAAAGGCCGAGATTGATTACCCTCCATCAAAACGGCGTTCAGTTTCCCCGAATACAGTGATTTCGGAGAAACACATGGAGACGACCAACACCTTGGTCTTTTTGAAAATACTGGCCGCTGTGCTGATCGTGGCGTTGATTGTGGTCGCAGTTTATTTGGCTCTCAAATAACAGATCGGATACTGCTGAGATTCAAGCAATCAGGTCCTCGTTAGAAGGGGGGATCGGTGAGCTCTGGTTAAGGTAAAAAAATGCCGTAAAATGGCGAAAGAAACTTGTGTCCGCGCACGAAATTTCAGACATTTGGGGCGTCTATGACCGATATGCCAAATGAGCCCGAGCAGGAGCCTGAAATCAATCAGGATGCTGCCGATACCAATGTCTCCGACGCCCAAGAATATGGTGCGTCCCAAATCGATAAACTTGAGGGCCTGGACGCCGTTCGGAAGCGCCCCGGCATGTATATCGGTGACCCGGATGTGCGTGGTTTGCACCACTGTGTGTTCGAGGTGTTAGATAACTCCATCGATGAGCACCTCGCTGGCTATTGTAACAAAATCAGCATTTCCCTGCACGTCGACGGATCATGCTCCATTGCCGATGATGGTCGTGGTATTCCCGTTGAGATGCACCCGAAGTTCGGTATTCCCGCTGTCGAGCTCGTGCTCACCAGCCTGCACGCCGGTGGTAAGTTTGGCCAAGGTGCCTACAAATACTCCGGCGGCCTGCACGGTGTCGGTGCCAAGTGCGTCAACGCCCTGTCCGATTGGTTCCGGGCCGAGGTCAGCCGGGAAGGAAAAGTCCATGCCATCACCTTCGAACGTGGTAAAACGGTCAAGCCACTTGAAGTGGTGGGGGATGTGGACCCGAATCACACTGGCACCACCATTACCTTCTTCCCCGATGCGACGATTTTCGTCGATACTATCGAGTTCGAATTTGCCCGCCTGTCCACCCGCCTGCGCGAATTGGCATTCTTGAACCCCGGTTTGGAAATCGAACTGCAAGATGAACGTCCGGAAAGTGCGCAGTCGGCCAAGTTTTTCTACGCCAAGGGGATCGAGGAGTTTGTCGCCCAGTTAGGCGAGAACAAAACCGTGGTGCACCCCGATCCGGTGGTCATCAAGGGCAAGCGCAAGATCGAGGTGGATTACGATGGCAAGATCGCCAAGGACGACGTCTTTGCCGACATTGTGTTCCAATACAACGATAGCTATCAGGACAACATCCTCTGCTTCGCCAACTCCATTCCCAATGCCGATGGCGGAACGCACCTCACCGGCTTCCGCGGTGCTCTAACAAGGTCGATCAACCAATACGCCAAGGCGAACAAGATTCTCAAGGATAAGGATCCGGCGCTGTCCGGCGACGATGTGCGCGAGGGCATCGTCTGTGTGCTCAGCGTCAAGATGCCGAACCCACGATTCAGCTCGCAGACCAAGGACAAGCTGGTCAATGCCGAGATCGAGGGTGTGGTCAGCTCCATCGTCTACGAGGGGCTTCAGGACTATTTCGAAGAGAACCCGAACTTGGCGAAAACCATCATCGACAAGGCGATCAACGCCGCCCGCGCCCGCGATGCCGCCCGGAAAGCTCGCGAGACCGTTCGGAAGTCGGTCATGTCCGGCGGCGGACTGCCCGGAAAGCTGGCCGATTGCTCAGAGCGCGATCCTGCCAAATCTGAAATTTACATTGTGGAGGGCGACTCCGCAGGTGGCTCGGCCAAATCAGGCCGAAACCGTATCAACCAGGCGATCCTTCCTCTGCGGGGTAAGGTCATCAACGTGGAAAAAGCCCGTCTTCACCGCGCCCTTCAGAACAAGGAAATCCAAGCCATGATCACAGCCATCGGTGCAGGGATCGGCGAGGGCGACCAGGAAGGAGCCTTTGATATCGAAAAAGTCCGCTATCACAAGGTGGTGATCATGACCGATGCCGATATCGATGGTGCCCACATTCGGACCCTGCTGCTGACGTTTTTCTGTCGACACATGCCGGAGCTGGTGAAAGCCGGTTACCTCTACATCGCGCAGCCGCCGCTCTATAAAATCACGCGCAAGAAACGTGAGGAGTATCTGGCTGACGATGACGCCCTGAACGAAGTGTTGATCCGCCTGGGATCCGAGGACGTGAAGCTAAAAAAATACGGCTCCGAGGACACCGTGGAGAGCGACCTGCTGAAAAGTGTGCTCGATACGCTCGCGCAGCTGACCCGCTTCACCACCACGCTCGAAGGACACGGTGGGAATTTCCAAGACCTGCTGTCCGAAGGAAAAGACGGCCACCTGCCCGAATACATGGTCCGCATCCGGGTCGGTAACGAGGAGGAAATCATGTATTTCGACACGGAAAAAGAACTGCTGGCCTACGCCCAGGAGAACCGTGACCTCAGACTCTTCGATGAAGAACTCAGCGAGGAAGAGGAGGCTGAATACAAGGAGAAATTCAACGGTGTGCAGCGCCGTGCAGTGAAACGTGAACTGCACGAGTCCTCTGCCATCGCCAAGATCCTGGCTCGCCTCAACGAGTTCGGACTGCAGACCGATCCCTTCTTCTCCGATGACAAACCGGTTTACGAACTGATCGAAGGGGACTCCACCGAGGATCCACTGCCGGTGTTCAACCTATTTGAAATCCTCGATCGGGTTCTGGAAATTGGCCGTCGCGGTATGCGCATTCAGCGATTCAAAGGTCTCGGTGAGATGAATGCCAAGGAGCTCTACGCCACCACCATGGATCCTGAGACCCGCCAGTTCCTTCGCGTCCGCCTGGATGAGGAAAACGCCATTGAAGCCGACAAGATGTTCGATGTCCTGATGGGCGATATCGTCGAACCTCGTAAACGCTTCATCGAAGACAACGCCCTGAACGTCCAGAACTTGGATGTCTAACGCATTCGTCCTAACCAGACCTATTAGTCCTATACCTATTTCCCAATGTCGAACGACAATATAAAACCAATCAACGTAGCCGACGAGATGTCGAAGTCCTTCTTGGACTACTCGATGTCGGTGATTATTTCCCGTGCTTTGCCAGATGCGCGTGACGGCCTGAAGCCATCACAGCGGCGTATCCTCTACGCGATGCACAACGACCTATCGCTTTCCCCGACCAAACCTCACTTGAAGAGTGCGCGTATTGTGGGTGACACGATGGGTAAGTATCACCCGCACGGTGACAGCGCCATTTACACCACCCTGGTGAACATGGCCCAACCGTGGACGATGCGTGAAACGCTCATCGATGGTCAGGGTAACTTCGGTTCTGTCGAAGGTGACGCCGCTGCAGCGATGCGATACACCGAGGCCCGCCTGACCCACATGGGCACGGCGATGATGACCGATCTCGAAAAAGAGACCTGTGATTTCCAACCCACCTATGATGAAACCCGTAACGAACCCTGCGTTCTTCCGGCAGCTATTCCTAACCTGTTAGTCAACGGTGGCACAGGCATCGCGGTGGGTATGGCCACGAACATTCCATCCCATAACATGGGCGAGGTGATCGATGGGGTCTGCGCCAGAATCGATAACCCACAGCTCACCATCGAGGAGCTGAAGCAGCATATCAAGGGGCCTGACTTTGCCGGGCGTTGCGAAATCCGCGGCTTCAAGGGGATTGATTCCTATTTCCACACCGGTCGTGGCAGCATCAAGATGCGAGGCACGATGGAGGTGGAGGAAAAAGCCTCCGGCATCGCCATCATCACCATCACCGATGTGCCCCACGGGGTGAACCGGGCTGTTCTACAGCAACGAATCGCCGAGCTGGTGCGGGAGAAAATCCTGCTCGATATCTCCGGCATGCGTGACTTGTCCGATGATGAAACACGCATCGAGATCACCCTCAAGCGCGACGCCCGTCCGCAGGTGGTGATCAATCAGATTTTCAAACTCACCGCGATGGAAACATCTTTCGGGGTGAACATGCTCGCCATTCACGAACGCCGGCCGAAACAGCTGTCGATCATGGATGCGCTGGACTGCTTCATCGAGCACCGCCGTGAGGTGATCATCCGCCGGACACGCTTCCTGTTGCAGAAAGCCGAAGACCGTGCTGAGAACTTGGAGGCCTTCCTTCTGGCGCTCGGCCACCTCGATGATTTCATCAAGATCATCCGCGATTCTAAGAACCGCGATGAAGCGCGTGAGCGACTCAAGGCCTACACTTTCCCTGTGACTACCGCCGAGCAGTTAGGCATCCTCATCCGCTCGCAGCCTAGCGTTCGCGGTGAGAAATACGTGTTCACCGATCGCCAGGTTAACGCTATCCTCGAACTCCGCCTCTACCAACTCACCGGTATGGAGCGCGACAAGGTGAAGACCGAATACGATAACATCCTCGAGGAAATCAAAGACTACTTGGACATCCTTGCCAAGGAAGCCCGCGTGCTCGCGATCATCAAAGATGAGCTGCTGCTGATTAAGGAAAAACACGCGACTCCGCGCCGTTGCCCTATTCTTCCTGATGATGGTGAGATTGCCATCGAGGACCTGATTGCCAACGACGGCATGATCGTAACGCTCTCTAACAAAGGTTATATCAAGCGCACACCATCCGCCGAATACCGTGTTCAGGCACGTGGCGGTAAGGGGGTGCGGGGCATGGAAACTCGGAAGTCGAACAAAGCGGAAGACGAAGAGGACGATTTTGTCGAGCAGCTGTTCTCCGCCCAGGCGCATGATTACCTCATGTTCTTCACCAACACCGGTCGTGTTTACGTCGAGCGTGTTTACGGTATTCCTGAAGGCTCCCGTGCTTCCAAAGGCCGGAGTATCAAGAATGTGCTCAACCTCGCTGCGGACGAAAACATCGCCGCGACACTGCGTCTCGAACGTAAAACAAACGAAGACGGTGAGGACATCACCTTTGGCGAGGAAAATGGCTTTGTTCTGTTCGCTACCCGCAACGGCAAGGTGAAGAAAACGTCGCTCAGCGACTTCAAGAATTACCGCAAGGATGGCATCATTGCGATCAAACTGGACGAGGCCAACGAGCTCATCGATGTGCGCCTGACCTCTGGCTCTGATGAGGTTGTGCTGGTGACCCGCAAGGGCCTCAGCCTGCGCTTCAATGAAGAGCAATCTCGCTCCATGGGCCGCGCCACCGCCGGTGTGCAAGGCATCAAACCGGTCGATGGGGACTACGTCGTCGGCCTCGCTCTGGTCAATGACGAGGGCACTCTGTTAGTAGCCTCCGAGAATGGCATCGGTAAACGCTCACCATTTGCCGATTACCGATCGCAGTCACGCGGCGGTAAGGGCATCATCACCATGAAGTGCAATGAGAAAACCGGAGAGGTCGTTGGCGCAGCCACCGTCTTCGCCGATGATGAACTCATGTTGATGACCTCCGACGGTCAATCGATCCGTATCCGCTGCGCCGACGTGCGTGAGGCCGGACGAAATACCCAAGGGGTGAAACTGGTCACTCTCAAAGAGGGCGAGAAACTTCAGGATATCGCCCGCGTGGTGCCGGATGACGACTCTGACGAGGAGGAAACGGATGCCGCATCCGAGGAATCCACCGATGTCGATCCATCTGCCGAATCTACCGACGCTCCTGAGGGGGAGGAGTAATCCATGTCCCAAATTGAGTTCGATCTTAGCACGGAGCCAGAGGCAGAGCCTCTACCAGACCGGGAGTTTCTCGGCTGGGATGCTCCGTTGTTAGAATCGCTGACTCAATGGCTGCTCGATCTGGGGCCGGACCTCGCGAGCACCTTGGTCGTGGTTCCCACAACCAACAGTGGCAGGCGACTCCGCATGGCGCTAGCCACTGGTGGTCCGGGCGGCACAGGGGTGTTAGCACCTCATGTGATGCCTCCCAACCGCCTGTTTGAGGCGGAACATGCGGCGTCTCGCCAAGAATCCTTGTGGGCCTGGGTGCGCACCATCCAGAATATCGCGGTCGAGGATTTTCCCACCCTGTTGCCGAACCACGTTTCCGGATCCACCCGCTCATTCAGCGCGGCACTGGCATTGGCCCGACAGCTGATGACCCTGCGCGACCAGCTGGCCGACGGCGATGCCACCTTCCGCGATGCAGGCTTTCACAGTCAGGAAAAGGAACGTTGGCAGGAACTGGAGGCTTTGGAAACGGCGATGCTGCAGCGACTCGGTCAGTGGAAGCTGTCCGACCCGGTGCTGGCGAAACGGAACACCGCAAAGAACCCCGAGCTCATCACCGGTGTCAAACGCGTCGTGCTCGCTTGTGTGCCAGATCCAACACCGCTCGCATTACGTGCGATTAAAGCTTTCCTAACAAAAAATATTCCAGTGACGGTGCTGATCCACGCCCCCGAGTCGGAAGCGGATAGTTTCGATGCCTGGGGGACACCGATCACCGAAGTCTGGCAGAGGAAAACAATCGATTTCCCCGAGTGGCAAGAGCGCATGCATGTGGTCGACTCTGCCAGCGAAGCTGCGGAAACCTGTCTGCAGGTTTTGGCTGAGGCGAAGTCGGAATCGTCTGATGTTGCGCTGGCACTTTGCGACCCTAGCTTCAGTGCCTCGTTGGGAAAATCCTTCACCGAGGCTGGTTGGCCCTTGTTTGATCCCGAGGGGAAAAGCTTGGCCGACTCGGGCTTGATGCGCCTGCTCCGTGTGATGCGCGACCTGACGGCTGAGAATGCGCCTTTCGCTGCCTTGCAAGAATTTGTCAGGCTGCCAGGCGCGGAAGAATTTTTGCCTCGAGATCTCAGCCGCCGTGCAGCCGCTGCGGAACTGGACCGACTGCAGGTCAGGCACCTGCCTGAGACAGTGAAGGATGCCTTGCAGCTGACTCGTTCAGACAGCGCCAAAGCCATCATCAACAGCGTCGGCGATGGTATTTCCAAGCTGTCATCGGATCGATCCGGTGAGGTGCTTCGACAGTGGTTGACCCGCTGGCTGAAGGCCACTGAGGATCGCTTGTCAGGCACCGCCGAGGCTGCCGAACCTCGCTTTGCCGAGGCGCTGGACGCTTTGGCCCGACTCGAACAATTCGGTGAAAAGCCGAAGCCTGCAGATGTGTTCGAAATGCTTGCGGAGAGCCTGCAATCGGCAATGGCGAGTTCTAACCGAGATTCCACCGTGCTCGATCTGCAAGGGTGGTTAGAGATTTCCTACGATCCGGCGGCGCACCTGCTGCTCGCCGGAATGCACGAAGAGTGCGTGCCTGACGGTTCGGTGGACGATGTTTTTGTGCCGGACTCCTTGCGAGAAAAACTGGGTCTCAGAGACTCGGCGGGTCGTTTCGCCCGCGATGCTTTTTTACTGCATTCGGCCCTGCGGTCACGCGATGCGAATGGTCGGGTCGATGCCGTGGTGGCTCGGTTCAACGATGCCGGAGAAGCCCGCAAGCCGTCGCGCTTGCTGATGCGTCAGCAGGGGAAGGATCTGCCTGCCGTGGTGCAGCATTTGTTTGCCGAATCCGATTCCACCCGATCGAAAGGTGGCCCATGGCGGCGCGACTGGGTGCTGGATTTACCCGAGGTGGAGAACCCCTACACCAAAGATCCGCCAAGCCGTATTTCACCCTCGGCTTTGGGCGATTACCTGAATTGTCCACTACGCTTCTATCTCAAGCGGATATTAAAAATGCAGCGCTACGATGCCGGCAAGCGTGAGATGGATGCCATGGACTTCGGTAATCTCTGCCACAAAGTGGTGGAAGAGTTCGGCCGTGATGCGGCGGTGAAAGACTCCGTGGACGAAGCTGAAATCCGCAATTATTTGTTCGCTACTCTCGACCAGCAGATCCAAAAAATCTACGGCAAACATCTCAGCCTGCCGCTGATGGTGCAGCAGGAAAGTGCGCGTGAACGCCTGCGGGCATTCGCGAGAGAACAAGCCGCCTATCGCGCTGATGGCTGGGAAATTGTCGCCACCGAACTGGCAGTGGGTAGCAGTCAGGATGAGAACCCACTCGAGTGGCAACTAAGCGGGCATCCGCTGACGATGGTTGTCGACCGCATTGACCGCCATGAAGACGGCGAGCGCTGGCGTGTCTGGGATTACAAAACCTCCGGCAAGGCACACCCGCCTGAAGAGCAGCATCTGAAAGCGTGGGACGAAAAGGAAAACCGACTATTGTTAGGCGACCTGTTATCGGCCAAACGAAAAAATGGCAGAGATCGTCGCTGGGCCAACTTGCAGTTGCCCATCTACGCCGCCTTCGTGCAGGAGCATTTTAACACCGGGGAGCTGCCACAGGTGGGCTACATCAATTTACCTCGCGCTGTGGGAGATGTTGGATTTAGCCCATGGGAAGGTTTTGATCAGGGGATGTTAGATCACGCGCTGGTCTGGGCCGGTCATGCCATTGAGCACATCAAAGCCGGCCATTTCCATCAAGCGGCCGAGCTCTCCGCCCAAGAGCGCGAGTGGGACGATTTTTACGAGCTGGCCCCCGATGGCTTGGCCGCCGCATTTGGCATTTGAAAGCTGCCTTTTTTAACGCATCATTATTACTATGGCAACGCCCCCTAACAATTCGCATAACCATGACCCTCACGAGATCGAAGGGGTGAAGCGCAGAGGCTCGAAAGCAGCCTCGTTTCCCTGGATTCGGGCATCTTTTTTTGTGCTCGTCTGTGGCTTGGTCGTCGTCTCGCAGGGGCCGCTGCCGGGGAAAATCTGGCGTAAGCTCAAGTCCTTGCAGAACCATGAGCGCAACGAGCGCCCCTCGCAACCCGCCACCGCTGAGGACGGTGCCGCCCCCGTGACGGTCACTCCGCCGGAACCACCACCGGTCGTTCCGCCTAAAATCATCGTTCCCACCGACCACACCGCCAGCTCAGGGGGCGATATTCGCAAGATGTCGAAAGGCTTCATCCTCGAAACCAAGGTGAGTGTGGAAAAAGGCAAGGCGGCGTCTCTCGAGAGAGTGAAGGACGAAAGTTATACCGCGAGCTACGAACTGAAGATCCGTCTGCCGGAAGCCACGCGAACCATGGATCAGCTTCATCAGGTGAACCCCGAGCTGGGCAGCATGCTCCCGGGTCTCGCAGCGATGCTTCCCAAGGCTCAGGTGTCGCCATTTTTCTATCAGCTATACGAAAACAAAACTAAGCGACTGAAACTGAAAGCGACGAAGCTGGACGAACTGATGACGCGGCACAATTTTTACGATTGTGAAACCATGCTCAAGTTGAAGAACGAGAGCACTGGCAGGCGCCTGCTGCTGGTTCAAGCCGAGATGGATGTGGTCTCGGACGGTTCCGATGGCGATCGCTTGCCAACCATGCCCGACAAGATAGTCAACTCCACCCACTACCAGCCGATGACTAGTTACGGCTGGCGAAAAACCGGTAAGACACCAAACCCCTTGATCGCCGGTTGGAAACGGAGAATTGAAAATGCCAATAAGGAGCTGGCACTTGCTGGCACTAGTGCGGAGCGCAAGAGTTGGTTGCGGATGCGCATTGCCAAGATCAAACGCGAAATCCAGGACATGGAAGCCCGCAGTTATCTCATTGCGGACTACGATCCCTTCATTGTCATGCCCATCAACATGGTCACAGCACGCGGCGATAAGTATGCGGCGAAGGTGGGGGATTACGCTGTGGTGGCTTATAAAAACAAACTCTACCCGGCGATCGTCGGTGACGCTGGCCCCAGCTTTAAAGTAGGTGAGGCATCGCTGCGGATGGCAAAGGAGCTGAACCCCAGGGCGAGCCCGTATTCTCGTCCGGTCAGTGACCTCACCGTGACTTATCTGGTCTTTCCCGGCAGTGCAGACAAGTTCCAAGCTCCCGACTACTCACGTTGGCACGAACGATGTTCCAGCTTGCTTACCGAGGTGGGTGGTTTGGGCGCGGGTGTGACGTTGCATCAGTGGGAAAATACTCTGCCTGAGATCGAAACTGACACAGAATCAACGGACACGACCGCAGCTCCCTGAGCTTGCAAAATTGGCAAAACTGGCTAACTTTTCGAAATGAAATCACCTTTACTCATCGCCATGGCAGTGACTCTGGCTCTGACCGCATGCGATTCCGTTTTTGCTCCCGCTGGCTGGCCTGTCACGGTGACATCAGACCGGAAAGCCGTGAGCCATATGGTGGATCATGTCAAATTCACGGGTTCCACTACGAACCTCAGCCATCAAGAGAAAGTGCTGCTTACGTTTCTTGATGATCCGAAAAATATCGCCGACTCCATTGGTGAGGAGCATCATGAGAACTCCCATAAGTGGACCGCTGCCGAAGTGTATTTGGTAGAGCCCGGAAAGCATGTCTCCGTATTGTGTGAAAATGGCGTCGAGCAGAAACCGGTGTATTTCCATTACCATGAAACGGAGAAAACCTGGTATCGAGTCGGCAATCTTGAGCCCGAACATTCCAAAGGCGTTGCTGCCGTGGTGGTGCAATAGCTCATCGCTGCTGGCTGGCTAACAAACTCCCCGTCACCGAGAGTGCAACTCCGGCGCATTGCAGTCCACTGGGGAACTGACCGGCCATTGCCAACGACAGGATAATGGTTGCCACAGGCCCTGCCGAGGAAAGCACCGCGTAGGACGTGGCGGGGATTTTCGAAAGCCCGAAGGATAAAATATAGGTGGGAAGCACGGTGCCAAAGACGCCGATGATGACCCCGTAGCTGAGCACTTTAGCGGAGGCTGTTAGTGCGCCGATATCGCCCTCCGTCGTGGCAAAGTAGCCGAGGACCCATACGCAGGATATGCACATGACCACGCTGGTGTATGCCTCGGATCCCACCCGCATGATCAAGGGTTTTGAAATCAAGATATAACAGGCGTAGAGGACGGCGCTAAAGAACACCAGGCCACTGCCGAGCAAAATTCGGGAGGCCTGGTGGTGGAGATGAATTTCATCTTGGATGACCAAGTAGAGTCCGATCCACGACAGCAAACAGGCTGCCAGCAAGGCCTTGGCGGGTCGTTTCCGCTGAACCATCGCCGATCCTAACAGCACAACAGAAGGGTAGCAGAATAAGATCACTCGTTCCAAACCGACGCTGATGAATTGCAGCCCGATCATGTTGACCAAGGAGCAGAGGAAATAGCCGAGCAAGGCGAGACCGGCAATGCTGCACCAGTCTCGGCTGGAGATGGCGCCTAACTTTTTACGCAGGATGATAGCGATCACCAAGTAGAAGGGCAAAGCGATGATCATCCGCAGCATCAAAACACTGGCGGGACTGAGTCCCTCGGCATACATCAACTTGATGACAATCCCTTTCGAGGAAAAGAGAAAGGCACCCAGAATGACGATGGCTGGTATCAGGGCGGAGGTCGGAGGTGTGGTTTTCATGGTGGCTAAACACAAAAAACCCGCATCGAACGAATCGAGGCGGGTCGGTGAGTGGTGTTCTGGTTCAATTCTATCAATCGATCGCACGCACATTCCTTCCCACCGGACGAAGCCAGAGTAGAAGGTTGAGAAGGGTTGCTGAAGCGATGCGGATCATTGCGACGCCATCCTGTTGGCGTCCTTGAAAATGTAAAGAGGGAAGGGCGAGTGACATGATTTTCATCAATTTGACAAGAGAGTGAAAAAAAGTTTGCCAAGTTGCAGGATGCTCGCTAGCTTCCGCCCGCATCCCACAGGATACCTCAGGACAGGTGGCAGAGTGGTCGAATGCGCACGCTTGGAAAGCGTGTGAGGCAGCAATGTCTCCGCGGGTTCGAATCCCGCCCTGTCCGCCATTCTTCGCTCAAGCGCAGCGAAGAGAGAAGAATGCCCTTCATAGCGAACAGCGACGAAGGGCTTTTTTGTGTTCGAGGGGCGGAGAGTTCTTACTTTTCATTCTTTGCCCGATAATGCGGGCTGCCTTCGAGCCAGTCGTAGTCGGCGTATTGGATGTTTTTGTCACCGGTCCAGCGGGGGCTTTTTGTCGTTGTCCCATTCCAGCCAGCGGGCCTTCATCGACTGCACTTTTTCCGGATATTTTGCCGCCAAGTTGTGTTTTTCGCCCAGGTCGTCTTTCAAATGGTAGAGTTCGACCCTATTGTTGCGGATGATGAGTTTGAAGTCTCCCTCACGGATCACTCCCTCGGGATCCATGTTGCGCGCGGTGTGCCAGTAGAGAGTCTGATGGGGGGCTTGGGTCGATTCCTGAGTCAGGTAGCTGCGGATATCCTTGCCGTGGAGACCCGCCTGTTGCGGCTGTCCGCCTGCCATGGCCAATGAGGTGGCCCCGATATCGAGAGAGGTGATGGCGTCTGTTAGCACTTTGCCGCTGGCTGTCTTGCCCGGCCATTTGACAAACATGGGCACCCGGATTCCTCCTTCGTAGGATGATCCTTTGGCCCCTCGAAGCGGTCGGTTATCGCTGGTTTTTCTCATCCCTCCATTGTCGCTCAGGAACCAGATCACGGTGTTATCGCTCAGTCCGAGGGCGTCGACCTTCGCCAGCAGTTTGCCGATCCCTTGGTCCATTTCGTAAACCATGGCGCCATAGATGGAGCGCGACTTCGGGCTGACTCCAGGCAGCTTGCTCATCTTCTTGGGTGGAAATTTGGCGATGGTTTGCTGTGGCGCTTCCAGATCGAGGTGGGGCGCGTTGTACGACATGAAGAGGAAGAACGGTTTCTCGGTGTTCTCTACCAAAAAGCGGATACCGGCATCCGTCAGCTCGCGTGTGAGATACTGCTCCCATTGCACCGGTTTCCGGTTGTGAATCACGGGCAGTGTGTGCTGCAGATACTTGTGATTCAGGGGCTTTTTCATGGGCGAAAAGCGACCTTTGTAAGAGGGATGATCGAGCGGGAAATACATCAGTCCGCCGCCGAGGAAGTCAAACCAATCGTCAAAGCCCATGGCGTTCGGGTGTTGATCGTTGGTGGTGCCCATGTGCCACTTACCCACGCCTCCGGTGACGTAACCCTGCTTTTGCAGCAGGCTGGCGATGGTCTCCATTTTGGGCAGGCCCTGTTGGGGGTCGAAGGGGGCTGAGACGTTCTTGTAGTAGCCGAATTTCGATTGATGCTTGCCGGTCAGGAAGCCGGCACGCGAAGGGCCGCACATCGGCCAGGTGACATAGGCGGATGTGAAGCGCACCCCTTCTTTGGCGAGCTTGTCGAGATGGGGGGTGGGGATGTCCTTGCAGCCGTAGACGCCGAGATCGTTATAACCCAAGTCATCCGCCATGATGACGATGATGTTAGGTTTTTGGGCGGCTGTGATCACGCTGCAGCTGCCAGGAGTAACAGGGCGGTGAGCAGGGATGGGAGGCGCAACATCAGCGTGCTAGGATTCAGGTGAATGAATGATTGGGATTACTTCTTGATGGGATGACTGGAGGAACGGGTGGATTCTAACAGATTTCGCATCTCTTTCACCACCTCCGGATATTTGCGATAGAGGTTGGTGGTTTGGTTACGATCTACCTCGAGGTTGTAGAGCTGGGCTGGGGGAGCGTTTTTCACAATCTTACCCTTTTGGATATCGCTGTTTTCATTGCCCACGAAGAAGATCGCAGCAGGTCCGCCAGCGCCATGGGTGCCAGGTTTTCCTCGGAAGCCGCCGTTTCCTCGTGCTGGGATATACATCCATTTCCCCTTACGGATCGCCAGATGTTTGGCGCTGCGTGGGACGATCACGAGGCTTTCGCGCATGGGAACTTCAGGCTCATCGACCAGGGCGGGAAGCACATTGATGCTGTCGGCAAGTTGCTCGTCCGAGATGTTCTGCCCCGTCACCGCGGCCAAGGTGGCGAGCATATCGATGCCACTGATCAACTGATCGGAGACTGTGTCGGCTGGGATTTTGCCAGGCCACTTGGCGATGAAGGGAACGCGGTGGCCACCCTCCCAGACGCCGAACTTGAAGCCGAGCAGATCGCCATTGATCCTGTGTCCGTCTTGAAAGGCATCTTGACCGCCCCGGTTGAACATGCCCCCGTTGTCGCTGGTGACAATGATCAGGGTGTTGTCGATGAGGTTATTTTTCTCCAGACATTTCACGATTTCGCCCACCTGCCAATCGAGCTCGTGAATGAAATCGCCATAAAGTCCCGCCTGGCTGGTGCCTTTGAATCGGGGGGCGGGAGTGAACGGGTGGTGGACGTTCGGTGAGGGGAAATAGAGAAAGAATGGTTTCTCCTTATTCGCATCGATCCATTGCACGGCCTTCTCCGCCAGCAGGGTGCCGGTTTTCTCGTCGTCGTAAATCGCATGCGCTTTCTTGGCGCCACCGATGCGATTGATGGTTTTTTTCCCGGCTTCCGGTGGATAGGTGGTGGTTTTTGAGTAGGGCTGATCGTAGCTGATCGGATCGTTGGGGTCGTAGCCCACAATGCCGTCGTTTTCCACATAGACGTAGGGGAAGCCGCTGTTGACCTTGGGCAGGCCAAAGTAGTAATCAAAGCCTAACTCCAGGGGGCCGGGGCGCAGGGGTTTGTTCCAATCGGTCTCGCCCTTGCCAAAGCCGAGGTGCCACTTGCCGATGGCGGCGGTGGCGTAGCCTCGGTTTTTGAAGAGCTGGCCAAGGGTGAGTTTTTCGGTATCGATCAGCAAGGGCTGCAGGTGATCGCACGGGCCCCAGATGCCTTTGCCGTTATTGGCTCGAAACGGATACTCGCCTGTGAGCAAGCCATAGCGTGACGGGGTGCAGACTGCTGAGGCCGAGTGGGCATCGGTAAAGCGGCGACCCGCCTTGGCGATGCGGTCAATGTTCGGTGTCTGCACCTTGGTGGCACCGTAGCAGCTGAGATCGCCGTAGCCGAGGTCATCGGCGAAGATGAGCACGACGTTAGGTGGTTTGGCCGAAACGCTTGCGGCTGCTAGAAGGCTGAGGACTAAGCCGGGAAGGTGTGTTTTTACGAAAGTCATTGCTTAGGGTGACTCGAATGAGATGGAAACCTTATCCAAGATCGGCTTGGACTCGTTCTCGGTGGTGTCTGTTAGTCGGATCTCGTATTGAAATCCGTAAGCGTCAGGCAGCTTGCTGAGATCGAGCTGAGCGGGAGTTTTTGCCACTTGCTTGGCAAAGCCGGGGATGTAGTCGTAGCTTTCCTTGACCTCCTGCCAGTCGGTCCATTGGTCGGCTTTTTGATCGTTGTTAGTGTCCACTCCCACGCGCACTTCCACGCCATCAACCCACGGGCCGGAGCTGACGTAGTCGGTCTTCATCTGGGTCGCGAGGTAGAACTGGCCTTCGGCAAAAATGACATCCGGATCCGGGTGGCCGCTGCCGAGGTTGCCACAGAAGCTGAACTGCTGATCGATGCTGGATGAGGTGAACCAAGCCACGCTCATGGCTTTCTTATCACGGTGCGCGTCGGACGGATCGTAGTCGCAGAACAGGTAATACTGGCCGCCGACGGAGATCGCCGCCCAGTCGCCGAAGGCATTTTGCGCCGGCTCATGGATTTCGTATTTGGAAAAGGCCACTCGTTGTCCCGGCTTGATGCCGTGATGCACTGTTTTGCCCTCGTAGATTTTCCCCGGGTAATTCTCGCGGTCTTCCTTGTGCCAGTGCGGGTGCAGGAACTCGGCAAACTTACCGGTCGACTTGCTGCGTTCGTCCACCGCCGGGTTCATGATTTTGAAATCGCCACGGCCATCAGGGCTGACCGCGTGACCCGCCAGAGGGGAGTCCCAGGCGTTGACGCTGGCATCGATCGGGCTCCAGTCCTCGTAGATGATGTGGAACTTACCATCGAGATCGCGGATGATGCCACAGTCGGATCCGTCCGAGGGATCTTTGAAAGCCATGCCGATTTTCTCGCCGATTTTGCCATCGGTGAGGTCCTCGTCGATGATCAGGTGCGGGTCCTGGTCGTTGGGGAAATCGTAGTAGAGGTAGGCTTTGCCATCGACCACTTCGGCGGTGGTCATCCATCTCGACTGCTTGTCGGAGACCGGACCGTGGTGCACCCAGTTGACCATGTCCTTGCTCTGCCAAGCGTGGTAGCCGCCAAGAGATTTTTCCAAACCTCCAGGCGCGTTGAACTGGTGAGGATGGGCGGTGGTGGTGAGTGGCACATCGAAGCCTTCTAGTTTGGCGGGTTTTCCGGCGGCGTTCGCTTGTTTGCCGAGCTGGCCGTATTTGCCAAACATCCAGTAGTTGTCAGGACCCATCTGAAGAAATACCGGAGCGTCTTTGAGATTGGACGGCCCTAAGTTTTTCACCGGCTTCCAGTTCAGCCAGACGGGCGACTGACTGATGGTTAAGTTGCTGGCACTGCGTTTCTTGGCAAACGACTTCATCGCGCTCTTAAACGTCGCCTTTTCCCCGGTGGGGGAAACCATGCCGTTCTTGATCTCCACCCCTTCTTTATGGGCGGTGTTTTTTACCCATTGTTCTTGGGTGTCCATGGTCCACTCCGCGGCTTGAGCCGAGAGTGTGAGGTTTCCTGCGATGGCTGCGGTGAGGGCGGCTGTGATGGTGGTGGCTGGCTTCATAAGTGTTATTTGTTATTTTTCCAAAGTTGAATGTTCTCGATGTCGTTCTGACTGGCCGATCCGGCGGTGCTGCGGCCCTTGCTGACGTCTGCTTGGAGTTGTTGGAGCAGTTGTTTGGCGACTTCCGGGTGGGAGGTGTAGAGGTTCTTGGTTTCGCCCGGGTCCGCTTCCATGTCGTAGAGCTGGGCGACCGGGGACCCCGGCTTGACTTGTCGCTCGGTAGGGCTGGTCCAGCCGCCGGAGCCTTTGGCCAGGAGTAGCTTCCATTTCCCTTGGCGGTAAGCAAAGTGGCCGCTGATGGAGTGGTGAATCACGCCCTGGCGCGTCGATTGAATCGGCTCGCCCTTGAGTGCTGGCGCAAAGCTCACACTGTCTTCGCCTGCATGGGGCGGAACGGTGGTGCCGGCGAGCTCGGCGGCTGTGGCCATGAGGTCGGTTAGACAGATCGTCTCATCACTGGTCGATCCTGCTTGCACGCCCTTCGGCCAGCGCACGATGAATGGCACGCGATGTCCGCCGTCCCAGAGGTCGGCCTTCGAGCCACGCAGGTGGGCCGAGGGGAAGTGGCCTTTCTTTTCCAAACGATCGATCTTAGCGGCCTTGGAGCAGCCGTTGTCGGCGGTGACGATGACCACCGTGTTCTCCGCGAATTCCGAGGCGTCCACGGCTTTCATGATCTGCCCGATCACGTGATCCGTTTCCATCATGAAGTCGCCATAGCTGCCGAGGCTGCTTTTTCCCTTCCACTGCGCAGACGGCACGATGGGGGTGTGCGGCGAGGTCAGGGGAACGTAGATGAAGAAGGGTTTCGAGGCGTCCTGCTTTTTAAGATACTCCACCGTCTTGTTGCCGATGGAGGCTAACACTTGGTCTTTTTTAAAACCAGGAGCTGGTTTGGATGGATGATGGTTATCGGCCTCGCCGACAAAGCGATCGTTTTCAATCCAGATATAAGGCGCCATATCGAGTGAGGCGGAAATGCCGTAGAGGTAGTCAAAGCCACGGTCCACCGGGCCTTCTTTGATTTCGCCTTTCCAGTCGATATTCGTTTTCTTCGGCTTGCGCTGATCTTTTTTGCCCTCCATCACCGGTTTGCCGTCGAGCGTTGGCAGCTCCATTCCCAGATGCCATTTGCCGATCATGGCGGTGTTGTAGCCCTGTTGTTTTAAAAGTTGCGGCACAGTGAGTCGGTCGGCTGCGATGAGTGGTTTACTGTAGCCCCAGATGACTCCTTCTTGGAGATGGGTGCGCCAATTGTATCGGCCTGTCATCACGCCGTATCGCGTGGGCGTGCAGACCGACGAGCTGGAATGGGCATCGGTGAAAATCATGCCTTCTGCGGCCAGTCGATCGATGTGGGGCGTGGCAATTTTGCTTCGCTCAGGATTGAGGCAATGCACATCGCCGTAGCCCATGTCATCGGCGAGGATGTAAATGATGTTGGGCTTGGGCGCGGCATGGGCGACGAGAGCCAGGCAGGTGGAGAGGAGGGGAATGAGTGTTTTTTTCATGAAGCTAGGGCTGCAGGATGAGCATACGGAATAAAATCGGGGCTCATTTCAAGAATGGCAACCACCATCCTCGAAAAGCGTGGCATGGGCTTCGCTTGCGCCTAGGGCAACATACAAACTTGTCTATTTACAATTATGTCCCGATCTCATAGCAACTGTGCATGTCTGATTGCCGCCGCCCATTTTCCTCACAAGTATTCGATGGCCCTGATCGCGCACCTAGCCGTGCGATGATGCATGCCGTCGGTTTTAAAAACGAAGATTTCGAGAAACCACAGATCGGAGTGGCCTCCACCTGGAGCCAGGTCACGCCCTGCAACATGCACATCGATCGTCTCGCCAACGAGTCCGCCAAAGGTGTCGATGCCGCCGGTGGTAAGGCCGTGATTTTTAACACCATCACTATTTCCGATGGAATCTCCATGGGCACCGAGGGGATGAAAT
Source organism: Oceaniferula flava (assembly GCF_016811075.1). NCBI lineage: Bacteria > Pseudomonadati > Verrucomicrobiota > Verrucomicrobiia > Verrucomicrobiales > Verrucomicrobiaceae > Oceaniferula > Oceaniferula flava. Next base: position 372,863 of record NZ_JAFBGL010000001.1, read on the forward strand.
ACTCCCTCGTCTCGCGTGAAGTCATCGCCGACTCCATTGAAACCGTGGCCGGCTGCGAAGGCATGGACGGCGTGGTCGCCATCGGTGGCTGCGATAAAAACATGCCGGCATGCATCATCGCTCTGGCTCGGATGAACCGCCCCAGCGTCTTTGTCTACGGCGGCACCATCCTTCCCGGTTGTGCGAGCATTAAGGGGGAGGAAAAGGATCTCGATATCGTCTCCGTGTTCGAAGCCGTGGGAAAACACGCCGCCGGTGAGTTCTCAGATGAAGAGCTGAAGACCGTGGAGGAAAATGCCATCCCCGGCGAAGGCTCTTGCGGCGGCATGTACACCGCGAACACCATGGCCTCCGCCATTGAGGCGCTTGGGATGTCGCTTCCTAACAGCTCTGCGCAAGCGGCGGTTGGCGATGACAAGATGATCGACTGCTTCGATGCCGGCGCCGCCGTGCTGAACATGATCGACAAAGGCATCCGCCCACTCGACATCCTCACACGCAAGGCCTTCGAGAATGCGGTCACCGTGGTGATTGCTCTCGGCGGCTCCACCAATGCCGTGCTGCACCTTCTCGCCATGGCGCACGCCGCAGGTGTGGATCTGACCATCGAAGACTTCACCGAAATCGGCAAACGCGTCCCAATGCTGGCCGATCTGAAACCGTCGGGCAAATACGTCATGGCCGACCTGGTAAAAATCGGCGGCACCGTGCCACTGATGCGCATTCTGCTGGAGGCTGGTCTGCTTCATGGCGACTGCCTCACCGTCACCGGCAAGACCATGGCGGAAAACCTCGCCAATTCACCAATCAAGTATCCAGAAGACCAGGATATCATCCGTCCGCTGGATAATCCGATCAAGAAAGACAGCCACCTGCGCATCCTCTACGGCAACCTCGCTCCAGAAGGGGCTGTGGCCAAGATCACCGGTAAGGAAGGCAACAGCTTCACCGGCAGCGCCCGTGTCTTCGACTGTGAGGAAGACGCAATGAAAGCCATCCTTGACGGCAAAATTGTCGACGGCAATGTCATCGTCATCCGCCGCGAAGGGCCGAAAGGCGGTCCTGGTATGCGTGAGATGTTAGGGCCCACCTCCGCCGTCATGGGCCGAGGCCTCGGCGATACTGTCGCGCTGATCACCGACGGTCGATTCTCCGGTGGCAGCCACGGGTTTGTGGTCGGTCATATTACTCCGGAAGCGCACGTCGGCGGACCGATCGGTCTGCTGAAAGACGGCGATGAAATCACCATCGATGCCGTGGGTAACACCATCAGCGTCAACATCAGTGAGGAAGAGCTGGAAGCCCGCAAAGCCGATTGGCAACCGTATGAGCCACGCTACAAACGTGGTGTGCTCGCCAAATACGCCCACACCGTGACCTCCGCCTCCACCGGCGCCGTCACAGATAAATTCTAATCCGGTTTCACCGCTTGGAGCTGCGGCTGGCAGCGAGACGATTATGTGTTTCCCACATCATTCTTGAGCTTGCCACGCCGCCGTTCTGTGCTAAAAAACCGACCGTCCACCCGCCGTTGGGATTTTCACCCAACAGCACCCAGGCCGCTGTAGCTCAGGGGTAGAGCAATTCACTCGTAATGAATAGGTCGCCGGTTCAATTCCGGCCAGCGGCTCCAGGTGATGGGAGCGAGGTCGGAGGGCCCTTTTCCGAAGCCTCCATTGACTCGGCGAACGATGAAGAACAGCCAAGCCGCCCTAGCCGCGTGGTGCTGCTTACTTTTCCTAGTAGCGGCATTCGGAGTGGTTCAGCTCAAGCAGCTGATCACCTTGGTTTATGATCACTTGCGGTCGCAGCAGTGGGAATCCGTTGAGGGGGTAGTTCTGGACGATCAGGTCGTTTCTCAAACGAACTATCAACATACTGGAAGATATGGCCGTAGCGGTTCGGTGAATTGGATAACAGGTTCCAGTGACAAGGTGGTTTATGATTGGCAGGGCGGTGAGGAATCGATTTTCATTCCCTCTCGGTGGCTGACCGAGTCGGGCGATGTCGTGGATGTTGCCTACAGCGATGCGGCTTACCCTGAGCGAATCGTCCGTTATCGAAACTTTCCGCAGCGCGTGCTCTGGAAGTCGGTTTGTTGTGTGGTCTTGTTGTTAGGGCCGGTCTGGTTCTTTCGCATGCTCTCGAGCTCAAAGCGTGCGAGTGCGTGACGGGTTCGATGATTAATGATTCTTGAGAAAAAGGATGAGCGATTGCAGTTTGCGCTGTTGGATGACGACCGGATCGGTCTAGTTTTGCGCCATGAGTATTCAACGATTGGAAACCAAGCAACGCATGAGCCGGGTGGTGATTCACAACGACACCATTTATCTCTGCGGTCAGGTCGCGAAGGACGCTACGCAAGGCATGGCGGAGCAAACGAAAACCATGCTCGAGAAGGTGGACGAGCTGTTGATCCAGGCTGGTTCGGATCGGGAGCACATGTTATCGGCCACCGTTTACGTGCGCGACATGAAGGATTTCGCTGCAATGAACGAAGTTTGGGATGCCTGGGTGCCGGACGGGCATGCGCCAGCACGAGCCTGTGTGGAAGCGCGCATGGCGCGGCCAGAACTGCTGGTGGAGATCTCCGTGGTTGCAGCAGTGAAGAAGGCCTCCTAGGGCGGAAGCGGGTGCAGATGAGGACGTGATGCACGCACTTTGTGAGTGCTCGAACTGCGTTCTCATCCTGTAGTGCTTTTTAAAAAGAAAAGCACGCCCTACAGGATTCGAACCTGTGACCTACTGATTAGAAGTCAGTTGCTCTATCCAACTGAGCTAAGGGCGCTTTGAAAAATGATGGCCACGGTGCCGGTGAGGATGCACTGGCGGGGCTGGGAGGGATTTACGAGGGGATGGGGCATCCGTCAAGACAGGATGCATGGCCACGGTTGGAAAAATGATCAGTGACCGTGGCGAAAGTTGGCTGGGTGAGGGGGCCTACTCGGGGAGATTGCGCTGCTCTTCCTCGATGCGTTCGGCGAGCCATTGTTTCATCATCGATTGGTAGTTGAGGAAACGGGAGCGGGCGAGACGCTTGATGCGTGAGAGCATGCGGGGATCGAATCTCAGGGTGATGGTGGTGGACTCGCGGGAGTCCGGCTGGTGCACGGAGCTGGCCAGAAGTTTGGCGTCGAGCTCGTGTTCCATCCAGAATTTTGCCTCATCGGCCTCTTCCTCGAAGGGGGGGATTTCTTCCCAGGTGCTAATGGTTTTCATCGTGGTAAATTGTGAACGTGGATAAGCTTACTTGATTTCGCCGTAGCTGCGCTGGTAGAAGCGGAGTTCGGATTCGGTCATTTCACGAGCGGCGCAGACGCGGGCGATCTTGCCATCGGTCCAGAAGGCGATGAACAGGTGTCTGTCTTGAACGGTGCGGCCGAGGGTGTAGTAGCGGTTCTCGCCATCTTCACGATCGACATCCGGCAGCAAGCGGATGCCGAAGGGATCTTCAAGGATTTCCTCAAGCTCACGTGGTGTGATATCTTTGAGGTTTAATGGGGAGTCGGTAAGGTCAAGTTCCATGAGGTGAGACGTCGATAAATGTGACGGCGCGATGAAAACACATGTCAGCGCATTTGAACATGGTTTTTTTAGCGGGCTGACAGGCAACAGGCCTAATTTTCCGCTCTTTCTTCGGCGATCTGGCGCAGCAGTGATTTGGCGTGCAGCGGATGGAGGCCGGGGAAAACCGAGAGAATGCGCGCGAGCATGGCGGTCACGCGTGGGGCGGCGAAGCTGCTGCCGATAACTTCCTTGCTGGAGCCGCCGAGCCAGGCGGCGGACGACTCGCGGCCGCGGGTGGCGAATTCGACTAAGCTGCCTCTGCGCAGCTGGATGCTGTCGCCATCGTTCGGATCGGCTCCCACGGCGATGACGGTGGGGAAATGCGCAGGCCACTCGGCGGTGTGGAAACCGCTGTTGCTGCCGGCGGCGACGACGTGGACCGAGCGCAGGTAGAGGGCGTCCAGCCAAGCTTTGTAAATGGCGGCATCTTGAGCACGAGCGGGGGCTCCGAAACTGCACTGAATGATGTCGTAGCCCTTCCTTGCGGCAGATTTCACCCCTTCGCGGATGACGGCGGCGCGGGACTCCTTGAAGTGACCGAGGACGCGGAACGAGCCGATTTCGGCATCGGGCGCGTGGCGATGGATGATGTCGGCGACGGCCGAACCATGGCCGAAAACATCTTCGCCAGATCCCTCGACCGCTTCAATCACTCCACCGCGCGATTGGATGATGACGTCATCACTCAGCGTGAGATTTTTCAGCTGGGGGTGACTGGTTTCCACTCCGGAATCTAGAATCGCAATGCGCACCCCCTTGCCGTTGCCGCTTTCCAATGCGTCACGTGCTTGTTCCGGTGATATCCACGTTTCCTTGTTCATGATCTGGGCAACACCCGCATTGCACCACAAATATGCGGCCAGTCCGAGAGTTTAATCCATGGGGCTGCAGCCGTGTTCGCTTAGTTCGAATTCTTTGCGTTTCGCCGCCTGATGAGCAAACATAGCCAAGTGGCGAAACAGGTGACTTCGATGTCGTCAAGTTGACCCGAGATGGTCGAGCGCCTGGTAAAGATATGGTCGGGCTCAATCCGCACAGACCCGTTAGGACCGTCGAGGGTCATGGTTCGGCTGAATGCAGAAGGGGCTTTGAGCTGATAGTTTCCCAAGGGGCTTTGGATGGTGAAAGTCCGCGAGAAGGCCGAGAGTTTTTCGGCGGTGAGGCTTGTTCCCGAATGGTTGGTCATGATCCAAGAGCCGCTGAACATGCCGCATTTTTGGATGTCGTAAACTTGACCGTTCAGAGCGATGCTGCCTGATTCGCCATACCAGTTAAATGTCAATTCCGCACGATGCCCGGCACCACTGAGAACGGAGTTCCAAGTGAATATGTTGTTAGGTTTACAGTGCAATATCATGATGGAACTATGACCTGTATACAAAAAGGCCGCCATTGTGAATGACGGCCTTTTTTATAAGAGCTGGGAAATGTGTGTCGTTTAGACCACGATCGTTTGTTCGCGCTCAGGTCCGTTGCCGATGTAGGTGACGGGGGCTCCGGCGAGTTCGCCGAGGCGTGTCAGGTAGGCTTTGGCATTTTCCGGAAGATCGTCCCAAGAGCGGGCGCCGGTGGTATCGGACTGCCAGCCGGGGAGGGTCTCGTAAACCGGAGTCGCCTTGTCCCAGGCGGCGCGGTTGGCCGGTGGGTAATCGTGACGTTCGCCATCGATCTCGTAAGCGGTGCAAACTTGGATAGTTTCGCGCTCGTCGAGGCCGTCGAGGATGGTGACGGCGAGGTCGGTCACGCCATTGACCATGCAGGCGTAGCGGATCAGCACCATATCGAGCCAGCCGCAGCGGCGTGGGCGACCTGTGGTAGCGCCGAACTCCATGCCACGGGCGTGGAAATACTCGGAGATGTCGTCGTTTTCCGTGATGAAGGGACCGGAACCAACACGGGTGGTGTAGGCCTTGCAAACGCCGACCACGCGCTCGATGGCTGTGGGTGGCAGCCCGGAGCCGGTGCAGGCACCGCCGGAGGTGGTGTTCGAGGAAGTGACAAAGGGGTAGGTGCCGAAGTCGACATCGAGGAAAGAACCTTGAGCTCCTTCGAAGAGGATGGTTTTACCGTCCTTCCACGCCTTGTGCAGGGCGGGGATGGTGTTGCTCACGTGCGGGCGCAGACGCTCGATGGCGGGGGCGATTTCTTCCCAGACCTGATCGGTGGTAAACGTTGGCAAGTCGTGGCGTGAGAGAGTTTCGTTGGCGTCGGCGAGACGGATCTCGATCAGCTCGCGGGCGGTGGTTTCACACATCAGGTCGGCTAGGCGGAGACCATTTCTGTTCGCTTTGTCCGCGTAAGTTGGGCCGATTCCGCGTTTGGTGGTGCCGATCTTGTTTTTGCCAAGGGCGGCTTCACGGGCGGCATCGAGCTCGCGGTGGTAGGGGAGCACGATGTGCGCGCGGTCCGAGATCTGGAGCTTGGCGGCATCGACCAAAATCCCCGCTTCTTCCAGGGTGGTGATTTCCTTGCAGAGACCGACGGGGTCCATGACAACACCATTGCCGATGATGCAGTTTTTACCTTCCCAAAGAATGCCGGATGGGATGAGGTGGAGAACGTATTTCGTTCCGTTGGCGATGACGGTGTGGCCGGCGTTGTTGCCGCCTTGGCCACGCGCGACGACGTCGGCAGTTTCGGTAAGGTAATCGACAATCTTGCCTTTTCCTTCGTCTCCCCATTGGAGACCGCAGATGATGGTGTTCATGATGTTGTGAATGGTTATTTGGGGAATTGGGATTAGGAAGTGGGTATTTGGAAATAGGTGGAGTAAGGCTCTTGGGAGCCAGTCTTAGAAGTCAGCTCCCCAGAGCTGCTGCTAGCCTATTTCCTACTTCCAGTTTCCTACTTCCTATTTCCTTCGATCAGTTCCGCGAACTCTTCGAAGAAGTAAGTGGCGTCGTTCGGGCCGGGGGCGGCTTCGGGGTGATACTGGACGGAGAAGGCGGGGTATTCCTTGTGGCGGAAACCTTCGATGGTGTCGTCGTTCAGGTTGACGTGGGTGACCTCGACATCGTCCGGTAGGGAATCGGTGTCGGTGGCAAATCCGTGGTTCTGCGCAGTGATGGAGATTTTTCCTGTGCGCAGGTCCTTGACTGGCTGGTTGCCGCCGCGGTGACCGAATTTCAGCTTGAAGGTATCACCTCCGAAGGCGTGGGTGAGGATTTGGTGGCCGAGGCAGATGCCGAACAGGGGAGTTTTTCCGAGCAGCTTTTTCACCTCGGCGTGAATGTAGTCGAGCGCGGCTGGGTCGCCGGGGCCATTGGAAAGGAAGACGCCGTCAGGTTTCAGCGCGAGCACTTCTTCGGCAGGGGTGCGGGAGTTCACCACGGTGACGTTGAAGCCGGCCTGGCGGAGGTGGCGGAGGATGTCCCACTTGATCCCGAAATCGTAAGCCACGATGTTGTATTTCACCTCGGGCAGCTCCTTGTAGGTGCCGATCTGGCCGGTGCAGGTATTGGGGATGGTCCACTCGCGGGACTCGCCGTCCCAGAGGTAGGTGGACTCGGTGGAGACTTCTTTGACAAAATCGGAGCCGGCCATGGGCGCGGAGTCTTTGGCGGCTTGCACCGCTTCTTCGGCGGAGAGCTCGGTGGTGATGCATGAGCGCATGGCTCCGGCGGAGCGCAGGTGCTTGGTCAGCGCGCGGGTATCGACACCTTCGATGCCGATGATTTTGTGCTCGGTGAAATACTCTGGCAGCGACTGACGGGAGCGCCAGTTGGAGGCGACTGGGGAGAGCTCGCCAATGACCAGTCCTCGGACGTGGGGTGCTGACGACTCGGCGTCCTCCGGATTGATCCCGTAGTTACCAATCATCGGATAGGTCATCGTCACGATTTGGCCTCGGTAAGAGGGATCGGTGATGATTTCCTGATAACCGGTCATAGAGGTGTTGAAGCAACACTCGCCTGTGGTGGTTCCAGTGTGTCCGAAGGCTTCACCTTCGAATGTGCGTCCGTCTTCTAGTGCCAAAATAGCTTTCATAACGATAAGTGGCAGCTTGTCCGTGGGGGGCTGGCCGCGCGCACTTTAGGTTTCACCTGTGAAGTTTCAAGTTTCAAGTTTGCGGTTAGAGCTCTAATTCTGACTGTGTCTCAATCAGAGAGGCGTTCTTGACGGTGCATCAACAGGGCGATGCCGCAGCCCATCAGGCTTAAAAAACAGTAAATCCCCAGTGGAATCAACGGTGAGAAGCTGTGGAAGGCGGAGGTTAACAGCCCCATGAGGATGATGCAGAGCGCGATCAGGGTGTTCGAGGCGGAGACGTAATCGGTGCGTCGATCGCCTTCGGCGGCGTCGACCACCCAAGTTTTCCGTCCGACCCGAACTCCGGCGTAGCCGAGATTGAACAACAGGAAGAGCACAGGCCAGCACCAGTGGGAGTCGGATAGTCCCTCGAACCACAGCGCGATGAAGATGCCGGCGATGCCGAACAGGGTGCAAGTGAGGCCTCCGATCGCCATGGTCAGGCTGCCAGAGCGGTCGGCCAATTTTCCCCATAAAAAGGAACTCACGCCCGATGCCAGGCCGGAAGCGAGCACAAAGCCGACCAGTGAGATCAGGGTGCCGGTGTGTTTTTGGCCCAGCACCACCAGCAGGGGCGAGGCCAAGGCGCTACCGAGCAGGAGGCAGCGGCAGATGATGAAATTGCGAAATACGGAGTCGTCCAGGACCAGGGAGAGGCGCTTTTTCAGATCGGAGACGACCTCCGGTTCCGCTTCGGCGTCATCGGGCAGGGGTTCCTTGACCAAGCTGTAGAGAGCGGCCCCAATCAGCCAGAGCATGGCGGCGATCAATAACACCCAGGCCAGCACGGTGATGGTTTTTTGGTCTCGGTAGAAAGTCATCGACGCTGCGGCTGCGGCGGAGAGCAGGCCTGAGATGGTGGCGGAGAGACCTCCGACCCGACCACGCACGCCCTTCGGCACGCTGCGCCCCAGCACATCCTTCGAGCTGATCGAGCAAAACGCCCGAGCCACGGCAAACACGGTCAGAGCCGCCAGCACCGACCACCCGGCGGCCATGGCGGACAGAAACATCGCGGCGAATCCCATGGACGCCACAGCCACCGCCTGGGTCAGCGCACCGGCGATGAAGACCCGCTTGCGGTGGCGCACGCGCTTCACCCAGCTGGAAATCAACAGCTGCGGCAGCATTGAGCCGGACTCGCGGATGGGCACCAGCATGGAAATCAGCCCCGCCGGAGCTCCCAGATAAGTCAGCACCCAAGTCAGCACCGTTTTCGGGTTCATCAGCACATCGCCGATCTTAGTGCAGGTCTGCGAGGCGATGATCGCGGCGGCGCTGCGTTTCTGGCTGGAGTCGAGTGTGGGTGTGTTTTGCGAGGGCACCGCAGAGCTATAGACGGCAAAGGCTCGCGGCACAATCCGAGATGCCGACTGGTCGGGGTTTTTACGCCTCTGAGTTCAGGGCAAGGAAAAGGCTGAGGATACGAGATCCTCAGCCTGCTGTTCCCTTTGTGGGGAAATTTGTGAAATCAGCCTGTGCCTAGGCTTTTTTAAAGCGATCCTCTGCGGGAGTGCTGCCCTGGGAAACGGTCGCGGTGCCGTTGTTGGCCAGGTGGGTCAGGCAGTGGTAGACGTCCTCGGTATCGGCTTCGATCCATGAGGCAATCTGCTCGGCAGTCTGTTCGCTGTCGGTGAGTGCACCTTTGACCTTCTGCAGGAGGTCGAGGAAGATGCCGGCGGCGGTTTTTCCTGCTTCCACACCAGGCTGGTGGTAGGCGTTGATGTTCACCAAGAGCGCGTAATGGGAGACGGCGCGCTCGAACAGGGCGATCAGCGCACCGATCATCCGGGCGTCGACCTCTTCGATAGAGAGCGTGATGGATTTGCGGCCGCTCTCATACAGGGCGGTGCGGGTGCCGCGGAGGAAACCTTGGAGGTAATCGGCGGAGGTGGTGTTAGGATCGACTTCCACGCTGTTGCCATCGCGGCCCTTGCGGACTTCGATGAAAGTGGCGAAGAAGTTAGGCACCCCGTCACGCAGCTGCTGCACATAGGCGTGCTGATCGGTGGATCCCTTGTTACCGTAAACTGCGATGCCTTGGTGCACCACCTTGCCATCGAGGTCCTTCTCCTTGCCGAGCGATTCCATCACCAGCTGTTGCAGATACTTGGAGAACAGCACGAGGGAGTCCTTGTAGGGGAGGACGACCATGTCTTTCTCACCTTTGCCATTTCCTGCGTGGTGCCAGGCGAGGGCCAGCTGCATGGCGGCATTCTCGGAAGCGTTGTCGGTGCGAGTGAGTTCATCCATTACCTTGGCTCCTTCGAGCAGGGCGTCTATATCGATTCCTTGCAGTGCGGCGGGCACCAGACCGACGGTGGACATCACCGAAGTCCGGCCACCTACCCAGTCTTCCATGGGGAAGATCGAGAGGAAGCTGTTTTCCGTGGCGTAGTTAAAAAGTTTAGATCCTTCGCCGGTGATCGCCACCGCGTGATCGCCGAATTCCAGGCCGATGGCTTCGTAGGCGGCCTGTGCCTCCAGCATGCCATTGCGTGTCTCGGGGGTTCCGCCTGATTTGGAAACGACCAGTGACAAGGTCTTGCTGATGCCGCCCTGGGTCTTGGAAATGATTTCCGAGAGCGTGGCGTCCATGCCGGCAGGGTCGGTATTATCGAAGAAAAAGGTCTTCAGTGGGCTGTCTGCGCCGAGGGCCTCGTAAATGAACTGGGGTCCGAGGGCAGATCCGCCGATACCGATGATCAGCAGGTTTTCGAAGCGTCCGCCCTTGGGGTTGCTGACTTCGCCGCGATGCACTTTTTTGGCGAACGCCTTAAGGTCTTCCAGGGGCTCGGTGATTTGCTTTTTGATCTCGTCGTTCGGGGCGAGATCGGCATTGCGCAGCCAGTAGTGGCCAACCATCCGTCCTTCGTCCGGGTTCATGACCTCACCGGCTTCGATTTTTTTGATCCCATCAAAGGCGCGGGCGATTTCCTTTTCCAGCTTCTGCGCGTAATCGGCAGGTATGTCCATGCGAGAGGTGTCGATGGAGAATCCAAGTTCTGGATAACGGGTGACGGAGTTTTGGTAGCTTTGCCAATGTGAGGATGCTTTCGACATGGGGGCATAGTCACTGGAGGCCGTGCTGTATTCAAGTGATTAGTGTTCCATGGCGTGACTTTTTTGTGGCAGTGGCGTGCTGGGGCTTGAGGATCAAGTGGCGCACCGTGCGAGCGCGGGCATTCGGCATTGATTCGGTGCGGCGGTTTTGTTTTCTTCGCGGCATGCCTCAACCGAGTGAACCACTGCCGACCTTGAAAAAATACTTCGGTTTCGATGGCTTTCTCGATGCCCAGGAGGAGGTCGTCGATCAGATATTGTCCGGTCAGGACGGCTTGGTGGTGATGCCCACCGGTGGTGGTAAGTCACTCTGCTACCAGCTTCCGGCGATGTGCCTGTCGGGGGTGACCTTGGTGGTTTCTCCGTTGATCGCGCTGATGAAGGATCAGGTGGATGCCTTGTTGGAAAAAGGGATTCCCGCCACGATGATCAACTCCACCTTGTCGTGGGACGAGCAACGGCAGCGGATCGATCAGATGAAGCGCGGCGAGTTCAAGCTGGTCTACATCGCCCCGGAGCGCTTTCGCGTGGCCGCGTTCATGGAAGCCCTGAAGCAGGTGGAGATCTCCCTGTTTGCCGTGGACGAAGCCCACTGTCTGAGCCAGTGGGGGCACGATTTCAGGCCGGAGTATATGAAGCTGGGGCGGGCGCTGGAGCAGATCGGACGACCTCAGGCGATCGCTCTCACCGCCACGGCAACTCCCGTGGTGAGAAAGGACATCCTCGAGGTGCTGGCTCTGCGCGAGCCTTTCGAGACGGTCAGTGGCTTCAGTCGACCGAACCTCTCGCTGAGCATCGTGGAGGTGGAAAAACACAAGGTGAAGCATGAGCGACTGAAAAAGGTGGTGGCCAAGTGGAAAACAGGGATTGTCTACTGCTCCACGCGCAAACGTGTGGAGGAGGTCGGTGAGCTATTGCACAGCTGGGGGATCAAAAGCATCGCCTATCACGGCGGCATGACTCCGGACGAACGCGACCGGACGCAGAATATTTTCATCAGTAAACAGGCGGACGTCGCGGTGGCGACCAATGCTTTTGGCATGGGGATCGACCGATCCGATGTGCGCTTCGTGCTGCACTACGAAGTGCCCGGCAGCATTGAGGCTTACTATCAGGAAGCGGGTCGGGCAGGGCGTGACGGGGAGGCGGCCTACTGTGAGTTGCTATTCAACTACGCAGACACTCGGACGCAGGAGTTTTTCATTGAAGGGGCGAATCCGGGCTACCAGACCATCGCGGATGTCTATCAGTTTTTACAAAACGACGCCGATGCTAATTTCGAGGTGCAGCGAACCATCGACGAGATCAAAGAGGGTGCAGAGGTGAAAAATGGCATGGCTGTTGGCAGCGCGATTGGCATCCTGATGCGCAACGGCTACGCAGAACGTTTCGATATCTCAGGGAAACGGATGAAGGGCACCCGCTTGCTCAAGCCAGACCAAGCGCTCAATATTGATCGGCACGCGCTGGAGGAGAAGGAGCGGCGCGACCGCGAAAAGCTCGATTCCATGGTTCATTTCTGCTACGGTCAACAATGTCGCCAGCAGGCCATCTTGGAGTATTTCGGCGAGGACGATGCGCAGACATGCGGCACCTGTGACATCTGCATCAATGCCTTCGGTGGCTCTGCCCGCGAGCCGGCGGATGAGGACGAACTTTTGATCGTTAGAAAAGCATTAAGCGGTGTGGCGCGCATGAGTAGGAAAGTCAACGGCCGGTGGGAGGGTATTTTCGGACGTGGTCGCATTGTGCAGATGCTCATGGGTAGTAAGTCCCAGGAGATCAAACGGGTCCGACTCGATGAGCTCAGCACTCATGGGATTCTCAAGGACTGCGGCACCGCGTATTTGAATGAGCTTTTCAGATCCTTGCAGAAAGCCGGCCTGGTGTTCACGCAGCGGGGGGAGTTTCCCCTGATGACGCTTACCCCACAGGGTGAAAAGGTGATGTTAGGGAAGTCGTCGTGTCGACTGGTCTGGCCGGAGCAGCATCAGTCGAGCCCCGTGAAGGAGTCGGAGATGATTATCGAGGAGTTTGGCTTTGATGGTCAGCTCTATGATCAGCTCAGGGACCTGCGCCAGCAGTTGGCCCAGCGGGAGAGAGTGCCACCCTATCAAATCTTTCCTAACAAGACGCTGGAATATTTCACCCGACTCCGCCCCAAAACCATGGCCGCCGGCATGCGCATCAAGGGCGTGGGAGAGGTCAAGGCGGAGAAGTATCTGCAAGCCTTTGTGGATACGATTGTGGCATTCGATTGATCACTCGTTAGAACCTTGATCGCTACCGAAAAAACTGGCCATTCTCCAGAAATCGGCCTAAGCTGGAGTCGATATGGACGCACTGATCCAACATGTGGAAAACGGCACCGAGCTGAGCTCGCGTGAAATCGATGTGGCTGCAGAGATGCTGCTGAACCCCGAGATCTGCGACGATAAAAAAGCTCGGTTTTTAAAGGCGCTCACCAACAAAGGCGAGACTCCCGCTGAGATTGCCGGTTTTGTGGAAGCCTTTTTAGCGCGCGCCGTGGACCCCGGCGTGACGGAGCTGGATCTGGAGGGACCCACCCTCGATGTCTGTGGCACGGGAGGTGACAAGCTCAACATGTTCAACGTCTCTACCACCAGCATGTTTGTCATCGCCGCCGGCGGTGCGGTGGTGGTGAAACACGGCAACCGCGGTATCACTTCGAAGAGTGGTGGTGCGGACGTGTTAGAGGCGCTGGGAATCAATATCGAACACTCTCCGGAAGAATTCAGAAAATGTCTCGAGCACGCCGGCGTCGGCTTTCTGTTCGCTCCCAAATACCACCCTGCATTCAAGGCGGTGGGGCCCGTCCGCGCGGCTTTGGCCAAGGAGGGGGTGAGAACCATTTTCAACCTGATCGGGCCGCTGTTGAACCCAGCTCGCCCTGAGTGCCAGCTGGTGGGTGTCTGTGACCCGGATCTCGATGCCGCCTACGCAGATATTTTACAACGTCTCGGTCGCGACAGCGCCTGGGTGGTGCATGGCACCACGGCAGACGGTGGCCCGGTGGATGAAGTCAGCCTGCTCGGGCCGACCCGTATTTGCAAATCCGGTCGATTCCAGTCGCCAGTCGATGAGGAAGTCAAACCCGAAGACTTTGGATTCACCGCCTGTGAAGTGGAAGACCTGCGCGGTGGTGATGCCGAGGTGAATGCCAAGATCCTCACCGATGTGCTCAGTGGGGTGGAAACCGGACCGAAGCGCGAAATGGTGCTGCTCAATGCCGGAGCGGGACTGGCCTGCGCTGGCCTGGCCGATACCTTGGGGGCTGCGATCACGCTGGCTGCGCAATTGATCGATTCCGGTCAGGCGATTGAGCGACTGCACAAGCTGCAAGCCATCAGCAAGCAGCTCAGTGAGGCATCGGTCTAACTGATGTTAGCCCATGTTTGGGCCGAACTTCACTAGGGGCTGGGCAAAGCGCTCGGCCATGATGTTCGTGCGTGGAACAAGCGCTCGAAATAATCAGAATAATTTAGCGGCAGAATCCGAAGATTCGTGTAGTCTGTGTTGTTGTGCATTTTGACCAACAATGACCACCCCATAAATTATTCATGAGTTCCCACGTTAAGCCTACCAAGATTCCCCAAGAGAGAGATTTTACCGGAGGTATGATTCACTCGCAGTCCTGCGCCTACATTGGCTCGACAGGAGAAAGAGACCTCGATCACAAGCTGCTAGCACTCTCGAAGGAGATTTCCGGCGGCGAAGATAACTGTCTGTTAGCCGAGATGCTGATCTCCGCGGTGAGAACCTCGCGAGGGGCGGTGACCGAGGGGGATTTCAAAATGATGAACCGCTCACTCAAGGAGATGCGGATCGCCAACGAGGTGTTTTACCCTTATCGAAATTGCCGCAAGATCTCCGTGTTCGGTTCGGCTCGCACCGATCCGGAAGAGCCTGAATACAAGGCTGCGGTTGAGTTTTCCGACAAGATGCGTGAAGCCGGCTTCATGACCATCACCGGCGCAGGTCCGGGTATCATGGCCGCTGGTAACGAGGGCGCAGGACGCGAGGATAGCTTCGGCCTGAACATCAACCTTCCCTTCGAGGCCTCTGCCAATGCATTCATCGCCGGCGACGAGAAGTTGGTCGATTTCAATTTCTTCTTCACGCGCAAGCTGTCCTTCGTCAAGGAGTCCGATGCGGTGGCGGCCTTCCCTGGTGGCTTCGGCACCATGGATGAAATTTTCGAAACACTGACTCTGATCCAAACTGGAAAAGCCGCGATCTATCCGCTGGTGTTGATCGATGCCAAAGGGGGGAAATACTGGAAGTTCTGGCAGCAGTTCGTGGTGGAGCACCTGAGCCGACTGAAACTCATCTCCGACGAAGATTTTTCACTCTACAAAGTCACGGACGATGTGGATGAGGCGGTGGAGGAAGTGGTGCGTTTTTACTCCAACTTCCACTCTTATCGCTACTGTGGCGATCGCTTAGTGATCCGCATGCAGCGTCAGCTCACGGAGGAGAAGATGAAGCAGCTGGCCAAGGACTTCTCGGATATCATCAAAAGTGGAACCTTCGAGCAATCCGGACCACTTCCGGCAGAGGGTGATGAGCCAGAGTTAGACAAGTTGGCCCGCTTGGTATTCCGGCACCGACGACGGAATTTCGGTCGACTGCGCCAGCTGATCGACTCGATCAATGAAGAGGGCGCGAGCTAAGCCAGAGGGCAGGGCGGTGATGAGATGTCACCGCTTGTTTGTTTTAATCTGCTCGTCAGGAAAGTTTATTGCTAGGGCTGTCGTATTCGCATGTCTATCGCCGCCAACTGCACCATGATGTTCACCCAACGCACACTTTCTACCTCCTCAATCCTCATTCTGTCCTTGTTGGTCCTGTTGGGATCGATGTCTTCCACTTGGGCCGAAGAGGCCGAGCCTGCGAGTCATAAAAACTCCCGGGTATTGATTACGGGGGCGAACCGCGGTTTGGGCTTGGAAATGGCCAAGCAGTTTGTCGCCAAGGGCTACCAAGTCATTGGCACGGCCCGCAAGCCGGAGCAGGCGGTGGCATTGAAGCAAACAGGAGCCACGGTGATGAAGTTGGATGTTACCAGCGAAGCGGATATCGCTGCCTTGGCGAAGGCTTTGGAGGGCGAAAAAATCGACATCCTGATCAACAATGCCGGCTATTTCGGGCCGAAGCTGATGACGGAAAACCCGGAAAACCTCGCCAAGTTGACGCGTCAGGAAATGGAACTCTGTTATCGGGTCAACACCCTGGGGCCACTGTTCGTGACCCAGGCACTGTTGCCGAACCTCAAACTCGCTGAAGATGCCAAGGTGGTGCATATTTCCACCCGCGCCTCGATCTTATCCAAGGGCACCAGTGGCACGGCCTATGGCTACCGCGTGAGTAAAACCGCACTCAATATGGTGACCCGCACGATGTCCGGGGATCAGGCGATGAAGGGCATCCTCGTGGTGGCCATTGCTCCCGGGCACAATAAGACGCATATGGGAACGGAGCGGGGGAAGCTGGATCCTCAGCAAAGTATGGCTCAAGTGATCGACCTGATCGAAAACCTGACGCGCAAACACCACGGCGGACTGTGGTATTACGATGGCAGCCGCCTGCCTTGGTAGTCCCCGCAACGAGCGCACTCACATCCATTTGTTATGAATCCTTTGACCTCATTTCTATCTCAGATCACCCAGATTAAACCTTCCGAGATGAAGGCCGCGCTGACGGCGTTTTTCTTCATCTTCGTGCTCATGGCATCCTACATGATCATGAAGCCGGTGCGCGATGCCCTGCCGAGCAACTGGGGGGATGTGAGTCTGGCGCAGCAGTGGACGCTGACCTTTTTGGTGTCGATCGTTGCGGTCTCGATTTACAACGTTTGTGCCTCCAAGATCTCGCTCCGCGTGCTGGTGCCGGGGGTGTTTGTGTTTTTCTCCATCAGCTTCACCGGACTGTTTCTAGCCTACCGCTCGGGCGTGGAAGTCACCTTGCTGGGGAAGATTTTCTATGTCTGGAGCAGCGTGTTCAGTCTGTTCCATATCTCGGTGTTCTGGAGCTTTATGTCCCAGCTTTACACCAAGGCAGAGAGCAAGCGCATCTTCGGGTTCATCAATACCGGTGCCAGTGCTGGCGCGATCAGTGGCCCCTTGTTAGTGGTGCTGCTGGCGCAGAAGATGAGCGTGGCCAATATCTTGTTAGTGACCAGTGGAGTGCTCTTGCTTACCCTGCCGCTGATCAAGCTGCTGAACACCTTTTTCGAGCGAGACGAAAACGCGGAGAGCGATCGCCAGCAACTCAGCCCCAACCCTTTTTCAGGTTTTCAGGAATTGATCACCCACAAGCGCCTGCTGGGCATTGCTGCCTTTATTTTCATGTTCACCAGCATCAGTGCGTTTCTATATTCCACCCAGAAAAATGTCCTGGCTGAATTCTCCGAGGCCGATCGGACCTACTGGCTGGGCGTGGTGGAGCTGGTGACGAACAGCCTGACCATTGTCATCGGCATCTTCGTGACCAACCGGCTGTCGCGTAAATTTGGCATGCCACTGACTCTGTCTCTGATTCCTTTCTTGGTAGCCATCTTGCTTCTGGTCTTGAGCATGAATCCCATCGCGCTCTACGTGCTCGCATTGCAGGTGGTGCGGCGCTCGGGGAACTACGCCATCACCCGTCCTGCCCGTGAGATTCTCTTCACCGCGGTGGATAAAGAGGCCCGGTATAAAACCAAGCCCATCATCGATGTTGCCGTCTACCGCGGCGGCGATGTGTTCTGGATTTGGATCATTGCGCTGTTAGGCGATGGCTATTTCAAGCTCAGCATTGCCCAGATCCTCTGCGTGGGCACTGCGGTGGCCGTGCTCTGGGGACTGGTGGGTATCTACATCGGCCGCAAGCATGAGGCCGATGAGGCAGCGGAGCTGGTAGAGAGCCCGTGAGACACGGGCTCAATCCCTAAGATCTAACACGCTGGGCACGAACTCAGCTGCTGGAAGAAATCGTTGCCTTTGTCGTCGACCAAAATGAAGGCAGGGAAGTTCTCCACCTTGATCTTCCAGACGGCTTCCATGCCGAGCTCTGGGAAATCGACGACTTCCTGGCTCTTGATGTGTTCCTTGGCGAGCAGCGCTGCAGGGCCACCGGCGGAGCCGAGGTAGAACCCGCCGTGCTCCTTGCAGGCGTCTGTCACCATCTGGGAGCGGTTTCCTTTGGCCAGCATCACCATCGATGCGCCGTGTTTTTGGAAAAGGTCGACGTAGGGGTCCATGCGGCCGGCTGTGGTGGGGCCGAACGAGCCACTGGCCATCCCTTCGGGGGTCTTGGCGGGGCCAGCGTAGTAAATGGGGTAGTCCTTGAAGTAGTCGGGGATGCCTTCGCCGTTTTCCAATTTCTCCGCGATCTTGGCGTGGGCGATGTCGCGCGCCACAATGATGGTGCCGGTGAGGGAAATGGCGGTGGTGACCGGGTATTTGGAGAGGGTCGCGAGGGTGGCTTCCATGCCTTGATCGAGATCGATTTCCACGCCCTTGAATTTCCAGTCGTGGTATTTCTCCGGGATGAAGCGGCCTGGGTTGTCTTCGAGTTTTTCCAAGAAAATCCCTTCCTCGGTGATCTTTGCCTTGGCTTGTCGATCGGCCGAGCAGGAGACGCCGAGACCAACCGGGCAGGAGGCGCCGTGACGGGGGAGTCGGATCACGCGCACATCGTGGGCGAAATACTTACCACCGAACTGCGCGCCGATGCCTACCTTGCGGGACTCCTCGAGCAGTGTCTTCTCCAGCTCCAGGTCACGGAAGGCACGGCCGTGTTCGTTTCCTGATGTGGGAAGTTCATCGTAGTAGCGGGTGGAGGCCATTTTCACGGTCTTCAGGCAGGTCTCCGCCGAGGTGCCTCCGATGACGAAGGCGAGGTGATATGGGGGACAGGCCGAGGTGCCGAGTGTCTTCATCTTTTCAATGCAGAACTCCACCAGTCGTTTTGGGTTCAGCAGGGCCTTGGTTTCCTGATAGAGGAAGGTTTTGTTCGCCGAGCCACCGCCCTTGGTGATGAAGAGGAATTTGTAGGCATCGCCTTCCGTTGCGTAGAGATCGATCTGCGCTGGCAGGTTGGTCTTGGTGTTCACCTCGTCATACATGTTCAGAGGGGAGCTTTGCGAGTAGCGCAGGTTTTCTTCCTGGTAGGTCTTGTGGATGCCGTGGGAGAGCGCTTCCTCATCGTGGCAGCCGGTCCAGACCTGCTGGCCTTTTTTTCCCATCACAATGGCGGTTCCGGTGTCCTGGCAGCCGGGGAGGATTCCCTTCGCGGCGATCTCCGCATTTTTCAGCAGCATCAGGGCGACCATGCGATCGTTATCGGTCGCTTCCGGATCGTCGAGGATGGAGGCGACCTGTTGCAGGTGGCTAGTGCGGAGTTTGAACGAGACGGCCTTGATCGCCTCGTTGGCCAACATGGTGAGTGCCTCGGGCTCAATTTTCAGAATCTTTTGGCCTTCAAATTCAGCTGATGACACATAATCGCTGCTGATTTTCACGTATTCCGTGCTGTCCTGGCCGAGTGGAAATGGGTCTTGGTAGAAAAAGGGTGTGTCTGACATGATGTTAAGTTAAATAAAGGCCGCAGCAGGTCCGGAGGCAACCTGAAACAGGACGGAACGAGAAAAATTTGCACTTTTGTTCAAAAATGGCTTGATTTACCCCTCAGAGCAGCTATCTCCGCTCCCCCAATTATGGCTAAGAAATCATGGATCGCGCGCAACAAGCGCAAACAAGCAACTGTCGCTAAATATGCAGACCTGCGTAAGCAGCTCAAAGAAGAGAAGGACTACGTTGGTCTCAGCATGCTCCCTCGCGATGCAAGTCCCACACGCGTGGTGAACCGTTGCGAGCACACTGGTCGTCGTCACGGATTCCTCCGTCGTTTCAAGCTCTCACGTATTTCCTTCCGTGAGCTTGCTTCACACGGCATGATCCCCGGCGTGACAAAGTCCAGCTGGTAAGCTGCACTTTATTGTGATACTTTTTGACGCAAGGCGGTCCACCCCCGTCTTGCGTCTTTGCTATGCCCCTATACGACTACATTTCACTTCATCCCGACGACCCTGAAAAGAGTTGTCGCGTATGTTCGCGGGGCTTTGAATTACGTCGTCCGATTGATCGGCCGGCTCTTGAAGTCTGCCCGCTTTGCCGCCATGAGGTGAAGAAACTGATTAGTCGGGTAAACACTCCCAAAATCACCAAGCCTTTTTCTGTGACCGATGCCAAGAAGGCCGGCTTCACCGTGTTGGAAAAGCGCGATGAGGGGGTGTATGAACGCCAGTAATGAGGGGCTAGGTCATGGAGCAGTCGGAGAAACCAGAGACCAACACTCGCAAGAGCCTTTTCTCGATTGTCGCTCTATTGGGCATTTTGATGTTGGTCATCTATGGCTCGCCGCTGCTGAAGGAAAAACTTCGCGAGTATTCAGACAAGAAGGCGTCTGAGGAACAGGAGAGTGCCGAGACCGAAGTTTCGCCCCAACCACAGGTTCCGGAAGCGCTGACTCAGTGGTTACCGCTGGTGACCGAGCAGCTGCCCAAGCTAGACAACGGATCGGCCCGCTACCAGCTACGCCACCTGCGGATGAACGACGATCAAAGCTGCTTGCTTCTCGATCTGCAAGAAGGGGAGCATGGCAGACCTTTCGATCTGATTCTCGAACGTGATCAATTTGGTCGCTATATCAGTAGGGATTCCGATATCCCCGTAAAAATCTACCCGCCTACAGAGGGGCATTAGGCTCCGTGTTGTGAGTGGGAAGGGCTGAAGCCTTTTGGTTGTGCTGTGTGGTAAGTCATTGGCCACGATTGCGCTGTGGTTGCAGCGTGATGACAGTCTACGCAGGGGGAAACGTCTTTTTTGTGTTTACCTGATGTCGGGGAGTGCGCATTTTGAGCGTTACTCCCCCTAATGATGAATAGTTTACATAGTATCGCCTGCAGCCTCTTATGGGCTGTCGGTTGGATGTCCTTCGCTCACACGGCTCATGCTCAGCCGATCGATCTCAGTGATGGAACCGCAGCCCAAAGCAGCACGCTGGATGAATACGATGCCGGCCTCGCCCTCGATGGAGTCAATAATTTCACCCACACCGAGGCATCCGACAACGATCCCACCTGGCAGGTGCTCCTGCCTTCTGATCGAACCTTTCAAGAAATCACCTTGGTCAATCGAGGGGGGAGTGGTAGCTGGCTGCCACGCTTCCGCGATCTAACGGTCGAAGTGGTGAACTTCAGTGGAAATGTGAATCAGGACTTCGACGGTGGCACCGTGGTGTTCACCTCGCCCTTGCTCAACCCGAACAATGAGCTGGGGTCTCCGGCCAGCATCACCGTGGATGCCGGTGGAGTCACAGGAAACATGATCCGCGTGACACGAACACCGGATGGTGATGCCAACGACGGTGTGCTGTCGCTCGACGAAGTCACCGCCACAGGCCCTGGGCGGATTGTTTCTTTCAGCCCGGATTGGACGACTATCACTCCGGGCGATCCGCTGACCCTGAGCTGGGATGTTTCGGCGGGGCTGACCTCGCTGCAGATCGATCAAGGCGTGGGCAACGTGCTTGCACATACCTCCAATGGAGTGGGGAGCGTGGTGCTGACCCCGGGGCCGAGTGCCACCACGACCTATCAGATCACCGCAAGCGATGCCAATGGCAGCTCGGTGGACTCGACCACCGTTGCTGTGGTCAATGATCCTTTGATCTATTCCTTCGCAGCCGACAAGGGCTTCAGCACATCGGGGGCCAACGTCAATTTGAGCTGGAATGTCAGTGGCAATACCACCTCGCTGACACTCAATGGAGTCGATGTGTTAGGGGGCAGCAGCACCACAGTTTCACCGACAACCGACAGCAACTACGTCTTGGTTGGCTCAAATGCCAATGGCAGCGTCACCAAGACGCTTTCGGTGAAGATCATCGAATCTGGAGTGCCTGTGATCACCGAGTTCATGGCGGATAACGAATCCGGTTTGGCAGATGGCGACGGTGACCGGTCGGACTGGATCGAGCTTCACAACCCCGGCAGTGTGTCCGCTTCGCTGGCGGGCTATTTCCTGACGGATGATCCTGCGGACCTTACCAAATGGGCCTTCCCTGATGTCACCATGGCACCGGGCAGCTACCTGGTGGTCTTCGCTTCCGGTAAGGGCCCGAACGGTCCTGCCGGAGAGCTGCACAGCCATTTCTCCCTCAATGCCGATGGCGAGTATCTTGCTCTGGTGAAGCCGGATGGAAGCTCGATTGCCACCGAGTTCAGCCCGACCTATGACGAGCAACGGGGGGACATTTCCTTCGGTTACTCCGACTCCGCGGCCATGGAAGGGTATTTCCTAACACCTACGCCTGGCGCGGCGAACAGCACGCCGATGGGGGGCTTTGTCAAAGACACCAATTTCTCACACGACCGAGGCTTTTACAGCGCCTCCTTTCCACTGGAAATCACGAGCCTAACCGCCGGCGCGCAGATTCGTTACACTACGGACGGCTCCAAACCGACGGCCTCGCACGGGCAGATTTACACCGCGGGAAATCCGATCACGATCAGCCAGACCACCGTCGTGCGCGCCGCCGCGTTCAAGGATCAGTTTGAATCGACCAATATCGATACCCACACGTATATTTTCAAATCGGATGTCATCGCGGATCCGAACATGGACACCGCGATCACTCAAGATTCCAGCTACGGTCCCCAGCTCGATGCGGCACTCACGTCCATTCCCAGCATTTCGCTAACCTTCTCGGGCGACCTGGACTACGACGAAAAGGAAGTCGCCATCGAGATGATCAACTTTGAGGGGGGAAACAAGCAGGTGGATGCGGGCATGGAGCGATTTGGCGGTTATAATACTGACTACGCGAAGCGGAGTATCCGGATCACCTTCCGCAAGGATTACGGCCCGGGGAAATTGGAATTTGATCTGTTTGATAACCACGATTGGAAAAGCTACCAGCCGGCAGAAAAATACGACGCCATCGAGCTCCGCGCGGGCAACCACGACATGTCGCTTCGCGGCGCCTACCTGTCGAACCGATACGCCGATGACTCCCTGCTCGATATGGGGCAGATCGCTCCGCACGGGCGCTTTGTGCACGTCTACATCAACGGTCGCTATTGGGGCCAGTATCACCTGCGCGAGCGCTGGAATGCCTCGATGCTGTCCGAGTATTTCGGCGGTGACAAGGAGGACTACGAGGCGATCAATGCCAACAACTCCGGTGGCAATTTTCAAACTGGCGAGGCCTACGATGGAACAGGGGAGCAGTGGGAGGAAACACAAACCCTGCTGGACAGCTCGACCCCCTTTGCCTCAGCCAAGTCGCATCTTGATATCATCAATCTAATCGATTTCATGCTGCTGTGGACCAATGGCAACTCTGAGAGCGAGTTCCGTGCGGCTGGTTCGGTGCCACTTGGCGTGCCTTTTAAGTTTTTCATGAAGGATGCCGATGGCTTTTTGCGCAATCCGAGTCACAGCGTCGATCACCAAGGTCCGCTGAGCGCGATGGATGAGCTGGCGGACGAAGGCGACCCTGACTATGAGATGCTGCTGGCGGATCGGATTCACAAACACTACTTCAATGACGGAGCGCTGACTTCCGCCAAGAGCATCGAGCGCTTGCAAGAACGGGTCGATGAAACCCAACTCTCGATCCTCACAGAGAGTGCACGTTGGGGCTATCGCACGCCCTCGAGCTGGCAATCGTATCAAGACAATATGATCAACAGCCAGCTGCCTGGGCAAACGGCGAGTATGATCACCAAGTTTAAAAATGCCGGCATGTATCCCTCCATCGATGCCCCGGTCTACAACCAGCATGGCGGCACAGCACCTGGGGAGGGACCGACGATTGCCGTCAGCAGTAGCAGCTTGAAAGTCTATTACATGTTTGGCCCGCTGGACACGGATCCAGACCCCTACCGGCATTCGCTCGACCCTCGTCTTCCCGGCGGTGGCATCAATCCGGCGGCCACCATCATCAACTACGATGGCACCGGTGGCGTGCCCACGAATTTCGTGCAGACTGGTGACGATTGGTCTTACCTCGACGATGGCTCAAACCAAGGCACTGCATGGAGGGCGAAGATCTTTAACGACAACACATGGAGCAGCGGCCCGTCGGAACTCGGCTATGGCGATGGCGACGAGGCCACGGTAGTCGGCTACGTCGATGTCGATCCGGGCAGCAATGGCATACAGAAAAATGTCACCACCTACTTCCGGAAGTCGGATATCAACATCGCGGACCTCTCGCAGTATGAAAGCTTCACCCTGAACTACTGG
This sequence comes from Oceaniferula flava, assembly GCF_016811075.1. Classification (NCBI taxonomy): domain Bacteria; kingdom Pseudomonadati; phylum Verrucomicrobiota; class Verrucomicrobiia; order Verrucomicrobiales; family Verrucomicrobiaceae; genus Oceaniferula; species Oceaniferula flava. The sequence goes on from NZ_JAFBGL010000001.1 coordinate 396,838, forward strand.
TATGACGATGCCATTGCCATTTACGTCAATGGGGTGGAGGTCGACCGCAAAAACCTCACCGCCAACGCCCCCTACGATGAGTTTTCCTCCGGTACCGTGACCGACAACGCGTTTGCCAGCATCACCCTGCCGGTGTCGTATTTTAACCAAGGCAACAACACCATCGCAGCGGAGGTGCATCAGCGTAGCTACACGAGCACAGATCTGTCGTTCAACTTGAACATGGTTGGCAATCTCCCCGGCTCGGGGCAATCCGGACTGGTGTCCGATGAAATCCCGGTGACCGCCTCCGGCTGGCTCTTGTCGCGGACATACAACCCGAACGCCGGCGCCTGGAGTGCGCTCAACGCAGCCTTCTTCGCACCCGACCCTGTGCTCGCCGACGCCTCTAACCTGGTAATTTCCGAACTCAACTACCACCCAGCCGATCCCTCCGGGGCGGGGGAATTGGCGATCACCGCAGACAAGAATGATTTCGAATTTGTGGAGCTGAAAAATGTGTCGCCTGTGCCGGTGGACATGTCCGGCGTCGCCTTCACCGATGGCATCGATTTCACCTTCGGCCCGAACAATGTCATCCCCGCAGGTGAACGGATGATCATCGTGAAAAACAAAGCCGCCTTTTCAGAACGATACGGCGCCGCTTTGAGTTCACTGCGCTTCGGCACGGACAGTATTGGCAACAGTGAATTCTCCGGGAGTTTGAGCAACGGCGGCGAACAGGTCGTATTGAGGGATGCCTCCGGCGGGCTGATCCATGATTTCACCTATGACGATGCGGCACCGTGGCCAAGCGCGACCGATGGCGATGGCTTCTCTATGGTGCTGATTGCCCCCGTCATTCCGATCCCCGATCATAATGTTGGCAGCAATTGGGCCGCCAGTGCGCAGGCGGGAGGTCAGCCAGGTGCGGCAAGCCCCGCTGGTTTTGCCGGCGACCCGTATGCGGATGCCGATGGTGACGGAGTCAAGGCCCTCATCGAGTATGCCCTTGGCACCAGTGATGACAATGCGCTGGACAGTCCATACACCGCTGAAGTTGCCGCTTACTCCGTAGGCACTGAAACCATTCATTACCTCACCCTCACTTATAAGGTGAACCAGCACACCCGCAATGCCGTCACCGTGACCGCTCAGATATCGGAAGACCTCAGCATCTGGCAGGGGGCTCCCGAGCTGGTGTTGGTGTCGGAAACCGACAACGGAGATGGCACTGTTAGCTATATCTATCGCAGTGCCGTGCCCTTTGGGGAACGGCTGTCCGGGCGCGAGTTCATGCGGATTAAGGTGACGGAATAGTGGCGCAGCAGTGGTGGCTGGAAGGAAAATCCGCAGGTCAGAGCACAAGGTTTTTCATACACCGAGTAAGACACAGAAAGGTGCGATCTCGATTGAAACTATGGTGGGGTGATGTTTTAATGAACGACATTAATAGATTAATGCTTACCGGTTTAGTCCAGTTGCGAGACAATCTATCAACACACAAAACCCCAAAATACACATCATGAAAATAAATAAATTAATAGCAACGTCCTCCCTTCTCGCGATGCTTCCTATGGGGGCACCAGCGGCACTGATTACCTGGAGTCCTTCGGTCGATATGTATGCCGATGGCGTCGGTATAGATGGCGATCAAAGCTTCGTCAGCACAAACGGCACTGGTGTATTAGCTGTAAATGGTACTGATGTTACCACCCAAAACCCTACAGTGAATGGTGTAGCCTTTACAGATGTTATTGCAACAACGCTTCAGGCTGGCTACACGGATGCTGGAAGTGGCGTGACTATTCAGTCAGATGTTCTTATTGGTCAAACTGATAATGCTTTTGGAGATGGAGGGTTTAGTGGCGACACAGATATCTTCAATCTGATAGCAGGAGGATACTTTGGCGCCAACACTATCACATTCGGAGGCTTAACTATAGGTAACACCTACGAGATACAGGTTTTTTCCAACGATGCACGAACCACGGGTGGGCGTGCAAACAATAGCACGGATTGGCGCACGGGTTTTAGTGATGGCACACAAAGCTTTGCAGACAGCTTGACGGCAGGCACAATTGGAGAATCCAGTCTAAATAATCGCACTCCCGCACCTGATCTCACAGGCGAGACATCAGGTGACTATATCATTGGAACATTTGTGGCTACAGCAGCTACACAGTCTTTTGAAACTGCTGGAACGAGTGATGGTGGCACAAACTGGACCGACGGAGGACGTTCCCAGATCAATGGTATTCAGCTCCGTCAAATTGCCGAAGTGCCAGAACCTTCATCCGCAGCCCTTCTCGGCCTCGGTGGACTTGCTCTTATCCTGCGCCGCAGGAAGTAATGCATTGACTTGTTAAGTGACCTTTCAAGCCGCTCTACCCAGGTAGGGCGGCTTTTTCTTGTCTGCGGGGTGGCATGGCACACGGTTGCCTGACACGTGGTCTAACAATTTCATAATGATGCCGAAATATGGATGACACTCTCATTGTTCCCTGAGTGTGGCTGAATGTGGCCTGGCAGCGCTCTTGAATCAGCCTGTTTTGTGCTCTGAGTAAGACACAAAAAGGGACGATCTCGGTTGACCACCATGGTGGGTTGATGTTTTGATAGGACGATCTAATAGATTAACGCTTACCGGTTTAGTGCGGTTAAGTGACGATCTATCAACACACAAAAACCCAAACACACACATGATAAAAATAAATCAATTATTAGCAAACGCCTCGCTACTGACGCTGCTTCCCATGGCCGCGTCTGCAGCATTAATCACTTGGAGCCCTTCAGTCGATATGTATGCCGATGGCGTAGGTGTTGATGGTGATGATAGTTTCGTCAACAACTCAACTGGATCCTTCGTTCTTGCCTATTCTGGTACTGACGCCAGCACGGCTGCTACAGGAACGCTCAACGGTGTTACCTTTGGCCAAGCAGATGAGGTCCTTCTAACTGGGGCGGGTTACACCGGCGGTGGTGTTACAGTCACACTCTCTAATGGCAGATCTACAGGCACAGCATACAATACTGGATCATTTGCTACCGGCGGTGACATCGAAAACTTGCTTGATGGCGGTGTATTTGATGCGGCTACCTTGACACTGTCTGGACTGATAATTGGGGACACGTATATCCTGCAAATCTTTACTAATGACGCCCGCACGGGGGGGACTCGGAGTGTGGACTGGCAAGTTGGCTTTAGTGATGGCACGCAATCATTTGATGACAGTTATACAGCGAACACCCATGGTGCTTCAGATTTAAACAACCGAGCTTCCGGCGGTGGAGCTGGAGAGTTATCTGGCGACTCGATTATTGGAACCTTCGTAGCCAGCGATACCACTCAGAGCTTTGAATATAGAGGAACCCGAGATAATTGGGTTACTCAAACGGTTGGCACAGGTCAGATTAATGGCTTGCAACTTCGCACGATTCCAGTTCCGGAGCCATCCTCCGCAGCTCTTCTCGGTCTCGGTGGTTTAGCTTTGATCCTGCGCCGAAGAAAGTAATCCACTGACTTCCGAAGTGTCCTTCCAAGCCGCTCTACCCAGGTAGAGCGGCTTCTTTTGATGGGGTATGCCGTCGGTGGAAGAGGTTGGTGTGGAAAGATTGCTCTCTGGTCTATTTTAGCTAAGCTCGGAGCTGTGACTTCTTGGATCGATCAATTTGTGCTCTACCTGGCTACCGAGAAAGGTCTATCGTCAGCCTATCAGCTATCGGTCAGGCAATCGCTGGATGCTCTGGCGAAGTGGGCGGAGGCGCGTCCTGGGCTGACCAGGTGGAATGATATGGGCACTCAAGAGCTGGCGAGCTTTCTGGCAGCGCAGAAAGACGGTGGGATGTCGGCCGCATCACTGCGCATCACCATGGTGCACATGAAGATTTTCTTCCGCTTCCTTGTGGCAAGAAAGGTAATCGTCGCCGATCCTGCCGAGCCCTTGCAGCCGCCACGCGGCGAGATGCATCTGCCGGAAACGCTGAACGAGCAACATGTCGCCAATTTGTTAGCCTCGGTTGACATCAACAAGCGACTTGGGAAACGGGATCTGGCGATTTTGGAACTCTTTTACGCTTCTGGCCTTCGCCTTTCAGAGCTCTGCCAGGCGCGGTTGGAAAACCTCGATCTCGATGAGCATTTCATTCGGGTGACAGGGAAAGGTAACAAGACCCGACTGGTCCCTGTCGGCGGCAAAGCGTGTCAGGCCGTGGCTAACTATCTGAAGCATGAACGACCGGAGCTGGTGTCGCCCAAGACCTCATCGTGGGTTTTCCTCAGTGTTCGAGGTGGAGCCTTGAGTCCGGAGCGGGTGCGGGAAATCGTCAAGCAGCGCGCCAAGGCCGCGGGCATCGAGCAGACGATGTATCCGCATTTGCTACGTCACTCCTTCGCCACCCACCTGCTGCAAAACGGCGCCGATCTCCGCGTGATCCAAGACATGTTAGGGCACGCGGACATCGCCACCACCCAGATCTATACCCACGTTGATCAGAAGAGCCTCAAGTCGACTCATCGCAAATTTCATCCCAGAGGCTGATAATCTCTGCGAGGGCTAGGATGCTATCTTTGATCGCTGGGGTTTGGATAGCTGAGAGCAAAATACCAGAAAGGCCATGCTGTTGAGCAGCCAAAAAATATACCGACCATCGGCTACTAGGTTGATGATCTTGATTAGGCGGTCGCTGTGAAGCTGTGGCATTTTCATCCAAACGTATTCCGAGATGGAGGGAACACTGAGCAACATATTCAGGATACCGCCTAAGAAAGCTGTTGCTGCTGCCACCGCTGAAAAGATGAGCATGAATCGCAATGCGGGAGTGCGATAGCGCTTCCACCAAATCAGCGTGCACCACAAACACGCCATGGGCAGAAGGAGCGAGACGTAATAGTCCACCTGAAGAATCAAGAAGGGTAGGGTCGGGGGATTCATGAGACCTCGGAGTTGTAGGCTGCGCGCTGTGATTGGATTTGCTGACGTGCTTCCAGAACGAAGCCTATCACCGCCAACAACGCACCCAGAGTCGATAAGGCAATATGCCCCCAGAAAACAATTTTATGAAAAACCGGCACAGGTGCGGCATAGAGAGAGAGGTAGTCCTGATATGGGGTGTAGTTGATCGTGATGATGTCTAGTTGCTGGGCGAAAATGTAAATGGCGCAGAGCAGGATTAGAGCAAAACCCGATACCAAGAGCTTGCGTGCGGAGCTGTCCTGTTCCTTGCGTAATTGGATCGCACCCATAAAAAACAAGGTAGCACTACCAAGTAACACGTAATAGATGGATGCTCCGATCATGTCGTTCGAGTGGTTTTTTGTTAGATTGCAACTAGCTTAGCTTCTGCAATCAAATCATCGTCAAGAAATGCCTCATCGAGAATATCCTGAGCCCAGTTTTCCTTTTGGGCGATATAACTCAGTAGCCGGTAGCTCATGATCTGGACGGGGACGAGGTCACTCCAGATGAGCTCTCCGAGGTTACGCCACTGATCGGGGATGATGGTGTTTGGTTTCTTGATTTGATCGAGAATATCTTCAGAAAGCATCAGGCAGCGGTGGTAGTCTGGCTCGGTGGGGACCGGAGGAACTTCGTAAATGTGCAGTGGCACCCCGGAAGCTCCACTGAGTTCACACTTCGACTTGGCACGCCGTGCGAGATCTTTCCCAAATGAGGAAAGCGCCATCTGTCGCTGTTGGTGTGCATCATATCCCTTGGCCATTCTGAAAACATGCCCCCAAGTTGAATCTTGGGCAATCTTTTTACGTTAGAGGCGATGAGCAAAGCGGTAGGTAAGACTGGCCTGGTGATGTTTGGGCTGCGGTGGTTGAATGGGTTGGGGAGTGTTAGGTTGGGGACGGTGAATGGCTCCGGTCCGGCAGATTGGGCCAATCTGCCCTACCAGGTAGGTGTTAGGAGGTGTTTGGTGGTTCGTGTGATCTGATTGTTGGTCTGTGAATCTCTCCGTTGACCCTATTGGCTGAGCGGTAGGGAAGATTGGCCTCAATCTTCCGGATGGTGGCTGGGGTGGTGATGTTTGGGTCTGCTGTGGTTGAATGGGTTGGGGGTGTGTTAGGTTTGGGGAGGTGAATGGCTTCGGTCCGGCAGATTGGGCCAATCTGCCCTACCGTAATGTGTTAGGTTATGTCTGGTTGCTCGGTCTTTATTAAGCCAAAGCATTCGCTTGGACTTTTTGGGGTTTGAAACTTAACATTTAAAACTTAGACTCCTGCGTATGAACGTGCATCATCTCGAGCTTTTTTATTACGTGGCAAAATACGAGGGGATAACGTCCGCTGTAAGGAAGATGCCCTATGGGATTCAACAGCCGGCGGTGAGTGGTCAGTTGCTGCAGTTAGAAAAAAGCCTGGGGGTGAAACTTTTTAATCGCAGACCGTTCAGTCTCACCACCGCAGGCGATGACCTCTACGATCACGTCTATCCCTTCTTCTCCCGCCTGGGGGATGTTGAGGAGCGCTTGAAAGGGGAGGAGAGCAAGCATCTGCGGATTGCGGCCTCAGCCTCGGTATTGCGCCACCATCTGCCCGAATTGTTAGCCGAGATGCGCAATGCTGCGCCTGACCTGCGCCTAACCTTGCGCGACGTTGAACCGTCCGATGTTCAGGACGTGTTGACCCGGCAGCAGGCCGACCTGGCGGTCTCCGTGATCCACTCACGCCTTGGCTCGGGGATCAATGCCGGGGAGCTCATGCGACTGCCACTGGCTTTGCTGCTTCCCGAAGATCATCCGGCGAATGGTTTCAATGCTTTGTTAGATGACGACGAAGGCGTGATCACCCCGAATACTCCCTTGGTCGGTTTGCCGGCTCACGAGGAGGTGAGTCAGCTGTTTCAGAAAGAAACCGAGCGACGAGGCCTGAACTGGCCAGTGGCCGTGGAGGTGGACTCCTTGGATGCGGTGCAGCAATTTGTCCGCTGTGGGTTCGGCGCCGGGATCACGGTGAAAATCCCCGGTGTGGCGGGGCCGAAGGGGCTGAAGGTGATCGATCTCGATGGTTTTCCTCCCTTGGTCATCGGTGTGGTCTATCAAGGCACGCTCAAGCCGATTGCCCGCCAGTTTCTCGAGGCGGCCATCACTAGGGCCCAAGAGCTCACGAAAAAGCCGGCGGGACGATAGACGTCCGACCGGCTTGAAAGGAGGTTCGCTTTTCCGTGTTTAGAGGAACTCGGGAAGCACGTCATCGAGAGCGTCGATGAGTTCGGTCATGGTGGCTTCGGTTTCGTTGCCCATGTTGGAAATGCGGAAGGTGGTTCCCTTGATCTTGCCGTAACCGCCGTTGATCAGGAAATTGTATTTCTCCCGCAGTGCCTTGATGAAGGCGGCCACATCGATGTCTTTGTTGTTGGCGATGGTGGTTAGCGTCTTGGAGCGGTAGCCCTCTGGAGCGAAGTGCTCGAAGCCGTGTTTTTCCAACCACGCGTGAATCATGCCATTGAGTTTTTCGTGGCGGGCGTAGCGGTTTTCCAGTCCCTCCTCGAGGAAGCTGTCGACCTGCTGCTTGAGCGCGTAGAGCAGGGCAATGGCGGGGGTGGACGGTGTGTTGTTCTTGGCGGCATTTTTATCGAACTCAAGAAAGTCGAAGTAATAGCCACGGCCTTCGGTGGTGGATGCTCGCTCGAGAGCGGCCTCGGAGATGGCGAAGACCGCCAGGCCTGGGGGCAGTGCGAAGGCTTTCTGCACGCCGGCCAGCACCACATCGATGCCGAGCTTGTCCATTTCGATCGGCACTGCGGAGAGTGACGAAACGGTATCGACCACTAACAGCACGTCTGGAAATTCATTCACCACGGCAGCAATGCCAGCGAGGTCATTCATCACCCCGGTGGAGGTTTCATTGTGGACGAGGGTGACGGTATCGAAGCCGCCTTCGGAAAGTTTTTCACGCACGGCATCGGGGGAGATGGCCTCGCCCCATTCGACTTGAATTTTTTCAGCCTCTTTGCCGCAGCTTTGTGAGACGCCATACCATTTGTCTGAAAATGCGCCGCAGCACAGGTTCAGCACCTTTTTTTGCACCAGATTGCGGATGGCACCCTCCATCACTCCCCAAGCGGAGGAAGTCGATAGGTAGACCGGGCGCTCGGTGCCGAAAATTTGTTTCAGCCCTGGCTGGATGCTTGCGTAGAGAGCCTCGAAATCTCCACCACGGTGACCAATCATCGGCTGGCACATGGCTTGGTAAGTCTCAGGCGAAATATCCACCGGTCCGGGGATAAACAGTTTGGGTAGCTTGTTAGTGGCGTTTGACATCGCGTGGGGATTATTCCCTTGGCCGTGGCTTTGTCAAAGACGGAGAGTGTCAGAATCCGGCCGGAACGAGGGTTCCACTCAGGATTTGAACCTCAGGTGCTCGGAACCTGCCGAGGCCAGATCCGCACAGCCGGCGAGGGCCATGGTCATTTCCAGTTCGGTGCGCAGGAGTTTCAGCACATGGGCCACTCCCACCGCTCCCGCTGCGGCAAGACCGTGCAGGACAGGGCGCCCGACCATCACAGCATCCGCCCCTGAGCAGATGGCTTTGAAAACATCGGAGCCGCGCCGGATGCCACCGTCAAAGAGCACCGGGGCGTCGTCACCCACCGCTTTGGCAATGTCGGGCAGCACCTCGAAGGTCGACGGCGTAGTATCGAGAATCCGTCCGCCGTGGTTCGAGACAATGATGCCGGAAGCTCCGTGGTCTAGGGCCGTCCGGGTATCCTCGGGGTGAAGCACGCCTTTGAAGAGAATCGGTAGCGTGGTGTGTTCTGCCAGCCAGGTGAGATCTTTCCACGTGGGCGCCTGACGGAGCAACTGGCTGCCGAACACTTGCTGCTCGGGCGGTTGTGGACGCATGCCCTGCAAATTCACGGCGCTGACGTCAGCGGGCATTTGAAAGCCGGCCCGTTGTTCCCGGTTCCTGATGCCGCTGAGCGGAGCATCTGCGGTGAGCACCAGTGCTTCGTAGCCAGCACGCTCGGCGCGCCGAACCAGATCGAGGGTGAACTCGCGGTCGGGCTGAATGTAGAGCTGGAACCACAGCCCGGCGGTGGCTTCTCCGGCAAGCTGCTCAAGCGGAATGCTGGCCTGGGTGCTGACCGTGAACCCGGCCTGCATCGCCGTGGCGCCCAGCAGAGAGGCAAACTCTCCATCCGGGTGGAACAGGCGGTGGTAGGCGGTGGGAGCGACCAGAATAGGGTGCTCAAAGGTCCGGCCAAAGAGGCTGACCCGAGTGTGGGCCTGACTCAGGTCGCGGAAATGGCGGGGGACGATCTGGCATCTGGCGTAGCTGGCGAGGTTGCTGGCTACGGTGAGCTCATCGGCGGCTCCACCTTGCAAATAGGCCCAGGCCCCAGCCTCTACCCGTTCGCGCGCAAGCTTTTCGTAGTCGGCAACTGAAGCGACGTGAGCTGGGATCGTTTCTAAGGGAGGAAGCATGGGCTGGTGATTGGGGGTAGGCTACATTTGCGCCCACTGGCGGATGAGGTTGTGATAGACGCCGGTCAGTTGCACGGCGGACTCGCTGGCCACTTCGTGATCCGGCAGCGCACCTGAAATGCGTTGAATGGCGATGTCCATATCAAATAACAGTGAGCGGCGTTCATCCGACGAGATCATGCTCTGCAGCCAGAAAAACGACGAGACCCGCGCGCCACGGGTGACCGGGGTGACGTGGTGCAGTGAAGTCGATGGATAGAGCACCATGTGACCGGCGGGAAGTTTGACGGATTTGCTGCCGTAGGTGTCCTCAATGATCAGCTCGCCACCATCGTATTCATCCGGCTCCGCGAAGAAAAGCGTGCAGGAAAGGTCGGTGCGAATGCGTTGGCCTCCCGGCAAGGTGCGCACTGATCCGTCGACGTGGGTGCCGAACTGCTGACCGCCGGCATAGCGGTTGAACATCGGTGGCATGATGTGCAGGGGGAGGGCCGCGGAGGTGAACAGAGGGTTCGATCCCAAGGCCTGGAGAATGGTTTGCCCTACCTGCTGCGCAGCGGGGCTGTCGGCTGGGAGCTGCATGTTGTTTTTCTGTTTCGCTGCCTGATGACCGGCGGTTTTTTTTCCATCCTCCCACTGCGCGTTATCGAGAATTTCGCGGCATTGCTGGGTGACTTCAGGCGTGAGGACATCGGGTATACAGAGAATCATGGCTGGTGGGTGTTACTGAGCTTTGATGAGAATGAATCTCAATAAAGGGTGTGAGTCAAACTTATAAGCGGAAGGCGGGGCGATAAAAAAAGCCGCCCAGCGGCCTCTCGATGAGAGACGCGCTGGACGGCTGAACCAGATAAAAATCGAGTGATCCTAGAATTCCCACTCAGCGCTGAGTGTGAATGTGCGCGGTGCGCCGAGTGCGGCACGGCTGGCACTCCAGTTGGTGGAGACGGCGTAGACTTCGTCGAAGACGTTGTCCACGTTCAGGCGCAGGGTGACGTTGTCGTTGACTTCATAGGAAGCCAGCGCGTTGAACACGATGTAGCTAGGAAGTTTACCGGCCACGCCGTTCGGGATGATGCGATCGTGATCGTCGGTGCGGCCGACGTAAGACGAGCCAACATACTGCAGTCCACCACCGATGGTCAGGCCGTTGCCGAAGTCATAGGTTGTCCAGAGGTTGGCGGAGTAGTTAGGCGTGAAGGCGAGTTCGTCGCCATCAACGTTGTAACGATCAGCCAAGTCACCTTCGGGGCGACCGGATGAGTTCCGGTAGTCATCGAAGTGGTTACGCTCGGATGTCATAGCGAGAAAGCCACCGTAAACCGTCCATTTATCAGTGATTTTGCCTGCAACGCCGAGTTCAATCCCGGTGAGGTTCTGCTCGCCCTCGCCGATGGTGCCACCGCGACCGTCGGAAATGACGATGTTTCTGCGGTTGGTGTGGAACAGCGCGGCGGTGGTGGAGAGTCTACCATCGAAGAAGTCCCACTTGGTGCCGATTTCGAAGTTCCAGTTTTGTTGGGTGTCGGCGTCCGGATTGTTGACGCCGCCGCCAGCACCTGGGAAAGCGTTGTCGCCGGTGCGGGAGACATCAGGATTGGAGAGGTAGGCACCTGGAGGCAGGGCGGAGAGTCCCACTGCACCGTAAATGCTGCCGTTTTCCTGCGGTTTGTAAACCACACCGAGTTTTCCGGTCAGATAGGTATCGTCATTTTTGAAGCTGGGGATGCCGGCGCTTTCTGGGTTGTTTTCCAGATCGAGACGGTAGTGCTCGAGACGCAGACCACCGGTCACTTGCCACTGCTTGTTGATTTCCACAGTGTCGTAGAAGTAGGCGGCGACGGTATCGATCCGCACTTCGGAGAACTGGGTGGGAGCCCCGAGGAAGTTGCCATTGGCGCGATCAGGGAAGGATCCGTCGACGGAAACCGGAGCGCCGGTTCCTGGGTCGGTGACGGTGTCGAATCGATCGGCTTCGGATTTTTCAATGCTCAGCTCAAGGCCGGTGGAGACGCTGTGCTTCAGGTTGCCGGTTTCGAATTCGTAGGAGAAGTTCGTCTGGTTGGCGAAGAGGGTGTTCTCGCGACCGTATCCCAGCTGTCTGGTAGAGACTTCACGGTTTACCGGATCGTAATCGGCGGGGACGGTGAAAATGGCGTCACGCGTGGTCTTGGAGATCCGACTGGTGTTAGTGAGTCGGGCGCCGGATTCGAATTCGTGGCGGATGATGGCTGTGAAGCTATCGGTGGTGGTGTCGTCGTAGTCGGAGGAGAGGCCGTAGTAATTGTTGCGGTTGCTCTCACCGATGGAGGAATCGTAGTTGATGGTGCCATCGACAAAGGCAGCGGGGACTCCCCAGTCGGGACGGTCTCTGGTTTCGTAGTGCTGGAAGGCGAAGGAAATTTCGGTTTGGCTACCGAGGCCGAAGGTGACCGATGGAGCCAGGCCCCAGGAGTTCAGTTCCGCGACATCACGACCGTAAACGCCGCCGTCTTGGAAGATGGCATTCAGGCGGAAAGCGGTCTCGCCGAGAGGGCTGGTGCCGGTCATCTTGTTCCAGTCGAAAGTCTGGCGGAACAGTCCGTCGCCGCCGGAAGGTGCGTAGCCGAAGCTGGTGGTGCCGCGGAAGAAGTCCTCCGCACGAGCGGTCTTGGTGATCATGTTGACATAACCACCGCTGCCGCCGCGACCGTTGTCTGCTGCGGCGCCCTTGGCGATTTCCACTTGCTCGATGTTGTAAATGTCGCGGGTGTAGCTGCCTGAGTCACGAATGCCGTCGACATAAATGCTGCCCGAGGCATCGGTTCCGCGCAGGCTGAAGTTGTCCTGGGATGCGGCAAAACCATTTTCGCCAGCGTTGAAAGAGATGCCGGGAGTGTTTTTCAGCACATCGGTCAGGTTCCGAGCGGATTGTTGGTTGAAGACTTTTTCAGGAACCACGTTGAATGTCTGTGGTGTATCCAGCAGGGGGGCGGTGTTTTTGTCGCCACTGAGCTGCTTGACGTTCACAGGCTGCTCGCCATTGGCATTGATGACGGTCTCGTCCAGACGTTTGTCATTGTTCGTGTTCTCTTGGGCTGTGCCATTTGCGATGCTTGCAAAAGTGGCCAGGGCGAGAAGTTCGCGGGAGGATACAGGTGGTCGGTTCATGATTAGGTAGTGCAGTCGGTTGATGCAATTGAGACCCAGTATCAATTGGGTGAAAGTAGGTCAACCCAAACTGAGGAAAAAGTCACGATTTCTGATCAATTGGTGGTCTTGGGTGTCGTGACATCGCAAATTTCTTCTTCTAACAAAAGTGCAGTGGTTCTTATGGTCATGATGCCAATACAATTACGAAGCTTCTAGAGCAATAGATCACTTCCTGCACAAGGGCTCACTGCTAAGGACCTGCTCTGCGGTTTCGCTGCCGCCCTCGGAAAGTTTTTCAAACAGGGCATCGCGGAGTTGGCTAAAGCTTTTCGTCACGCTCAAGCAGGGGGAGTCGGTAGGTAAACTGGTCACTACGGTGACGAAAATTTGTTTCAGTGAGGGTGAGCGATTTGGATGACCTTGGTAGTGGTGTTTAACATCGCGGCGCGCCTATTCCTATCCTGATCGTCTCGCTAAAAATCGGGGAATGTTAGGTTGACAAGCCATAATATAGGACGGGTCTTGGATTGACAGCGACGGACTGGTTACCTATTTTTTTTGGGCACTTGCTGAAATTTGCCAGTCGCTCGATTTCCTTTCCTAGCTATGAAACGCTCCCTACAAATTACGATCCAAGCATCTCTTGCTATGCTATGCCTGTTTATTGCGACTTCCTGCGAAGACAAGGAGGCTATCCAGAAAAACGAAGAACTCCGCGTTCAAATTGTTGAGCTTGAGAAAAAAATTGGCTTGATGGAAATCGAGGCCGGAGAAGATCCCGGTGACCAATCGGTTCATTTGAAACATGCCAATGAAGAACTGGCAAAAGCCCTGAAAACACTCGAATCGCTCGACGATGAAAAGACAGCTCTGGAAGAGCAACAAAAACAGCTCGTAAAAGAGTTTCGAGCGTATCAACAGAAGTATCAGGTCAAAGAGTAAATGGTATCGAATTAACCTAACAGGATTTTTATTATGTTTAATGATTTATTAACGAGCGCCAAAGGTCCGGGAGTGATAGGTCTTGGCCTTGGTCTGGTCGTTCTAATTGGCTTTGGTAGCTTGGCATTTCTCGTTCTGGAGGATAACTCTGGGGGCAAAGGACTCTACGAGGAGATCAAAAATAAGGAAAAACACGTTCAGACTCTCGAAGAGAAGGCGAAAAAATGGACAGAGACGATCAAGCAATATTCGGAGAAGCGCGAAGTTGCTAATCAGCTAGCGGCTGTTAAGGGAAACCTTAAGAGCCAACAAGCACTTGTGGCTAGTGCAGAAGCAGAGGTGGCAGAACTGAATGATCAGATCTCTGCTACGCAGCAAAGATTTGAAAGCTACAAGGACAGCTACAGGCTGGCTGAACGAGCACGGGCGGTGGGTGAAAAAATCCCAACATTGACTATCAAAAACGGCAAGGTTTATGAAAATGTGGTGATCCGCCGAGTGTTTGCCGAGGGTATGGATATCATCCACAAAAATGGAGGAACATTGATCACTCTCAAGCTCTTGCCGGACGATCTGCTCGAGCGATTTCAGTTTTCTGACGATGATGCGGCTACGGCTAAAAAGAACAAAGCTGCCCGTATCGCTTATGCCAATAAAGGCGCTGCGGCCTACGGCAAATCGGTCAAAGTGAATGCTCTAAAATCGAAGCAAAACAGCCTCAAGTTCGAAATTCAACAAATGACCCAATCGATCACCGAAGCTCAGCGGTCGATTACTCTCAATCGAGCTGCTGCAGAAAGGGCTCAGGCCAAAGCGAGAGAACACAGTTCGAAAGCGTCAGCCGCTAGAGCGGCAGGACGTCACTCCATGCAGGGAGCGCTGGCTACAAAAGAAGAGGCAAGGGCGGCGAATTTCAATAAAACGGCCGATAAGCTCACGAGGTTAATTAGTTCAAAAAAACAGGAAATCGAAAAAGCTCGTCGTCAGGTTGCTGATTTAGAGGATGAGATTCGCGCCGTGCAGGCCAAAAAGAAATGAAAAACCCCTTTGCCGAGCAAGATTACTCAATCATCTCTGTGATGTTGGTTGGGGTGATTGTCCTTGTGTTTGTAGGCCTCGGCGCCGCTTTGTTATCAGAGAGTTCGTCCCACCTGATGTCTGGGCCTGATACTTCGATGCTGGACCAAAATTCTAGGCTCAAAAGCCAAGTGGCCAAACTTGAAGTGAGGTTGGAAAAACGATCACGCGAGATACTCGCTGCGAGCCACAATCGTGAGCAGGCAAGGCGCGTCGAGGAGCTTAAGAATCAATCGATCTCCGCTTTGAAAGAGGCTGAAACCTTACGAGCATTGATCGCAGGCGAGAAGGAGGCGATCAAGCTCATTGCCAAGGCTAAGGAGGCCCACCGCTTGGAATATCGTGATTACGTCCGGGGCGAAGCCATTGGTAAAAGCTATGAAAAAATAACAACACGTCTTGGCAAAGACTACCATGATGTGCGAGTCACCGATGTGACGCCATTAGGGGTATCCATTACCCACCGGACCGGCGCGGTGATGTTGGGGTTTCGACAAATTCCCGTTGCATGGCAACGAGGTCTCATGTTTACAGCCGCGGAAATGGCCGAGGCGGCAAAGGCGGAACAGAAACGTCAGACGATGGCAAGGAATCAAATTGACCGCCGAGTGCGTGCAAATACCAAAACCATGAAGAGTCAGGAGCTGATGCGTGAAAAAGCATCGCTACGACGGCAGATCGCATCGCTCAATATCAAGCTCACGGCCGCGAATTTTGAAGCCAGCTTGGCTAGAAACAAGCTATCCGCTCAGGAGAGCCTCCGCAACAGCCGGACCTACTCAAGCTCATCGTCTAGTTACTATTACTATAATACATCGACAGGTGCGTATTATTCAACAGGCTACCGCCCTCGTTATCGAAGCCGATGGATTGGTAGTAAATCAGTGCCTGGCAGTCTTGAAACCTGGGATCAGAGAGCAGCCAAGTTTGAACGTGCCGCAGCTCAATATACCGCCAAGCTGACCGACCTTACCGCACGTTTGAAAGCCATACCGTAAACTGGCGTTCTATCGTTGATCTCCATGCGATCATTCGAGGCGACTGAAGGTTAGCCTTCTCGAAGGTCGGAATTCCTCATACTTTCATAGAGCTCAGGCCAAACAAGTATGTGAGCTAGATGACATACTCACTTGCCGTGGAAACAGGCGGAGATTGATTTGCTTATGGGGCGGTCGCTTTCAGGAAAAGCTCTAGCTCTCTCGATTTCCGGATGAATAGGGAGCTGTTCAATTCACTTATTCTTACGATCCCATGCCAAATGACCGGAGTCTTGAACGTGATCTTGCGCAATCTGGTCAAGGACCTTGATTCAACAGAGCATGTGCGAGAACCTCCATGTGAGTGTCGTTGCAGAGCCCTGGGGGAGAATAGGCAGAGTCAACAGTTCTCATTGCGGCGATGGAATCTTAATTCATGCTGCATTTTCCTTGCAAATGCCTCGGTTTCTGGTTAATTCCGCGCCTCCCGCACAAGGGCTGACTGGCAAGGAGCTGGTCTGAACACAAAATACTACTATGAGCAAAGCAAGCATCGCCATCGACTTCGATCCCGCAGACTTCAAACAATCAGAAGCTGACACAGGAAGCGCCGATTACCAAATCGCCGTTCTGACCAAGCGGATCAAACTCCTCACCGCCCACATGGGTGAGCACAAAAAAGATTTCGCCAGCCGCCGTGGCCTCCTGACCATGGTTGCCCAGCGCCGCAAACTTCTCGATTACCTCAAGGGACAATCGGAAGAGCGTTACGCTAAGCTGATCAAAGGCCTCGGTCTTCGTCGCTAATTCAACTTTTCGCAAACGGTCACGGCAAACTCCGTGGCCGTTTTGCTTATCACCCAGTGGCCTGCGTTTCATCTCACGCGGGCCCTTGGTTTTTTTGGACAGGCCTTTGAAAACTTTCCGCACCTCTCGGGTGCACGCACCTTTCTCGGTGACGGGTTTTCAACATCACCCTCACCGGAGGCTCTGTCCAAAGCACAACACAACGAGATGACCGTCCCCATGCTTTGCGCAAAGTGCGCAAAAACCTGAAAGGGGACTCAATACCAAAAGAAGAAAGAAAATAAGAAAATGGAAATGAACATTGAAAAAATTACGATCCCCGTGGGATCGAATCCTATCTCAATCGAGACGGGTAAACTGGCCAAGTTGGCCGATGGAGCTGTTGAAATCAGATCCGGCGAAACTGTTGTTCTGGTAACAGCCGTTTCACAATCCAAAATCCGTGAAGGTCAGACTTGGTTCCCCCTGTCTGTTGAATACAAGGAGCGCGCTGCTGCAGCGGGCACCTTCCCTGGTGGCTACTTCAAGCGCGAAGGCCGTCCTACCGAAAAGGAGGTTCTTACCTGCCGTATGACCGACCGTCCACTGCGTCCACTTTTCCCCAAGGGTTATCTCTACGACACCCAGATCATCGCCCTGATGCTTGCTGCTGACGGTGAGAACGATGCTGACATTCTCAGCATGAACGGTGCTTCCGCAGCACTGGCCATCTCCGACATCCCATTCGCTGGCCCAATCGGTGCTGTGCGCGTTGGCCGTGTTGATGGTGAGTTCATCGTCAACCCAACCTTCGAACAACGTGAAGACAGCGATCTCGACCTCGTTTACGTCGGTAACAAGACCGAGGTCATCATGATCGAAGGTGCCGCCAACGAGCTTCCAGAAGCTGAGTTTGTCAAAGCTCTCCACTTCGCCCAAGAGCACGTTAACGTCATCGTTAGCGCGATCGAGGAACTGGCTGCCAAAGTCGGCAAGCCTAAGCGCGACTACACCGTGACCGTGGCCAAGGAAGATCTCCTTGAAATCGCTTACGAAGTAGCCGGCGACCGTATCGAAGACGCCATCTACGCCCCTAACAAGGTTGAGCGTGGTAAGAAAGTCGGAGCCCTTCGTGACGAAGTGGAAGCCACCTTGAAAGAGCGTGTTCCTACCGTTTCCGAGTTCGAAATCGAGCAGTGCTTCGAGTACATTCAGAAAAAGGCGTTCCGCATCGCCATCATGGAAAAAGGCGTTCGCGCTGACGGCCGTGACATCGATACTCTTCGCCCACTCTACTCCGAGGCTGGCACGCTTCCACGTGTGCACGGTTCCTCCATCTTCGCTCGTGGTGAGACCCAAGCTCTCGCCACAGCCACTCTCGCACCTGCTGACGAGTGCATGTATTTCGATAACTACGCCGGTGGTGAAGACAGCAAGCGCTTCTTCCTGCACTACAGCTTCCCTCCATTCTCCGTGGGTGAAGCAGGTCGCTTCGGCGGCATGAACCGTCGTGAGATCGGTCACGGTGCACTTGCTGAGCGTTCCATCGCTCCAGTGATCCCATCCGTGGACGACTTCCCATACGCCATGCGTGTGACCTCCGAGGTGCTTGAGTCCAACGGTTCCTCCTCCATGGCCACCGTTTGTTCCGGCACCATGGCTCTGCTTGACGCCGGTGTGCCCCTGATCCGCCCTGTGGGTGCGATCGCTGTGGGTCTCGTCACCGAGATGGACGAAAACGACAACATCAAGGAATACAAAACTCTGCTCGACATCATCGGGTCTGAGGATTTCTACGGCGACATGGACTTCAAAGTCTGTGGCACCAGCGAAGGTGTGACCGGATACCAGCTTGACCTCAAGCTCCCCGGTATCCCGCTTTCCATCCTCGAGGAAGCCCTTGAGAAAGCCACCAAGGCTCGCACCATCGTTCTTAAGAAAATGGAAGACACCATCGCTGCTCCCGGCACGCTCTCCGAGCACGCCCCACGCATCGAGTCCACCAAGATCGACCCAGAGCGCATCGGTGAACTCATCGGACCAGGAGGTAAGAACATCAAAGGCATCCAGGCTGAGTCCGGTGCTGACGTCAACATCGAGGACGACGGCACAGTGCACGTCTATGCATCCAAGAAGGAGTCCCTCGATCGCGCTATGGAAATGATCAAGCAGATGTTCGCAGAAGTGGAAGTCGGCACGGTCTACACCGGCGCCATCGTCTCCACCACCAACTTCGGTGCCTTCATGCAGATCCTTCCAGGCAAGGACGGCCTCATTCACATCTCCGAGCTGGCCGAAGGTCGCGTCGAGAAGACTGAGGACGTGGTCAAAAAAGGTGACACCGTCACTGCCAAGTGCATCGGCGTCGACGATCGCGGCCGCGTGAAGATGTCCATCCGTGCTGCTCAGCGTGAAGCCAAGCAGAAGGAAGCATCAGACGCTCCCGAGAAGGCTGAAGCCTAATCGAACGAAGGGTGCAAACCCTTCGCTACCAAGCTAATTACCAACGGCGAGTCACGAAAGTGGCTCGCCGTTTTTTGTAGGGAGGATGGACATTCCTGTCCATCGGCAAGCCAAGTTCCCAACCCAAGAGCAGAAGCCCAGCCCTTATTTCACCATCGTTCCATCCGGAAAAAAGGTTTCCCAAGCTCGTTTGAAGGAAACGGTTCCAGGCAGAAGCTTGAGCTGTTTTCCCTCCAGCTGACCTTTGGTACATTCGCCGGTGACGATGTCCCAGGTCGATTGGGTGAGAGTGTCGCGCATGCTGCCTTTTTCCTGGCTCAGTTGAAACACGAGCGGGGGGCTGGATTTCTTGTCGTCAAGGACCCGACTGAATGCCTGAGCACGCTTGCCCTTGTCCGAGAAGGTAAACAGATAGAATTCACCCTTGTCCTTAGCCTGTATGAGTTTCTGTTTCTGCAGCAATGGCATCGCCACAGCAATGGGCTCGGTCCCGGCATGGGGAGTGATGCCGTAGATGAAAGCGGCGGGGTTTTTCCAGACGCTTTCGGTAAACCTTTTGGCGGTGCGTGGCAGGGCGAGCAGGGTGGTCTGAGGATGGCGTTGTTTCCATTCACCCCAAGTGGTCATGCTGGCGGGGAGGATCTCAAGCGCAGAGCCCTTCATCTTCCCTTGCATCGCCGTGCCTAGCAAGTGGCTCCAGAGTGATTGGGTTTCCAGGTCGCGCATCACTAAGCTGCGCTGCCAGAGCATGCCTGAGACTTGAAAGGTGAGGGTTTTTTTATCGACGTTACGGTCATACACGATGCCGTTAAAGCAGAGGTGTCACCAGGTGGCGGCGATGTATTTGCCCCCAAGCTTGTCGTTGATGATCTCACGCGTCGGATTGGTGAGCATATTGATGGGGTAGGCACGCGAGGCTTGACCGATCGATACCCCGAGCACCAGTTCATTATCTTTGACAAATGGCTTAGCGGCTCCGGCATCAACGTGTGGAGCATCGACGATGGCCTTGAACGGCTTGACCACCTGTCGCGGTTTGAACTCCGGATCGGCGTGCAGCATGGATGGAATCATCAGGGAGATAAGAAGAAATTTGTGCATGCTGGGTAGGAGTCGTGGAGAGGTTTTTTATTCCGTCGATGGTTAGAATGAAGTTCGGCGGACGGCGAGGTGGGGGCTTTTGATGGCGAAAAGTATCCTAGCACAATTTTAGCAAAATCGCTGTTAAGGAATTTTCAAGGAATACGACTACTTACACAGGCATCCTACGATTACCTCTAAATAGACGCCTATGAACAACATCCCCATTGAAGATCTGATGCAGCATGCCGATAGACTCTACCAGTTTGCCTTGTCGCGGGTGAAGGATCATCACGTCGCGGAGGATTTGGTGCAGGACTGCCTGTCGGCCGGATGGCAGGGGATCGATCGCTTTAACGCAAGCTCGTCATTGAGCACTTGGCTGGGCGGCATTATGAAATTTAAAATCATCGATCACTTTCGTCGCTCAGAACGCAGCCCGTCCGATCAATGCCAGGATGCCTGCGATGAGCGTGACACGCTTGATACGTTGTTTGACGCGCATGGATCCTGGAGGGTCGATCCGAACTATGGCCTGAAAATGCTGACCGATGCTCCGGATCAGGCGGCATCGCAAAACGAGCTGTTCGACTGGATTAGCAGATGTCTGAAAAAACTTCCGGAGCGCCTTCATGTCCTCTTCACCCTGCGTGAGGTCGATGGCTTGGATGTGGCATCGGCAGCGGCTGCCGCTGGGGTGACCACGGGCAGCGCGGGGGTATTACTCACAAGATCGCGACAAAAACTCCGAGCCTGTTTGCAGAGCCACGGAATCACGCCGCAACCATAAATCATCACGATGAACAACCATTCCCCTCCGCCACCGCCACTCAGCTATCGGCTGATGCAGCGGCTGATGTGGCCGGTGCTCAAGGTGCTCGGCATGTCCTGTAAGTCGACTTACGAGCTGTGCTCTACCCAGATGGACAGGAAACTCAGCTTTTCTGAATCCCTTCGGCTGCGCTTGCATCTCCTGATTTGCAGCAGCTGCCGGCATTTGCCCGCCCAGTTCAAGGGACTGAAAAAACTGGTCCATGTTGCCTGTGACCATGACAGCGAGCCGCATCTCGATAGCACAGCCCAATTGACCGAAGAGTCGAAAGATCGCATTCGCGAATCACTCAGCAAAAAACCTTAACGCTCATCCTTTCCCCATTTTCATATGACTACCCAAACTACCTCATCGTCTGAAGCCGCCACCCGTGACCGCTACGCCGCCGCTGCCCTTGCTCCCGAAGCCGCTCTTTGCTGCCCGGTTGACTACGACCCCCAATACCTGAAGGCGATCCCTGCCGAAGTGATCGAAAAAGATTACGGTTGTGGTGATCCTTCCAAGTATCTGCAGCCCGGTGAAACCGTGCTTGATCTCGGATCCGGCACCGGAAAGATCTGTTTTATTGCTTCCCAGGTCGTGGGCCCCGCAGGAAAAGTCATCGGGGTCGATATGACTGATGACATGCTGGAAGTGGCTCAGCGCAATGCTCCGGTTGTGGCTGAAGAAATTGGCTACGCGAATGTGGAGTTCCGCAAGGGGCGTATCCAAGACCTTGGCTTGGATCTCGACTTACTCGATGCCGAGTTGAAAAAACAACCGATCACCGATGCCAACTCCTATCTGTCATCGGAGTCACTCGCCTCCGATCTCAGGATCAAACATCCCTTGATTGCGAGCGATACGGTCGATGTCGTCGTTTCTAACTGCGTGCTCAATCTCGTTGAAACTCATTTGAAGACTCAGCTCTTCGAGGAGCTTTTCCGGGTTCTTAAAAAAGGAGGCCGCGCGGTGATATCCGACATTGTGTCCGATGAAGAAATCCCGACTCATCTTCAGAACGACGCCTATCTCTGGAGTGGTTGCATTAGTGGTGCTTACACCGAAGAGGGGTTCCTCAAAGCCTTTGCCGATGCCGGTTTCCACGGTATCGAAATCCTTAAACGTGACGAGGCCCCGTGGCAAACCGTCGAGGGGATTGAGTTCCGCTCGGTCACCATTCAAGCCTGGAAAGGCAAACAGGGTCCCTGTCTTGAGCGCAATCAGGCGGTCATCTACAAAGGCCCTTTCAGTAAGGTGCTCGATGACGATGGCCATGCGATGGAACGCGGCAAACGTTACGCGGTCTGCGATAAAACCTTCCACCTTTATCAAAAGCCTCCCTACCGTGAGTATTTTGAGTTCATCGAACCGCTCGAGTCCGTTGCTCTCGAAGATGCGGTGGAGTTTCCCTGCGGAGCGACCCGCGAGCGCCATCCGCGCGAGACCAAAGGTGGCGACTACACCGTCACCACCGCAGCCTCTAACTGCTGTGATCCCGCCGACGGGACAAGCTGCTGTTAACGGCGACTTCATCGCAGGTCTAAAAAAAAGATCATGCTTGTTGTTAAGATAATTCGTGGGGCAACGACTACACCACAGAGCACGGAGTTCAGCTCCCAGACTCGCCCTATTTTTATCCACAATGAGCCAGCCAAACATCCTCGATCGTTGCTTGAAGAACTGCACCAGCAGTTTTCATCAGCAGCATGCGATCTTATGGCCCGCTGTATCACGCACCGCCAATCTCTTGGCGGTGCTCAACGTGAGTCTTTTCTTCCTTAATGGCTCGGTGAAATCAGGGGGCTATTATTTCCCCTTGCTTTCACTGTCGCTGCTAGCCTTGGCCGTTTTGCTCGTCCTGCTGCCTCTGGGGCAACACGACAGGCTCTGGTATTACCTCGTCGTTCTCACGTTATGCGGAATTGCCGCATGGCTGTTAGGATCCAGCATTCTCTACTGGCTTCAGAGTAACGCTTAAGCATCACCTCACACACAACATGATCATTCCGCTCGCCGTCATTTTAGCCGTTGCCTTTTTAGCCTATGCCAATGGAGCAAACGATAACTTCAAAGGTGTTGCCAGTCTCTTTGGCAGCGGTGTTTGTAACTTCCGAACCGCGCTCACATGGGCGACCGTCACCACCATGGCCGGAAGCATTGCTGCCTTGTTTCTAGCTTCGGCATTGTTGAAGAACTTTTCAGGAAAAGGTCTGGTGCCAGAAGCCCTTTCGGTCTCACCGGCGTTTGTGTTGGCGGTTGCCATCGGGGCAGGGGGCACGGTCCTACTCGCGACACGTTTTGGTTTCCCCATTTCCACCACCCACGGCCTCACCGGTGCGCTCGTGGGTGCCGGCATGATGGCCGACAGTGCCGGCGTCAACTACGCGGTGTTAGGGAAGACCTTTTTAATGCCTCTCCTACTCAGCCCGTTTCTCGCCCTCGTGGTGGGTGGACTGATTTACCTGCTCTTCAAAGGGGGGAGAAAAGCGCTGGGGGTCACGGAGGAGACGTGTGTTTGCGTCGGTGAGGAATGGGTGCCTGTGCATAACAGCAATGGTTCGGCGGTCGCCAAGAGCTCGGTGACGCTGGCTGTCGACGAGACTGCGGCCTGTGAACGTCGCTATCATGGTCGGGTGTTAGGGCTGGAGGTGAAAACCTTGGTCGATCAACTGCACTTTCTCAGCGCGGGTGCGGTGAGTTTTGCGCGTGGACTCAATGACACCCCTAAAATTGCCGCCCTGCTCCTTGTCGCTGGCTCACTCAGCATCCCTTGGAGTTTGGCGATCGTGGGCGTTATTATGGCGCTCGGCGGACTGCTTCAGTCCAAACGCGTGGCCACCACCATGAGTCACAAACTCACCGACATGAACCCGGGCCAAGGACTTGCCGCCAATGTTTCCACCGCCTTGCTGGTCACGACCGCCAGCTTTCACGGTCTGCCGGTCAGCACCACACACGTCAGCGTGGGCGGATTGCTTGGCATGGGCACGGTCACCGGCCAGGCCAAGTGGAAAACAGTCATCCCAGTCCTGGCTTCGTGGGTGATCACTCTGCCCGTCGCGATCATTTTCGCAGCTCTTGCTTATTACCTCTTCAACTTTATCCAGTCATGAACCCATTCCAGAAAAAACTAACAGCTGGCGGTGTCCCGCTCTCACGCGGACGTTTCGAAACTTTGCAAATCAACGTGGGTCGCAAGTGCAACCAAGTTTGCACCCACTGCCACGTCGATGCCGGGCCACACCGCACCGAGATGATGGATGAGGCCACGGCGCATAAGGTCGGCGCATGGATTCGTGAGCACCGACCTAAAATTGTCGACATCACCGGTGGCGCACCGGAGATCAGTGAGTTTTTCAACTACTTCGTCGAGACCGCACGTTCGGTGGGTGCGCATGTGATCGACCGTAATAATCTGACCATCATCGAGACCAAATCCTACGCCTACTTGCCTGAGTATTTGGCGAAGCATCAAGTGGAGGTGGTCGCTTCACTGCCATGTTACCTCGAGGAAAATGTCGATGAACAACGTGGCAACGGAGTCTTCCAGAAAAGCATTTCAGCCCTGAGAAAACTTAACGCAGCCGGCTACGGAACCACCTTGCCCTTGACCCTGGTTTACAATCCGATCGGGGCCAAGCTTCCGCCCGAACAGTCGCAGCTGGAAGCTGATTACAAAAGGGAACTCGAGGCTCGTTACGGCATTGTGTTCACCCGACTTTTTGCCGTCACCAACTTACCGATCGCACGTTTTGCCGTCGATCTCCGTGAGCACGGTCAGTGGGATTATTACATGGAGTTGTTAGCCAACAGCTTCAACCCCGCCACCGTCGACGGTTTGATGTGCCGCAGCACCATCAACATTGGTTACGAAGGAGAAGTCTTCGATTGTGATTTCAACCAGATGCTCAAGATGCAGCAGAGGGCTGATGGTCAACCGCTCTACCTCTGGGACATCACTCCGGAGTCGATGGCGCAGCAGGCGATTCTCACCGCGAACCATTGTTTTGGCTGCACCGCAGGCCACGGCAGCAGCTGCACCGGATCGCTGGAGCCCAGCGAACAAGTGGCCGCCATTTAATCTCATTCTAAAATCATCATGAAACCAACCATTCTCATCCTCTGCACAGGCAACTCATGCCGCAGCCACATGGCCGAAGGTTACCTACAGCATAAGTTAGGAAATCTCGTCAACGTGCAAAGCGCTGGCTCGAAACCCTCGAACTACGTGCACCCGATCGCAATCCAAGTCATGCAAGAGCTCGAGATTGATATCAGCGGCCACCGTAGCAAGCACCTGGATGAATACATGCAGCAGGACATCGATACCGTGATCACCGTCTGCGACAATGCGGAAACGTGCTGCCCAACCTTTCCGGGTGAACGAAAGCATTACTGCTGGAGTTTTGCCGACCCTGCGGATGCGACTGGCACCGAGGAGGAAATCGTCAATGCCTTCCGTAAAGTCAGAGACGAGATCAGAGAGACCTTTGACCGATATGCCGCTGAGTTGAGTTTGCAACTATCAGGAACTTAAAACGATGAAACCTATCATTATCATCGGCAATGGTATCGCTGGAGTGACTGCCGCCAGAGAGATCAGAAAACGTCATCTGGAGATTCCCATACTCATCATTTCTGGCGAGACCGACCATCACTTTTCCCGCACGGCCCTGATGTATATTTTTATGGGGCACATGCATTATAAGGATACCAAACCTTATGAAGATCACTTCTGGAGGGAAAACAAACTCGAACTCAAACGTGCATGGGTGAAAAAGATCGAGCACGAAGCGAACAGGATTGTATTGCAAGATGGAGACGCTCTGGAATACAGCGATCTGATCCTCGCCGTCGGCTCCACACCCAATAAATTTGGCTGGCCAGGGCAAGATCTTCCCGGTGCTCAGGGACTCTACTCCAAACAAGATCTCGACCAACTAGAGGCCCATGCCGAGGGAGCCAGGCATGCGGTCATCGTAGGTGGCGGTTTGATCGGTATTGAGATGGCGGAAATGCTCATCACGCGCGGAATCGGTGTCACCTTCCTCGTCAGGGAAAATGTCTTCTGGGGCGCCGTGCTGCCTGAAGAGGAAGCTAAAATGATCGAGCAGCATATCCATGAGCACCACGTGGATCTGCGCATGCAAGATGAACTGGATAGCATCCATGCTGGCGACGATGGAAAAGTCTCTCACATCATCACCAAGAGTGGCGAGAAAATCGATTGCAGCATCGTCGGACTCACCGCTGGTGTCCGCCCCAACATCGACTGGCTGAAAGAGGGTAGCGAGGTCGAGCTTGATCGAGGTATCTTGGTCAACAACTATTTCAGAACCAATCTCCCGAACGTCTGGAGCATCGGCGACTGTGCCCAGCTCCGCACGCCTCCCGCTGGACGCAGACCGATCGAAGCCGTCTGGTATGTAGGAAAAATGCAAGGGACCTTCGTGGCGGCCAACATTCTAGGTGATGAGTTAGAGTATGATCCAGGCATCTGGTGGAACTCGGCGAAGTTTTTCGACATCGAATACCAAACCTACGGAACCGTGATGCCGACACCGCAAGAGGGTGAAAAAAGCTTCTTTTGGAAGGCTCCCGGCAAGCACATCACCCTGCGTATCAACTACCGTGAAGACAGCCTGGCCGTCACCGGCGTCAATGTTTTCGGTATCCGCCATCGGCACCAAGTATGGGAACACTGGATCCGTGAAAAAGTGGCGATCACCGAGGTGCTTCGCCAATTAGCCGCGGCGAATTTCGACCCGGAATTTTTCACCCAATACGAAGATCAGATCATCGCTCAGTGGAATCAACAAAGCGAAATCCAAGTCAGCAAACAGCTGGAGAAAGGGCTCTTCAGCTCCATGCTCGCCAAACTCAACCTTTTCAAATCCCACTAACACCATGCTCAGAGAAAGTCATTCGATCGTTCCTCCAGATCCACAACTTGATGCCATCGAGCGCAGTGGTCTTGCCATCCTGGGCATTGGCCTGGTGTTGTTTTTCCTCGCGCTTTTCGAGCAATTCACCGGTCTTGGTAGCTGGGTGTTTTTCACCATGGTGTCCTGTATCATCGCAGGTGGTGTCATTTATGGAGTGCGTCACCACCTCAAGCGACCAGCAGGAATCCAGAACAACAACATTGTCAAAAACACCTTCACCGGAGTGGGCTCCGGTGGGTGGTTGCTCGGTGTCGTCATCACCGGGCTTTACACCGCTTACTATTTTTACTCCGGACATCTCAGCGGTATCACCCGTGTCTTCGATCCCTTGAGCGAACTGCTGCGCAATCGGGCTGCGGATATCTGGTTTGTTTACGGAGCTTGTTACACCATCGCGGTGGTTGTGATGGGGATCAAAGCGATCGCGAAATACCGCCACAGCAAATACCAAATCATCCGGACCTGCTCGATCATGTTTTGCCAGTTTGGTTTTGCCTTCATGGTGCCTTCGATCATGGAACGGCTGAATCAGCCTTACTTTTTACCGAACTACTTCTGGCCGTTAGAATACAAGGCCCTGATGCCGGATAAAGTCGGCGACCTACTCAACAGCGGCAAGGCCATGGCTGGGTTTGTCTTTGGCTGGGGGATTCTGATGACTCTGATTGCGACTCCTGTGCTCACTTATTACTTCGGCAAGCGTTGGTATTGTTCCTGGGTTTGCGGCTGTGGTGGACTTGCCAATACCGCTGGCGATAGCTTCAGGCATCTGTCTAACAAATCGCGCAGCGCATGGCAGGTCGAACGCATCATGATCTACAGTGTGCTGGTCTTCGTCGTTGTCATGACCGCAATGGTTTGGCTCGATGCCTGGTGGGGGACTTTGGGGGGAGCTTCGCTTACCGTTAGAAAAGTCTATGGCTTCCTGATCGGCGCCGTATTCTCAGGGGTGATTGGTGTGGGGTTCTATCCTCTTCTTGGCTCGCGCGTCTGGTGTCGATTCGGATGCCCGATGGCGGCAGTCCTCGGGATCATTCAGAAGTTCAAATCCAGGTTCAGAATTACGACTAACGGAGCTCAGTGCATTTCCTGCGGCAACTGCTCGAAATACTGTGAAATGGGGATTGATGTCCGTTGGTATGCGCAGCGTGGCCAAGACATCGTGCGCTCAGCCTGCGTGGGTTGTGGCATGTGCTCGACCGTTTGTCCGCGCGGAGTTCTTAACCTGGAAAACGGGCCGACGGATCAACGCGAGGAGTATCAATTTGACTTAATCGCCAGCATTAAAGCCAGGCAGCTCGAGGCTCCGAAAGCCTCCCATAGCAATGACTAAGCCCGACAAAAACCTCAGCTAAGCATTTTCTATGTTATCCACCTTATTAGTCAGCTTCTACCTCATGTGTAGTGTCGCGCTCGTCGTTTACGGCTTGCACCACTACTTCATGATCTTTCTGTTCTGGAAATCCAAGGACCACATCCGCCAGGGGAGTCGTGCCGCTGAGGAGAAGTTTGCCATCAGCGATTCGCGTTGTCCGGCAGTGCTGACACAGATTCCACTGTATAATGAATCGACCGTGGCTGAGCGGATTATCCGCGCAGTGGCGGCGATCGATTACCCAAAGCATGCCATCCAAGTGCTCGATGATTCCAATGACGAGACCTGCGAAATTGTCGATTCCGTGGTGGCCGAGTTGCAGTCTCAGGGACTCGACATCACTGTGGTGCGACGCGAAGACAGGTCGGGCTACAAAGCGGGGGCACTCGCCTATGGCATGCAGCTCAGCGAGGCTCGATACATTGCTATTTTTGATGCTGACTTTGTGCCGCCGGTCGATTTTTTAAGGCGCACAATCCCTCACTTTTTTGCGCGGGAAAAATGTGGCGTGGTGCAGGCGCGCTGGAGCCATCTCAATGCCAATGACTCGGCTTTGACCAAAGCCCAGAGCGTGGGAGTGGATGGACATTTTGTGGTCGAACAGACCGCCCGCTCTTACAATGATTATTTCCTCAATTTCAATGGCACCGCAGGTGTTTGGGATCGGGAAGCGATCGATGATGCCGGCGGGTGGAACGCTGACACCCTGACCGAGGATCTGGATTTATCCTATCGTGCTCAGCTCAAGGGATGGAAGTTTCACTACCTGCCAGATCTCTGTGTTCCCGCCGAGTTGCCGCCACAGTTTCGGGGCTTTAGGAGTCAACAATTCCGCTGGGCGAAAGGTTCGATCCAGACCTCGCTCAAGATGCTGCCGAAAGTCTGGTCGGCACCGATCGAGCTGCGTAAGAAGGTCGAGTCGACTTTCCATCTAACGCATTACTCCCTGCACTTTTTCATGTGTTTGCAGGCATTGCTCGCGTTACCGATGGCAATTTTCAATCCAATGCCATTTGAGATCTCCTACTTGGTGTGGTTTTTCATCCCGATGGGCTTTGCCATGCTGGGGCCGAGTCTGTTGTATTTAGTCGCAGAACTATGGATTTCTCCAGACCGCTGGAAACACTATTTCTCACGATTGCCGATGCTGATTCTGATTGGTTTTGGTGTCTGTGTGAGCAATTCCAAAGCCTGCATCGAAGGACTGATCGGCGTGGAATCTCCGTTTGTTAGGACTCCCAAGCAGGGGGATAAGAAACAGAAAATGCGCTACACGGAAAAGCAGGATCTTATGCCCATGATCGAGCTGTTTGTGGCGGCATTGACACTCACTGCCGCGATCCAATACTTTCACGTGGGCGTCTATGGGGCTGTTCCCTTTTTCCTCATTTATCCGATCGGCATCGGCATGATGGGAGTCAAAAGTCTAACCGAACGCTAATGTGATCGCGCCGTATCCATCGAACCGATTGCGCAAGGCTCTTTGGAGTTTCATGGCAGCGGCGATTGTTTTGTTATGCGCACTCTACAGTTATTTTACGACAGATTTCAATGTAGCGGGCATCGAACGAACCGTCATCGCGGCCACTCTCGGCCTCCTGGGCATTGCGGCGGTGTTTGTTTTTCCCCATTTTCACACCCCTAAGGCAACGGCCTTCTGGATCCTGTTGCTGTGTCTGGTCGCCCGATTGGCCTTGATTCCAGCGGCGCCATCGGACGACATTAACCGCTATCTCTGGGAGGGGAAATTGACGGCAGAGGGGGTGAGCCCATACCGTGGCCTGGCTGAGGATGCGATGTATGAAAGTCATCGCGATGATTATTGGGTGAAAATGAATCATAAGGACCGGCCTACCGCCTATCCACCGTTGGCGATGCAGATTTTTCGTGGCATCAATAGTTTGGGGTATTCCCCGTTGAGTTATAAGTGGGTGTTTCTGGCGCTCGATCTCTTGGTGATTGCGCTGTTGCTGGGCGTGCTGGCTCAGTTGCATAGGCCTCCTCACTGGAGCTTGTTTTACGGACTGAGCCCACTGACCTTGCTGTCATTCAGTGCCGAAGCTCACTTTGATGTGGTGATGGTGGCGGCCTTGGTGGCGGCCTTGTTGGCCTATTCGAAACGCTGGTTCATCGCCTGTGGCGTGGCGGTGGGGATTGCAGTGGGTGTCAAACTCATGGCCGCAGTGGTCGCTCCCATCTTGCTCTGGAAGGCCGGCCGGAAAGGTATCTTAGCGGGCCTGTTGACTCTGTGTATTCCATTGCTGTTTTCATGGAGTGACTTGCCTCACGTTTTCAATGCACTGATCGTCTTTGGCTCTGGTGGTGGATTTAACGGGCCGGTTTATTCGATTGTTGAGTGGTTGTTAGAAAGTTCGAAGCTTGCCACGATGGTGGTCGCCTTGCTTTATGTGGTTTGTTGGCTGATGGCATTTTGGCTGACACTGAAGAATCGAGTTTGGTCCGCCTTGTTGCTCGCCCTTGGTGGGTTGCTCATCCTGTCGCCGATTGTCCATTTCTGGTATCTCACCTGGGTCTTGCCCTTGATTGTCGTTCGCCCGAGACTCTCGTGGATTTCGCTCTCCATCACATTCAGCCTTTATTTTTTAGTATGGCATATGCAGGCAGGGACTGGGATGTGGACGCTTCCGCTATGGGCGAAATGGATGTTCTGGCTGCCATTCATGATATTCCTGCTGGCAGAAGCACGGCGATGTGTGCCTCGTTTCATGCGTAAGCTGGAGCGCAAAGATCGCATAGCGTGGTCGGTGGTTATTCCTACCTATCAGGTCGATCCGCAACAGCTCGATGGTGTTCTAACAAGTATTGCCGAGCAGACGTTACAACCCAGGGAGGTGATTATCACCAATGCAGGCGATCCACCGCAGGTAAATTGTCCAGAGCTGGCGCTGCAAATCGTCCAGTCTGATCCGGGGCGAGGCATGCAAATCAAAGCCGGAGTCGATGCCGCAACCGCGCCGTGGGTGATCGTGCTCCACTCGGATCTCATCCTGCCAGCGAATGCTCTAGAAAACCTGACTCACGCACTTGAGGCGAACCAACAGGTGATTGCCGGCTCACTGGGGCAACGCTTTGATCATGCCTCTGCTGGTTTGCTTCTCGTCGAAGCGATGAATGAATTTCGTGCCACGACCATGCAGACAAGTTTCGGCGATCAATGCCAATTTTTCCACCGAGCCACCGCCATTGACCATGGTGTGCTCACTGAGCAAAAACTGATGGAGGATGTCGAGATGAGTGATCGGCTCAATAACATTGGCGAGAACCTTTACCTCGCAAATGAAGGCATTGTCTGCGCCCGGAAATGGCGGCGGCATTCATTCTGCAAACGCTTTTTCACCATCATCGAATTCATGCTGCGATATCGGTTTTCCTTTTCTGGAAATGCGCGGCTTTCGCTGTGTGAGAGGTTTTACCAACGTTATTACGGCTAGTGGATTGAGCGCGTTAATCAGCTGGGGATGGCAGCCAAAGAAAAATGATTGTTAAGGGTTCACCTTGTTCGACCGACTGAACTAGTGAAACCAATCAATCAAACCTATGAAAAACATCACTACTGCATTTCTAATCGCATCACTGACGCTGTCGGCTGGCCTGGCATCGGCAAAGGCCCAAGGCTTCGATCATCGCCATAGCGCATTCACCACCATCCTCAAATCTCATGTAAAGAACAACAAGGTGGATTATTCCGGACTTAAAAAGAACCCGGGAGCACTGGACAATTACCTCAATACTCTCGCGGCGGTTCCTGAGGCCAAGTTTGACACCTGGGGCAAAGACGAACGGATGGCATTCCTGATCAACCTTTATAATGCCACTACCTTGAAACTTGTGGTCGACCATTACCCGGTCAAAAGCATCAAAAATATTGGCGGAGTGTTCAAGAGCCCATGGAAATTGAAAGTCGTTCATGTTTTTGGAAAAAAACACAGTCTGGACGACATCGAGCATGAGCAACTGCGGAAGAAATACAAAGATGCACGCATCCATTTTGCGGTGAATTGTGCGTCGATTGGTTGCCCATCGTTACGGGCGGAAGCATTTCAGGCCAGCCAGCTCAGCAGGCAGCTCGACGAACAGGGGCGGGCATTTCTAGCAGACAGAACGAAGAATCGGATCGATGTCAGCAGCAAAACGCTCTACCTATCACAGATCTTTGATTGGTTTAAGGGGGACTTCAAAAATCAAGCTGGCAGCGTGGAAAACTTCATTGCCACTTATGCGAGTGCCGAAGATGCCAAGCAGATCAAGCGCGGTGGTTTTTCGGTCAAATACATGGATTACGACTGGAATCTGAATCAGCAATAAGCGTGCTTTTTTCTGAGGCTTCGATATCGATCATGATGAAATCATCGGAGCACCCCAAGCCGTTTCCTCCATTTCAAGCCAAACAAGCGACAACAGCATCTTCCCATGAAAACGAGAATTGACCGAATACTGGCCTTTATGGTCGTGGCTCTAACAGGCATCCTGTTGAACAGCTGTGCAGGCACCGCCGGACTTGATGATGAGGATTACGCCAGCGTTGCGCGGCTGAACAAGCGCGAGCCCAATCCGGTCATCGTCATTCCCGGCATCCTGGGCTCACGGCTGGTTTCGGATGATGGCAAGGTGGTCTGGGGGGCGTATGGCATCGGTGCCATTCGCCATGGATCCGCTAACGGGCGGCGCGCATTGGCACTGCCGATGCGGCGGAACAGTGGACTGGGCTCGCTCACCGATGAGGTTCAGCAGGATGGCACGCTGGATCGGCTTACGTTGAGCCCCGGCATCGGGCTGAAAGCCTATCACGGTCTGCTGAAGGCTCTTGTCATCGGTGGTTATCGCGATGACAAGAACCGTCCACCCAAGGCAGGCGAACACATTTCATGTTTCGAGTTTGGTTACGACTGGCGCCGGCCGAATGCGGAAAATGCCGCGGCTTTGGGCAAGTTCATCGAGGAAACACGCCGCTTCATCCGTGCCGAGCGGATACGGCGTGGCTTGCCGGAACGCGAAATTAAATTCGATATCGTCGCCCATTCGATGGGGGGCTTGGTCGGCCGATATTACATGATGTATGGCGACGCTACACCACCGACTGATGGGACTCGCCCGCAAGTCACCTGGGCTGGCGCGCGTAGCGTGCATCGGTTTATCCAAGTCGGCACACCTAACAATGGATCCGCCGAAGCCATCCTTCAGCTCAAAGACGGGATGGTGCTTTCTTCCTTCGTTCCCAAGTTCCAAGCGGCAGTGATCGGCACCTTTCCTTCGACTTACGAACTGCTACCGCGGGCCGCCGACCAGCCGCTGGTTGATGCTTTGGGAAGACAGCTTGATCCATTCGATCCCGCTGTTTGGAAACGTTACCAATGGGGGCTCGCCGCTCCCTCGCAGGACAAGTATCTCCAGCAACTTCTTCCGGGAACTCGGGATCGAGCCACTCGCTTGGAGATCGCTCTCGACCACCAACGCAAGTCGCTCGCCGCAGCCAAGGCCTTTCAAATGGCGCTCGACTGCCGCTGCACCCTGCCAGCCGGCGTGACGATGCACGCGTTTGTGGGCAATGCCAAACCCACGGTCAGCCAACTCCAGGTAATGGCCGATGGCTCGCTCACTCCGATTGCCTACCAGCACGGCGACAACACCGTCACCGCCCGCTCGGCACTCGCGCGGACTCCCGATGATCGCCCCGGCCCGATTCCATGGACCAGCGTTCACACCATCAATGCTCCTCACATGACTCTGCCGGTTCAACCGGATTTCATTCGCCAGCTCCTTGCGATCCTGCTCGATCTGCCCGATACGGAGGCAAGCACTCGGCCATGAACGAGTTAGTTTTTGGTGAAACCTTCGACAAACGTGCCATTCGGTAGCAGTTGTAAATCGTCCCCGGTCCAGAGTTTTCGGTCTGGTCCTGCCGACCTGATTTCCCATCGGCCTGCTGAAACCGGGTGGATGAAAAGTGGCGTCTGCCAGCGGTCGATCATTTCTCCTTCATCGTTGAAAACCTTGTGTCGGTCCGGGAGGAAACGTTGTTGATGAGGGTTTTTACCATGAAAGGCATCGGCCAGGTCAGCGTTGCAGCCGACGGGGTGATTGGCGTGGTTTTTCACCAGGGTGATGTAGCTCAGACTGAGTCGACTGATCGCCTGTAGGTCATCGCGCAGGGTGGTGTCATCCGAAGCGTATTGATGCAGTAGCTTTTCACCGATGAGCTTTCCCATGGGCACCTCCGGCTTGGGGGGCGGAGGCTTGGGCAGGGTAACAATCGGTGGCTGCTGCTCGAGCTCAGAAGGTGCGGTGTTGCGATTCCAGAAAAAGAACACAGCAAGGGCCGCGGTGAGTGCAAGCAGAGCGATGGATTTCCGAGTGATCATGACTGTGGAGCTAGCGCGCCTAGGGAAATTTTTGTAGCGAATGCCGTCAGGAAATGAATCCCAGCGGTCGGTTCACGGCTCCGAGGGTGTGGAAGTTTTCGATGTTAGGTAGCACGGTGCCCATTTCGCCCTGGGCGACGCCAAACCAATCGAGCAGCTCGCAGAAGTATTCATCGACCGAGACTTTGGGGAAAATACGACCGCCACGACCGATGTCATCCGGCCCGTCGATGGCGAGCGAGGCGTAGTTGCCGACGATTTTGCCACCATCGACCGGTGAGCCTAACACAAACTGGTTGCCCGACCAGGCGTGATCGGTTCCTTGGCCGTTCGAGCGCAGGGTGCGGGCAAAGTCTGAGCTGGTGAAGGTGATGACATCGTCACCGAGCCCAAGGGCTTCCAAGCAGTTCTGGTAGGCATACAGGTTGGTGTCCAGACTGCTGAGCAATGCGGCTTGGGTGTTCAGCAGTTCGCTGTGGTTGTCCCAGCCGCCATATTCGATGAACAAGGTTTGGCGACAGAGTTTCAGTGTCTCACGGATCGCAATGGTGCGCACCGCTGCGCGGAGTTGGTTTCCTAAGTAGTCGTCAAGGAAGCCGGCGGCATCGATGGCCGCGTCCACGTCCTGGCCATTCACCGATCCGGGGGCGTCGAAGCTGGTCTGGAACTGCTCGCCGCGCTCAATGCTGTCGGCCGTGCTCTTGCGGAAGGCCTGCTGGAAGAGATTGCGGTAGTGCTCATTCATCGGATCGGTGGCCATCTCCTTGAGGGTTCGGTTTTTGATCGATTGCGCATCGTTGGCAGTGCCGTGCGGACCGGAAAACGACAGCGCTCCGTTCGAGGTCAGCACAAACTGTCCCTCGGTGGCACCTGTTTGGAACACGGTGTTGCCGTTGATGGAAAAATTCATCGGCATGTAAAAGCCGTTGGTCTGCTCGGTGTTCAGACGTGAGTGCAGGATGTCGGCGGCGCGACCGGCCCAGCCGCTGAGGATCGTCTGCCCCTGCGGCACGGAGGTCTGCCACTGCTCGGTCTGGTCACTGTGCGAGAAGAGCGCTTTGGGCAGGGGAAGGTTGCCACTTTCGTAGGCGGATTTATCAGCGATCGGCTCCACCAGGGTGCCAATGTTTGAGATGAAGGAAAGGCGCTTTTTGTTAGGCTCGGCAGAGGTGCCTTCGAACAGCTCCTTCAAGCGTGTGCAGCTGGGGTGGATGCCGTAGCTGCGTCCCGAGCTATCCGTGTAGGCGGCCCCTCCTTCGGCGGTGTTGAGCGGTAGGAAATTGGGGTTGGCAATCTGGTCGTTTGTGCCTGCGTCCGGGTTGAAAATGACCGGAGCCTTGTCGGGGTGGGAGAGGGCGAGGTTGGAGCGGGCGGCGGCGTAGTCATCGTAGGCTCCGTCGTTGGCCGGACTGGTGTCGGCTGGCAGTAGCACGTTGTAGCTATCGCATCCGCCGGAGAGGAACAGGCAGACCAGTGTCTTTCGTCCGGAAGCTCCGTCACCAGTGCCCGCCACCGCGTTGTTGGCCATCTGGAGGTTGAGAATGGTGGATAGGATGGAAGTCGAGCCGAGTGCGGCGCACGATGCCTCACCGAGGAAGCGGCGTCTGGATAGATTGCGTGACATGGTTAGAAATGGTTAGATGTTACTGCTGGGTGGCGGCTTCGGGGCTCATCAGGGTGAGGTAGGCGGCTAGCTGGATCCGACCGTCCTCGGAGAGCTCGGTCGTTTCCAAGGCATTCAAGATGATGCCGCGCGTGTGTGCCGTCATTTTTCCGGCGGCTAACAGCAGGTTCATATGATCCAGCAGTGCTTCGTTCGAAACGGCGGCCTTGCGGGCGGCGGTGAAATTGAGTGGGTAACGTCGGTTTTCCCAGCCGGAGCGGAAGCCGGTGCTGAGGTAGTCCCACATTAAATTGGGAAAGGAGATGGCCGAGTAGCTGTCCATGATCTGGAACACGGGGCTGACCAGGCCGGCATCGCGGATTACGCCGGGTGCCTGGTAGCTGGGTTTGTAAAAGTTGAACACGCTCGGTGCGTTCATGGGCTCTTGGAAGGACAGGCCGGCATAGAGGTCTTCCGGGTTCCACCAGACGAAGGCGGGGTGCGTTTCGCCCAAGTCGAAGGCTCTCGCCATCGCCATGGTGCGGATCACGGGCTCGCGGAGTTTGCCGTAGCTGGGATCGCCCGTGGCATACTTCGCCTCACGTGCTTCATCGTCGAGGAGGATGGCTTTGACCACCGCTCCAAGGTCGCCGCGCACGCCTTGGCCATTGTCACAGAACACAGCCTGCACACGTTGGATGTAATCCGGCGAGGGGTTGGCTGTGACAAAGAATTGGATCAACTGTTTCGAGATGAATACCGGCGTGTTCGGGTGGTTGAATAGATGCGCCAGCGCGTCATCGATGTCCTTGCGCGCGTTCTCGCTGGATGGGGCTCGGGCGGGAATCACGAAGCCGTCTAACAGTGTTTTGGTCTCGGTGTCGTGATAGTCCGCGTGCATCACCATTGGGCGCATGAAGTGATCCTCCGCCCAGCCGCCGGACCCCCAGCCCCACTCGGAGTCATACCAGAGACCAGTGAAAACACGCGCCAGCTCGGTGATCTCGGCGTTGTTGTAGGTGGGGATGGGCTCGCCTTGGTTGTCGAGTTTCCTGCTGCCGTCGGGGTTCAGCTGCCAGAGCCCCACGGTGAACAGCTGCATCACCTCGCGGGCGTAGTTTTCATCGGGGAACCGACCGATGCTGAGGTCGGCTTTCTGATTGCCCACGTGGCTGAGATACCAGCCCATGCACGGGTGGTAGGTGACTTCCCTGAGGATGTCCAAGTAGTTGCCGAGGCCGTTGCGGACAAAAATATCATAGTAATCCGCCATCGGCTCCGGCTTGTTATCCAGCGTGGCATCCTTTCTTGAAACCACGAGGATTTGCGAGAGCGCGAAGGCCATGCGCTGGCGCAGCTGGTCCTCGCCGGAGATCGCGGCACGGGCAAAGGCGGTGGTGATATTTGAGCCTCCTACACTAGAGCTGTTAGGATCGGCGTCGTAGGTTTGGTCGGCGCGCGGGCCATTGTGATCCACTTTAATCTCGCGGATGTATGAGCTATGCAGGGTGGGGGGCTTCGCCAGCTGGTCGTCAAGCCAGCCCTCGTATCCCAGCTCACGGACATGCTCGGTGTCTTTCATCGTGGGGCCAAAGCTGGCCTGGGTGAGGAAACGTGCGGCGGAACGTTTCGATGGCGTGCCTGAGGCGCTGCTGCCGGGGAGACCTCCACTTTTTGACGACCCTTGCATCATTTCTAGAAAGCTAAGGTAATCGCCCGAGAGTGTCGCTCCGCTGGAATTCACCAAGGCGATGCGGGTGGAATTCTCCGTGCCGGAGCCGCTGTTATCGGCGGAGGTTCCCAAGACCGATTCCTCTGTCCAGTCGCTGAGGCCATCGAGGTCGGTGTCTCGGTCGGAAATCTGAATTTTGTAAAAGGAGAGTGTTTCAGGGGTGAGCAAGACGTCCGGAATGGTCTGATAGATCATGCCGTTCGATGCGCTCGGAGCAGGCAGACCGGTGACGGCGTCCCAGCCGACCAATGTCTCACTCGCACAGACGGTGAAATCTTTTCCAACAACATCCGGCCACTCGATCACCAAGTCATCGCCGGATCGTCCAAGCGTGGATTTTGGATGGGAGTTGGCATCGGTGGGATTGGTGCCGGCGATGCTTTCTTGGAAATTGCTGAAACCATCGCCGTCGTCATCGCCGCCGGCTGTTAGTCCTGAGACTCCGGCCCAGAGTTCCCAAGCATCGGATAGGCCGTTGCCGTCGAGGTCTTCGTTAGCGCTGGGAGGTGAGAAGGTGAAAAAGGCGGGCAGGGAGAGGGCTGAGGTGGGATCGGTGCCGTGGGCGAGCTCCACGTTATCGTCGACGCCGTCGCCATCGCTGTCGCTGACATTCGGATTGGTGCCCGCGAGGTATTCATCGACGTTGGAAATGCCATCGCCATCGGCATCCACATCGGGGGCGAGATCTCCACCGTAGCTGCTTTCCCAAGCGTCATCCATGCCGTCGTTATCGAGGTCGGTCGGTCCGAAGGACGCCCGACTGATCACCGCGGTGACGCCGTCCGAGGTCTCCATGGTGATGGTGTTTTCATCATCGTCGAT
Source organism: Oceaniferula flava (assembly GCF_016811075.1). NCBI lineage: Bacteria > Pseudomonadati > Verrucomicrobiota > Verrucomicrobiia > Verrucomicrobiales > Verrucomicrobiaceae > Oceaniferula > Oceaniferula flava. Next base: position 435,380 of record NZ_JAFBGL010000001.1, read on the forward strand.
CGCCCAGATTGCGGTTCCGTTGCGGATCTCGGCATTGTATGAACGCATGCCGGTTTCCGTGGAGGAGTTGATCAATACGGGGTTGTTAGGATCGCTGAAGTCGTAGGTATTGAACGTTACCGTCCAGGTGTTCTCGGCATCACCCCACACCGAGGGAGCCACAGGTGGGTCTTCCTGAGCGATGCACTCAAAACGCAGCGGCGAGGTATCGTCTTCCCGACCTTTCATACTGAGTCCGAGAGAGGCTGAGAGATCGGCGGGTGGATCGCCGCTGCCGTTGTTATACCACGACCAATCAGGGTTGTTATCGCGATAAAACACACCGTTCCGGCTGGTGTTGTAGTAGGTGATGCTGCCCTCTTCATAACTGAGGCCCATGGTGAGCGCGCCGCGCCAGTCCGAGTCCTTGATTTCGGCGCGGAGTTGTAAAAGCACATCTTCACCCCACTCGTTGGTGGTGATCAGGCCGGTGCCGTGGTCGAGCAGCATGCGCACGTTGTCGACGCGCCAGACCCAGCGGTGATTGCCGGCCTCCCACTGCGGCACGGTGGCTGCGGCGGCGGTGATGTTGGTATCGGTGGGGTCGGTGCCGGCGAGCAGTTCATCGTAGTCCGAGGTTCCATCCGCATCCGTGTCCGCGAGGGCAGGGTTGGTGACGTAGGGATTGTTGAGGATTTCCACGCCGTCGAGAATCTTGTCGCCATCGCTGTCCGAAACCAGAGGGTCCGCCCCGTGCGCGGCTTCCTGGCCATCGGGGAGCTGGTCGTTATCGGTGTCTGGGTTGTTGGGATCGGTGCCGGCGAGAAACTCGCCGTGGTTGCTGAGTCCGTCGTTGTCGGCATCGGCCGTGGCGTCGCTGCTTTGCGGATCGAGTCGATGCTGGATCTCATAGGAGTCGGGCATGTTGTCGCCATCCGTGTCCTGTGAGACATTGACCAGCTGGATGGCGTGCACGCCGGTGTTACCTGAAATCGAAGCATTCTGAACGGTGATCACCGGGCCGGTGACATTGCGATAGAGCACGTAGTTCGATTCCTCAGCCGTGGGGTCCGTGGTGGCGGTGGCCTCGATGAATCGTAAAAACGGGGGCGTGACGTAGGTGAGGTAGTAACGGTCCGTGGCAGGGTCTGCGTTCAAGCGGACGGCGCCTTTGCGGTAGTTGTTAAACGCACCCACATAGACGTAGAGATCATAGGTTCCGGCGGGGATGTTGCTGAGGGCGATCTCGGTGGGGGTGCCGGAGAAATCTTGGTAACCATCAAGACAGCCGGTCCAGATTTTCTGATCCGGGCTGCCGATGTTCCTGGTGTAATCGCTCCTTGAGGCCGACCACGTGGCGGTGATGCCCGAGCTGGTGTTGATGCTGTTGGTGAGGTCGACAATGCTTCCTGAGGCATCGGTATTGTGGCTGAGAGGCTCGGTGTTATTCCAGTATCGTTGCGGGAAAACGCCGGCTTGCTCGTGGAGTTCGATCAATGTGTCGTGGCGACGGGTGGAGGTGAAACTGAGCGCCACAGCGCCATCGAACAACAAAGGTGTGCTGGCTGAGTTGAGTGGGTCGGTGCCGCGTTCTATTTCCATGGGGTCGGAGACGCCGTCGCCATCGGAGTCGGCTAACAGCGGATTGCTGGCAGTTTCCTGACCGTCGAGCAGAGTGTCGCCGTCGCTGTCGGGGTTGAATGGATCGGTGCCGGCGGTGTGTTCCTGGCCGTCGTTGAGTCCGTCGTGATCGCTGTCGGCGGCCAGCGGCGAGGTGCCGTCGGCGAACTCTTCGGCATTGCTTCGGCCGTCTGAGTCGGGGTCTTCGGCGGCGTCCGACGGGTTGCTGTCGTCGAAGCCATAGAGCTGCTCCCACCAGAGCGGAATGGTATCGGAATCAGTATCCGTTAGTCCGTCATCATCGGAGGAGAGCGCGACAAAATCGATCCGCGTCCAGCTGTTCGGAGTGCCGCCGGTTTCGCGAAGCTCCACGGTATTGCCGGCGGTGGATGTGGCATTCACTGAGCTGGAGCTGAAACTGACATCGAAGTGATGTTCTTCCTGCACGTCACTGGCGCTGGCGACGACAACACCATTGAAGCGCAGCTCTAGATCCCGACTGCCGTAGCCGGGGCCGGACGCGTCATTTTCCCAACGACCGCTGCTGAAAAACTTGACCTGCAGCCGGAGCCTGGAGGTGGTCGAGGCCTGTGAGGCGCTGAGATTGAAGTGGATGTTGTTGCTAGGGTCGGCTTCACGCAGTGCGCGCTCGAAATGGTTCAGTGCCTCGTCGGTGGCCACGGTGCCGACGCCATTTGGATAGCTGCCCGCGAAGTAGTAATGGTCATCGGCGGCGGTGGGGCTGCCATTTCCAGATGTCACCGACCAGTCTTCAGATTTAAACTCGGCGGTGCTGTCATCGTCATTACCTAACTGCCAAACAGGGGCAAATGTCTGGGCGGACGCTCCCAAGGAAAAGGTGCAGAGCAGCAGGGGGACGGAAGCGAGATGGGCCTTCATGATGTGTGTGATTAGATTTTCCTGCGCATCAGCAGGGTGGTGAGCCCCATAGTGAGCATCGCGATCGAGCTGGGCTCGGGCACGAGGGTGATGTTATCGACGGTGAACGAGCCGGAGACTGAGGATCCTTTGAAGTCTCCTGAGCTGGCGTTGTGCAGAATTCGGATTTGGCTGACGTCGGCGAGCGCGGCACTCAGATCGCTGCCGCCTGCGGAGCTCAGTGAGCTGGCATCGAGCTGAAACAGAAAGGTGCCACGGTCGCTGGGTGAGAGTTCGATCGGCACCGAGGAGGTCCATCGGTTTCCAGCCGAACCACCCTCAATGCCCACGCGCATGAATAAGGTGGAGCCGCTGTTGTTGACCAAATCCATCTGCACGGCGGTGATGCCCGCGGCGGTGTAGTCGCCGGTCCAGGCTGCGGTGGTGTTGGGCACCACGAGTCGAGACCCGGCTCCGGAGCCGCCACTCGAGGTCACTAACAATAGATCGTTGAAGGGGCCGTCGAACTGAATGCTGGTCTGGTTTCCGTTGCTCACCGGATGCTGCCAGCCATCTTTGTTTTCGGACTCAAAGTCGCTGACATGCGCCAGCGTGGCTGCGGAGAGGTTTCCTTCGAGCAATGAAAGCCCGCAGATAGCCAGTAGACATGATAAACCCCGCATATGTAAATACATAGCAGGGTCGTGGCCACTCGGCCAAGGCTAGATTTCTAACTTTTCCTGATATTCGCTCTGAATCAAGCAGTTGTCAGCGATCCTAGAGCTCATCTAACGTCATTGTCCGACTCTCTCCCTGCTCGTTGGTCTGCCAAATTTGACCAGAATCGACGTCCAGAGCGCTGAGCCAGCCACCACCGTAGGCGCAGGTGTCGAGGCAGATGGCGTGGCCGAGGTTAGTGGGCAGGTCGCCTTGGATGGTGTGGCCGCAGACGACGGTTTTGCCGGAGATATGTGGCTGTTGGCTGTAAAATCGCTGGTAGTAATAAGTTTCCTGATCCTGCTGGTCGACCGGTGTCTGACTGGAAACCCCGGCGTGCACGAGGATGTGATTTTCCAGTTCGTGGTAGAGTTTCGCTGAGCGCATGAAGTCCCAGTGCGCCTCCGGCACGTCCTCGAAGCTGCCGCCGTAGGAGTCCAGCGTGTCTTGGCCGCCACACATCTCACTGAGAAAACGGTCGCGGTCCTGGCGGGTTTCCAGTGCGCGGATCATCTGGATTTCATGGTTGCCCATGAGATGCACGTAGTTGTGGTCTTTTTGGAATTCCAACAGGGAATCGATCACCGACTTCGAGTCGGGCCCGCGATCGACGTAGTCGCCGAGAGTGACGATGAGATCTTCTGCGCTGGGCTGGAGTTGCTCCAGCATGGTCATCAGCGCGTGGTGGCAGCCGTGAATGTCTCCGATGGCGATTCGTTGCATGGTCAAAAAATAGAAAAGGTTACTGGGGCTTCAATAGGGTAGCTGCTGGGGTGGGAACAAGGAGGAAATAAGGAAGCTCGCTGGAGGCGTGGCGCTATGCTCACCAGTATTTTCTCCCGAAGCTAGCACGCTATCTGCTCAACTGACAATATGCCCACTACCGAACTGAAAACCACTTTAGACAAGGCCCTACAGGTGAACCTAGACCCCAAACGCTACGGCACATTTGCAGAAATTGGTGCCGGGCAGGAGGTGGTGCGATGGTTTTTCCGCGCCGGAGCGGCAGCAGGGACTATTTCCAAAAGTATCTCCGCTTACGACATGAAGGTGAGCGATGCGATTTATGGTCGTTGCAAGCGCTACGTTTGCCGGGACCGACTCGAAAGCATGCTCGAATATGAGCAAGACCTCAACCTCGAGCGACTGAAATCGGAGCGCGGGGATACCACTGCCTTTTTCACCTTTGCCGATACCGTCTCGGCGCGCAACTACCATGGAACCAACGAATGCCATGGCTGGATGGGCGTCCGTTTCCAAGCGCATCCACGCGATGAAAGCAGCCAAATCATCATTCACGTCAGAATGCTGGACACCACCAATGCGCTCCAGCAGGAAGCGCTCGGCGTGGTGGGGGTGAACCTGCTCTACGGCGCCTGCATGCTGCACCATCACCCGGACAAGCTGATCGAGTCGCTGCTCGATAACCTCTCCACGGCACGCATTGAAATCGATATGATTGAGTTCTCTGGGATCGAGTTTCGCCATGTGGACAATCGTCTGATGAGCCTGAAGCTGGTCCAGCTGGGCCTGACCAGTGCGGCGATGTTTGGTGCGAAAGGGAAGGTGCTGCAGCCGTCCGAGGTGCTCCGCAAGAAGGCAGTGCTGGTGGAGCGCGGCAGCTTCCGCCCGGTCTGCAACACCAATATCGATATCATGCGCTGCGCCCACGAGCGCTTTATCGTGGAACCTGAAGTCGATGCCGACTCGGTGATCCAGATTATGGAAGTGACCATGAGTAACCTGATGGCCGACGGGCAGATCGACTATCGAGATTTCCTGGCGCGAGCCGATATGCTGGTGGCCTGCGGCATGACGGTGCTGATCTCGGACTATTTCCAATACTACCGCCTCGCCGCCTATCTCAGTCGCTACACCAAGAAAAAGATCGGCATCACCATGGGCATCGGCAGTGTGCGGGAGCTATTTGATGAGAAATACTACACCGCTCTGGAAGGGGGAATTCTCGAGTCGTTTGGCAGATTGTTTAAAAATGACCTGAAGCTCTATGTCTACCCGCTCAAGGATGCTAACAAGAAAGAGCTGATGACCATCGAGAATCTTGAGGTTTCCGAGGATCTGAAAAACCTCTACAACTACCTGATCGACCGTGGCTGCATCGAACAGCTCACCAATCACGATGAAGAATGCCTCGAGGTCTTTTCCAGAGATGTGCTGGCCAAGATAGCAGCCGGCGATAAGAGCTGGGAAAAGATGGTGCCGGAAGAGGTCGCCGAGGTGATAAAAACTCGAGGCTACTTCGGCGCCTAGGGAAGGGTCGATTGGAAGATCGACGGAAATGCCAGCTTCGAGGGCAAAAAAATTCCCGCTCGTGTGACCGAGCGGGAAATATTAAGCAGGAGGAAAAAATGGTGGCTCCACTCGGATTCGAACCAAGGACACGCGGATTTTCAATCCGTTAATCGATCATTAAATCCATTGATTTACAGTGGTTTGTTTCTTTTTGAATTGCCTTATTCCGTTTATTCTCGACTTTTAACTGCGATATTGCAGTAATGGTTCATGCCCAGAACTCCACGATTTGATTACAGAAAGACCTCGAAAGGTTGGCTGGTGAATGTGCCAGCCAGTGCATCAGACACCGGTAAATTCCGCCGCCGGTATTTCTCGACGCGTGACGAGGCTAAGGCCGAAGCTAAGCGGCTACGTGAAGCGGCCAATGGAACACGGGCAAAGGCAATCGACATTCGGGCCGATCTGGCCGCCGATGCGATCAAGGCGAGCGAGTTGCTGAGTGAATGGGGCATATCTTTAACGCAGGCTGCGATGCATTATATTGAGCATCACGACACGCGAAGCAAGGCCCCTACGCTCTGCGATGCCTGGACGGCAGGATTGAAGCACAGGGAAAACCACAGGCCGCGAACATTGGCCGACTTCCGAGCATGGGAAAAGGCACTGCCTGAATGGTTCATGTCGATGAACTGCCACGACATCACCGCCGACGATATCCAGAAGGCTCTGGACGAAACCACCGACGGTCAGACTCGGTGGAAAAACGGAATGCGTAACATTTCAGCTATACTTGGCGACGTGGTGAAAAGTGGTGCTATTGAAAAGAACCCAGTGAAGGCGATGAAGGTGAAGCGAAACCCAGAGTCGTCTGATGAGGTGACCACCTACACGCCCAAGGAACTCAAGGCACTATTTGCAGCGTGTGTTGATTACCCAGAGGGGGAGACTGATCGGCTTTGCTCTGGTTGCGCTATGCCTTTTGCTTTCATGGCCTTTGCTGGCATCCGGCCCGAAGAAGTCACCAAGTTGCGCTGGGAGAATGTCTCCTTGGAGCTTGGCAACATCAGAATCGACGCGACGATTGCTAAAAAGCTGTATCGCCGAAATGTTAGAATTCAGCCGACCCTAGAAAAATGGATCGAGTCAATCCCCGCCAAGGAGCGTGTGGGCAAGATCATTCCTCCGCGATGGCGATTTAAAGCTGCTAAAGTCCGCAGTAAGGCAGGTATCGACGGCAGAGAGAAGCAGGACGCGCTGAGGCATTCATTCGGCAGTTATTTACTCGCCACGGAAGGTGATCTTGACGCGCTTAAGTCCGATATGGGGCACGGGCACATGAGCACGTTCTTTGATCATTACCATAAGGCATTCACTAAGCGCGAAGCTTTGCCCTACTGGCAGGTATTACCCGCTGGCGCTAAACTATCCAATATTTCAGCCGTTGTTTGATTACAATTAAAGCATTAACCGAAGTATCTTAACTAAGAATATTGTTATGAGTGAAAAAACTATTACGGGCGACGATGGCGTAGCGCGAACCTGCATGGAATGGATTAGTTTTCTATTTATGAAAATGACGGCTTTACGCGGAGGCGAAGACAATGACCAACTAACAATATTGAAGAGAGATTTTCACCTACATGATAGATTGGGAAGTGATCCCGAGACACTAGGCAGAATTGCTAATGATTACGTCATAGCGTCGAAGCGCACCAAAGGCGAGTATCTACCGTCTGCGATGGAGCGATTATCAAAGTCTCCTAGTGATGGAAAAATATTCGAAACGAGACACCGGTTCATTTTGTTTGGAGCAGCACTTGTGAAATTTCAGAGAGAAAAAAGATCCCTCCCTGATACTCGCGTCGAGCTTGCTGATTATATGGTAGAAAGTTATGACCTTAAAAAGAGGCCGACTCGAAAGGATATATCGGAAGCTCTTGTGTATTTTTCCCTCTCTGAAGTGATAAGGAAATACTACAAGGGGAAGTGATTGAGTGTTTCTCTCCCCTTTCTACTCAGTTCCAGTGAATTAAGAATAATTCCTACTGTCATGAAGACAGTAACAAATACAAAACAAGTCGAAGCGGGCGAGCCTATTCTCGTTCCAGCAAAAGTTATCGCTCGCGATATTAGCTGTTCATCACGCTATGTTCACATGCTCTACGAGCAAGGGGCGATTCCGGGCGTGAGATTCGGGAAAGCGTGCATCAGGTTCAACCGAGCCGCCGTGTTAGCGGCTCTTGGCGTGGAATCTGAAGCAGGAAAGGAGGCCGTCTAATGGACTCCACCGACGCGAAAACACTCTCGGTCATGATCGGGAATCGAGCTGCTGACAAACTAGCCACTGAAGCGCTAGAGCGGAAAAAAGAGAAGCTGAAGAATTATTGCAGTAATCTTCCTGCCGAAAAGCAAAAGCTAGTCAGCTGCCACTTTCCGGAGTTGATCGCCCACCAGAGTCATGAGCCGTTAGACGATCTTGTCGAGTCCATCCGTGCCGCTGAATTCGAAGAGAAGGGAGCTAGCCAATGAGATCCAGATTCGATGAAAACACACTTGCAGAAATTCGCCATCGACTGCCGGACTATCTCGAAGCATCAGGCGTGGTACTCAGTCCAAAGGGCACGCGCCTTGTCGGACGTTGCCCTGTTCATGATGACCGTTCGCCATCGTTCGCAGTATTTGGATCCGACCACGAAAACTGCGGTTGCCATCCATGTGGATTCACTGGCGACGTGTTCAAACTCTCGCAATGGTTAGGACGTTCCAGCAGCTTCCCTGATGCCGTTCGTGAGGTTGCCGCCGTCCTAGGCGTTCACTTGTCACAGGAACCTAACGGACGCGCCACGAGGCCAGCCACGGCACGAAAAAGGACACCCAAGCCGACGACGCAGCCGTTTAAGTTGACCGCAGCCGACAATCAAAGAATTCACCGCGCAAATCTAGCGTTCGATGATGCTTTTTTTAGCGGCGACCCGATAATATCAGAAATTGCCGATAGCTTAGGCGTTAACCGTGAAACGCTCCGCATCGCATCATGGGGAAGCTCAGGCCTTGGAATAGCTAACGGATGGCTCTGCTATGTTTACCCGCAGGGCTTAAAATGGCGCAACCCAGATCCGAAAGCCAAACCGCGTTTTATATGGATCGCTGGTAAAGCCCTAGCACCATGGCGCATGGACTGGGTAAAACCAGAAACGCGAACCGTGTATTTAACTGAAGGAGAAAGCGACACCATCGCATTGATTGCTGCAGGAGTGGAGGCCGATGGCACCGCTGTTAGCGTAGCATCACCCGGCACAAGCTTCTCAAAGGAGTGGGCACCGTTGTTTAAGGGAAAGCGCGTTGTCATTTGCTTTGATTCTGATCCGCCTGGACGAACTGCCACCGCTACGGTTGCCGCCATCCTCAAGGGGCACGCTTCCGAGGTCCTAACATGGAAAGGATTTGCAAATCATGAGTGAAGCAGCACTAGCGAAAGATGCGCGTGGAATCCTAACGACGGCAGGGGCACCAGCACTACGCGCTGCCGTGCTCGACGTGGAACCGATCGAAGCGCCAGCCGAGGCCGCGCCACCGTTGGACAGCGCCGCCATAGAAATCCCAGACAACATTTTTCCAGTGCCTGCCGGAGGGATTGGAAACAATGCCGCCGCTGAAATCATCTTTCCTGCAATGGGTAAGATGAAGCGGCTATTCATGCGCGGATTTACAGTCCATGAAATCGTTCAGGGTGCTGAGATGGACTATCTCGCCCCCATATCACCGGAAAGACTTTGCAGCCTTGTGGAGACGGCAGGGAGTCGCATTGCGCGGCGGGAGGTGAAAAAGGGTGATGATGGTAAGAAATCAACGGTGTGGAGATCGACAACATTTCCCGTAAATGCCGCCAAGATTCTGTTAGAAACGGATGCATCTCGCCAATACCTGCCAACAATCCGCCAGCTCGTGAATTGTCCGATCCTAACACAAGAAGGGAAAATCCTTACTCGCGGATACCATGACCACGCGGGTGGAACCTACATCGGAGCTGGGCACAATCCCGAGGAAATCCCATTCAATACCGCCGTCGGTGCATTGCTTGGAATCCTTGGTGATTTTGAATTTGCCACCGAGTCGGATTTATCGAGAGCCTTCGCCAGCCTCATATCACCAGCACTAAAAATGGGGGACTGGATCAACGACGACTTTCCTTTGGATCTTGCCGAAGCTACCGAGTCGCAGAGCGGTAAGACCTTCCGGCAAAAGCTCGTGTGCAGAATTTACAACGAAGTTCCCACATCGATCACCCTTGCTCGTGGTGGAGTTGGTAGCATCGATGAAAGTATCTCCGCGGCACTCGTGAAGGGCCGCCCGTTCGTGACACTCGCCAACATGCGCGGGAAGATCGACAGCACAATCCTGGAGGAGGCCTTGCGAGGCTCAGGCCGCGTCAACTGCCGGACGCTCAGGAATAGCACCGAGGTAGACTGCAGACCATTCTTGTGGCAGTTCAGCACCAATGGCGCTGAGCTAACGAGAGACCTTGCCAACCGTGCAATAGTCACCCGCATACGGAAAAGACCGGAGGGGCGCGAGTGGAAGGAATACGCTGAGGGCGATCTTGAAAGCCACATCATAGAACATCAAAACTTCTATCTCGGATGTGTGTTTTCAGTTCTGCGAGCATGGAAGGCAAAAGGGCAACCCACTACGAAGGAATCACGCCACGACTTCCGGACATGGTGCCGGACGCTCGACGGTATCGTGCAGCTATGCGGACTCAGACCGCTACTAGACGGTCACAAGGAACAGCAGGAGAGAACGGCCAATCCTCAGCTTCAATGGCTCAGGGAGATCATTCTTGCCGCTAAGCCGTCGCAGTATGACGCGGAGTTATACACCCACGATCTTGTAAATATCGCAGAAGATTACGGCATCGAGTTTCCCGGCAATCCATACTCTAAGGATGAACCGAACAAAAGAGCTGGGCGAATACTGGGTAAAATATTCAGAGATGTGGGCGGTGAAGAGATCGAGGTTGACGGCTTTATTTTTTCTCGGAATGAGTCGCCAGATTACTCCGACGAGGGGAAAGGGCGAACGGTTAAAAAATACACCATCAAAAACCTGTAACCCTTATTCCCCCGCGTTTCCCGCGTTCACCTATTCTTTCTAGAATCGCTACACTAAAGACAAAAAGTGTAGTCATTCTAGGAAGTTATCAGCAACGCGGGAAACGGCGGGAGAGTTTACCAATTCACCGCCAAGCCCCACAGAAACCAAGTTGTAACCGCGCCTTTTGTATATGCTGATTACGACATTTGAGCCGTCAGAGACACCCGATCTTCCCGCGCTGATTGACGGCGAGGAACCGAAGCCCGCGAACCCCTACCGTGAAGCGTCCATCCGGTATCTGGAGATCGTGAACACGGTCACAACTTACATCACAGAGTCACCCTCTCCAACCGTTGCCGCCTGGGCCGTTGTCTATGCACTTGGCTTGCCATGCGCCGAGGGGGTTTCCCTAACAGATAGGGCGGAGCAATTAGGCATTTCAGTAGCTGCCTTGTCAAAGCAGGTGAGAATTATCCAGAGACGCTGCAACGTAGAGGAAAGCTTGTATTCTAACAACAAAGACAACCGATGATCGACAACATAGAAAAAGCAATGGCCGATGAACTCAGCAAGGCCCACGTCATCACGCAAGACTTGATCGCCAAGGCTAGCGCCGCAGTGAAGGCCGCTACTGGATCCGCTGCCTACGCTGGGCAACTGGTCGAAAAGGCCAGCCGGAGCAAGAAGACCACCGTTTACCAGTGGCTCAGTGAGTGCGCTCAGATCGACGGAGAGACAGCCCGAGCCTACAAGCTGGCACATACTACCGCGCAGACCCGCAAGGCTCACAGCGACCGACGCTGCTTGCTTCGCTTAGGCGTGTTGGAAGGTCAGGTGAAGACGCAGGCCAAGCCGAGCAAGGTGAAGACTCCTTTGTCTCTGTCATCTATTGTCAGGCGTGCCACTGCCAGCGTTGCCAAGGGCTTGGAGAATCGACCAATCAGCGCCATGAGTGGAGCCGAAAAGCACTTGTTGAAAGGTCAACTGGAAGACCTAGCAAGGGTCTATGTGGAACTGTCCCGCCCCGCTCAGTCCTCACAGGGCCAATAACCGGAATCGGTCAATCTGACCACCTTACCATCATGGCATCTCATTCGTAACCATCGACACGCCTCAAGATCGCTGCCGAAGTCATGGGCATCTATTGCGTCATTCACTGGCATTAGATATTTCATCTTCGTGCCTGCTTTGATTTGAAAGGCCACGAACGAGCCGTTAGCTGACTGAATTACATAGCGCATGTTTTCAGTGTGTATTTTGGTGCTGAGTTAGTGGATACAACGAGCCGAAGATATACGAGATTGGAGATAAATCCACGATGTTAGACTGTTCATTCAATCAGTTCCGTGTGAGGCGCGACCGCAAACCCCTATAAGTCAAGGTTATGGGATACCCCCCCCTAGGAATTCTAGTAGGGCAGGCGCTTTTTAAGGGGTCCTGTATGCTTACCGTCAAAAAACACGCGAAGTGCGCAGAATGACCTAATCAGGATTAGCTTGAATCCACCACTTTTTCAGAGCGTTACACTTTGGCCGGATCAAAGCCAGTTGAATTCAGTTCATTAGTAACGAGGACACCAACAAGCCTCTTGATTAGATCATATGAATACATCACCCACACCAGGACTTGCCGCAGCTTTTAAGCGCGGAGGATTCACCCCTTCAGAGAACAAGCCCGCCCCCAAGCCCCATACACCCGTGGGGAAATTTAATCCATCAGCAGCACCGCAGCAGGTGGCATGGACGCCGCCTGTCATCCCTACGCTGACCCGCGCAGGATTCCGCGCTCTCTCCTTGAAACAGCGCTCTGCCTTCCTAGCAGCCGAGGGAAAAATCACTGAAGCTTAACAAGACCCGCCATGACCAAAACCCAAAACAATCGCCCGTCCGCGACCATCCGAAACGACATCGAGCGCCTGCCAGCCGAAACCCGGCTTGCATGGGTTCGCTATCAGTCCGCGAAGCAACGCGCGGAGATGCTAACAGCCGAGACAACGAGCGAATTGCTCTGTTTAAAGGGCAGTGAAGACCTCACGAATCCCGATAACTCAGGCTCAGTGATTGCCTCGTTCGTAAGATCGGAAAACGGCAACGAGCTGGCTTCGACTCTGGCAGTGATGGAGATCATTCAGAGATCGGAAGGATTCATCGACGCTGAAAAACGACTGGTGCCACTCCTAGACGAGCTGAAGGCGTCGGAACAAGCCGAGCGCCAACATTCTGCGAAGATCGCAGCCGCAAAAGCTGCAATTAGTGAGGCTGAGGAGGCCGCGAAAGCAAGGGCCTTGGAAGCCGCCGCAGACGATCCCGAGATTGCCAAGGCTAAAAAGGCCTTGGAGAAGATCGAAGCCTAACCATTCACAGTCATGACCATTGAAACCATCGAAGCCCCCTTGCTCTCTGAGTCAGAGGTACGCCGCAAGGTCTTTTCAAAGGAGGCCCGCCCGAGCAAGGAGAGCTTTGCACGCATCCGCCGTGAAATGGGAGTGCCTCACGTCAAGATCGGCAGAAAGGTCTTTTATCAGGAGTTACCGGTTCGCGAGTTTTTCCTAAATTACCGCGAAACATAACCGCAGAAATTTTAGCCAGAGGTTTTTTATTGTCCTCGGTGTTCTTAGGCTAATGAACTGCCCGCCCCTCTGCAATCCGAGGGCGCGGGCTTTCATTTTACCTTCATGACCCAGACATCAATCCCTAGTTTTTTTCCGTCGATAAGGCTACGGAGTCGCATCAGGTGTTTTCGGTCTTTCTCACTGCGAAGTACTAGGAGGATGCCCGCTTTTTTATTTGTCTGGAATGAATACCAGAGCGCCTGTCCTACACCCTCGGCCCATTTTTCAGCAAATTCGACTTCGATAGCATGAGTGGCTGTCACAATATCACAGCGTGTTCCGTCGCCCATTCTCACCTCAACCTCGCCACCGTGCGCCTTGGCCCACGCCTTTTGATAATCAGACTCATAAAGTTTCCTCTCAGCTCCTTGTAGGCTCAGGGAGGTTAAGAGCAGGGCGGCGAATAGTAGTCTCATGCCAAAATCATAACGCGAGCGTGATAGGTCGCAATGATTACCGGATGGAATAACGAGAAAGACGGCTTGCGACCAAGTGGCACGCGCTGGGGCTACTCACTGATGCCGGATTGCAGAAGGCTCTAATACGTAGTGAACGGAGAAGGTGAACTTCGTTTTATAACTGCGATATAACTGCACCGCTGGAAAGACATGTTAGGCTCAAAGTGCCTGTAAGTCATTGTGTTTAAATGGTGGCTCCACTCGGATTCGAACCAAGGACACGCGGATTTTCAATCCGCTGCTCTACCAACTGAGCTATGGAGCCTTCACATTGTCACCAACGTGCTTTGCGCCGAGGCGCGGGAGGGGTTTAGTGTCTGTTTGTAGGAATGACAATAGAAAAATAAGCCAATTTTCGCTTATTTTTTCAAGAGCATGCGCAGCGTGGTTAGGGTGAGCCGATATCGAACGGTTTGACGATCCATCGCGCTGCCGAAAATGCTCATCCACGACCAAGCGACTCCTGGGAATATGGGCTTGCAGAGCGAATAAAGGCTGATAGCGGTGAATGGGTGATTATCAACGTAAAGCGATGGCTCATAAGCGGGCTTTTCTTATCGATGCTGGCATGCCAAGAGAAGCCGCAAGCCAAGCATGAGCCCGCAGAGACGCAAACCGGCGAGGCGACGACGGCTAAGGCGGAGTGGAAAACCCATCGCTGGTCCGGGTATCAGGTGCTGCGCGAACTGCCTCACGACAATCAAGCCTACACACAGGGCCTCTATTTATCCAACGGTCACTGGATGGAAAGCACCGGTGGACACGGGACCTCGAACGTCAGACGGGTGGAAAAAGAGACGGGCCGCGTGTTGGCGAAGGTGGATCTGGACAAGAAGTATTTCGGCGAAGGAATCACCGAACTGAATGGAAAACTTTACCAGCTCACCTGGCAGAGCCAGCAAGGATTCGTGTATGACTCCGAGAGCCTGAAACCGTTAGGCAGCTTCACGTATCAGGGCGAAGGCTGGGGGCTCACCACCGATGGCCAATCGTTGATCATGAGCGATGGCACGGACCGCTTGCGCTTTCTCGATCCGAAGACTCTGCGTGTGCAGCGCGTGCTGCCTGTGAGTTACGGCGGCAAACCGGTCCGGATGCTGAATGAACTCGAATTTATCGAGGGCGAGATCTTTGCCAATGTTTGGCATACCCAACAAATTGTCCGGATTAACCCGACCAATGGCCAGGTGATCGGCGTGATCGATCTCACAGGCATCTACCCGGATGCTGGAAAGCGGAACCCTGAGTTTGTGCTCAATGGGATTGCCTATGATGCCGCATGCGGAGATCTTTTCGTCACCGGCAAGTGCTGGCCGAAGATCTATCAGATCCGCTTAGTGAAAAAACGCTGACCCGTGCTGGCTCCCAGTGGCTCAGCTGCCTTGGCGGCCACTTAGAGCTCCACGCCCAGGAGGTCGAGGATACGCTGGAGGTCATCGTTGCCGTAGTAGGTGAGCTCGATTTTACCTTTTTTCGGCGTGTGGTTGAGTTTCACCTTGGTGGCGAAACGCTCGCGCAGGGTGCTCTGGATCTGCTGGATCACGGCATCGGCTTCCCGACTGTTCGAGCTGGATTTTCCTGACTTCTTCGGGTTGAGCATTTCTTTCGTCAGCTGCTCTGCTGCACGCACGGTGAGGTTTTTCTTGAGAATCTGATCGGCGGCCAGGCACTGGGTCTCGAGGTCCTTGATACCGAGGATAGCTTTGGCGTGACCGACGCTGAGGCGGTTCTGGGCCACGTGTTCTTGGATGTCCGGGTGCAGTTCCATCAGGCGCATGGCATTGGCCACAGAGGCCCGAGATTTACCCACGCGCTGGGCGATGGTTTCCTGCTTCATGTTGAACTCTCTCGCCAGACGAACGTAGCCTTGGGCTTCTTCGATGGGGTCGAGGTCCTTACGCTGGATGTTCTCGATCAGTGCCATTTCCAGCACCTCGTGATCGGTGGCTTCGCGAATGCGGATCGGCACTTCCTTGAGTCCGAGCTCGGTGGAGGCACGCCAACGGCGCTCACCGGCGATGAGTTCCAGCTTGCCATTCACCTTGCGGACGATCAGGGGCTGGATGATGCCGTGCTGGCGGATCGACTCCATCAGCTCGTCTAACTGACCTTGGGCGAAGTGCTTCCGCGGCTGCAGGGGACTGGGGACAATCTCGGTGATGGCAACGTGCGTATTGGCCGCTGAGGCCGACGCATCGCCTTCCTTGGAGTGCTCTGAATTAGCGGGCTGTTGCTTAATCAGTGCGCCCAATCCCTTACCTAATGCCTTTTTCGCCATAGGCGGGGAGAATAGGCGTATTTTCAGAAGATTTGCAAAGCTGATTTTTGAGGAAATGAGAAAAGTTGCGAAATGATGAAAGATCGCTGTTCGGGTGACATCCTATCCGTGATTCTGGAATCCATAGCCGAGCACTTCCGAGGCATCGCTGATGATGGTGAAGGCTTCGGCATCGACCCGGCGGACGTGTCTTCTGAGTCGGGCGACCTTATTGCGGGGCACTACACTCACCAGCAGACTGCGCGATTCTCCACTGTGTGCGCCCTCCGCCTTGATCAGGGTGGCCCCGCAGTCGAGGTGATGCAGCAGCATCTCACGCATGGCTTCTTTCTGTTTGGTGATGATGGTGACCGACTTCGCGGAGCCCAGGCCGGACTGGACGACATCGATCGCCTTGCTGAGTGAAACCACACTGAGCAGCGCCAGCATCGCCTGCTCGGCGCCGAAAAATGCCCCCGCGGCGATGACAATGATGCCATCGATGATCAGCATGCAGCGACTCACCGGAATGCCGAGCTGGCGGGAGACGATCTGGGCAAGGATCGCCATCCCTCCGGTGGTGGCATTGGCAAGGAAGACAATCCCCAAACCCAGGCCGCAGGTGAAACCTCCGAAGATGGCAGCCAGCATGGCATTTTCCACAGGCAGCCGAAACCAATCGCGGGTGACGAAAATCGCCAGCGGCAGGACCAGGGCTCCGGTCAGGGAGTGCAGTGTGCTTTGCCTGCCGAGCACCATCCAGCCGATGCCGAGCAGCGGGATCCCAACCAGCCATTGGGTGAGTGCGGGGTCGAAGCCGCTCTGACGCTCGATGAGTAGAGAAATCCCCGGCAGGCCACCGATGATGATGTGGTTGGTGGCCAGGATCGCATTGAAGCCCCAGGCGAGAATCATAATGCCGGTGAGCAGCAGTGCGATGCGGCTGAGTGGATGAAGGCTGGTGCGTTTCATGAAGGTAAAAAGTGGTCTCTAGGGGCGCGGCGACACGCTTGACTTTCCGTGTGGCTGTGTAAATGAATAGCGACACAAGATGAATATGATCAATTTCTTTTCTACCTCGCTGCTGACGGCAGCCACCGCCGTCTGTGTCTCCATCGGATCTGTCCATGCTCAGGAAGTGGGACAGGGGGCTGTGGCGGTCGATCCCTTGATCTCCAATTCCGCTAGAGCCGCGGTGCAGAAGCTGGGGATTGAGATGATGAAGGGGAATTTTCAATACAGCATCGATCGTATGTATCCACGTTGGAAACGACGCCTGGCAGTCAGAAATGGAGGCATGGTGAAGCTGGATGCGGCACTGGCCCAGTCGGTGCAACAGCAGCTCAACATGCAGATGAAGGTAGTGGGCTACACTGTCGGTCATCCAACGGCATTTTTCAGCGTCTGGAAGGCGAAAAAGATCGATGCCAACACGGGCAAACCAGTGATCGACGCCACCGGACGAGAGCGCATCGTGAGTCACTGGCTGGCTGTGGTGCCAACCGTCGTTCGGGTGAAAATCCCTGACCCTCAGCGAGGCAACATGATTCGCGAGATCGAAGAGAGCAGCTACACCATCGCAATCTCGGAAAAGGGCAGCAACGACTGGCATTTCATGACCGGAATGAAACCCAGTATCCAGGATTTACGCAGCCTTTTCCCATCGCTCCCTGCCGATGAAAAAGCCTTGCATCTTCCTCCTTCCAAAGCGCGCGAAATCAAGTAAGCTGCGCGGCGTTATCTCACCGACACATCCCCATGGCGAAAAAGAAAAAACTCGAGCGCGAGGCCGAACTGGTCCGCAAGTTGAAGAAACTCTACCAGCGTGCCCAGAGTGACCTCTGCGAGGTGCGGGGCTCGGAGATTCACGGTCGTGGCGTGTATGCCACTCAGGATATCGCCAAGGAAACCGAGATCATCGAATACGTCGGCGAGCCGATTGATAAGGAGGTCAGCGAAGACCGCGCTTGGGATCAATACGCCCGCGCCGAGGAACACGGCGATGCCGCCGTCTACATTTTCACCCTCGATGACAAGTGGGACATCGATGGTAATGTGCCCTGGAACACGGCGCGCCTGATCAACCATTCCTGCGACCCGAATTGTGAGGCGTGGATTATCGGGCGGAAAATCTTCATTTACTCGCTGAAAGACATCAAGGCCGGCGATGAACTGACCTTCGACTACGGATTTGATATCGAGTGCTACGAAGACCACCCCTGCCGCTGCGGCAAGGACAACTGCATCGGCTACATCGTCAGCCAGGAGCAGTGGCCGGAGCTGCGGGAAAGAATTGCCGAGAAGAAGGCCGCGAAGTCAAAGACCAAGGCCAGCGCGTAGAGCGCTATAAAAAATGCGCCTGATTCGCCCGATTCGCGGTCGGTCATTCTAATCATCATTGCCATTCCGCAAGTTCGTCGCTAGACACAGCCATGCGCTACGCGGAAAAACTGCAACAACGAATCTCCGAAGTCGGTTCCCGGCTTTGTGTCGGTATCGACCCTCGCCCTGAACTCTCCGGTGGAGTGGATGAAGTCCCTGAATTTCTCCGCCGTGTGGTAGGGGAGACCGCCGCATACGCCGCCGCTTTCAAACCCAACATGGCCTACTTCGAAGCCATGGGGCTGCGTGGTATCGAGATGCTGCAGGAAATGCTGCAAGAAATGCCGAAGGAAGTGCCGGTCATTCTTGATGCCAAACGCTCGGACATCGGCGAGACGCAGAAATACTATGCGAAGTCCTATTTTGAAAATTGGAACGTCGATGCCGTGACGCTGAACCCATTCCTCGGCTACGATTCCATCGAGCCCTTCCTCGATTGGGAAGGCAAGGGGATCTACCTGTTAGCCGTGACTTCCAATGCCGGCAGCGCCGATTTTCAACGTCAGAAGCTGGCCGACGGACGCTTTGTGTTCGAACTCGTGCAAGAGCTGGGCAAACGCGCCATCTCCGAGTCCCGCGCCACCGACGTCGGTTACGTGGTCGGTCTCACCAATGCCAGCGAGGAAGTGCTTGAGCGCATTGCCGATAGCCCACTGCTCATCCCGGGCCTCGGTGCCCAAGGCGGCGATCTCGCCAGCCTCGAAGGCAAAAAACGCACCGCGCCCGATGTGGTCAACGTCTCACGCGGCATCACCTACAAGGACATGGACAAGTCCTTCGCCGAAAAAGCCAAAGCCTGGAGCGAACAGCTCGCAGTGTAATCTTAGGAGATCGGTCTGATCGGTCTGATCAGACCGATCTTAATTCTCCAGCTGCGCCTTCAACTGCCCGGCCATCCATCGGCTGAACTTCACCTTGCCGGTCTCGCCAAGGTGATAGCCATCTGAAAAGTCTTCGGGAGTCATGCCGGGGATCGCCCTGGCGTCCAATACCGTCATGCCCTCAGCCTCGATGATTTTCTGAGCCTCCGGATTGAAATCCCAGACCTCCGGCTGAGGCATCGGGATGAAGTAGATTTTCACGCCGTGCTGCCTGGCTTCGGCAATGAAGCGTTTCATTCGCTCATATGTTTCCTCAGGTTCAGTGCTCTTGCGTGGCACGGGATTTTTTTTCGAGGCGAGCTCCGCCTTGCGTTTCTTGCCATCGGCCACCAGTCGGTTGTTCCGATTCAGCCCCGCTTTGTAGTCGGCGATCAAGGTCTGCAGGATCCCTAACTGGTGCTCCGGCTGGTCGCCTTCGAGCGCACTGATATTGCACAGCACCGATTGGGTGGTGCGGTGGAAGTCCTTGAGGTCGGTTTTCCAGAGCAAGGGGAGATCTTCCTTGGCGACAAAGTGACGCGACAGTCGACGCAGCTTGATCGGTTCCTGATCGTGAATGTGGTGGCTAACAAAACCGACCACCAACACGTCTGGGTGACTATTTTCATCGCTGAAATAGCGGCGGTAAAGATAGACCCAGTCGAGCATCGCCGTGCCCACCGGAGTGACCTTGGCGGTTTCGATTTCAGGTCCGTCGGCTTTTTCAAGCTCCTGCTTCACCAGCTCCTGATCCAGTCCGTGCAGCATCAGCGAGTTGCCGAAGAAGACAACTTCCGGGTTTCCAGACTCGTCCGCCTTCTCCTCGAGGTTCTTGATGACTTCAGGGAAGGCGTAGATGTTTTCCCGATCGAAATCCAGCACCGGAGCGATGATCCGTGCGATCAGTTCCAGCGCCAGAACAAAGGCCAACACCACCATCACCACGCGCAGCTCCTGCAGCCAGGTGGGGGCATTCACGCCCGTAGGCATGGCATCGTAATCGTGATGTTTGTTAGCCATGGTGATTAGAATTGGAAATAGATGAACTGACCGAAAACCGGCGGCGGAAAGACGATGAGCATGAAGACAAAGTAGCAGTAAGCCGCGGCCCTCCAGCCCCAGCGCGCGGATTCGAGTCGGCGCAAGGTGTGTGCCTGATCCAGCCAGATCTCATAAGCCATTAGCGGAGCGCAGAAGAACACCAGCATGCGCAAACCGTAGTTCGCCAGCGGTGTCATTTCCTGCTGGGTGAAGATCAGCGTCAGCATCTCCCAGGCCTGCGGTAGGGTATCGGCACGGAAGAACAGCCAGGTGAGGCAGACGAGGTGGAAAAAGAACAGAGTCGCAACGATCCGTCCCCAGCGGTCGGGTAGCTTCACCCGATCTCCCAAGACGCGGTAAATGCAAAGAATCGCACCATGCAGTCCGCCCCAGATGAGGAACGTCCAGCCGGCACCGTGCCAAAGACCGCCCAAGAGCATAGTGATCATCAGGTTGCGATAGACCATGAACTTGCTGCCACGATTGCCACCCAGTGGAATGTAGAGGTAGTCGCGCAGCCAGGACGACAGCGAAATGTGCCACCGCTGCCAGAAGTCCGATGGGTTTCGCGCGAGGTAAGGCATGCGGAAGTTGGTCATCAGATCGATCCCCAACCACTTCGAAACCCCGCGCGCGATCGACGAGTAACCGGCGAAGTCGCCGTAGATTTGAAAGGCAAAACAATACACTCCCACCAGCGCCTCCGTGCCGGTCAGGTCTCCTTTTTCAGCGGAAAAAATCCCGTCCGCAATGAATCCCAAGTTATCACCGACCACCACTTTCAGGAACAATCCCAACATCACCAGATACAGACCCTCGGAGAAGTCACCGTGGGGCCGGTTCTTCCGGCTGTTGGTGATCTGCGGCAGGAGCGAGGAGGAGCGTTCGATCGGACCCGCCACCAGCTGCGGGAAATAGGCGACGTATAGGGCGAAGTCGGCGAGGGAATGGGTCGGTTTAATCTGCTTCCGGTAAACATCGATGGTGTAAGACATCGTCTGGAAGGTGTAGAAGGAAATCCCCACCGGCAGGATGATGTTGAGCATCTTGATGTCGGCTTGGAAACCTAACCAGCTCAGCAGTTCCGCCGCACTTTCGGCGAAAAACCCGAAGTATTTGAAATAGGCCAGTAGACCTAACGACACCACGGCCGACGCCGCCATCAGCCACTTGTGCCGTTTCGGGTCGGTGCTTTTCTCCATCCCGATCGCGGTGAAGTAGTTCACCAGCGTGGTGGTCAGGATCAGTGGCAAGAAACGCCAGTCCCAGCAGGCATAGAAATAATAACTCGCGCCCAAGAGCATCAAGTTCTGCCCCCGGTGCGGCAGCAAACGATAGATCACCCAGACCAGGGCGAAAAAGAGCCAGAACGCATAGCTATTGAAGAGCACGAGGTTGATTTAAGTTCAAAATCCTAAATTCCAAACTCCAAATTCAGGAAATGATTCCACGAGCATCAAAAAAATCTGAGAAATTCTGTCCAGCGCCGCAGGCAACATCCCTAGCAAGATGCAATAAATCCGACCCACCGTATTGACGCTGCGGCAGTCATCACCTTGAATCATCAGCGATGGCAGCGGAAAATGTGGTGAGATGGTTGCGTGAGTGTTTCCGTGAGGATCGTGCGCGCTCGGGGGTGAGGGACATTTTTGCCTCGTCGGTATTGCAGCGGAAATTACTCAGCGGTCGAGAGGAGCTGGCCTCCGACTGGATGCCGGAGATCGTGCTGTCTCCGAGTTATGTCGAAAAAGCCAGCGCCCACGCTGCTCTCTACCGCCGCGAGCAGGAGGTGGTTTACGCCTGCCTGTTTCTCTGTGGCACAGACGATGGCAAACGCTGCCACACACCTCTCATTTTTTACCACGGTGAGTTCGGAGCAGCCGCCAGTTTCCAAATCGACCCCAATCGCTGGCGCATCAATCCCCGTGCACTAGAACTCCTGCAAACAGACGCAGAATCCCTGACGGAGATTCTTAGCGGTGGAATCCTTAGCGAAGGAGTCATTGGCTCGATCCGTGAATGGGCGGAACAGTTGGGGGTGAATGCCGAACCTCTCTGGCAGTGGCCGCAGCTGGCGGATCGAGAAACAATCCATGCCGCCGCCAAACGAAAACGCCTCAGCCTGCACCCGGCTGCGGCGATCGGTATCCTGCCGCGTTCGATCTCTTCACGCGGGGTGCTCGATGAACTCGACACGCTCGCGGAGTCAGGTGCCGATGCCTGGTCGGTGCCGATGCGGATATTGTTAGGTGTCGAGCCGATGCAGACATTCCCTGAAAATGGTAAACCAACACTGGTGCCGGCACTGCTCAGCCAGTCCCAGGAGCGCATCCTCGCATCGTCCCAAGTGAACCCGGTGACCCTCTGCCACGGGCCTCCCGGCACCGGGAAATCATTCACCATTTCCGCCATCGCTCTGCATCATGTGGCGCGCGGCGAGAAGGTGCTGATCGCATCGCGCCAAGACAGCGCGGTGGATGTGGTGCAGGAAAAAATCGACACCATGCTCGGCGGCGAAGAGGTCACGGTGAGGGCGGGGCGCAAGGACCATCTCTCCCGGCTCAAAAGCTTCCTGGAGGCCTGTCTGGCTGGCCAAATGAGCTCGGATCTCCCCTTTGGCAAGGAGCTGGAGATCTTGTTTGAGCGAGTCAAGGGCACGATGGAAACGCTGCACTCCGATGAGTTAGGTCTCGAGCAAGAATGGGGGAAGGCGCTCGCGCGTGGCGAGTTGATGGCTGATCCGAATCCGAATTTGTTAGAAAAGGTTAAAAAATCTTGGATTCAATACCGCGTGTCTTGCCGCCCCCTGCTGATGGAACTCACCGCGCATTTGAATGAACTTTATGTGCAACGCGAACTTCAGTTGAGTAGCTATCTGAGAAAACAGCGCAAGCACCTGCTCAATGAATCGGTGAAGCAGGACAGCACCCGCAAGGACTTCAAACTCATGCTTCAGGCACTGCGAAAATACCGTGGCAGCGAGCAGGAGGAGGTCTTTAAGAAGATGGACTTGGGTAATGTGCTAGCCGCGCTGCCGGTTTGGTTAGTCAACCTGGAAGATGTCCACCGGGTGCTGCCATTGCAGAAAGACCTGTTCGATGTCGCGATCATTGACGAGTCCAGCCAGTGCGATCTCGCCGGCGTGTTGCCGATCCTGCAGCGCGCCAAACGCATCGTCATCGCGGGCGATACCCATCAGCTGCGGCACATGTCGTTTTTGGCCAAATCCCGCCAGCGCAGTCTGGCCAGCGAGCTGGGAGTGAACGATCAGGAGCAGGAAACCTACAACTACCGCGATGTCAGCCTGATGGACCACGCGGCCACCGCCATCGAGAGCCAGGCGCAGGTCGGCTTTCTCAACGAGCACTTCCGCAGCTGCCCACGCATCATCGAGTTTAGCAATCAACGATTCTATCAGAACCAGCTGCAGATCATGCGTGAGCGGCCCTGGGAAGATCAACGTTCAGCGCTCACCAGCAGAATTTGTTACGGCACCCGTGATGAGAGCGGAGTGAATCAGAAGGAAATCGACGGTCTGTTGGTCGAGCTCAGTATCCTGCTCGACCAAGCCAAGGCCAAAACCGCTGCCACCCGACCCAGCGTCGGGATCCTCTCGCCCTTCCGTAATCAGGCCGAAGCCATCCGCGAGGCCGTCAGTGCCAAGTTCGAAAACCGAGAGATGAACCGTTTGCTCAACGAACACGACCTCCTCATCGGCACGGCGCACAGTTTCCAAGGCGAAGAACGCGATGTCATGTTTCTCTCACTCAGCGTCGATCGAAGTGTGAACTCATCCACGCTGCGCTTCCTCGAACGTGAGGATGTGTTCAACGTGGCGATCACACGGGCGCGATCGATGCAGATCATCTATCATTCTCTGGAAGCCGATGATCTTCCGGCAGGTTCAATGTTAGGAAGCTATCTGAGGTCTCTGGATGCGGTCGGTGCGAACGAACTCACCGATCAGGCGAGCGATGCCTTTGCCTTGGAAGTCGCCGCCGCGCTCGAACCCTACGACATCGAAGTCCGCAGCAGCCAGCGGGTGTCCGGTGTCAGTGTCGACCTGTTATTGGTTCAGGGCGAAAAAGTGTTAGGTCTTGATCTCATCGGCTACCCGGGAGTGACCTTCACCGCCGTCGATCGCCACCGCACCAAAATCCTCCGCCGCGCCGACTTCCGTCTCCTCCCGCTCGGCTACAGCGAGTGGTGCGCGCAGCAAGAGCATGTCATCGATACCATCCGCAAAGAGCTCGATCAGAGTTTGCTATAGTCGATCCACCTTGGTGGAAGAGGCACCCGGTAGGGCAGATTGGCCTCAATCTGCCGGGCAACGCCATTCGGGCATCCTTTCGTATGCGGTAGACCAAAGCAGTTAGGTCGGTTTTAGGTATGAGAAAGTTGACCGCTCCGATCCGGCAGATTGAGGCCAATCTGCCCTACCGCTGAATACGCGTGAGGTGTTGTTAGGAAAGCAATTCCCACAGTCGCTCAAACTCCTGCTGGAAGGAATCGACCAGTTTACCGTTGTTGCTGACGAGGACATTTTCGTTGTTCACGGTGCTGGCGGAGCGGGTCCAGTTGTAGCTGCCGGTGAGTAAGAGGGAGCTGTCAGCGATGGCAAATTTGTGGTGCATGTGCGCCATGGTGCGATCGTAGAGGCAATCGATCCCCATGGTTTCTAACTGTTCCATGTCGGAGCCTAGGTCCTCGGATTTCAGGTCGTCTGAGATCACGCGGATGTTCACACCGCGGTGCATGGCTTCTTCCAATTTGTGCACGATGCGGTTGTCGGTGATGGTAAACACGCAGATGTCCAAGCTCCGTTGAGCCTCGCCGATGAGGCGGCGGATGCGGTGCAGGCAGTCTTCGCCGGGGCTGAAGTAGGCGCTGGCCTTGACCTTCATTTCATTGGCGTAGAGCAGCTTGATCACACCCTCCAGCCAATCCATTGCGGTGACCTCACCCATTTCCTCGATGGCAGCGGTGGCCATGCGGAAGGCTTTCTGGCGCACTTTGGCCTGACCGGTTTTATCGCCCTGAAGT
The DNA here is from genome assembly GCF_016811075.1 of Oceaniferula flava. Classification (NCBI taxonomy): domain Bacteria; kingdom Pseudomonadati; phylum Verrucomicrobiota; class Verrucomicrobiia; order Verrucomicrobiales; family Verrucomicrobiaceae; genus Oceaniferula; species Oceaniferula flava. Next base: position 460,577 of record NZ_JAFBGL010000001.1, read on the forward strand.
TTGGCTAACAGGCTTTTGAGTTCCTTGCGTTCTGAGCGGGAGATGGCGAAGTCCTCCAGCGAGGCTTCCAGTGCTTGATGAATCGCTTCCATGGGAGAGGGGACTTACTTCAGAGCTTTTTCGATGGCCGCGGTGACCTTGGCATCGTCCGGTGTGGTGCGCGGGCCGAAGCGAGCGACCAGTTTGCCGTCCTTACCGATCAGGAATTTTCCAAAGTTCCATTTCACCTTGCCGGGATATGCCGAATCTTTGCCGGTGAGTGCGGCGTAAAGCGGATGTTGTTGCTCGCCCTTCACGTGGATTTTTTCCATCAGGGGGAAGGTCACTTGATAGTTGGTGGAGCAGAAGGTTTTGATCTCTGCCAGCGTGCCCGGCTCTTGGCCATTGAAGTCGTTGCAGGGGAAACCGATCACGACCAGTCCCTTGTCCTTGTTCTTCTCGTAGAGTGCCTGAAGCGCGGAATACTGCGGTGTCAGCCCACACTTGGAGGCCACATTGACCACCAGCACGACCTTGCCATTGTAGTCCTTAAGGGTCGTTTCCTTACCTTCGATGTTTTTGAATGGGATCTCTTGCAGATCGGCTTGGGCGAGGAGGGACGTGGCTAGCAGGGAAAACGCTGCGATGCTGAATTTAAACATGATGGAGCATAGATAGCCCATGGATGATATCGCGCAATGCGGAAAGTAAGGCGAGTTCGCAACTTGCCGACAACTAGCCAAGCTGTCCTACTTGAGCCGGTGATGTGCGATCGCTGCTAAAAATGCGCCGAGGGTGTAGCAGACGAGGTCGCTCCAGACAAAGGTGTGGCCGAGGATCAGGGCGGCGATTGGGTTCGCGCGGATGACGTCAATCCATGCGGCGTGATAGAGCTGGCTAAGTTCGATGGCCACGGAGATGACCAAGGTGGTTAGGCATAGACGCTTGGTCGTGGATTGGGGCGCGAGCATGGCGAGGCCCCAGAACACAGCCATGGCCCAGAGGGTGTCACCGGCGTATTGACCGAAGACACTGGTGTCCGAAACAAAGCGCGAACGTGAGAACAGCCCCAGAGCGATGGTCACGACCAGACAGCCGATTGCGATCAGTCGCCGGGAGGACGGGCTCATGGCGCTAGCGTTTGGGGTGGCGGTATTTCCAAGTGCCGCGTTCTAACAACTCCACCTTGACCTTGGTGATGCCGCGGGAGTAAAAGCCGAGCTCTTTGGCGCAGCCGATCGCGATGTCGATGACCCGGCCTTTGACGTAGGGGCCTCGATCGGTGATCGTCAGAATCTTGGACTTGCCGTTGAAGAGGCAGGTCACGCGCACCTTGCTACCCATTGGCCAGTGCTTGTGCGCGGCGGTGTGGGCGTGGTCCCGCAGGGGCCGGCCGCTCGCCGTCTTGGTGCCGAAATTCGTGCGGACGCTGTACCATGAGGCCAGGCCATGTTGGGTTTTCAGAACCTTGGGCTTGGGGGCAGGGACGACCTCCTTGGAACCCGTGGTCGAGCAGGAAACCAATGCTGCGGAACACAGCACGAGAAACAGAAGCTTTTTCATCGATGTGTCGTTGCCTAGTCGTTCTTCAGCACCTTGATAAACGCTTCCTGGGGGATGCTGACTTTACCAAATTGCTTCATCTTTTCTTTACCCTTTTTCTGTTTCTCCAGCAGTTTGCGTTTCCGAGAAATATCACCCCCGTAACACTTGGCGGTGACGTTTTTCCGCATCGCGGAGATGCGCTCGGCGGCGACGATCTTGCCGCCCACGCAGGCCTGAATGGCAACCACGAAGAGCTGTTGGGGAATGACGTCCTTGAGTTTGTTCGCCAACTGACGACCGTAGGTTTCTGCCTTGTCGCGGTGCACGATGGTGGAGAATGCTTCCACCGGTTCTTGCGCGATAAGCATGTCCATCTTGACCATTTTCGCAGCGCGGTAACCGCAGTGCTCGTAATCCATCGATCCATAACCCCGAGTCATCGACTTCATGCGATCGTTGAAATCGACCAGAATTTCAGCCAGTGGCAGCTCGCAAGTGAGCATCACGCGGGTGTCGTCAATGGTTTCGGTGTGAGTGAGTTCGCCTCGTTTTTCCATCACCAGTGACATGATATCACCGATGTATTCGCTGGGCACCATGATGAAGGTGCGGACCATGGGTTCGCGGATTTCCTCGATTTCCTGGGCTTCGGGAAGGAAGGAGGGGTTATCGACGATAAGTTCTTCTCCGTTGGTTCTGGTTACCTCATAAATCACCGATGGGTAGGTGGAGATGACGTCCATGTTGAACTCACGGCGCAGGCGCTCCTGGATGATTTCCATGTGCAGCAGGCCGAGGAAACCACAGCGGAAGCCGAAGCCGAGCGCGGATGAGCTCTCGGACATGAAGGTGAAGGCTGCATCGTTGATCTGCAGCTTGCCCATCGCGGTTTTCAAGTTCTCGTAGTCGGAGCTATCGACCGGATAGATGCCGGAGAAAACCATGGGCTGGATCTCTTTGTAACCCGGCAGTGCCTCGAGGCAGGGGTGGGTGGAGTCGGTTAGGGTGTCGCCAATTTTCGCCTCGTCGGCGGATTTCATATTGGCAATGACGTAGCCCACGTCGCCGGCGATGAGTTCGTCGCGCTTGGTCATCTTCGGGGTGAAGACGCCGCACTCCTTGACCTCGTAAGTTTTATCGGTGGCAAAGAGCTTGATGCGCTGGCGCGGTTTGATGGTGCCGCTGAAGACACGGACGTAGGAAATCACACCACGGAAGGCATCGTAGATGGAGTCGAAAACGGAGGCCCGCAGCAGGTTGTCATCGTTGTCCACCGGTGGGGGGACGCGTGCGACCACGGCTTCGAGAATGTCCTCGATGCCAATGCCATTTTTCGCCGAAGCAGGGATGGCCTCCTCGGCGGGGATGGCGAGGATGTCTTCGAGCTGTTGTTTGCTCTTTTCGACATCGGCTGCCGGGAGGTCGATTTTGTTCAGCACCGGGATGATGGTCAGGTTCTGCTCCATCGCGAGGTGCAGGTTCGCCATCGTCTGGGCTTCCACCCCTTGCGCGGCATCGATCATCAGGATGGCTCCTTCGCAAGCAGCGAGGGAACGAGCGACTTCGTAGGAGAAATCGACGTGGCCGGGGGTGTCCAGCAGGTTCAGGCTGTAGGTGATCCCGTCCTTCGCCTTGTATTTCATGGCAACCGGGTGGGACTTGATGGTGATGCCTTTTTCCCGTTCGAGATCCATGGCATCGAGCAGCTGATCCTGCTGCTGACGCTCGGTGATCGTCTGGGTGTATTCCAGAAGTCGATCCGACAAGGTGGTCTTGCCGTGATCGATGTGGGCGATGATCGAAAAGTTACGTGTGAGTTCTGTGCTCATGATGTTGAACCGCGAAATATGCTAAGGACGCGAAAAGTGCTAGGGTTGTGTTTGGAACCGCGAATTTTGCGAATGATGCAAAGGGAGAATGGAGTGGCCGAGTGTGGCGTCGCTGGGTGTTGGCTTGGACAATGGCTGGGTGACTAGCCTTTGATTTCCATTAACATTTGGGCGTTGTTCGGGAAGCGCTTGAGGAAGAAAAGGAGACGTTCCATCGCTTCTTCCGGACGGTGGCCGGCGAGGCCGCGGCGGATGAGGTGGATCTTGTTCAGCAGGTGCTCCGCCATGATTAGCTCCTCGCGGCGGGTGCCTGATTTGAAGATGTCCACAGCCGGGTAGATGTATTGCTCGGCAATGCGGCGATCGAGCACGAGTTCCATGTTGCCGGTGCCTTTGAACTCTTGGAAAATGGCTTCGTCAGCGCGGGAGTTCGTCTGGATCAATGCGGTGGCTAAAATCGTGAGCGATCCTGCCTGGCGGGTGTTTCGCGCAGCGGCGAAGAGCTTACGTGGCAACTCCAGAGCGCCGGCGACGATACCGCCGGACTGATAACCGCGTCCTTTCTTGCCACGGCCACCTCCGCCACCGCCTCCGGTGTTGTAGGCGCGGGCGAGACGGGTGATGGAGTCCATCAGGATGAGCACGTCCTTGTCACCCTCGACCAAGCGCTTGGCGCGCTCGATACACATTTCGGAAATGCGGGCGTGGTTGCGTGCCGGGTCGTCATTCGAGCTGGCGTAGATTTCCACGCCGGGGAGACAACGTCTGAATTCGGTGACCTCCTCCGGACGTTCATCGACCAAGAGGATGATCAGGTGAATCGATTCATCGTATTTCTCTCTGATCGCCTCTGCCATGTGCAGCATCAAGGTGGTTTTACCGGAGCGGGGAGGCGACACGATGAGGCCGCGCTGGCCACGACCGACGGGAGCGACAATGTCTAACACCCGAGTGGTGTAGCGATCGGGGGTGGTTTCAAATGCAATGCGACGGTCCGGGTTGATCGCCTTCAGCTCCTCGAAGTGAGGGAGCTTGAATGCCTCGTCCGGGCCGAGGTCGTTGACGGTTTCGATCTTGGTGAGCTGCGGTCCGCGTGGGCCTTCCTGGCTGGTGCCGTGAATCCAGACGCCGGCGCGCAGGCCGTGGGTGCGGATGAAATCGGGCGGCACGAAGACGTCCTTTTTGCATTGTTCGAAATTTTTCTCCGGAACGCGCAGGAAACCAAATCCCTTGGGTGCGATCTCTAACATGCCATTGACCTCCACCGGATCGCCAGTGAGAACGATTTCACGTTTCGGTGGTCGTTCGCGTTTTTGGTTGCCTTGGTTGCGCTGGTTGCCTCTGCCGTTGCCCTCATTGCCGTTGTTATTTTGATCGTTATCACGGCGACCTTTGTTGCGGCGGTTATTGCGGCGGTCGTTGTTGCGCTGGCGACCATTTTTCTGGCGGTTGCCTTGCTGCTGGCGGTTGTCCTGATCGTTTTGGCGATTGTCGTTGTTGGACCTTTCCGCCGGTGCCTCGTCTTGAGTAGAGGTGTTTTTGCTATCACGTTTGACCGGGCCGAGGCCCTTGACGCGTCCCATTTTCGGTTGCTCGGTGGCTTCCGCTGGGGCGTTTTGCTCTGGCTGACGCTCTTTGGTGTCGCTGGTTGTATTGGACTCGGCTGCAGGCTGGGGTGCTTTCGCCCCTTGATCAGCCTTCGTCACTTTGGCCGCTGAGGCGTCGAGTGGCAGTTCCTCCTGGGTGGCGACAGACTTTTTGGGCGCCTTTTTAGCGGCTTTTTTTGCCGTCTTTTTCGCCGCCTTCTTGGCTGTTTTTTTCACGGCTTTGGTCGCCTTTTTCGCTGTCTTCTTGGCAGCTTTTTTGGCGGATTTCTTTTTTGCCGGTGCCTTTTCAACCGTGGGTTTGGTTGATTCAGGCTGTGGGTCCTGTGTCGATGGATCGCTCATGTAAAAATGGGAGGGATGGAAAAGTGGTGGTGGGCAACTGGCTGAGCCAGTCTGTGGTAGCTCTCACTGGATGCGAAAAGCTGGTGAAACGTGGTTTCGAGAAATGGGTAATTGGGAAAAATGGCAGTCCTTCACGGGTGGAAAGGTGACGTGCATGGATGACGCTGATCACGGAAAGTGGATCAGGGGCGGGAGGTCATCTCCGAATGGGGCGTTCAAGTTCGCGAGCCCTTGGAGTTGAGTCCTGGTCGGCGGAAAAGACCAATTTCTGACCGCCTCATCGTCCAGACGACGGAAATATGCAGCAGCATCGATGCCTTGGCAATGATTTATTTTGTCCTCAGATTTGGAGGGACGACCGTTAAAGCCGCCAATTTTTTCAACACGAGAGCCCTATGGACACTGCGATGCAAATACCCCCAACTCTCGTGAGTGGCCCCGACGGATGCCGTGAGCAGGACGAGGTGTGACACAAAAAAGCCCTCTCTTCGCCGAGGCAAAGAGAAGGCTGATGAATTGAGGTTGGTAGCGCCTTGGTCTACTTGCGGCGGCGCATGATGAGTGCAATGCCACCGAGTCCAAGGAGAGCTGCGGAGGATGGCTCAGGAACGCTGGTCAAGGTGAAACCGTTCATGGCGGATCCGGCTGTTCCCGCTGTGTTTTGAACCGTAACCGAAGCGCCTTCAGCAACAAAAGAATAGCTAGCGTCGAAATCGTTGGCGCTCCACTGGACATTGTCGATTGTGCTCGAGCTGCCGTTGGTCAGTGTGTATTCACGAATATCTGAGTTGGTTGTGCCGCCATTAGAGTCAAGTGCATAGACGCTGAGTGTATAGGCTTGCCCTATCACCAGGCCGTTGATGGTGAGTGCTAGTGCTCCTGTTGAACCGGAAGCTCCGACAATATCTTCATAGATCTCTACGGGGGCGTTGGCTCTGTTCTGAAGATCAAACATGCTCACATTGGCACCGGTGTTGATGTTGGTGGCTGTCATAGTCGCACTGATGTCGTTGGCAAAGCCTGTGCTAGCGGCTGTGTAGGTGTCACTGGTGGATGTGAGCACCTGATGAAAGGCTCCTTGAGTATTGACATCTGTGTCGTCTCCGAGGGATGAGTCCCAACGGACAAATCCAGGGGCTACCGAGCCGTGGAAATCGACGGACAAGCTGGCAGCGGATGCGCTCAAAGGAGCTAAGGCAATGAAGAGTGCCGTAAGTTTCAATGTTTGGGTGTTAATCATGGTATGGTTTTTTATGTTGATGCTTCCGTTGTCATAAGTTTCCGCGCCTTTGGCCAAGGCTAAAGGGGAACCCTAAGATGTAGCATTTGAATGTTCGTCATCCAAAAATCTATGGTGAGTTAATTTCCAATAACGAATCAGAGCTACCAACTAACAAAAGACCGATACCAACAAGGATTTATGAATTGGTTAGAGGGGTATGTTTTGGCCTAATCCATTACTTGGTGAGCCACAAAAAAAGACAGCCTGATGCTGTCTTTCAAGGAGTGGGGTAACGGACACTCACCGGGATGCATCAAGTGGCTTACTCAGCCAGAGTGATGGTGATCTTGCCGTGATCCACGTCGATGTCTTGGACTCCTTCGGCAAGGCGGTTGTTGGACAGATTGAGGCCGAGTTCACCGATGAGGTTTTTGCCTTTGATGTCGGCTAACCAGGCGTTGGGGAGGGAGAGTCCCCAGACGGTGAGGTCGTCGAGGATGATGGCGGGGTTATTCTGATCATCGGTGAGTTTGAAACGGGCTTTGGCCTTGAGGGTGCGACCGCCGACCACGGGGATCTCCTCATCCAGATCGGTGCGGATGCGGGCGTGGATGGCTTGGTTGGCGAGCTCGAAGCGGACTTTATCGCCCAAGCCGGTGTTATCGTGGAACAGGGCGTTGACCTCCTTTTCCGTGAGCACGAGAGTCTTGCCTCCGGGTTCATAGCTGCGCTCTTGCACGGCTTCGACTTTTTCATCGAGGAGACGTTGTTCCTGTTGATCGAGGACGACCGGTTGGATCGGGCGATTGCTCCACCAGTAGTAGGCGGCGCCGGCGGATACCAGCAGCAGGGCTACTACGCCGATGACGAGGAGGGTCTTGCGCTTTCCTCCGGTGCGGGCAGGGCGGAGAGGGGTGGCTGTTTCTGAGGTGCTCATGATGGATTGGAGGGTTGTTATGTGAGTATAAGTCACATCGGGGGATTAGCTATCAGTGAATCGATGAGAAAACCGGGCGGAAATTGTAACGGCAGACTCAGGGTGAACTGAATTCGAGTCGCAATCCACGCGGTCGCCAGTAATCGACGATGCGCTTCTGCAGCGCCGATCTCTCGTCCAGAGGGATCAATGCCTGGTCGGCCTGTTTCACCGGTGGCCGTTGTTGGATTTTGGCGAGAAACTCTCGGGTGGCAGCGCGGCGTTTGCTGCCTCCGTGGAACAGGGTGTGCACGATGAGCAGGGAGGTGCCGTAGCTGCGGTAGTGGTTTTCGGCCTCCCCTTGTTCGATGCGTTTTCTCCATTGCTCGGAGCTGAGTGCCATGGTTTCTGCGATGCCCGGGAGCACGATGTGATCTTGATCGTTGGGGAGATGACGTTTGATGCGGCGTTTGATGGAGGAAGGGACTTTTGAAAACTGATAGACGCCTCCGGTTTCATGCATGGCTGCGAGGTATTCGGCGACTCCTTCTTGAAACCATGTCGGATAGTGGGCGAGATCGCGGTGCATGCACAGGTGGGTGAACTCGTGCACCAGCAGCCCGTAGTCCGCCTTGGGCGGTAGTCGGCTTCCTGACGGAGGTGGCGGACTGAGAAAGGTGTCTGCGCGGAGCATGATCGCTTGTTTCCTGCCACTGTAATATCCAGCCGCCTCCTTGGGGCCTCCGGCGGCGACGAAGCTATCTTGATCTGGAAAAATATACACCTTGGCGCGGCCATCTTTGGGCATGCCGAGCAGTGGCAGAGGCAGGCGCTTGATCACGCTGGGCACCGATTCAGCGGTGGTGGCGAAGAGAGCCAGATTGCGCTGGTTCAGTGCGGTCAGCGAATGCAGCGCGAAGTTCTCGGTGTGATAGATGAACTCCCGACCACCGCCACCTTGCTGCACGAGGACAATTTTGGCCTGGGTAGAGGGACGGAATGATTGAGGCCAGGATTTGACGTGAGATTCTTGTGCCTGGGCAGCAAGGCTAAAGCTGAGGCTAGCCAGCAGCAGCCAGCATTTAGCGAGGAATCGTAGTCTGGAGAATAGAGGCATCAGCAGTGGCGGTCAGCGGCTCTCCAGCGCGAGGCATGAGGAGGAAATCTCCGGCAACATGCTGGCGGCCATCGGCTGACTCTAAAACACCATCGACGACGGTCACAATGGAAAAGCGCTCAGGGTCAGGATTTCCGACACTGGCGCCGGCGCTGAGGCTGAGTCGGTCGACCTGGAAATACGGACAGCTGGCGAGTGTTTGTCCGTCGGGCGTGTCCATGGGCGGTTCGGTATCGGTGAAATCAATGCAGCTCATGGATTCCTCGACGTGGAGTTGACGTGGTTGACCATCGAGCCCCATGCGGTTCCAGTCGAAGACACGGTAGGTGGTGTCCGAGTTTTGTTGGATTTCGTAAATCACCAAGCCTGCGCCGATGGCGTGGAGTCGACCCGATGGGATGAAGATGGAGTCGCCCGCCTTCGGACGGATCGCGTGCACCGTTTGATCGACGGTTCCAGCTTCGATCGACGCTTGGAAATCTTCCTGGGTGATGCCCTCCTTCAGGCCGACGTAGAGTGTTGCGCCCGGATCCGCGGCGGCGATATACCACATCTCCGTTTTTGGCTCGCCGCCAAGCTCTCCGGCGATCTCCGCCGGTGGGTGGACTTGGATCGACAGATCATCGCGTGCGTCGAGGATTTTGATGAGCAGGGGGAAGTGCGGTTCCGCTTCAAATCCGACGCCGAAGATTTCCTCTCGCTTTTCCTGCCACAGCTGGCCGAGGGTGCTGCCGGACAGGGGGCCGTGATCCACCACCGACTGCTCACCTGGGCGGTCGGTCATTTCCCAAGATTCACCGAATGGGGTGTTCGGCTTGGGAAGGGAGCGATCGTAAACTGTCTCCAGTTCACGTCCGCCCCAGACACGTTCCATGTAGAGCGGGGAGAATGTGATCGGCTGCATGCAAAAACCCATAGGTGGTGGTTAGAGAACTGCGATGATTTTTTGAGAAAAAAATTCGCTTCCGATGTGGGATCGACTAGGGGTAGGGCATGAGCAATGGCGCGAGTAGCGAGGCATGGATTGTGGCGGAGAACCTTCACCGGGGATACTCGGTGGGGAAGAAACGCGTGGAGGTGCTGCATGGTATCAATCTGGAAATCCGTCGAGGTGAGAAAGTCTTTCTCTGTGGCCCCAGTGGTGCCGGGAAGACCACACTGATGTATATTCTCGCCGGTCTGGAGCGCCCCGAGCAAGGGCGGGTGCTGGTGGATGGGGTGGACCTCTATGCCCAAACGCGCCGGAAGCAGGCGAAGCTGCGGAATCAATGCATGTCCTATATCTTCCAGAACTATTACCTCATGCCCGAGCTGACCGCTTTGGAAAATGTCATGGTGCCGGCGATGATCGGCGGCAAGGATCTGGCTGAGAAGGCGAAGGCTTCGCTGGAGCGCGTCGGCTTGAGCAATCGTATCGATCACCTCCCGGCCGAACTCAGCGGCGGCGAGCAGCAGCGGGTCGCCATTGCGCGTTCGCTGGTGAACTCCCCCCAGATTATTTTTGCGGATGAACCGACGGGAAACCTCGACTCTCGCAACGGCTCCCAAGTGATGGAGATGCTGATCAACCTCACCAAGGAAGATAACGTCACCCTGGTGGTGGTCACTCACGATGAAAGCCTCGCGCTTCACGGCGACCGCAAGATGATCGTGAAAGATGGTGTCATAGCCTGAAAAAAGGCATATGCAATAGGGCCGATCCGTGCTTTAACAGCGCCAACAATTTTCTGACCCATCATGAGCGACTCACAAAAAATCTGGCTCGACGGAGAACTCGTCGACGAAGCCGATGCAAAAATTTCCATCTTCGATCACGGCCTGCTTTACGGTGACGGCATCTTCGAAGGGATTCGCGCTTACAATGGCCGTGTGTTCCGGCTGAAAGAGCATGTCGAGCGTTTGTTCCTCTCGGCCAAGGCTATCTTGTTAGATATGCCGTGGACAGAGAGCGAAGTGTGCGACATCGTCTGTGAAACTGTCCGTGCCAATGGTCTTAGCGATGGTTACATCCGCCTCGTGGTCACCCGTGGTAGCGGGGGGCTGGGCCTGAACCCCTACCTCTGTCCGAAGCCCTCGATGTTCTGCATCGCCGCTTCCATTCAGCTCTATCCGAAGGAGCATTACGAAAATGGCCTGGAGCTCATCACCTGTTCCACCCGCCGTCCTACCCACGCCACCCTCAGCCCTCAGGTAAAGTCGCTGAACTACCTGAACAACGTCATGGCGAAGGTGGAGTGCATCCAAGCCGGCGTGATGGAAGGTCTGATGCTGAATGAGCACGGCACCGTGGCCGAGTGCACTGGCGATACGGTTTTCATCGTGAAAGACGGAGTCGTCTACACACCACCGATCAGTGATGGCGCGCTCGATGGCATCACTCGCGCGGTGATCTTTGAACTTTGTGAGCGACTGGACATCAAGATTGTGGAGAAAACCATGACTCGCTACGATGTCTACACCTCCGACGAATGTTTCCTAACGGGCACAGCCGCCGAAGTGATTCCTGTGGTGAAAATGGACAGCCGCGCGATCGGTGACGGCACTCCCGGTGAGGTCTTTAAGAAGCTGCTCGACGGCTTCCGTCATGAGACCACCACCACCGGCGTCGACATTGCCTAATCGCTTTCGGCAAAAATCTGATACCGCTCGAGAAAATCGGCGAGGTCGTCAGGATTGGTATAACATTTTTCCACATCGTGTTTCAGCAGCTCGGCATGACGCTTGAGCTCGCTGGCGAACACGGGGGAAATGGCACGTTCCTTGAGTCTGGCCAAGGTGTCCATGAGGGTGATGCTGACCGATTCCACGTTGCAGGAGTTTTGCCGAATCTGATTGAAGGAGGCATCGAGAAATCCTGAGTAGGTGTAAGTCTGCGTGGCAATCCGGAGCAGTCCTTCGTCATCGTGCAGCACGCCGCCGGGGATGCCCTTTTCGTCCAGCTCCGCCATCGCGGAGCCGAGCACCTTGATGCAGTTTTTGGCAGTGAAGGGGTCGTTGATCCCGGGGGACAGCGCCCTGACGGCTACTTCCACCAGTTGGTCGATGGCAAACTCGGCGTCCTGGTCGTCGGTTCTCTCCGGGCCCAGCAGCAGTGCCTCCTCGACATCATCCTGAACGTCATCCCAGCCACCGTCTTGCGTCCAGAGCAGTGCCACCTCTTCGCCGGGCAAGATGTGGTCGCCCGGTTTGAAGTGAATGCGTAGCAGGGCGCGGTGTTCCATGGCACGTGCTAACAAGGGTTCGATGTTGATGGCCTGCACGAAACCGGAGCGCTTGGTTTTGACCGAGATCGGCTCGTTCAAGTCCTGGGGCAATGTTCCGGCTTTCACTGAGGCGTGTTTTTCTTCGGACAGCGCCGATAGGGGGAACAAGACCTCCAAGGTCTTAAACAGGCGGCGGGAGACATCGTTGATCACTTCCGAGGCCTGGAGGAAATTGGTGACGTGATGAATGAAGGCAATCAGCAGGGCAAAGCTCAGCACCCCGAAGACACCTCCGGCGGTGACCGAGAGCTGGGGCACCCAGCCGTGGTCGCCATCGCGCACCGTGGCGGTGACCATCAGGCAGTAAATAAAGGTGCCGATGTAGCCACCTAACACCCACTTCGTCTGCGGTTGGCGGATGAAGTTTTGCATCAGTCGGGGGCCGTATTGGTTCGATGCGGACGACAGTACCACCATGGTGATGGAGAACACCACGCCGGCCACCGTGATCGAGGAGCCGGCCACGGTGGTTAGGATGGCGCGCGCGCCTGAGGCATCGGTGAGTTCCCATTCCAGGGTGCCATATAGCGCCATATCGATCTTCTGCGCGGCATACGCAGCCAGCATCGCGCAGATCGAGACCAAGCCGGGAATAAACCAGAAGCTCATCTGCATCCGATTGAGAAAACGCGAGATCTTAACTTTCACTGGATAACCTTGGGGGCGATTGCGGGTATTGTAAAAATAAATCGGGGAGGAATCGTTCTCAGCCGGTGAGGATTTTCAGCCCCATGACCAAACTATCGATCTTTCGACCTTGCTTTTCAGGGCATCGCCCTGAGAGAATAGCAGCATGCCTGTTCAAGGATCGATTGATAAATACCGCGTAGACTCCAAGGAGAAGTTCAAGCTCAGTGATTATGAGACGAATGATAAATCGCTCTTTCAACATGGGGGCAAAGAGGAGCATGATCCGTATTTGAATCAGCTCCGTGACGAGCTGAAGCAGCTGCAAAACCAGCTCTACGCCGAGAGCAAACATCGCGTGCTGGTGGTCATTCAGGCCATGGACACCGGTGGCAAAGACGGCACCGTGAAGAGTGTGTTTTCCAAAGTCGATCCCCAGGGAATCCACATCGAACCCTTTAAGAAACCCAGCGAGGAGGAACTGGCGCACGATTTCCTCTGGCGCATTCATGAGAAAGTCCCGCGCAATGGACAGATCGTGGTATTCAATCGCAGTCACTACGAAGACATCATTGCGGTGCGCGTGAAAAATATCTACCCCAAGGAAGTTTGGAAACCGCGCTACCGCCACATCGTGGAGTTCGAGCGCATGCTGGCTGAAGAAGGCACGACCATCGTGAAGCTCTTCCTGCACATCTCCAAGGACGAGCAGAAAGAACGCCTGCAAGCGCGTCTCGATAATCCGGCGAAACATTGGAAATTCAACCCGGACGATCTCAAGGACCGTGCGCGTTGGGACGACTTCATGGAGGTCTATGAGGACCTGATTGAGAAAACCAGCACCGAGTATGCACCCTGGCACATCATCCCTGCCGATCGCAAATGGTATCGTAACCTCGTGGTCGCGCGTATCATGGTGGACACTCTCAAGGGGCTGGACATGAAGTTTCCGACCTCCGATTGGATCGCCGAGGACATCACTATCGATTAACTCATGGCGGCGCACGCAGCAGAGTTTACCTTATCGACCCGGGGTAAGGGGACCTATGAAATCACCGATCAGGTGATGAATGTCGTGGCTGAGGCCGGTGTCGGCACGGGCACGGCGACCATTTTTGTCCAGCATACCAGCGCCAGCTTGGTGATCATGGAGAATGCGGATCCGAGCGCGCGCACGGATTTGGAGGCCTTTTTTGATCACCTCGTGCCGGAAGACACACCGTATTTCATCCACACCTACGAAGGGCCGGATGACATGCCCTCACACATCCGCATGGCTCTCACCCGCAGTAGTGAGGTGATCCCAGTGATTCATGGTAGGATGACTCTGGGCACCTGGCAGGGGATCTTTCTCTTCGAACACCGCCACGCCCCGCACACCCGGCGGATTAGCATCGTGGTGCAAGGCGACTGAGGGCCGACTGCTTTCATGGTGGCATGCGCACCAAGGTCGAACTAGGGGTAATGCTCTGCAACTTTCTGGACTCGGAGAGTGTGGAGCCGTGTTGATTTTGTTGGAATCTAACAAAAAACATCTTTTAGGAAAAGGACGGCCGAACTTTATAGTGATTATGAGTTAGTTTTTCAAGTGTCTGGAAGAGAATTTCTTAGCGCGGTAGTTAGAAAGATTCTTGGACAAAAAAGAGGTCTGCGACATAGTAATATCATGTCACATCTAACCCTCGTTTCAAACAGACTACCGATAAGGATCAATGAAGAAGGAGAAGTGGAGCGCACCACCGGTGGGCTGGCATCCGCCCTTGCTGGCGCGGGCATTCCCGGGTCATTTACCTGGATTGGCTGGGGCGGGGTAAATGAGGAGGACATTGAGGACAGGGAGGATTATGAGAAGAAATTAAAGGCGGTGGGGGTCAAGCCGGTGATCCTCGAGACCGATGAGTTTGATGCCTACTACGAAGGGTATTCGAACTCCACGCTCTGGCCGATGTTGCATTACATGAAGGACCGCGCGCGCTTTGATCCGGAATGGATGGAAGGATACCGCGGGGTGAACCAGAAATTTGCCGAAGTGGTCGCCAAGGAGGCCGACCAGGACGGAGAGGTCTGGATCCACGATTATCATTTGATGTTAGTGCCGAAGATGCTGCGGAAACTGAGACCGGATTTGAAGATTGGTTTTTTCCTTCACACCCCGTGGCCATCGAGCGAAATCATCCGTGCTCTGCCGGAGCGTAACGAAATTTTGGAGGGGCTGTTAGGGTGTGACGTGATTGGATTTCATACCTACAACTACCTGCGCCACTTCCGCTCCTGCCTGCTGCGGATCCTCGGGATTGAAGGGGAGTCGGAGGGGCTCTGGCACGGCGATCGGATGGTGCGGATGGGCGTGTATCCCATCGGCCACAACAGCATTGGTTTTCAGGAGGCAATGCAAAGCGACACCTATCGCGAAGCCCTGGCTTTGCACAAAAAACGTCTCGATGGCGGCAAGCTCATCCTCAGCGTGGAGCGCCTCGATTACACCAAGGGGGTGCCGGAAAAGCTCGATGCCATCCGTGAGTTCCTGAAGAAAAACCCGGAGCAACGCAGTCAGGTGAACTTTGTGATCATCGCTGTGCCGTCGCGTGTCGGGGTGGAGGAATACAACTTGTTAGCCGAAACCGTGCAACGCGAAGTGGGCGCCATCAATGGCGACTACGGTGAGGTGGGGCACTCGCCGGTGCAGTTCTTGCACCGCGGATTCCCCATGGAGGAACTGGCGGCCTTTTACGCCCTGGCGGAAGTTTGCATGGTGACGCCCATTATCGATGGAATGAATCTGGTGGCGAAGGAGTATATCGATTGCAAAAGGAAGAAATACGATGCCCGCGCCGGTGTGCTGATCCTGAGTGAGTTTGCCGGAGCGGCCCAAGAGATGTCGCACTCCTTGCTAATCAACCCACACGATACCCAAGGGGTGGTGAAAGCGATGGAGCAGGCGCTGGCGATGTCTGAGGACGAGATGTGGTCGCGTGTGCGCGCCATGCAAGATCGCTTGGCCCGCAACGATGCCGGCGCCTGGGCGAGACACTTCCTCGGCGATCTCGATGCCAGTGGCACGCCGGAGCACGATCCAGCGGCGCACGAAACTTTGGCGGAAGTGGAGGCAAACCTGACCAAGCACCTCGCCGCCGGTCGTAAGGTGGCCCTTTTCCTCGATTACGATGGCACTTTGCGCGACTTTGTGGATCGCCCCGAAGATGCGGTGCCGGATGCCAGTTTGTTGAATTTGTTAGAACGTCTGGCAGCGCATGACTCATTGAATCTCGCGGTGATCAGTGGTCGACCCAAGGAGTTTTTGGAAAGCCACATCGGTCACCTTCCCATCGATCTGGTGGCTGAGCACGGTTACTACTGGAAACGCCTGGAGGTGGGGGAGTGGGAGCTGATGAACCCGCACGTGGACAACTCTTGGATGGAAACCGTTCGGCCAGTGTTAGAGTGGGCGGTGACCTTGACTCCCGGCTCTGAAATCGAGGTGAAGACTTCATCGATCGTGTGGCACTACCGTCAGGCCGACCCGGAATTCGGTCTTTGGCGCGCCAAGGGGCTGTTGGACGAGCTCACTGCCATCACCGCGAGCCTTCCGGTGTCGGTGCATCACGGGCAGAAAATCGTCGAGGTCGCGTCGCAAATGGTGAACAAGGGCGTGGCAGCGGACTCCCTGATGAGGGACTGGATGCCGGACATTGCCTTTGCCGCGGGGGACGACCAGACCGATGAAACCATGTTCGCCATCACCCCGGTCTGTGAGGACCATTTCCACACGGTCAAAATAGGAACTGGCTCAACACGTGCTGAACATCGCACCAGCATCAAAGGCCTCCGCCGCTTTCTCGAATCCCTAGCAGACACCCTTTCACAACAGTCATGACCCACGCAAACTCTGATAACTACAACTACGGTATCATCGGCAATGGACGCACCTGCGCTCTGATCGATACGGACGCCACCATTGTTTACTGCTGCATGCCGGATTTTGATTCCGGAACGATCTTCGCCTCCATCCTCGACCCGGACATCGGGGGCGAGATGGGGATTTCCATGATCGGCGGTGAACCGGTAAGTCAGGAATACGAACGCAATACCGGCATCTTGGTCACCCGCTTCAAGGGCGATGATGGCGAGTTTGAGGTGATCGATTTCATGCCTCGCTACTCGTGGGACGGTCGGGCCGGAACGAACCATGATGTCTCCAGCGATGTCATCCGCGTGATCAATCCCCTCAGTGGCTCACCGCGGATGAAGGTGAATTATAACCCGAGACTGGAGTATGGTCGTTTCGATACCGAATCCCACCCGTTTGGTGATAGCAGGATCAAGAGCACCACTTCCGGTCAACGGAAAGACGGTCACGCGGTCTATGAGTCATGCTATTTATACACGGATCTCGATTGTGATACCATTATCGCCGGTGGCGAGCATAGCCTCGATCAGCAGGTTTATCTGCTGGTGAGTTATAACGATAAGGTGATGCCTCCCGATGCCGATCTGGTGGAGCTTATGCTTCAGCGCACGCGTTCCTACTGGTTGCTGTGGGCAGCGCGCACGCACCGCTGCGAACGTTACAGTGCGGAGATTTTACGATCAGCTATCACGCTGAAAATGCTGCAGTTCTCGCCCACTGGCGCCGTGCTGGCAGCCGGCACCACCTCGCTGCCGGAAACCATCGGTGAGGAACGGAACTGGGACTACCGCTTCTGTTGGATCCGTGATGGATCGATGACCGTTTCGGTGTTGCGCCACCTCGGCCACCCGCTGATGGCCGAGCGCTTCATCGATTGGGTGATGAAAACCGTGCCCACCAAGGATGATGCGCTGCAGATCATGTATGGAATCCGGGGTGAGAAAAAACTCACCGAAGAGGAGCTGGACCACATGTCCGGCTACCACGGTTCTGGTCCTGTGAGGGTGGGGAATGCCGCCTATCACCAGATGCAGCACGATATTTACGGCATCCTCATGGACGTCATCCACCAGGATCTGGAAGCGAGGAAACGGACACCGGAGACGCTCGATCGGATCTGGACCCGCGTTCGCTCGATCGTGAAAACCGTCAGCGAATACTGGCAGGAACCGGATCGTGGTATCTGGGAAATTCGGGGGGAAGCCAGACACTTCGTCTTTTCCAAAGTGCTCTGCTGGGTGGCGGTCGATCGTGCGATCAAAGTGGCCCGGATGTTAGATAAAGACACCTGGGCTGACAATCACGAGGCGCTGCTCGCCGCGATCAAGGATGACATCATGGAAAAAGGATGGAATGAGAAGAAGCAGGCATTCACCCAGGCCTATGGCTCGGAGGATTTGGATTCGTCGAACCTGCTGATGGCTGAGTATGGCTTCATCGATTACAAGCATCCCAAGTTTGTTTCCACCGTAGAAAAGAGCGATGAAGACCTCTGCCGCGGCGGACTGATGTATCGCTATCGGAACCAGGATGATTTCGGTGAGCCGTCGAGCGCTTTCACCGTTTGTTCCTTCTGGATGGTCAAGGCCTTGGCGAAAATCGGCAAGCGCAAGGAGGCGCGGAAACGCTTTGAAACCTTGCTCAGCTATGCCAATCCCAAGGGACTCTACGGCGAGGATCTCGATTTCGAGAGCAAACGTCACCTCGGAAACTTCCCCCAAGCCTATTCCCACCTCGCGCTCATCGACTGCGCACTCGAGCTGGCCGAGGACTGTGGTGATTACCTCATCGAAGCCTAAGAGTATAATCTAGCAGGAGGTGTCAGCCCTCTGCTAGGTATGGACGTGGTGCTTGTGTGTCTGATTGTTTTTAGACATTCAGGCACATATGGGTATCTTCGGCTCGATCTCTCTTTGAGGACCGTGTAGAGTCGCCTCACCGCCCCTTGAGATGAAAATACGAGTGAAAGTCACCCCGAATGCACGAGCCAATGAAGTCATGGGCTGGCAGGAAATGGATTTGGTCGGCCCCGTGCTGCTGGTGCGCATCAAAGCTCCACCGGTCGATGGCAAAGCCAACAAGGCATTGACCCAATTCCTCGCCAAACACCTGGGTGTTAGTAAATCCCAAGTGCGCTTGGAAAAAGGAGACAGCTCAAGAATCAAAGTGCTCTCAGTGCCAGACGGTGTGGAGGTTTGAGTTTGTCAGTTTTCAGTGGTCATGTGGTCACGTAGTGTTCAGCCCTAGGGGCCGGCCCGCCTCAACCCAGACCCGGAGGGTCGACAGAAACTAGCGCGGGGTGAAACCCCGGGGGGGATAAACAGCCGCCACAAGCACCCAAGTCCCGGAGGGACGACAGAAGGGCAACTGCGCCTAACACCCTCCTCTCGGTTCCACGCAAATAGGCCGATGGAACCCTGCATGTTATTCCGCAGGAATGCCAAACAGGCTGATCGCCAAAGCCAACACCGCCATCAAAGCGAAGAAAATCGCACTGGGTTTCCGTTTCAAAGACATGGCCGCATAGGCTGCAATCCCCGACTGCAGCGCGTAATAGATCGCGAAGGCTCGCGAGGCGAAACTGATGATCTCAAACACATTCGAGGTCCACGTGAGAAGCAGACCAATTCCCACCAACAGGCCGTAACCCATCCTGGGCGATATCCGCCCCCCTGAGATCTCACTCAGCAATCCACCCGAGCCACTGGTGTCTGCGATGGCGGCACTGAACTGGGCTGCAAGAGCCGCTGCGACGAGGAGGACAGGCAGGATAGGGGCCACCACCAGCATTAAGTCGATGATGGCGGTTTCGTCTAACTCAAGTTCACCTGGAACGATGGCATAAGTCAGCAGGCCAATGTAAACGAGGTAAATCACGGTCGCGATGATTTGCGCCCACCACATCGATCGGATACGCGTCTTTGCATCATAGGTATGACCAATATAGCGAGAAGTCTCGAATCCCTGCACCGTCACAATCAGCCCTGCCAGTAGCATCAGTGCATTGGTTCCACTTTCCTTGGCTTGGTCGAAGACCAAGGCCCCGGCATGGGCCTGGTCACCAAAATAGACAGCGAGGCCGACAATGAGGCCGGCGATGACGGCCAGTTTCACTCCCACAGAAATCTGTTCCATGCGCTCGAGCGCGGAAAACCCCCGTGTGCAACCAACGCTCAGAATCAGGAGAAACACTCCAGTGGTCATTAGGCGCGCGTGGAAGGGGTCGTCCACGCTAGTGAGGCTGACGGCAAACGAACCAAATAAATTGAGGTAATACGCAACCGAGATGAAGAAGGCGAACGCCAGACTCACTGAAGCAAAAAGCTCCATCCGATGGATCACCGGACCTCGCTGGGCTCGGGTATCGATGTCTTGGATATTGAAGCGAATCGCGCTGCCAAAGCCCCACGCCACACCACAGAGCAGCAGCATGGCCAAAGGTGCCCAGCCGCCAAAGCTGACATCCAGAATGGGGCCTAACACCAAGAATCCGCTGCCGATAATGGAGGCCAAGGGGGTAATGGTCGCTCGCCACAGCGGTGAGTTGGCCACGCGCGGCCAGATGAGCAACGCACTGACAAGAATGACGGCGGTAAGTATGAAAATGTTTAGCACCTCGGAAAATAGGAAAGTTCAACAGCCAGCAGAAGCCACTGCGTTACGAGCTAGCGATAAAGCTCCAGCACCCGACCGACAAGGCGCAAATCCAACGCTCTAGCAGCGGGGGAGAGGCTGTTAGCCGTATTCAGTGTTCAGGAGTCAGGAGTGTGGAGTCAGGAGTCAGGAGTCAGGAGTGTGGTTTTCTGCCCCTGGGGCCCGGCCCGCCCTCAACCCAGACCCGGAGGGTCGACAGAAACTAACGCGGGGTGAAACCCCGGGGGGGAAATAGGCACCACACGCCCCCCAGTCCCAGAGGGACGACAGAAGGCCGCCTCTCCGAGCATCTCACCAACACCACCAACCCATCCCAACCGGAATCCCTCGATCGTAAAAAACAGGCCGCCTCATTCCGCTATCTCTTCGGCCCCTCGGACTTGGAGAAAATTACGGTTCGGTTCCGCATTGAGTTTTTCAGGGATGGCCAACTCCAATTCAGCCCCTTCGAGATGCATAAAAGTCGCCGCCCGCCAGCGTGTCTCATCTCTCGTGTAGGCGAAAGCATCTGTAATGGGGCTCTGGTCGATAGCGATGCGCAAGTTCTTACTGCCGACATTCCAGTTCGCCTTGAAGTAATCGTATCCCTCCTTGCGCCCTTTGTAGTAGACCGATCCCAAGGTGTCTCGGTTGGTGGTTGCCACGACTTCCTCAAATTCTGCCCTGGAATAAATTGTGCTACATCCTCCGGCTAGAAATGAGAGACCTATCGCCGTCGCTCCGACGACGGCAGCACCACCGAGGGCGAGAAATAATTTCAACATTGATTTCATAGCGAGGGATTAGGGTGTGAATGAGCTCACTGGATCCTTGGTTTGATTTCTCTCTTGGCAATTTTCTGCAAAATAACCTCCGTGCTTGATGCTAACAGAACAAAGCCAGCCAGCACATACACGACATGGTTTGAGGACTTGCTTACATAAATCAATGCCAAGACCATCGCTGTGAGGCTGAGTATGGCGGCAGTTAATACCAAAGGTTTCGAGCCCTTTGTTTCGTTGAGGATTTTTAAATGACCAAGGTGGGTGACCGTATGGATCAACAAGATAGAAATGGAGCCAATTGAGGCGATCTCTGACAAGTCAAACAGCAGTGATAAGACAATGATCAGAATCCCGCTGATGATTAAGCCTTCCCGGCTATGTGCGATGGGCTTGCCAAACTGCGCCGGAAGCTCTCCTTCTTTGGCCAGCTGATAAGTCACATTGGTAACCGCATATAAATTGGCATTGATCGATGACGCCGTTGCAATCAATGCTGTGATGGCAACCACCGTAAAACCAGTTTTACCAAAAATCGGCAGAGCGGCCTCAGCCAGGGCGAAGTCCTTGGCCGCGATGACTTTTCCCACTGGGAGGTTTCCGAAAACAGCAAAGGCAATAGCGACGTAAAGCACCATCACCAAGAGGATGGCTGTCATCATGGCTTTGGGGAGCGTTTTAGAAGGTGTGGGCATGTCTTCCGCCGTATTGGTGATGACGCGGAAGCCTTCAAAGGCAAAAAATGTAATGGCCAAGCTGAATAAAATATCTCCAGAGCCCGGATAATGTTTCGTCGACAGGAGCTCTGGATCGACAAACATGATGCCAGCGATCGATAAACCGGTTAGAACCACGAATTTTACACCCACCGTAATCCTTTCCCAGATGGCCACATCCTTGGCTCCCTTGAGGTTGATCCCAACAAATAAAACAATAATCCCAATCGCAAAAAAGTGATGTGTGAGGCTCGTTATCTGCTCGGAGGGTAGAAAGGTCACCGCGTAATTGCCAAATGCCTTAGCGACTAAGCTTAATGAGACAACGGCTGAAAAATACAGCATCACCCCCATGGTTCCGGTGAAAAAGCCCACGCCATAAGCCTGAGATAGGTATTCGATGATCCCCCCTGATGACGGGTAGCGTGCGCCTAACTTCCCCAACGAATAACCACTGAATAAAGCAATGATCCCACCGAGGATGAATGAAATATAGACAGCACTTCCTGAGATAGCGCTCGCTTCACCGAGCAGGGCAAAGATCCCAGCGCCTACCATCGCCCCGACCCCCATGGATACAGCCGACCAGAAACCAATCGGTTTTTGTGATTTATGCATACAATCGCTTACAGATTCAAGGCGAGTGTAACGCCCCTTAGGTCTGTGTAAAGCGACCAAGTAGCGAATGAGAACCAGCGCTTGATAGGCCTCAGTCCATGAATGATAAATGTTCGCGCGCCGGTGGTCGATTACGGCTGGTCAGTGGTCAGTTAGTGACTCGATCACGAGTTGGCTATCTTCGTGCCGATTCGGGTTCTTGAGTGCGCAGGCCATCGCAAGCCAATCGCTGTGGACTTGGTTGTAAACGCTGAGGCCAAAGAGAAATTGGTCATCATGAGCGAGATAGCTCAAGGAGTCGCTTTTTCTCACCGCAGCTTCATCAGCGATTAGCCGCGTTGCGGCAGCCTCGGAGGCTTTCCAGTCACTTGCCTTTTGCGCGAGAATCATCGTAGCCAAGGTAAAAAAGGGGTAGCCCTCATCGAGGTTCGTTGTGCTTAGTAACTTTCTGGTCGCTTCCACGGCCGATCGGACTAACGACAGGTGCCGCTCGCAGCTCGGGTCGAGGTCGATCAGGAGATCGCGTGCCAGGTAGTTTGCAGGTCGCACAACTTCACTACATTGTCCATGATGCAAGAGAGCTAAGCCGATGGCAGAGGTAAACCTGCGGTAACGCCGAAATCGTTCAGGGTCAGGCCACTCATCAGGTTTCGCCCATCCCGTCAGCCCGATCACTTCTGAAAGGTCAAAGTCGGCCTGTGTGGGCATCGCTCCAGAGCGTCTGATCTCTGTCCAAACCTTCACATAATCCGGGTAGCCGGGGTCCCCCGGTGAGAAGTCGATGATATCCTGATCACAGACTCTTGAGCGAGTGTACTCAAACAGGCTGACGATTGAGGAATCCATGACGTGTGATGAATTAGCACTTGGTGCAGTGATGTGAAACGAGGTTTTTTGGCGTAAGAGAGTAATCTGCCGCCGCGGTTGCAACGTCTGTCAACCGGGTGGATTGATCGTTGTAAAACGCGTTTGGACTCCAACACCTATCGGACGCGTGCCCCGGCTTGTTATGCTTGGGTGTTTTGTTGTTTGAGGTAGTTGAGAGCACTCTGGCATGCCTTACGGACCTCACAATCAGAATCTGACATAAGACCTTCGAGTAGAGATAGAGCTTCTTCCGTATACTGATTCACTACTGCTCTTATACAAGCAATACGCGTCTGATGAAATAGAGAATTATCAGCCGCCCCTATCATGACGTATCTCTTGGATTCGGGGTTCTGAATCTCTGCTAGAATGTCGCCCGACTTCCATGAAATCTCACCACCACCAGTATTGAGGAGCCAGCCTCCTAGGAGATGCACAAAGCTGTCAGAAACGGCATAGAAGTTATCTTCAGAATAGAGTAGCTCGATCAGAGCATACATGTAATCGGCTAGCCATGGAGAGCCGCCTGGCTGGCCATCCTCAATCTGCTCAATCAGAGGAGCAATAAATCTCTGATCGTTGACATCTGCCAACAATGACGCAAAAGCATTCGTGTCGTCAGTATGAGATGGGTCTTTGATGATCTCTACAAGAGTTTCAACTACACGGCCGTTGATGGGTTTAGAGTCAGCGTAAAGTTCAGCGAGCACATCGTTGCGCGTGCTTATGTCAGTGAGTCCCTGAGCGATCATTATCTTAGCCTAACATTAGGGCCGAGGCCTTGTTACCCTCTTGGTTACCATTGGATATCCGTGTTTGGAAGGGTCGATTGAAGCTTCTTACCTCCCGCATCAGAAATCTGTGTTTCAAACAAGTAGAGCTCTTTGAGGTTGATAAGATCCCGAAGCTTCTCAAGTCCTTCATTTGAAATGCGGGTATTCCGAAGGTGGAGGACCCTCAGTGCTTGCAGGTCTCCGATATGCTCAAAGGCTGCATCGGATATCCCCGTTCGATGAAGATACAGTTCCCGAAGTTTGGTAAGTTTGCAGATCTCCTGAACATCCTGATCCGTCACATTCGTTCCACCTAAATAGACGCAGCAAATCCTCTCAAAATACTTGGAATTCTCGGGCTTCACCATATCGCGAACCCATGCCGGGCCAAGCCACTCTCTTCGAATGCCTCCGCGTATTGTATCATCGGGACGATGTTTTGATATTCTTTCAGCGATCATTGATTCCTGCTCCCACCTTTGTTTCGCCATTGCCACCTCGTATTTGAGTGCTGCCTCAGTTCGATTGCTAGACTCATCCAGAATCCGAATCTTGCCTTCCAGTGCAGAGCTCGGCAGAACGATACTTTTGGCTGCGATAAACTTCAAATGGACAGGCTTGAAGTCGCCCAATATCCCTTTAGCGATAAGCAATCCGTCGAGATCATCCTCAGACTTCGATAAAGTAAGTTCCCAATCCATGGGAAAGGCCTTTCCAATATTTCCATACGTGGCCGTAAAATCAATCCGCTGGTCGTTCGATGAAGTCACGTTCATTTTGTCGAAGAAAACTGAATTTTCCTCAGTAATAATCTCAATCTCTCCCGCCCACTGACCGTCCGTTCTAATGAGTGTATATCGATAAGGCCATTCCGAGTCGGTTGATTGGGAAATATAGAACTCCGGCTCCTCAACGAGCTCCTCCGCAGACCTTCCACCCTCCTTACACGTTGTAACAAATAAGCAAATTGCGAGTGTGATTACGGCTCGGTGCATTGGTTCTTTTTAGTATAACCTTGAGGTCAACCACTGCGTATTAAATGGCTGCGCACAAGGAGCGGTTAACGGTCGCCAGCTTCTCCTTGTCATCCCTTTGCTGTCTTCTGGCGCAATTCACTGCATAAATGCCAATACACATCCATATCATAAATCTCAAGGTTCTCGATGGTATCTGGTCCACTTAAAAAGAGAGGGGTTTGATAACCAACGCACTCAGTAAATTTAGGAGTTATGCCACCCGCATCGAGCCACTCATGGAAAAAAGGTTCAGCAAGGGCGTCTGAAGCATACTCGACCAATTCGATGTTGTGAAAATCAGCAAACGAAACAGGGATCTGCATCGCCTCGCCAGCACCTGGTTCAATAAGTAATATTGGCCACTGTCCTTCGCTTGGTCTGGTATCAAGAGCAAAATGGCGTCCTAACCAGTCGTATCCGAAACACACGATTACTCCCCGATACTCGGGAAAAGCCATCTCAACATTCTTAGTCCAATCCGCAATATCTCCAGATCCGTGAAGACGATATAGACCATTAGAAAAAGTTGCACCGCCTGAAGAACGAAGAAGCTCAGTGATCCCCGTGGCCCGCTCTTCAAGTGAAGAAAGAACTGAAAGATTTAGTTCGCCGCTAGGACCTGCGCCCTCGCCATATTTTTCACGGAAATGAGCGAACATTTTTTAGGATAACATCAAAAGCCAGCCTCCGACTAAAACGGGCGAATGTTGCCGAAGAAGTTAAGGCTTAGAGTGATCATAAAATTAAACGATGTAACGTGTAGTGGCTTGGTGTGCGCTGCCTTGTTCTAATTGATTTTATTGGCTTCACTGAAGGATACATGAATGACAAGGATGTCTCCTTCTACAGGCTGAATAAAAACTTTAAACCTGATATACTCACCAGTATCCGCTGAAGTTTCGTTGAACGAAGAAGAATAATGTTTACCCAACAAGCCTGGTGCAGATGTATTTACTCCTTTAGAGCCAGAGGAGGAAATGTTTTTATATTCACTTTTAAACCCTTTCGCGATCATGTCTGCTAAGTCGCCCAAATTTGGACCGGTCATGCCCTTCTTGGCCTGATAAATAAAATAAGCACTGCCCTGTGAAATGCGAATATCGCCGACATCAAAAGATGATGTTGGATTTGTATTTTCAAATCTTTTGAGTTTATAAGACGACATTAAAGACTTTGCGGTCTTCACAAGACCTCCTTCAGAAAGAGGGGCTGAATATAGACTGATGGTAGAAAGTATCGTTATTGATGCTGTAATGATTAAGTTCATTTTTTTGTAGAACCGTCAAAGGCCTGCCTCCCGCTACTGGGAGCTAGCCTCCGACTCAAGTTTAGGTTTCTGATCACCCTCAGGCTTCGACTTGGGAGCGGTAGCGGGGTGGCCAGTGCTGTTCCGTTCGCCCTCTTTTTCGAACCAGTATAGCGCGCCAGCCAACAAGGCAGCCCCCTCATCGCGATGAAGAATGTTGATGATGGGGAACTGATTTTCATTAAATTTCCTGCGGCCTATACTCGATTTTTCCGGCACATAATATCCGAAACTGTGAACTGCAGATTGACTCGTAAAAGTATGTGCCAATCTGATGTCCCATCCCCACAGCCTCTGGAGATGCACGTAGACCATTCTGTATGTTTCGCTGCCATCTAAACTTCGAGGTGTAGAATTGATCGCCTTCCCAGACAACACGACTGACACAGCTTCCATCCTTGCCGGGGATTTCTCTGGCGGTTCTTCACACTCGTCCCCATCGATCGAATTCTTCGCTCCATAGAGAATCCAATTTCCCTTGGGAAAGACCAAGCTATTAAAGGTCACCGTAACGTCCCCCCTGGGGTCAGCCTTGTGTTTGAAGACGACAGCCCGACCATCCTTCGCTTCTAAGATTGCTCTTTTATCTAAAATACAGCCAAGCGACTCGATTTTCTCCGCTACGATTTCCATGCGTCTTTCACCAACCGAGGGAAACTGTTGGAGGGCGTTCTCATTTGCTTTAGAATCTGCGGCAACCCAAAGGAAAACCAGCATTGTGATTGCAGTTCTTGTGATTCCGATTCTTGATTGCATGGTTCTCAGTTGATCCTCCGTATCTTGTTCGCCTAGTTCGTTTGTTCGTCCGCAAGGAGAGCGCCCCGCTCGCGCAAAGCACTGACTCGATCTTCTTGGAAGGAGGCCCAGTCGAGCGGGGTTCTCCCATCACTGCAGGGTTGATTGATGTCCTCTCCCAGTGAAATTAGTAGATCGACAACATTCAGATTCCCATTCATGGCAGCGAAGTGCATGGATTCGCCAAATGGCCGACCTAGGGACGCCCATTGCTCAATCACATCCGACCGCCCCTCCATAGCCGCACACTCACAAACCGAACGCCGATATTCACTCTGCCAGTCGGCAGGCAACGATTCCCAACTGGTAAAGTCGCACTCAGGAGGATCCGGGGGCGTAGGCTTAACCCGCTCAAGCAGATCCGAGAAACCAGCTGCAAGCTTTGCTCTCTCGCCAGTCTCGTGGTCCCACCAGAAAACAGTATGTGGAGATGCAAGACGCATGACAAATAGGTTACCACCATGATCACTACCAATAACGAAGAGGTCGTCCGGAACTGCCCCCTCGTAGCAATCCTGCATACCATCAAGGTCGCTGAATAGAACTCCGTTCTGGGGGTCGATCCCGTGTAGCGTTCTTATCTCGAAATAGCCTTCATCCCGTGCGATCGCATCAATTGTGTTCTCAATCAGTGATCCTCCTCCACAATCGAGCAGAAACGTTCTGTAGTCGTCGGGAAGACTAATGCCGCGGGAAGCCTCAAGATCCACCAGCTTCTTGGGATCTGCGCCTCCATAGGGGCTTTCGATGCAGGTGAACATTTTTTGGCAGAACGTCAAAGCGATGTCACTGCCTGCCGACAGCGCGCTCCGACTTCGGGGTTGATGGTTGAATGTTCATGACGCTTCCGACTCGGCGCGGGCAGGCAGTTGATCATCCGCGACTTGTTATGCCTTGGGTTTTCTCGGTGCGAAATCATCCTTGTTGTCGATGACCCATCGATGAGCAGCCTCCTGCGTCTCTCTGTCGATTTCGGCGAAAGTGCCCCACTTCGATTCGAGTTCCCGGAGCGCCTCATCCAACGACGCACGATCACTCTCCGACAACTCGGCATAGGGCTCCTCGTGATCTGGAATCAGACTCCTGTATCCGAATCGATCCAATATGGCCAGGTACTCCGCAACTGCTTCGGCAGCTTTGGTCGCTCCGCATCGTTCGAGACTGGGCAATACCTGAAAAAGCACTGAGTGATGTCCCTCTACAATCATGTCTAAGAACCCGTTCCGCCAATCGCAAGACAAGCGCCCGACAAAGGTTGGAACCTGTTCGCAGGTGAGAAGTCTCTGGTCGGGTATCCCTGCCGAATCAGCGAAATACGATAGAACTTCGTAGTGCTCACGACCTCGGAGAATCTCATCAATATCGTAGGAGACCGGATTCCTGTCGAAATCGGCAAGTTCCTTCGATCTCTCTTTCTTCGATTCTATCTTCTCGCAGTCTTCGCAGAGGATCGAAAGGCCACCGATGTCCAAAAACTCAGTCACTCGTCCACAACGCCGACACCTCTTGTTCGGGGTGTCCGCCAGTAAGTCAGAGATGTCCGATTTTTTTGGCATAACGTTCCAGCACACCCAATCCGACCGACTCAGCGCGCTTTCATCACTTCTACCACGCTCCCTCCTCCTGTCAATCCTCCGACTCGCCAGC
Organism: Oceaniferula flava; assembly: GCF_016811075.1. Lineage (NCBI taxonomy): Bacteria > Pseudomonadati > Verrucomicrobiota > Verrucomicrobiia > Verrucomicrobiales > Verrucomicrobiaceae > Oceaniferula > Oceaniferula flava. Next base: position 489,084 of record NZ_JAFBGL010000001.1, read on the forward strand.
GCGGTCGGATTTGTGGTGCTGCGTCTTGTTCGCTTTGATTACGTATGTCGTAATTTTCTCAGCGCAATGACGCACTTGCCCCCGCGTAGGATAGTCGTCAGGCACAATTTGAATCTCTTCAACCTCAAGATTCGCTTCATGGAGCCTATTAGCGTCCAAGACACCTTCCAGAACCTCGGCAACGTATTGCTCCAGATCAAACGACGGCTTTTCTGCCTTGGCGATGGAAGAACGGACCGTAATAACTGGACCACCATCTGGCACCCTGCCGAATCTAAGAGAAACCAATACGCAACCTGGTCCCGTCACATGACTCATCCTCACGTATGTATCAGTGCGAATTGTTTCCATTCTATTCCTCCGATACGCGAAGAGCTAGTTTTCCACCTTCGATTCTCCAAGAGACATCGAACCCTTCACAGATACAACCGTGTATTTGGTTCTCCACCTCACCAAGTTTCAACGAAGTCGTCCCCACACACTCGGGACCACAAAATTGTCGCAACGTAATATCGGTAATTGTTGTATCTTTCGTCTCCTCCCTGAACCGCTGAACCAGAGAGTCTGCCTTCTTCAACACGGGATTCATCTTTTTAGCGAACGTCATAGCGCACCAATCCCTGACCGGGAGGCGAACGTCGATGACGGGTTAAGGGTTGTAATCATAAAATCGATCCGAAAACACAGCGCGGTCAGGGATTGGGTGCCGCGACTTGTTCTCTCTTGGTTTCTGTTAGTAAAAGTCATAGTAGATCTTCCACGTTCCGAGCTCGGGATGACGCCAGAATGTCAGACTACCATTGTCAATGACGTTGAGTTGAATCTTCGCATCCGAAGAAATCTGGAATACAAATTCATGGGGATGCAGGTCGACCCCTGACTGACAGAACGAGGGAAATCCGCCGAACTTGTGGCCATACACATGTGATGTGACGTCGTAGTAATTCGAAATCTGGTTGTTACTCTCAAGAGCTAGAAAGGCGTCTTCCTGTTCGGAAGTCAGCCCGCCACCGTCCCAGACAGGGTGATCTGTCGCGACCAACTCCGAACGTAGGGGAAATGGCTTCAGCCCTTCACCATCGTTCTTGAACTCTTTACGCACGAGTCCAGCAATCTCCCGATACTCTCGAATCGCAAAGCAACCGTCCATCAAATCAGAATCGCCTTCGAGCTCGGGTGATATAAATGCAGTCAAAAGAGTAAACCCAGAGAGCGAAGCAGGAATATGGGGAAGTGCCTGAAGATAAAACTGCCCTAACTCCATCATTCGATTGCCGTGCTTGTCCAACGGGACATCCTCGTCTGGCAAGTAATGAGATACACGCCCAAGCCATGATTCTTCGATTTCATTGGTGGGGCGGAATCCGCCTACCTCGAATGTCGTGCAGGGTCGGCTTACCTGTTCAAGAAGCGTGGCGAGATTCATTTTTGAGAGAACGTCATAGCTCACCTATCCCTGACCAAGGGGCGAGCGTAGACTTATGGTGAATAGTTGTAGTGGTCATAAAACGTAACATCGGGGCAGGTCAGGGATTAGGTGCAGCGTCTTGTTCTGCTTAGTTTAGTGTTAAGGCGATAAACCGGAATTGAGGGAATTGCTTTGATGTTTCGATCAGCTCTGCAAGTGTTCCTTCGGTCATTCCTTTCGTTATAGCTAAATCCAAAACACCCATCTCAATAGTGTCGTTGATCTTACTAAATATCAATACATCCACTATCGCGTCGTTGCCGTTTAATTTAGCATTCCTACCCCAAGAGGCATTGGCTAAACGCCAGCCTGCGTCAATATCGCCTTGATAAAAAGGATGTTGACCTGTGTGTGACCGAAGGCACCAGGCCCAATAATTCTTTCTGCTACGTTCAGGGAAAAAACTCGCTGTAATATAGTTACCTCGCTTTAACTCTCCAGTTCCTAAAACTAATGAATCACCATTCTCAATTTGCCGAACTTGAGCTGATTCATAGTTTGAGGCACTTGTGATGTGATAAAACTTTACGCCGGTTGTAGGAGGTTCATCACTAGATGAGTAGTGCATGATTTGGCTAAAAACAATAACCTCAGCAGTCTTATCTCGATGTTTGCTGCACCCGACAACTAGAAGAATAATTACACTTAGAATAATAGGGGTAAATCGCATATTTTTTAGCAGAACGTCAAGGGTGACCCGCCGCCTACAGGCAGCGCCACTCCGCAACAGGGTTAAGGGTTGAATTAAATAGGGTCATGTCGACTCGGGGCGTGTAGGCGGTTGGTGTCCACCCGCTTGTTCTCTCAGGTTTTGTTCTGCGCGGTTGATCGCGTCCTCGGCAATCCTGTCTTGCTCGTCGCGCCGCGAAAACCACTCATGGCCACACCAACTGCAAATGCATGCCTTGGGTGTTGCGACGAGATGGCCACAAGCTTCGCATCTGTTCAGGTAGAATAGCTCGGGACACTCACTTTCGATTCGCTGCAAAACGCGATCCGTAAAGGCATCGAATCCATCGCGAAGCTCCGAAGCGATATAGGCATCATCCCAGTCCCCAAACATCTTCCTGAGCATCTTGTCCTGAGAGGGTGAATTCGCAGCCTTTTGCCGTCCGAGATAGGCCTTGTAAACGCTTCGCTCAGCCTCAGTGCAGATGACGGAGAAATGAGCCCAAAGATAACGTCTTAGCTCCGTCTGCTCATTGTAATCCTGCACGGGCATGTTTTTAGAGAGAACAGTGTTATTAGTTGACTCGAGTAGTAGAAACTTTCAGACGCTTAATTATCATAGCTTGTTAAGTGTAGAGTTGATACCCGTTGTAATGCATAAATTCTAGCTTGTTAGTTCGAGGCGCCGCAAGAGAAATAATGGATAAGTTCTGTTATTTGTATGGATGAATATAGTATCTGGAGGTGTTATTACGGGTTTATTGCTAGTCACAGATGGTTAAAATACATCCGGAATGAAAGGTGTCGTTTTTTCTTGATCCAATATTCATGTGAACAGTATGTTTGTGTTATGAGTCGGAATGATAATGCAAAGATTGATCGGCAGGCTTCGGAGGGGAGGACGGAAGCAAAGATCGTGGACTGGCGTGAGGACATGTTAGCTTCGCGGGATTTGAATGATCGAGAGAAACAGGGGTATGGTTTTCTGTTATCTTGGTATGAAACGTGGCGTATCTCCAGGCGTTTGCAGCCAAATTTACAGTCAGCTCGTCAATTTTGGAGGCAAGAGGTTCTCGCGAAAGATCGTAAGCAGTGGCAGTTGGAGCAATGGGCACAAGCTGTTCGCTGGTATTTGCAGTGGCTGGATATATGTGCCAGGCAGGGATGGGCGACGGTGAGTCTGGCTGAGAAGGTGAGGGATGCGGTGGAGCGGACTGGTGCTAGGCGTGGTTTGGCGTTGAAAACGAGGCAAGGCTACGGCAGCTGGGCCGCCCGTTTTGCGGCTTGGGCTGGTGTGAGAAAGCGAGTTACGAATCCTGAGTATGCTCGTGATTGGTTGGGGCAATTAGTAAGTCAGTCACGTGTGAGTTATGCGACCCAGAAGCAGGCCCTGAATGCTCTGGTGTTCCTTTACCGCGATGTGTGTGGCATGGAAGAAGTAGATTTAGGTGTGAAGCTGCGCAAAACACCCAAGCGTATCCCTGTGGTGTTGGATATGAATGAACTAATGAAATTGATCGAGAAGCTAGAGCCCATCTACCGTCTGCCGGCACAGCTTCAATACGGCGCTGGTCTAAGAGTCAGCGAGCTAGTGAATCTACGAATCAAAGATGTGGATACTGAACGACGGCAACTCACCGTCAGAGCTGGAAAGGGGGATAAAGATCGGGTAACTGTGGTGCCAGCTCAGCTGGTAGAATCCATTGAGTTGAACAAAAAACGTGCACGCCTGCTTTATGAAGAAGACCGGCGCAATAAGTCACCAGGAGTGTTTTTACCAGGGGCTTTGATGAGGAAAATGCCTAAGGCTGGAGAGCGGTGGGCGTGGTTTTGGCTGTTTCCGGCGAGGGATTTGTCGAAAGACCCTGACTCTGGAATCATCAGGAGGCATTGCCTTCATCCAGCCGTTTACTCAAGAGCCCTGCAGCGAGCTGCGCTGGCAGCAGGGATTGAAAAACGAGTGACTTCGCATGTGCTCCGCCACTGTTTTGCTACGCACTTGTTAGAATCAGGTTGTGACTTGCGGACGATCCAAGAGCTGCTGGGGCACGGCGATGTGAGGACAACGGAAATCTACACCCACGTAGCCAAAGGGGCGAACGGATGTGGTGTTAGGAGTCCGTTTGACGACTGGTGACAGTGAGGCAGATGCTGACGGCGAGGAGGTTTTCTGTCGCCAGGAGCTCCGCACAGCTGATCAGGCATCTGCGATGTCTTCGGCCGGGTAGGTCCAAATTTCACTAAGCGTGGGGTGGTAGTGGGGGATGGTGGCCAGCTGGCCGGCGGTGGCGCGGAAGGCCATGGCGACGACGATCTCGTGGATGAGTTCGGTGGCTTCGGGGCCGACCACGGACCCGCCGAGGATTTCCTTGGTTTCGGCATCGGCGATGAGTTTGACGAAGCCGTGCTCGGTGCCGTGCACCATGGACTTTCCGTGATCGTTGAATGGATAGCTTTCCACGATGACCTTTTTCCCTTCCTCCTCGGCCTCGAGTTCGTTGATCCCGACGGAGGCGACTTGGGGCTCGGTGAAGATGCCGTAGAGCTTCAGGCGGTAGTCCATGAGCTGGAAGCTGCTTTCTGGATCGCCCCGGAGAAGTTTAGCGGCATTGGTGGCGGCTTTTTCACCTTGTTCGATGGCGAGGTGGACAATTTCGTAGGGGCCGCAGACGTCACCGGCGGCGAAGATGTGGGGGCAGCTGCTTTGCACGGCCTTACTGATGACCACCTTGCCCTTGTCCAGATCCACTCCGGCCTGTTCCGCCTGCAAGTGCCCGGTGTTTGGCTTGCGACCGAGGGCGCAGAGGATTTCTGCCGCCTCGACGCTGAGGGATTGATCGTGGTGATCGAAGGTGATTTTTTTCATCCCCTCGGCAGTGGTTTCCACCTGCTGGATTGAAGTGCCGCAGAAAACTTGCATGCCTCGTGCCTCCAGTGCTTCTTGCAAGGTATCGGCCAGGTCGTGATCCATGCCGCTGAGCAAGTGCTCGCTGCGCTGGATGACGGTGACTTTCTTGCCAATGCCCTCGTAGTAGTGAGCCATCTCCAAGGCAATGGCACCACCACCTAACACGATGATGGAATCCGGCACATCTTCTTGGTCTAAGACATCATCGCTGGTGACGTAACCGGTTTCCTCCAAACCGGGGATATCCGGCACCGCGATGGATGATCCGGTGGCGATGACAAAGCTCTTCGCCGAGACGGTCAACAGCTCGCCACCATCGCGAGGTTTGACTTCCAGTGTATGGGGATCTGTGAAGCGGGCGTGGCCGCGGATGAGATCGAATCGGCCGTCCTGCAGCTGCTCCGCGCGGTAATCGCTGAATTCACTGATTAAGCGGCGTTTGCGGGCGATGATGCTGTGGGTGTCCGGCTCGCCAGCTTCGGCGCGGAGGCCAAATTCTTCAGCTTCGCGAATGACGATGTTTCTGTTAGCCGATTCGATCAGTGTCTTACTAGGCATGCAGCCGCGAAGGATGCAAAGGCCACCGAGCTCATCGGCGCCATCGATGACGACGGTTTTCAGTCCTTCGGAAACGGCGGTGCGTGCGGCGGCGTAACCTCCGCTGCCACCTCCGATGACGGCGAGATCATATGTGTTGGTTGATTGGTTCATTAGTTGATTAGTTGATTAGTTGATTAGTTGATTAGTTGATTAGTTGATTAGTTGATTAGTTGATTAGTTGATTGGTTGATTGGTTGATTGGTTGATTGGTTGATTGGTTGATTGGTTGATTGGTCGATTGGTCGATTGGTTGATTTGTTGATTTGTTGATTTGTTGATTTGTTGATTGGTTGATTGGTTGATTGGTTATTGAGCGAGGGTGCGGTAGTTATCGTTTCTGATGGTTAGGCCGATGGCGTCGAGGTGCTCGAGCAGGGGCATGACGACTTTTCGGGTGGAATCGAGGTGCTGGCGGAGCTCGCTGGCGGTGGCTTGACCACGCTCGCTGATGAAGGACGTGACGCGGTCGGCGGCGTGATTCCGGACTTCGGTGCTAATGACGACCTTGGGATCGAGTTCAATGACTTGGCCGGAGCGGATGAGGAATTTCATCGCTTGCTCGGACTTTGCGCTGGCTGTGAGGTCGGCTTTATTCGGTGGCTGCAGCCCGCATTGCTGCAGATTTTTCAAAATAGCCTGGGCCTCCGGGGCGATTTCTTCAGGCAGTGTCAGCTGGTGTTTTTTATTCGCAAGCCCCTTGCCGTTATAGAGGAAACCGCGCTGCTCCATGGCCTCGGGAAGCAGGAGGAGTAGCTTGGGGGGGAGTTCCGGAAGTTGCTTGGCCAGTTCGTCCGTGGGCATGGCTGGGATGTCCGGTCGCTTGCGGTGCCAGGTATTGATCGCCTTGGACGCTGCATCCAGCTGGGCATTCCACCATGGTGCATCAAGCCAGAGGCCACCGTGGCTGATGATGGAACCCTCTGAGAGCATGCGCTTAATCTGGGCGGCAATGGCCTTGGGGTGAAATGGGCTGTTAGGAAGTGGGTTTCCCTGCGGGATTTGGTGGTCGCGCTCTAGCAGGGAGCTGAGGTAGGGCGGAATGGTGTCCGGGCTGGTGGCTCTGGCTTGTAGGAAATGCTCGCGTGCCTCGGTGCGGAATCCTTGACGCCGGGGCTGGGCATCCAGGACGGTGCCGCCAGCCAGGGTGCTCTGCTGAGAGCCATCGCGCAGCACCACACGGTCGCCAGTTAGAAAGAGCAGGGGTGTCTCGAGGCGCAGTTGGGCCAAGCAGTCTTCACCGGGGTGCAGCTGGGTGCGATCGTTGAGAATCACCCTCGCCTGGCAGCGTGTGGAGCCGTGGTGCAGCATCACGGTTTCGGTATTTTTCAATGCCCGGGCCTTGAAGCCGGGGATCGGGCGGGCGAGACGTTGCAGGTGGATATCGACCGTATCTGTGGGAGTGCCGATATGGGGAGCGCAGAGGCTGTGGCCACGCTGTGCGCCGGTTTTCCCCGGGCCGGCAATGGGTAAATCCGGCACGTTGAGAGCGGTGCGCATGCCTGGCAGGGCGGTCTCGAGCGATTGATTGTGGTTCTGGATGTAACGAATCTTGGTCTCGAGCCCCAGCGGCTGCAGCGTTAGGGAATCGCCCACATGCACCGCACCCCCACTGAGCGTGCCGGTGACCACGGTGCCAGTGCCCTTGGGGGAGAAGATGCGATCGATCGCCAAACGTGCCTTCCCCTCGGGTGGGTGCTGCGGGCAGTGGTGCAGGTTTTCTAACAAAACTTGTTGCAGAGCATCGATCCCATCGCCTGTGACCGACGAGACCGGCACGATGGGAGCATCTGCGAGGGAGGTGTCCTTAAGTTCATCGCGCAGGACTTCGATGGAAAACGGCACGTCCTCGCAGAGGTCCGCCTTGGTGAGGGCGATGACGATGTTTTTGATGCCGAGGTAAGAGAGGATGTGCAGATGCTCCTCGGACTGCGGCATCCAGCCATCATCGGCGGCGATGATAAAGATGGCGAGGTCCAGTGCGCCGACGCCGGCCACCATGTTGTTGACGAAGTCGGCGTGGCCGGGGACATCGACAATGCCGATCTCGTAATGCGCCTCACCATCGGTCAATGCCATGTGGGCAAAACCTAGCTCGATGGTGACACCGCGTGATTTTTCCTCCGGTAAACGATCGGGGTCCGAGCCGGTGAGGCACTTCACCAAGGAAGATTTTCCATGATCGATATGGCCTGCGGTGCCTAAGACGAGATAGCTGCTCATGCTAAAGCTACGATCCGCGAAGAGTGGCTGTTAGGAAAGGGGTTTTTAGTGCGATTTTTTTTGCCACCGGTTCGCTGATGCTACGCAGACGATGGATGCGGCTTTGGCGACGCATTTTGTTGGGACTGGGGGACCACGGAAGATGTGGAATGCTCGGAAGGTCGCTGGGGGGGGGCGGCTTGTTTTTTTTGACCGCGAGTCTGGCGAATGGGGCGAGTTTTTATTGGATGGCGGTGGGACCACCCTACTACGCCGAGGCTACGCAGGGCTCGCGAAAGGGCTGGCTCAGGGGGATTAGCGGGCTGCTTGTCTGAGTTTGTTTTGCTCTTTGTCGTAGATGTGGAAATCGATACGACTGAAGGCGTTGAGATCGAGCGAGACTTCGCCGAATGCTTGGCTGTAGCCGCTGATTTTTCCATCTTGGAAGGACGCGAGGCGGAGGGTGACGTGGCCGCCCTCGTGGAACCACGCGCGGACGTCGCCGGCGTATTTTCGTGGTTGAGCACCGGTGTCGCCGAGACTCAGGGACTTGATTCGTTTGAGGGGAATACGGATGGGGGTGTATTTGGTCTCGATGATCATGCGTCCGTCCTGGACCTTGCCGACGGTGCCGGGGACTTCATCGCCATTTTTCAGAATGATGCGGTGCGGGGGCAGGGCGTCTTTCTCGTCGGCATCCTGTTCCTTGTCTTGCCCGGCGGGCTGCAGGTCCAGCTGCTGATTGGGCAGGCTGGTGCCGTTCCATGGGACCACGGCGATGTTGGAAATCTCGATGGGGTATCGTTTTTCACCGACAAACGACATACCGGTGCCCAGGTTCTCTGGATCGGGTGCCTGGGACTGCAGCACGCAGACGTGCACGTTATCGATGTAAACCGTGATGGTTCCGGACTTGCGATCGATATAAATGTCAAAGTGGGCATCGGTTTTATCGCGTGGCAAATTGAGTTGTTTCCAACGTCCGCCACGCGCCACCACGCCACCACCGTTTGCTTTCCCCCGGGTGCGCAGGTAAGCGTAGGAGCGGTTGAAATTAAGATCGTAGTAGGCATCTGGTCGACCCTCCGAGACATCGCTGGAGTAGAGGTGCAGGCGGAAGCGCATGGAGGTGTTCCAGCGGGTGTCGAAGCTGATGTGGGCCTTCTCGGTGAGGCCGATATCGCGGCCGATGGCGCCGTCCGAGGTGGATTTCAGCGAACCGCTTTCGAATTCCCATGCCTTGTTGTCATCGGCAAATGTCCACTCTTTGATGCTGTTAGGCCCGTAGTAGCTGCCGGGGCCATTGCTGATGATCTGCAGGGACTGCACCATGGAGCGTTTTAGGCTGATGATGCCACCATACCACGTTTCCAGCTTCACGCTTTCGGGCGTGAGCTCGTGGAGGCTCCCGAAGAGGGTATCGCCCCGGGTTTCGCTGAACGAGGGTTGCAGTCTGACCCGGGCGACGGTTTCGGGGCGAGGTCGGTGTTTCCAGGTATCGAGCTGCAGCGACAGGATATTCTCCACGGGAAAACCGGCCTTTTGGCGCAGGCTGTCCGAGGTGAACTCGAGGTTGCCCTCGTCATCCATGCCGTGCGGCAGGCCGCTGAGTTTATCGCCATTGGTGAGAAAAATGCGCGACTTGACCGCTGGGTCGTCGGACGCCTGTTCTGCCGCTCCCTCGTCGGTGGCTGGCACGTGGCGAGGCTTGGCTAGATTTTTACCTGCCTGCTCGATCGCCTCAAGCACCTCATCGGCGCGGACGGCCTGAGTGCCGGCACAGAGAGCCATGAGCATGCCTGATAGAGCGAGGGCGCTGAACCGTGCTGAAATGGGGTGGAGTGAATCTTTCATGAAGTGAGATGCGTGGTTGTGCTCGCTAAGGGCTTATTTGCTTTGGGCGATGCTGCGCAGGGCTTCCGGTTTCAACGTGAACTGGCCGAGGATGGGGTGGTTCGCGCTGATGCTACCATCGTCCAAGCGCGCTTGATTGAGCTGCACGGAGCCGGATCCGTGAAGGTGGGCGGTGAAGGTGGATTTGGGATAGGGGGTGACATTTTTCGCTTTGGCGAAATACAGACTGCTGATCCGGCGATCCGGCACCATCAGGGGTTTGGTCGCGTGTTTAACATCCAGCTGGATCATACGCCGCCCCTCGCCGCCGCTGATCGATGCGATATGACCGGAGATTTTCTCCCCTTCGCTATCGACCAAGACATCGGTGACGGAGTCGATGATTTTGGTCTGGAACCTCGACGGTTCGCCATCGTTCCAGTCGCTCACCTTGATATTGCTCAGCAGGGCGGTGGTGCCGCGGCTGGCGCGGTTGTTGAAAATGATGTGGTTGCCGTCAGCGGTGGTGAAGGTATCGGTGCAGGTGGCGGTTTTGTGGCCATCGATATACAGCAAGATTGTTCCCTCCACGCGATTGACCCGAAGATCGATGCTGAGTTTCCTACTTTTCACATCGTGCGGTTTGAGATCGATATTGGCCAGCAGTGCGGGGTGCTGGTCCTTGACGATGCGTTTGATCTGCATGCCGGCGGTGTTGAACAGGAACTCGTAGGTGTTCTGCTTAGTCTGGGCGGCATCGGTGCTGGCGCAGAAGCGGAAGACAAAATTCGGCGTATCCTGCCAAGCGAGGTCGAAGCGGAAGCGCACGTTGTCCGGCAGGTCGAGCTCGCGAGCCAATTGGCCGATCCCCTTGCCGGTGTAGACGCCGTCCTTCAGGCGCCACTGGCCAGAGGTGCTGTCCCACTCCGAAGGCTCTTCCGTGGCGGTGTAGATCAGTCGCTCCTGGGAGAGACCGAAACGCAGAGAAGTCACCTGCTGGCGCGGCACGGTGAACTGGCCGGCATACCAGGTGGAAAATGCCACCTTGTCCTGATCCATGGAGAGCACCTTGCACGGTAAGGTATCGCCATTGGCCAAGGTGATCTGCTCTGAATGCGGCTTCGGCACGCTGCCCTCGCTGGGGAAGGTCATGCTCTCGATGGCTTCCGCGTGAATCTCCAAGGGGCTGGCGGAGACGGACGACTGGATGGTGGTGCCGTCTTTCCCCATGTGGGTGATTTTGCCCGTGAGCACATCGCCATTGGTCAGCTGGATCACATCGGCATGGGCGCCACCGACACTGGCCAGAAAGAGGCAGGCAAGTCTTGACTGCATCGTGCTGGAAAGGTGGAGAGCGGGTGAAAAAAGGCGAGAGTTCATAGTGGGGAGCTTAAAAATTATCATCCCAGTTATCGAGAAGACTGTTTTTATTCGAGAAATCAATGAGGTTAATATAATGCGCATCCAGGTTGATTTCACCTAGGAGTTTGGTGAGCAGCTTGGTTTTTCCCTGTTCACCCTGCGAGGGGACCCCGGAGATGCGGCCGTAGGGGTAGATGTAGAAATTCACCGCCTTGGGATCGAGCTCGGTTTCCGGTTTCACCTTAGTCGAGGCGAGGTGGATTTCACCCACTTCGTCCATGGGGATGAGCATTTCATTGTCGTAGGCGCCTTGGAAGCTGACTTTGCCATCGCGGATCGACTCAAACTGCCCGGAAAAGCGGTCGATGCCATTGTTCAGCAGGATGATATCGCGTTTCTCCGACTGCATGCTGCGGGCCGAGTCCTTGAGGCCATTCCAGTGGGAAACCACCACATCGCTGACGCGGATCTCCGACTTGCCGCTGTATCGGTTTCTAAAACCGAGGTGGCTACCGGTGCCGGCGTATTCCTCGCCGAGCGACCACTTTGCTTTGAAGGCACCGTTGAGGAAAAGCATGATATTCTTCTTATTGCGGTCCAGGCGCAGTTCGATATTGGCTTCGCTTTCGGTCGACAGACCCAAGCTGGCCTGGCTGCCTTCCAAGCGGGAGTTCTGCGGTTTGCCGTCCTTATCGAAGGTGCAGGCGTAGAGGGATGCACTGTGGCTGGAAAGCGACAGTAAATAGCCGTGGCCGATGGTGGCTGCCATTTCCGTCTGACTGGTCACCCGGGTGTTATACATTGGTGGATTGAAATCCGCGTGCAGTGCAATGGTGGTGTAAAGGGTGCCACGCCAAGCGAGGTTGAAGGAAACCCGGCAGGTGTCCGGCATGATGTCCTCACGGCAGAGGTAGTTGTTCTGGCTCACCCCGGAATACCAGGAAGTGCCGATCAATTTCCAATCGGCCGGCGGCTCTTCATCGGCCTTCTTTTCTTTCTCTCGCTCTTTCTCGACGGCGGGGTCGATGTAGCGGTAGTTCGGCACCGTTTTCCAGCCTTCCTCATTGAGTGGACCGTAGTAGACGAGCTTGCCACCGAAGGGGGTGGGGGAAATCTTAGCGATCGCCTCGCGTGGCAGTTCCAAGCCGCCCAAGTGATCTGTTTTCACGGTCACTGTCTTTTCGTCGGCCGTGACAATGGTCCCCGGGATCACATCGCCATTGGTGAGCGTGACGCTGGATTTTTGGCCGATGGCCTTGTGCGCCTTTCCGCGGTTGAGCACCACGCGTTGCAGCTTGGTGGTGGAAAAATGGATGGGCTCAGCCGCTTCCGGGTTCTTCCAGATCAGGGTCTCGGACTGGCCGAAGGAGAGAAACTCACCGTGTAAGGTGTCGTTGTTGGAAAAGCGCAGCAGGTCCGGCGCGGCCGGGCAGGTCTGGGTGCCCGCGAGGAGGCCGAGGGCGATGATTCGAGTCAAAGGATTCATTTTTCGTAGATAGGAAGAAAGCGGTAGTTGAGAGCGAGTGAGAGCAGGGCACCGGCGGTGCTGAAGGCATTGCCGTGGTTGCCGGCCCACGAGCCGTCCGGCAGCTGGGTCACCGAAAGCAGGCGGATGTTATCCTTGTTCCAGGCGTTCCATAGCTCCTCGTCTGCTTGGAAAAGGGCCTGCGACATGTAGTAGCGGAAGTAGAAGGGGTAGCTATTGTCCTGGGTGCGGATATTCAGCTTGAGGAACTCGGTGGACTTCTTGTAGCCCGCCTCGTCCTTCTTCTTGGCGAGTGACCAGCAGAGCGAGCCGATGGCGGTGAGAGTAAGGCGACCTCCCCCCTTGCTGGTGTAGCCGTAGGCACCATTCGAGCTGCGGCAGGTGCGCATGTAGGCCAGCCCTTTTTCAATCGCCTCGTCCGGCACCGCGACGCCTGCATTGCGTGCGGCGAGCAGGGCGACGATCTGGCAGCCGGACACGGTGGTATCGGCGTGGCGGGTGGTGGGGTCATAGCGCCAGCCGTGTTTCGGGTTCACCTTTTGAGCTTTGAGGATCAGGTCCACCGCCTTCTTCAGGGCGGGGGCGATACGTTTGTCATCGACCATGCCGTAGCACTCGGCCAGCGCGAGGGTGGCGAACCCGTGATCATACATTTGCGGCCCGATGTAGCCTTCCGAGCTTTCCTTTTGTTTCTCAAACAAGAAATTGAGCGACTTGCTGATCTTCTGCGCGTAGGGGCCGTAGTTGGGATCCTCACCGTGGGCGAGGAATGCCAGGGTGCAGAGAGCGACAACACCTGGCCGAGTGCCACTGCCACCGCCCCAGGATCCGGATGCGTCCTGGCTGTTCGACAGGTAGCGCAGGCCGCGGGTGTACATGGTTTCCACCTGCGCTGGGATGGTGTCGTTCTGGCGGCGCGGAAGCGACTGCGCCTGCGCGAGTTCCGGCAGCACGAGGGCTGCCAGGAGGAGAGATGAGAGAATGAATTGTTTCATGGAACGTAAGTTCGGGGATCTCGCTATCGGGGAGACGGCGTGAGGACTGGGGATGGATTATCGTTGGGTGGACTTCTTCGCGGCGCCGCGGTTATAAGCGTCCATAGCTTTTTGAAATTCCCGGGGCAGGGAGCTGCCGGCATTTCCTGAATTTTTCGGCACGCGGCGTTCGCCACCCTCGGCGGTGTTGTCCGGGTCGCCGGGTTTGCCACCGCCACCACCGGAGCCTTTGCCTCCGCCGCCGGCACCTTCGCCTTGCCCCTCACCTTCGCCAGGTTTTTTCCCCTGACCGGGTTGCTGGCCTTCGCCGACGTCTTTACCGCCTTCCATCATGTTCTGCAGCATTTCCATCATCCCTTGGGACTGTGGCTGACCTTGTCCTTCGCCTGCTTGCTGCTGTTGTTTTTTGGCGGCTTCAAAAATTTTCTCAATGACCTCGGTCTGGGTGGCGATGGTGGCGCCGCCGGTGTCCTTCAGCTCGAGCTGGTCGATGGCATCGGCCATGATGGTTTCCACCTCGCGCAGGAGATCGATCACCTTGGGGTTGGTCTGTTCATCGATGAGGTCCTGCACATCGGCGGAGAGGTCGTCCTGCTCGTTGGCGAGCTTTTTCGAGCCGTTGCTGTGCTTGGCCATGCCTTCGGCGAGCGCCTCTTCGGTCGGTTTTTCCGGAGCCTTCTCGCTGGCGGGAGCGGCGATCAGTGTCGGCACCACGAGGGCGGTGCAGAGGAGTGAGATGCGGGTCATTTTCATGAGGTCAAATGGGGATCAGAGCTGGGTGACGGGAGGGGTTAGCCGGCGGGAACAACGTCGGACGGGCGGGTGTCGGGTCGGGCTGCCTTCGGCAAAGCGGGGTGAGCGATGTCGGGGTTCAGGCTGCGGCGGAGATTTTCCAGGGCGCGGGTGCGGGAGCGGATGTCTTGCTCTTTCTGGATCATTCGCATGACCTTGAGCATGAACTCGAAATCTTTATCCTCGCTTTGCTGCTGGCCACCGCCGCCCTCACCGCCGCCGCCGGCACCACCTTGGTCACCCTCGAGCTGTTTGGCCCACTTTCTGAGCTGCTCGGCCCATTGTTTCGATTGGGTAATGGCGGCGAAAGAAAGGTTGGCGGAAACGCGGGAGGAGAGGATTTCCATCGCCTCGTCGATGCGGGAGTTCTTCATGGCTTCCACCAATTGCTTGTGCTCCTCTTTTTGGGTGCGGGCGTAGTAGTGGGCGAGATCCTCCTGGATCCAGCGCACGTCCGAAGCGGTCTGGCGCTGCTGATCGGAGGCTCCTTTGATGGTGCGCTGCTCCACAGGATCGAGCTCTTCGAACGAGCTGCCGATGACCTTGTCGATGGCATCGATGAAGGCGGAGGCGATACCGTCCTGCTCGTTGGCGGCCCTTTTGAGTCGATTGACAAAGGTGCTGGCCTCAAAGTTCTGGTTGGCCTCATTGGCGTCCTTGAGTGCCTGCTTCATCTTCTCGAGAGCCTTTTTCTGCTCCTCGACGGCCTTTTTCATGTCCTCCTTGGATTTCTCCTCGGTGTTGCGCTGGCTTTGGGCGTCTTGGAGTTTTTTCTCCACCTTGGGCAGATCCTCCTGGGAAAGTTCACGCATCGACTGCAGTGCCTTGGACATCTTTTTCAGCGCGTCCTTATCGATCTCGCCATTGCGCACCGCGTCTTTGAACAGCTCCTCCATTTTCTTGGTGAGTTCCTGCATGCGTTCCTTGTTGGCTCGCTCTGCGTCCTGCTGCTTCTGCAGTTTTTTCAAGTTCTCCTCGGACTGCAGGTCCTTGCCGTCCTTGCGCTCGAGGCGCTGGTTTTCATCGTTGAGGTTCTGCTCCTTGCGGGCGATGTCTTCGAGCTCGCCGATGGCGCGGTCGAACTCATTTTTCAGCACCTGCGCATGTTCGTCACGGGTGAGAATGTAGAGCACGACTGGCTCGGAGTAAACCCGACCCCGTCCCGGTTTATAATCCTCGGTCCACGATCTCAGGGTCAGCTTCTGTGGGGCGATTTCGAGGTTGGCCGGGGAGAAGGCAAAGGGCTGGCTGATGGTGGTGCGGGAGGGAGAGCCTTGTTCCAGAGTCAGCTCGCCCTTGGCCGGCGTGCCACCGGTGGGCTTGGTGAACTCTCCCTGCCAGGAGATGCCGCAGGCTTTCAGACCGTAGTCGTCCTCGGCGAGCACTTCAAAATCGATGGTTTCCTCGGCCAGCATGATGTGCTGGCGCTCGATCCCCTGAATGTAGGTCGACGGCAACTGGTCCTGAGCCGTCTCCAGGCGCAGTTTTACCGGCTTGTCGGCCTTCAATCCATAAATATCGGTCCACTGCATGGGGATGACCAGCGACCGGCGGCCCATGGTGATGGGGGCGGTGGTCATCTGGCGGCTGTTGAGTTTCAGCGCAATATCACGGGGTGGAATTTCTTTTTCCACTTCCACAATGGCGTCATTCTTGGGCTCGGTGGATGGTGGGGTCGGATGAGCTCCGCCAAATGGAGAACCGGCATCTGCCGCTCCAGCGTCAGGCTGGGGCAGTGATTCGGACGGCAGGGTGATGACCTGGGCACTGCCGGATGAAAGGGCCCGACTAGCCACCGCCTGGATGGTCACCTCGCTGCCCTCGAGCACGGAGAGGAAGCCTGAGCGGAGGTCGGCGCTGATGTCCTCGCGTTCCAAGTAGGCCGGCAACTTCACTGCTGCGCGCAGGTTTTCAACGGCTGGACGGATGACGGGTTCGACCGGAAGGCTGGCGCGCGCGTCATCGGCCTCGATGTGGAGGTGGTCGGCTGCGCGTTGGGCGGGGAAAACGAAGGCGTATGCGCCATCCACCAACGAGGCCTCCACCCATTCTCCGTTGCCGTAGCGGGCGCGGGCGGTTTCAGGGCTGCGATTGGTGTCTGCGCTCAGTGGCACGCTGAGGGTGAAAGTTTCCCCGTAAGGAACGTGGTGGGGTGTGCTGATCCCGGAGAGGTCGAGCTGGGTGAAGGTGAAACGCTCCGTGTTGGCCAGCGGCATCAGCCAGCGCTTCAGCGCGTTGACACCTGCCTGTGGGGCGGTGATCAGTGCGGCGACCATGAGCAAGAAGAGCACCATGACCACAAGCGACCACTTGCGGTGGCGGGCGGCAGGCAGGGCCTCCAAAAGATCTCGACCCGCGGCATCCGCGGCAACCGTGCGCATGGCAGCGGCGCGCAGGGCGGGGGACAGGCTGTCTTTTCCTTCCACCTGATCCTGCAGTTCGACGGCACCGAGCAATCGATCGCCAAGTCTCGGATAGCGGCGGGCAATGAGCTTGGCCAGCTGGTTTTCACGACGGTGGCCGTAGACCCAGCGGCGAATCCAGTAGGGGGCGAAAAGGGCAAAAAGGGAAACGCCGACCAGTAAAATCACCAAACGCACCATGTTCGGCGTCTCGAACAGGCGATCGAGCCCAAACACCAGGAGGAAGGAGAAGAGCAGACCGAAAAAACCCGCCAGCACGGCCTCGGCAATCTTGATTTGCCACAGCCGCTTTTTAAACCGCTCAAGCTGGTTTTGCAGTCCTTGCGGAATGGGTGCTTGGTGCGGTGGCTGCGATGAGGGTAATGGATCGGACATGATAGGAGGAGATGGCTGATTCTCGGACTTAAGCTATGGATACTGTGTGCGATGCGGTAGGTGGATGCAATGACTATTCACCGTGGGCCATGGAGTTGGATGACCCAAGGGCGGGCAGCCTCGGGGGAATTGACACAGCAGTCCTAGACGAGCTTTCCATGGTTTACGGTCTGTTCCCTACGGATATCTCATAAATGTAACGCCGTGGAGAGGGATTTTTTTGATAAAAGATGTCTTATTTCTCCGAGGGATGCAGCAGGGATGGTGCCAATCTGGAATCGGGAGGAGCAGAGGGGGGAATGGGTGGGGCGGTATATGGGCTTGCATATTATGGTGTCTCGACTATGCCGTGGCTGACTTTTGCGTGATTTGAAAACAGAGCCTGCATGGCGTGAGGAAGACCTCGGAATGCCGCTGCCAAAGACGCAGCATGCATGTTCGGTGTGCCTGCCTACCTGGGACTCTGTTCTCGGCTACGAAGAAGGGCGCGAAAAAGTCATCCAAAAACTCCGCAGCGGCTACCCACGTTTCTTCCGCCACCCGGCGATTGCGAGGCTGTTCAAAGAGGCCACCTTGGCGCTCACGGAAAATGGCTCGAAGGCGGTGGTATTTCCCAACAAGGATACTGCGCAGCGGGCGCAACGCTTTGTGGAAAAACGGTCCGGATCCGCCTCCCGCATTGTCAGCTACGAGGGACTCCAGGCCCTGGTAGTCTCGGAGGCCGACTTTTCCGTGGCGATGGAATACTGGCGATACACCGGAGAAATCGTCAGTAGCCGACAAGCCGAGCGCATTCTACAGGGCAGGACGCCCTCTGAGTTCAATCCGAAAAAGCTGCTCCGCAAGCTGGCGGGTCATGCCAAGTGCTCGGACAAACATATTTATCTCTACGAAAACGGCATGGCGGCACTCTTCGGGGTGTATCGCCTGATCAGCCAGCTGCGCCCCGGTAAGAAATCGCTGCAATTGGAATTTCCTTACGTCGATGCCATGCGGGTGCAAAAGCACTTCGGCAATGGCGTGGTCTTCCTGAACGAAGCGGAAGGCGAATCCTTCGAGCAAGCGCTGCGGCGCATCAGCAAGGGCGAGTTTTCAGCGGTCTTCTGCGAGGCTCCGAGCAATCCGCTGCTGCGCACCGTGGATCTCGAGACCGTGTCCTCGGCCTGTCGCGAGGGCGGGGTGCCGTTAATTGTCGATGACACCATCTGCTCGGCAATCAATATCGATGTCTCCCGCTACGCCGACGTGGTCCTTTCCAGCCTGACCAAATGGGTCTCGGGCCGGGGCGATGTCATGGCCGGCCAGGTGCGGGTCTGTCCTCGCTCGCCATTTGCCTCTGATCTGCTGGAGTTCCTGGAAACCGATTGCCCCGGGCACTCGCGACTGTTTGCCTCGGACGCCCGCGTGCTGGCACGCAATGTCAACAGCTTCGCTCGACGCATGCGCGAGTGCAATCGGAACGGAGAAGCGGTCGCCGATTTCCTCCTCGCGCATCCGGCGGTGGAGAAAGTGTGGTATCCCAAGTTCACCACGCCCGAGCTGTATCAGGCGGTGAAGCGTGATGATGGCGGCTACGGCGGCTTGATTTCCTTTGTGCTCAAGAACCGCAAGAAGTCGCCCAGAGTTTTTGATGCCCTGCAGCTCTCCAAGGGGCCGAGTCTGGGCACCGATTTCAGCCTGGCCTGTCCTTATACCTTACTGGCTCACTATGATGAGCTGGAATGGGCCGAAGGCTGTGGTCTCGACCGCAATTTGATCCGTCTCTCGGTGGGGCGCGAGGAGCAGGAAAGTCTGATCGAAGTGATTGGCAAGGCTCTTGAAGAGGCCTGATTTGCATAAAATGCACCCCGTGCTGCAAAATCAAACCATCTCAAGGGGAATTTTTTCCCCAAAGGGGTAACTTTTTTTCACCTCGTCGATCGCTCGCAAAGCCTTATAGATCAAGGCTTGCGGCTTCTTAGTATCCTTAGCATGTTTATAAACATTGTATTTAGCCCTTGCGCCAGCAGGCTTTGAGCTATATTTCACTCATGTCGCTGTGACATCAGATGAGATGATCCTTACTTCATTGAAAAGGGGGTTGATTTCAACTGATGGACATAGTCAAAATCGTGAGTTTGTGGCTAAAATGTCAATTTTTGCCAAACGCACCCCCAAAAACGCGACAAAGCGTTGAAACCACCCAGTATCAAGCAGCCTAATATAAACCATTACCCATATTAACATGGCTAGAAATAAGACCAAATTAGCACTTCGAGTGAACGATGATAATCCGAACCATCACCTGTGGAATAACCGCGGCGTTTGGTGGTGTCACTTGACCGTTCATAAAAACGACGCCACCTCCGAGCGTTTGAGATTTTCCCTCAAGACCCGCGACCTCGAGAGTGCGCGTGACCGTCGCGATCGCATTCTTCGCGACATTGCTGAGCACTACGAAGTGGCGGCATAAACCTTCTTTTTTTTCAAGTAAGCGGCAATATTGGGCAGAATCCCGATATTGCCGCTTCTCTTTATACACGGCTCCGCTAAATTCCAACGCCATGGCGCGTGAATACCGGATAGCATCAGGCAAAAGTAAACCAGGCGGTTCAGGCATCGACTATGCCGCCGAACTCAACGAGCAACAGTATGCCGCCGTGGCATCCGCTCCTGGCCCAGCCCTTGTGATTGCTGGTGCCGGATCAGGCAAAACGCGCACCCTGACCCACCGTGTTGCCTATTTATTGGATCAGGGTGTGGACCCTGGCAATATTCTGCTGCTGACCTTCACCAACAAAGCCGCTCGTGAGATGTTAGAGCGGGTGCAGCAACTGGTGCCCAGCGATATCAGCGCGCTTTGGAGCGGCACCTTCCACTCCATCGGAAACCGGATCTTGCGCCGACACGCCGACGAGTTAGGCTTCACCAAGTCCTTCTCCATCCTCGATCGCGACGACCAGAAGTCGCTGATGACCGAGGTGGTGAAAAGCTGCAACATCGACACTGGTGGTCGACGTTTCCCCAAGGCTGATCTGTTGGCATCGATCTTCAGCCTGGCGGAAAACACCAGCGAAGACCTCAATGAAATCTTAGAAATCCGCTATCCCCACCTCGAAGAGTGGTCGGATGAAATCCACGAAGTTCAAAAGGGCTACCGGAAGAAAAAGAAGCAGACGAACTCGATGGATTTCGATGACCTGTTGATTCTGACCCTTAAGCTGCTTCAGGACGATGAGGATCTGCGCCATCTCTATCAGCGCAAATTCCGCCACGTGCTGGTGGACGAGTATCAAGATACTAACAAGGTGCAGTGTGATCTGATTGATCTTCTGGTCGGTGAGAAGCAATACCTGATGGTGGTTGGCGACGATGCTCAGTCGATCTACTCCTGGCGTGGTGCCGACATGTCGAACATTCTCAGTTTCCAAGAGAAATACCTCGAGGCCCAAGTTTTCAAAATCGAGACCAACTATCGCTCCACCCCGGATGTGCTTGAGCTCTCGAATGCGGCGATCCGTCCTAACAAGCAGCAGTATGAAAAAGAACTGCGAGCCGTCCGCGAGCAGGGGATGACTCCTGCGCTGGTGCCCTTGGACGATCCGTCGATTCAGGCGGAATTCATCGGCGAGCGTATTGATGAACTGATCGGCGAGGGTGTCGAGCCGGAAGAAATCGCGGTGTTGTATCGGGCGCATTACCACAGCATGGAAATCCAGATGGAGTTGACCCGACGTCAGCTACCGTTCCAGATCACCAGTGGCTTGCGTTTCTTCGAGCAGGCGCACATCAAGGACGTCTCGGCGATGATTCGTTTTGTGGTCAATAGTCGCGACGAAGTGAGCTTCAAGCGCATGGCTCTGCTGCTCCCGGGGATCGGGGCGAAGACCGCCGACAACTTATGGACGGCGTGGACCAACTCCGCCGCCGGACGCAGCGTCGAGGTTCCGAAGTCGTTTTCCGAAACCTTGCTGAGCTTCAAAGTGCCGGCGAAGGCGAAGGACACCTGGCAGCAACTCTGTCACACCCTCGACGAACTGGCGCCCGATGGAAAATTCGAGCGACCGTCGAACATGATCTTCAGCATCCTCGAGGGCGTCTATCAGGAATACATGAGTGTCAGCTTCGACAACCACGAGCACCGGCGCAACGACATCGAACAGCTGATGCAGTATGGTGAAAGCTACGAAGATGTGCTCGAATTTCTCGCCCAACTTTCGCTTATGTCCTCGGTGGACGGTGATCCTAACAATAAGGAGAAAAAAGACGAAGGGGTGATGCTTTCCTCCATCCACCAGGCGAAAGGTCTGGAGTGGAAGGTGGTCTTCCTGGTCTGGCTGGCTGACGGCATGTTCCCGAACGGGCGCGTGCTGGAGTCCGATGATGAGGAGATGTTAGAGGAGGAAAGGCGACTGTTTTACGTCGCGGTCACTCGAGCCAAGGACCAGCTCTATCTGACCTATCCGATGACCAATCCGAAGAGCTACACTGGCGATTACATGACCCGGCCGTCGCGTTTCCTCGATGCCATTCCCACGGAGCTGACCGAGGAGTGGAAGGTGTCAGCGTGGTGATGCCGTGAGCAAGGTGGCCCACACCTTTTCAGGCTAATGTGGTCGGCTCAGTCGTCGCCGAATCAATCGATGATCTCGACACTGCCGAACACGTGGTCTCTGATGAGCTGGGTGGCTGCGGCGGTGGATTCGCCACGACTGATGATCTGGATCTGCCAGAGCTCCATGCCGCGGATGAAGATCAGCACGTGGTGGTTGAAGCTTTGGCCGTCTTTCTGATAGGTGAATGCGAGCTGGCGGGCTGGCAGTCCGGAGGCGGTGGCGGGCTCCTTGGTGCTGACGAAGGATGTGATGCCTGGCAGTGAGCGGATCTGGGTGATGGTGCCGTTTGCCGAATCGTCCAGGTCGATTTCGGCGGTGGTGTAGGTGCTGTGGATGATGCTGAGCTGTGTCGCGCCACTGACCACCTTGTAATTTTCAAACTTGGCCACCAGCGACTTCAGTCCCTCCGGCAGACGGATGTCGCCAATCACCGGCTTGTCGGGCAGTTCGAGGCTGAGTCCGGCGACTTCATACACGGTTAAGTGATTGTTGCTGGTGCTGTTAGTTTCTTTGTCTTTGCAGGAAACGAGACTGAGTAGTCCGAGAGCAATCGTGATGAGTAGAAGGTGTGTTTTCATGTGTGTTGATGAAGAACTTAAAGGCTCCATGAGAAGGAGTCCAGAGGAAGTCGGCGGCAGGATTCACAAAAAAATCCCCCTGTCCGAAGACGGGGGGATGGTTGAATACGAGAGCCTAAGGGCGTTTAGTGGGCGCAGGTGCAGGCGTATTCCTGGTGGCCGCAGCTTGAGCAGTCGCTCATGTTGAGCATAAATTTGGCCCGCACCGGTTGCGCGTCCGAGGTGGTTTGCACCGTGACGATGGTGGGGAAATTATTGCCCTCTGGGATGGTGGCGCTGGACACGAGGACATTGGAGTCTCCTTTTTTCGTCGGGTTCAGCGTGGTCGGATTGCTGCGATCGCCGCAGATGACACTGACGGTCTGATTTTTGGGCGCGATGGCTTGGTTCTCAGCATTGAGGAAGGTGATTTGCACCTTCTTGTCCTTGGTTATCAGGAATTCAGCATGGAAGTCAGGGCCTGTGATGATGCGTCCACCATTGGGGCCGGCCGGTTTTTCTTCGTGGCTGTGGCCTTCGTGATCGCCGTGGTCATGGTCATGGTCATGACCATGGTGGTCGCCATGTGCGCCCGGTCCGTGGTCGGGCACTCCGTCGCCATCGTGGTCGTGGGGAACGGGGGCCTTGTGTTCTTCTGCGCCGTGATCATGGCCGGCGTGCGGGTCTGTATCGGTTTTTTTGTCGTCACAGCTCACAAAGGCAAAGCTTAGCGATGCCAGGGCGGCGAGGGTGGATGTTAGTTTCATAGTGGGTATATGTGTAGGGTCTATTGTATGTGAACGAGCGTGTGGTTATCCTACGCTCGGAGGAGGATTTGTCATTTCGAATATGTTGGGGATTTACTGGGTGGCGGGGGCTTCGTTCTCCAGTGCGCGTTGCGCCGCTTTGCGACCAAAGGCCCAGAATACGGCGGGCGTGACTCCAAGGCCGAGGAAGGTGGATGTGACCAGCCCTCCGACGATGACGATGGCCACGGGATTCAATATTTCTTTCCCTGGTGCTTCCGTAGGGTTGGAATCCGGCAGGAAGGGAAGGAAGCCCATATTGACCACCAGCGGGAGCAGGGCGATGCCGGCGGAGAGGGCGGTCATCAGCACGGGGACGAGTCGCTCCAAGGTGCCTCGTTCAATCATCTCGCGGGTGAACCCTTCGCCTTCGTGTTTCATCAGGTGGAGGTAGTGGGAGATCATCATGATGCTGTTTCGCGCCGCAATGCCGGCGACGGCGATGAAGCCGACTAGGGTGGCGATGCTGATGTTGTTGAGGGTCAGATAAGTCAGCACGATCCCCCCGATCAAGGCAATGGGGATGTCCGCTAACACCTGCAGGGTGAAGACCGCTGTGCCAAAGTAGGAGTAGAGCAGAAAGGCGATGATGACGAGCACCAGCACCGACATCAGCGCGATCCGTTTCGAGGCCTCTTGCTGGGCGACATACTGCCCCTCATAGCTGATGAAGTAGCCGTCGGGCAGATCCACTTTCTGGGCTACCTGCTTTTGTAAATCCTCGACCAGTGAGACGAGGTCTTTGCTGGTGGGGTTGATACTGACTACAAAACGGCGCTGGGTGTTTTCGCGCATGATGGTGTTCGGCCCCTTAGCCTGACGGATGTCGGCGAGGTTTTTCAAGGGGATGCGGAGGCCGCTCGAGGTATCGATGTACATGTTCGCCAGACGTTCCGGCGACTCCCGCCACTCCTGGGGCAGTTTCACCACGACATCGAAGATGCGCTGTCCTTCGTAGATCTCGGAAACCGTTTCGCCGCCTAACAGGGTGGCCAAGCGGTCGTTCAATTCACCCGGGGTGATGCCGTAGGCCTGGGCCCGTTCGCGGTCGACTTCGATCCGCAGCTGGGGGATGGGAGCTTGCTGTTCCACCCGGGCTTCCTCCAGCCCGGGGATGGCGCGGGCGATGGTTTGGATCTCGGTGCCGATGCGGCGCAGCTCGTCGAGGTCGTCACCCTTGATCTTGATCGCAATTTGGGCCGACACGCCGCTGAGCATGTGACCAATCCGGTCCTCCAGCGGGCTGCTCATCGCGGAGAAGGTGCCGGGGAGGTTCTTGGCGCTCATGACCTGGCGGACTTCTTCCATGATGTCGCTGCGGCTGCGGTCGCTCTCGGAATCGAAATCGACCTCGAATTCGACGGTGGAGACTGGCACCACGTGATCGCCCCGTTCGGCCCGACCGGCCCGGTAGCCGACGGTTTTCACCCCATCGATGGCCATCAGCATCTTGCTGGCGGTATCGGCCAGCTCGGTGGTTTGCTTCAGTGAGGTGCCGGGGGCGGTGGTGGTGGCGATCACCGCCGTGGGCTCGCGGAATGAGGGCAGGAAATTATTGCCCATCTGCGGGTAGAGCAGAGCCGCCGTGATCAGCAGCATGGAGGCCGCGCCGATCACCGTGAACGGCTGGGCGAGGGCCACTTTCAGCCAGGTGTTTTTCAGCACCCATTTCATGGCCCGGACCAGTGCGCTCTCCTTGCTCTTCTTATTCTGTTTCGGGTTGAGCAAGAGTGAGGAAAGCACAGGGATCACAGTCAGCGAGACGACAAAGGAGGCGGCCATGCTGACGATGGTGGCGATGGCAATGGGGGTGAACAAACGTCCCTCGACACCGCTGAGCGCCAGCAGCGGGATGAAGACCAGAATGATCAATGCCGTGGCGTAGAGGATGGAGCTACGCACCTCCGAGGAGGCTGCGGCAATGACCTCTAACTTGGGTGCCGGCACCTCGTGGTTGGCATTTTCCTTCAGTCGGCGGAAGACGTTTTCAACATCCACAATAGCGTCGTCCACCACCATACCAATCGCCACGGCCAGACCGCCAAGGGTCATCGAATTGACACTGAGGTCGAAGAGATCGAATACCAGGATGGCGATGCCGAGTGACAGCGGGATGGAGGTGAGCGTGATCAGGGTGACCCGGAAGTTCATCAAAAAGAGGAACAGGATCAGGCAGACCATGATGCCGCCGAGCCAGAGCGCCTCAATCAAGTTGTGAAACGAGAGGTCAATGAACTCGGATTGTTTGTAAATGGGGGTCAGCACCACGCCCGGTGGCAGGCTTTTGCGTAGCTCTTCCAGAGTGGCGTCCACTTCCTTGGTCAGCGCCAGGGTGTCGAAGCCGGGGGATTTGGTAATGCTGACGACGACACCACGGTCGCCATTGGCGGAGGCGTCACCGCGCATCGGTTCGATGCCCCACTCGACGCGAGCCACGTCTTTGATCCGGATTGAGCGATCGTTCACCTGCTTGACCACGGTGTTGCCGAGGGCATCCAGGTCGGTGGTCATGGCCAGATTGCGGACCATGATTTCCTGGGTGCTTTCGGTGAGAAATCCGCCGGTGGTATTGTTCACCACGTGCTGTGCGGCCTTGTGGAGCTCGTCGAAGGTGATGTCGTGAGCGAGCATTTTCTCCGGATCCGGTTGGATCTGGAGCTGCTTGATCCCACCGCCCATGGAGAGCACCTCGGCGATGCCGCGGATCCCCTGGAGTCGACGCGCAATGGTCCAGTCTGCCATGGTGCGAAGCTCACTGGGCTCCATGCTGCCGCTGGGGTCGGTGATGCCTAACAGCATGATGTTTCCCATCAACGAGGCCACCGGGGTCATGTAGGGAACCACGTCCTTGGGAAGGGTTTCGGAGCTGCCCATGAGCCGTTCCTGGACGAATTGCCTCGCCTGATAGATGTCGGTTCCCCAGTCGAACTCAACAAAGATCAGCGAGAGTCCGACGTCACTGGTGGCCCGAAGTCGAGTCACCCCGGTGACGCCCATCAGGCTGTTTTCCAAGGGCACGGTGACCAAGGTTTCCACCTCCTCGGGGGCGAGGCCCGGCGACTCGGTGAGGATGGTCACCGTGGGTTTGGTGAGATCGGGAAGCACCTCCACAGGGAGCTGGGTGGCGCGGTAGTAGCCCATCGCGAGCAGCACCAGGGCGATGGTTAGAATGAGTCCCCGTTGCGCCAGGGAGAATCTGATTAGCTTGTTTAACATGGCTTGGGTCAGGTTGGGTTCAGGGGCTTATTCGGCGGACTCGCGCTCGCTCAGCACCTGCTTCATCGCGATCGAATGACGCACGCTGGTGACGACCAGTAAGACCAGCAGCAGACCGGTGGAGCAGGCCAGTAGGATGACGGTGGGGCTCAGGCTGGCTGAGCCGTCGTTGGGATTACTTTGCTTTTCCTTCGCCGTCCGCTGTTCCGCTGTCATCTCGCTGCCGTCGGCGTTGTGCTCGTGGCCGTGGGCCGCATCGAGCGCCTCCTTGAGTGAGATGCCGCTGCCGCTCGAGAAGCTGAGGGCGTAGGACCCTTTGGTGACCACTTCATCGCCGGGGAAGAGCCCCTTGACGATTTCCACATAGCGATCGTTGCTCTCCCCGGTTTCAACCGGCAGGCGGGTGAAGGCATTTTTAATGTCGAGGTGTTTGACGTAGACGACGCGATTGGCTTCGTCGCCTTGCAAAGCTTCCCTGGGCACTGCCATCACATTTTTCCGGGTGGAAGTGACGATGGAAAATTCAGTGCGCATGCCGGGGCGGACGCGGAGCGTTTGGTTGGGGACGCGGAAAATGGCGCCGATGGTTCCGCCTGCACGGTCGGCCTTGGTGTCGAACCTGAGCAGTTCGCCATCGATCATTTCGCCGCCCAGCGCCGGGATGCGGATGTGGGCTTTGGTGCCTGGTTTGATCTGGCTGACCGCATCCTCCGGCACCTGGGCGGTGGCCCAGACTTCGGTGAGATCGACGATGTCGAGCAGCTCCTTTTCCGGTTCCACCGGCTCACCGAGTCGGATGTGGCTGGCAAGCACCAGGCCATCGCGCGGTGCCTTGAGTTCGATGACCGGGGGGGGGCTGCCTGGCTGGCGGCTTTCCACCTTCACCAGCACGTCTCCCTTTTTCACTCGATCGCCCTCGAAGACCCGGACCTCGATGATCCTGCCGGCAATTCGACTGCTTAACACGGAGTGGTTCTGTGGCACTTCGCGGATATGTCCGACGGCGAAGATGGTGCGTTCGAAGTCCTTGGCTTCGACCAGTTCGTATTGGATGCCGAGGTTTTTAATGCCTTCGGGTTGCAGCGCGAGGAAGCCATCCGAGGGGTCGGTTTCGGTCGCGGCGGCGAGTGGTAAGGATAATAGGGAGCTGGCGAGCAGGCTGCGCGCGATAGTCGTTAAGGTGTTAGGAAACATGGTAAAAAATAAGTGTTAGAATGAAGTGGCTTGAGCCCAATGAGAGCGGACAAGCGGGTGGAAAAAAATCGGGCTGCTTAGCGGGCCAAGGCCGATTGGTAACGGACGCGTGCGAGGTGGAACTCGCGCAGGGCATCGAGTCGCGAACTCGCCAACCTAAGCAGCTGCTCACGGGTGCGCAGGTTCGCCTGCAGGTCTCCTTGGCCGTTGCGATACGCCTCATCGGCTAGGTCGGCCTGGGCCTGGGCGAGGGGCAGAAGTGTGTCGGAGACCTCCCTGGCTAGTTTAGCCCATTCCTGCATCTCCCGGTGGGCCGTTGCCGCCTCGTGACGGATATGGTGCGCCAGCGCTTTGGCCTCTTTTTCCTTCCGCTGTTTGCGGGCATCCGCCGCTTCGATGGCTCCTTCGTTTTTGTTGTAAAGGGGCAGGGGGATCTTCAGTCCGATGCCGACCGTGGTCTCGGTTTCGTAGCCCTCCGGTGCGTCCTCGCTGCGTTCGATGCTGCCGGAAATGGAAACCTCGATATCGTCGCGGCTCTTCGCCCGTTCCAACGCGGCGGCATGGTCGGCTTGTTGGATGGCGATCTTGGCCGCTTTCAGGTCCGGCCGATCGTTCGGGTCGACTGATCGGCTCGGGGTGCTGATTTCCGGGAGGTGGCCGGTGACGACCAGTGAATGGTTCACCGTCATACCTAACAGCGGCTTCAAGTTGCCCATCAAGGTGGCGGCCTCGGCGTCGAGCTGGCGGAGTTGGTTGCCAAGCTGGGCGGCTTCGAGTTTCGCCTGGCCGGCATCGAGGATGGACCCTTCACCTTTGGCGGCGGCGTTGCTGATGTACTCGGCGAGTTGGGTGCAGACCTTCAGCTGCTTTTGCAGCAACTGCTTGTGGTTGCGCAGGGCGAGGATTTTGACGGTGATCAGTCGGCTCTGCTCGACCAGGCGCCGCTCGACATCGCGCACCTCGGCTTCGGCCTGTCGCACGGCGGAGAGGGAGACGGCTTTTTCCAGCGCGAGCCGATTGGTCACCGGAAACTTGCGCGCGACGCCAATACTGAACGCGCGCTCGCGGAAGTCCTTGTTGTGCGAGGCTCCGAGTTCCAGCTGCGGGTTGCTGTGGCGTCCCGACTGGCGCAAGCGGCCATAGGCCTCCGCGATCCGATAACGTGCTGCGGCGAGGTCGGGGTTTTGTTTTTTAATGCGGTCTGGAATCGACCCCAGAGAAACGACGAGAGATTCAGCGCCAGCGGAAAACGGGGCTGAGAGGGTGAAAAGGGCAGCGGTGAGCGCTGCACAGGCCATCTTGGAATGGGGGATGGCCGGGAGGAATGATGGGAAATACATGAGATTGGATAGCTTAATCGACCGGTAGAAAAGGCGGCACCGGATAACCGCATAGGTAAACAAACCCACCGCCAGGGCACAGTGCTCCGGAGGCAGGGGGATGGGCGGTCTCACGCACGTGAAACCGGATTAAGCCATCGACGGCCCACGCACAGGGGTCGTCTTGGTGACCAGGCACCGATGGAGCGAACGTAGTTCGGTCGGTGGGTCGGGGAGGAGCTCGAGGCGGGTGTCGGCCGCCACGAGGCTGGAGATGCGCTCGGCAAGTCGGCCGAAGTCATCGCCGAAATCGTCGAAGGGGACGATGTTAACAAGAGGAGGAGTTGGTAATTTGACGCCATCTTGGATGATCACGCTGTCGGAATCGATGATGAAGCAGAGCTGGCAAGGTGCCGGCTTGTCGTGGTTATTGTGCTCCTCGCCATCGTCCGGTGAGTGATCGTGGCACTGGTCCGCGGAAAGTGGGCAGTGGGCCGGGGAAGTGCAAATCGTCTGGCAGCACGAGGCTTCCGTGGTGTGGAACAGGCCAAACTGATCCGAGGCGCAGCGCCCGAAGGCGATGAGCAAGAGCATCACAACGATGATGGATCCGAAATTACGCAACACGCTTAAATTGCTTCTTGGCGGACCAAAGTCAAGCTGATTTACCAATTAGCGATTTTGTTAGGACGCGCGGGATGGCGTGAAAAGAGTGGAAGTGCTTGGTGGAGAGCAAGGGGGCGAATTATGCACCCTCAACGGTGATAAAATTCAATGTGGATGCTTGCCAAGGGAGCACATTTGGAGATGATTACAACATAGTGATACATTAATTGGCATTTATTATCGCCGTGTATCAGAGAACCCAATCAATGACTATGTCCGAAGAAATCACTGAATTGACCGAAGCCGAATTGCCAGCCAATGTGAAGGCTCTTTGGCTCAAGGCACAAAGCGCTTTTGAATTAAAAAACTACACGTATGCGATCAGCCTGTGCCATGCCGTGTTGAAATCCGAGCCTGGTTTTTACGATGCCCGCAAGCTTGCTCGTAATGCCGCCGCATCTGAAAATTCGGGTAAGAAAAAGAAGAAGGGTCTGTTTGGTGGCAGCGGTCTATCGCTGATGAAAATTCCAGCGATGGGCAAAAAAGATCCAGTCGGCGCCATGGCGGCCTTGGAGACCGAGCTGGTCAAAGCTCCCTTCGACGGACAGGCGAACGATTTGCTCTTCGACTGCGCGCTGCGCTTGAACCTTCTGAATACCGCAGCTTTTGCACTGGAAACCGTGCGCCGCGGATCTCCTGAAAATACTAAATTGCTGCATAAGCTGGCCGAACACTATCTGGCTCGCGACATGCCGGATGAGGCATCCGCTGTTTACAACGACATCGTCAAGCAGGACGCAGCTGACATGGACGCCGTCAAGGGGGCAAAAGACGCCACTGCACGGGCATCCATGAAGAAGCAGAAGTGGGAAGAGGCTCAAAGTTTCCGCGACGTGCTGAAGAGTTCAGATGAATCAGCCGAGCAAGAGAATGCCAACCGTGCGGCAATGACGCGCGACCAGATGATGGAAAAACTGGAAACCCTTTCCGCGGCTTACGCGGGAGACAACCAGAACCTCAGCCTGGTGAAGGATATCGCTTCTCTCTACGAGCAGCTCGAAGACTGGCCGAATGCTTACTCGTTCTTCCAGTATGCGTATGACCTTTCCGATAAGGATGTGGCCCTGCAAAGCAAGGCTGCTTACATGAAGGACAAAGCCGCTGAGTTCCAGATTTCTGAACTCAAAAAAGGTGTCGAAGCTGATCCTGAGAACGAAGAACTTCGTCAACAGTATGAAGCTGTCATGGCGGAGCGCACCGGCGAGCAAGTTGAAGAGGCTCAGCAACGGGTCGACCGCAACCCGACCGATCCCCAGCTGCGCTACGAGCTTGGACTGGCGCTCTATAACTCCGGCGACTACAGTGCTGCGATCCCTCACCTGCAGCAGGCGACTCGTAACCCTCATATCCGCACCCGTGTGCTCCTACTCCTCGGAAGAACTTTCAAGGCCAAGGATATGCACGATTTGGCGATCAAACAGCTTTCCGACGCACTGGCTGATCTGGTGGGTATGGACGGCACCAAGAAAGAGGTGCTTTATGAAAAAGGCCTTATTCACGAGGACATGGGCGACAAGGAAGCTGCGCTCAACAGCTTCAAGCAGATTTACGAGGTCGATTACGGCTATCGTGATGTGGCTCAGCGTGTGGAGCAATCCTACAGCTCCTAGTATCTCTCGCTAGCAAAGATTTCAAACGCCGCTCCGCCGTTCATGGTGGTGCGGCGTTTTTTTGTCTGCGAGCCGTGCGTGCTGCAGTGTTTCCGCAGGGACAGTGGGAATTGGGCGCGCCAGGGAGAGCATTTTCCGGCAGCCGCTTGCACGCATCAGGGGTGCCCGCTGTCGGGGGCTTATTCCTTCATGCTCTTGACGAATTCACGCCACATCAGACGGGTGACGTAGAACTGCAGAAGATCGTCCGGCTGCACACCTGCAGGATATTCCGGCAAGGGGGAGAAACTGGTTTCTGTGGAGAGGTGGTTGCGAATCAGGGCATAAACACCGGCGGCCACCTGGCTGGCAAGAAGCTCGGGCTGCTTGGGGTCGGCCATGAAGGAAATGGGCGGTGTTTCCGCAGTGGCGCCTTCACTGGTGCTGCTGGGACGGGTGAACCAGATGGCGATGGGGATGCGTGGAGTCTTGATGCCGGAGCCCTTGCCAATAGTGGCTTGGGTATCGACTTTCACCACATTGCCCGAGGCGTTGTCGATGAGAGCAGCGGCCATTTTCAAGGCATTCTCGAGCACGGCTTTGTCTTGGATCGTCGCGCCTGCATGCAGGGTGAGTGAAATATCGGCTGAGGGGTCCGGGTTCCACGGCGGCAGTGAGCCGCGGATGCGCTGAATCGCGCGGACTGCTTGCAGTCGTTCTTTTTCGTCAGGATTCGAGGTGTCGATCACTCGTTCCCAGGCCAACAGCGCGCGTTGGAACTGGGCTTTGGTTTCGAGCTGGGTGGCCAGATGAATCATGGCTGCCGCACCTTTGTCGCCATAGGTGCCGTATTCGGACAGCGAGGGAGCCAGATTGAGATCGCCTGCGGGGATGATTTCCTCCTCCTGCTTGGCCGTGGCGGAGGACTTTGGCTTGATCGGAGTGGGGTCCGCTAACAGCGCCGCATTGATGGGTTTCGGCGGCGGGGTGTTGGGTCGGCTCTTTTCCCACTCGATGGCGACTTCCGCCAAACGTTCAGGTGTCGGCGGAGCGGTGAAGTCTTCGTCTTTGGTTCCCAGATACCACACGCCGGCAGCGACGATGAGGCAGCTGGGGATGGAGAAGTATAAAGGAACACGCATGGGGAAAATGATGGGCTAGGAGCTCAGGGGCAGTGACGAGGAGGGTCGGGATGCTGTGCTGGGTAAGTCCATTGAGCGACCATCGCTGGCACAAAAAAAGCCTCCCATGACAGGAGGCTTTTGAAAATAAAAATAGCGTTCGATGAACGACTTTGAGTCGATTCCGAATTACTCGCTGTCAGCGGACTTCACGAGAAGCGCACGCTTACCAACGCGGTCGCGCAGGTAGTTGAGCTTGGCGCGACGAACTTTACCACGGCGGGTGACTTCGATTTTGGCAACACGTGGTGTGTGCAGTGGGAAGACACGCTCGACACCCTCACCGGAGGAAATTTTACGCACGGTGTAGGACTCGTTGATACCGCTGCCTTTTTTGCCGATGCAGAGACCAGCGAAGATCTGGATACGCTCTTTACCACCTTCGACCACGCGGCAGTGAACTTTCAGGCTGTCGCCCACGTTGAAGTCTGCGACGTCTTTGATTTGCTCCTTTTCGATTTTATCGATGATGTTCATGGCTTGGCGTTAGGTTGAAAAATGGTTGAAATAGGGTGTCAGCAACCTGATCTGGCGCTGCGCGGGCGGGAGAACTATCTCATGGAACATGGGAATGCAACTGTTTTTTCGTCACTTTTCACGCTCCGAGGCGTATTTTAGCCAATTGTTTAGGAAATACGTCATTTTTATGAGATCGAGCCCCGCATTTTCAGGCTTAGGCTTCTGCGTGGTCGAGGATCTGATTCAGCACGTAGGGCAGGATGCCGCCGTTGAGGTAGTAGTCGACTTCCGCCGGGGTGTCGATGCGCACCACCAGGGGGATATCGAAGCTGCTGCCATCCGCTTTGGTCACCGTGAGCGTGGCGTCCTGGGCTGGGGTCAGTTTTCCTGAGAGCCCGGTGAGGCTGAAGGTGGCGTCGGCGAGGTCGGCAACTTTGTCGTAGTCAGTCTTGTCCTTGAAGTTCAGCGGCAGCACACCCATGCCGATGAGGTTGGAGCGGTGAATGCGCTCGAAGCTCTTGGTGATGACCGCGGAAACACCGAGCAATCGTGTGCCCTTGGCCGCCCAGTCGCGGGACGATCCCATGCCGTAGTCCTCGCCACCGATGACGATGAGGTCCGTGCCGTCTTTGCGGTAGGCTTCGGCGGCGTCATAGATGAAGGCCGGTTTGCCATCGGCGAAGGGGGGGATTTCCTGATCCGGCGCGGTGACTTCTTGTGGTCCGAAATACTGGGTGTATCCGCCTTCGATGCCATCACACATCAGGTTCTTGATGCGCACGTTACCAAAGGTGCCACGGGTCATGACCCGATCGTTTCCGCGGCGTGATCCGAAGGAGTTGAAGCTGGCTTTTTCCACTCCGTGTTCCAGCAGATACTGACCGGCTGGCGAGCTGGGCACGATGGCGCCGGCGGGGGAAATGTGGTCGGTGGTCACGGAGTCGGCAAAAATACCGAGCGCGCGCGCATCGATGATGTCCTTCGCCTCGGTCGCCGGTGTGCGCGAGAACCCATCGAAGAACGGAGGGTTCTGGATGTAGGTGGATTGGTCGTCCCAGCTGTAGACATCGCCGGTGTCCGATTGGATTTCCACCCAGTTCTGGTTGGCGGTGTCGAGGTGGCTGTAGAGTCTGTTGAAGACCTCCGGCACGAGCGCGGAGTCGATGACCTCCTTGAGCTCGTCCACGGTCGGCCAGATGTCTTTGAGGTAGACGAGATTGCCGTCTTTGTCCTTGCCGATGGGATCGTTGGCGAGGTCGAGATCCACGCGACCTGCGAGGGCGTAGGCGACCACCAGCGGCGGTGACATCAGGAAATTGGCGCGGATAGATCCGTGCACCCTGGCCTCGAAGTTACGGTTGCCGGACAGCACGGAGGCGCAGACGAGGTCGCCCTCTTTGATGGCATCTTCAATCGCCGGATGCAGTGGTCCGGAGTTGCCGATGCAGGTGGTGCAGCCGTAGCCGACGGTTTGGAACCCGAGCTGATCCAGCTCCGCTTGCAGGTGGGTTTTGTTGAGGTAGTCGGTGACCACGCGGGAGCCTGGTCCGAGCGAGGTCTTGACGTAGGGCGCCACGCTGAGACCGAGCTGGTTCGCCTTTTTCGCCACCAAACCAGCGGCCAGCATCACACTCGGGTTCGAGGTGTTGGTGCAGGAAGTGATCGCAGCGATAAGGACGGAGCCGTGGGTGAGCTGGGTATCGATCGGGTCGAAAGCTTCCGAGGCGTCGACTGCGTCTGGAGTGGGCCGGTTGGTGGTCATTTCCGCCTTGTCCATTTCTGCGCCAGGCTCGGTGGTTTCCAAAAGTGAACCAATGGCGACGCCAGCTGGCTCAGGCATGTGTATGTCGATGATGGTGTTACGGCTCTCGGCGCTGCGACCGAATCCGCCGGCGGAGGTAGGTGCCTCGAACAGGGCGTTGAATTTCTCGCCTAGCTCAGGCACGTCGATGCGGTCCTGGGGGCGTTTCGGGCCGGAGACGGCGGGGACCACGGAGTTGAGATCGAGGGTGAGGTCATCGGTGTAGTCGATGTCTCCTTTTTCTGGGATGCCCCACATTTCCTGCGCCTTGAAGTAGTTCTCCACCGTCTGGCAGACCTCGGCGGATCGACCGGTGCCGCGCAGGTAGTTGACGGATTCTTTGTCGACCGGGAAGAAGCCCATGGTGGCACCGTATTCGGGGGCCATGTTGGCGATGGTGGCACGGTCTGGGAGAGAGAGCGCTTTGGCGCCCGGGCCGTAGAACTCGACAAATTTCCCCACCACACCATGGGCGCGTAAGATCTCCGTGATGCGCAGGGTGAGGTCGGTGGCGGTGACGCCTTCGTTCAGTTCGCCGTGTAAATAAACACCGACCACTTCCGGCACGAGGAAAGTAACAGGTTGGCCTAACATCGCAGCCTCCGCCTCAATGCCACCCACGCCCCAGCCAACCACGCCGAGGCCGTTGATCATGGTGGTGTGGGAATCGGTGCCGACCAAGGAGTCGAAATAATGCACGCCGTCTTTTTCTAACACACCTTTCGCCAGGTATTCCAAATTCACCTGGTGCACGATGCCGATGCCGGGGGGAACGACCTTGAAGGAATCGAATGCTTGCTGCCCCCATTTGAGAAATTCGTAGCGCTCCTTGTTGCGGATGAACTCGATCTTGAGGTTGCGGTCGAGTGCCTGTTGGGAACCGGCGAAATCGACCTGCACCGAGTGATCGATCACCAGGTCGACCGGGACCAGGGGCTCGACCACTGACGGATCTGCTCCGGCGTCAGCGGCGGCATTACGCATCGCCGCGAGATCGACGACCAGTGGCACGCCGGTGAAATCCTGGAGGACGACGCGGGCGACGGTGAACGGCACTTCGTAGTTGCCCGGCTTCGCGGCATTCCAGTTGGCGAGGTTCTGAATGTCTTCCTCGGTGACCTTCTTGCCATCCATATTGCGCAGCAGCGATTCTAACACAATGCGGATGGAAACAGGCAGTCGGCTGATGTTGCCAAAGCCTTGTGCTTGCAGAGCGGGGAGGGAATTGAATTTACCTTCTGCCCCGGCTCCAGTTTGAAAAGTTCTCAGTGTGTCCATATTGCTATGACTATAACACGGAGATCCGAGCGTGCCAGAGGGAAGTCGTTAGTTTTGCTGACTTGGTTGAGGAATAGGTCTCATCGGTCCTATAAGACCTATGGTGCAGTATTGTTAGGTAGAACTCAAAAAGTGCCGCAGCACAAAAAAAGAGCGGCAGGAGAACCTGCCGCTCTTGGGAAATGGGATCTCGGATGCTCGTTGTTAGGCGATGGCGACCAGATCTTCGACCGGTGGGGCGAAGGTGGTGAGGTCGATGCCTTCAACGGCGACTTTGTATTCCTCGAGGGTCGGGGTGCGGCCGAGGATGGCGGAGAGCACGACGACTGGGGTGGAGGATAGTAGAGACTCGCCTTTTTTCCGATCGGAGTCAGCTACGACGCGGCCTTGGAACAGGCGGGTGGAGGTGGCCATGACGGTATCACCTTTTTCCGCTTTTTCCTGGTTGCCCATGCAGAGGTTGCAGCCGGGGCGCTCGAGATACATCATGTTCTCGTATTCGGTGCGGGCGACTTGTTTCGGTGCGTTATCGTCAAACTCGAAACCGGAATACTTCTGGAGGATGTTCCAGTCGCCTTCGATCTTGAGCTCATCGATGATGTTGTAAGTGGGGGCGGCGACGACCAGTGGGGCGTTGAATTTGATCTCACCCTTGGCTTGCTCCAGGTTGCGGAGCATTTGCGCGAGGATCTTGAGGTCGCCTTTGTGCACCATGCAGGAGCCGACGAATCCGAGGTCGACCACTTTCTCACCGGCGTAGTGGGAGAGGGCGCGGATGACATCGTGGGTGTAGCGCTTGGAAACGTCGTCGTTGTTGACGTCCGGATCGGCAATCATCGGTTCGACGATTTCCTCGAGGTCAACCACCAGCTCGGCGTGGTAATTGGCATTGCTGTCGGGCGCCAGTGGTGGTTTCTCACCGGAGCGGATTTGCTCGATGCGCTTGTTGGCTTTGTCGACCAGCCCCTGGAGGACTTTGATCTCATTGTCCATGCCCTTGTCGATCATGATCTGGATACGGCCCTTGGCGATTTCCAGCGATTCGATGAGGGTTTCCGGTTGGGAAATACAGATGGATGCCTTGGCTTTCATCTCGGCGGTCCAGTCGGTGAAGGTGAAGGCCTTATCCGCTGGCAGGGTGCCGATGTGGACTTCGATGACGCGACCTTGGAAGACGTTGTCGCCGAATTTTTTTAGCATCTGCAGCTGGGTGGCGTGCACCACATCACGGAAATCCATGTGCGGCTGCATCTTGCCTTTGAAGGTCACCTTGACTGACTCGGGAATGGGCATCGAGGCCTCACCGGTGGCGAGTGCGAGAGCGACGGTTCCGGAGTCGGCACCGAAGGCCACACCCTTGGACATGCGGGTGTGGGAATCGCCGCCGATGATGATGTCCCAATCGTCCACCGTCAGGTCGTTGAGCACCTTGTGGATGACGTCGGTCATTGCGTGGTATTCGCCTTTGGGGTCGCGCGCGGTGATCAGGCCGAACTTGTTCATGAAACTCATCAGGCGCGGAATGTTGGCCTGGGCTTTTTTATCCCAAACCGAGGCGGTGTGACAGCCGGACTGGTAGGCGGCGTCCACGATCGGTGAGATCACGGTGGCGGCCATGGCTTCGAGCTCCTGGGAGGTCATCAGGCCGGTGGTGTCCTGGGAACCGACGATGTTGACTTCGACACGGACATCGGAGCCGGCGTGCAGTGGCTGGTCTGTGGCGGTTCCGACGGAGTTGCGGTTGAAGATTTTTTCCACCGCAGTGAGCCCCTGACCGGCGTGGGAGATTTCTTTCGATGGCGCGTAAACGGTGGGCATCTCGGTGCCGAGCGTTTCAGCTGCGAAGGTTTGTAGTTTCTTGCCGAAGACGATGGCGTAAGAGCCGCCGGCCTTGATGAACTCGACTTTCTGCGGGGTGAGTGCCGCGGAGATATCGACCAGTTCCTCGCCGTTGCCGTAGAGCTTTTTGTCCTTGGTGTTGATGGTGAGCAGGGTGCCGGTATCGACGGAGTAAGTCTGCTCGAGCACAGGGTCGCCATTTTCATCGAGCACTGTTTTGCCCTCGGCGTCGGTTTTTCTGACCCAGTTTTTCAGGTCGATACCAATGCCTCCGGTCACGCTGACGGTGGTCAGGAAGATCGGAGAAATGCCGTTGGTGCCGGCGACGATCGGGAAGATGTTGACGAAGGGAACGTAGGGGCTGGCAGGTTTACCGGTCCACAGTGAGACATTGTTGATGCCGGACATGCGGGAGGATCCCACGCCCATGGTGCCTTTTTCCGCGATGAGCATGACGCTCTTGTCGGGGTGCATTTTCTGCAGCGCCTTGATCTGCTCCTGCGCTTCCGGAGTGATCATGCACTTGCCGTGTAGCTCGCGATCGGAGCGAGAGTGAGCCTCGCCACCGGGGGAAAGCAGGTCGGTGGAGATATCGCCTTCGCCGGCGACGTAGGTGACGATCTGAATTTCTTCAGGCACCTCGGGAAGCTTGGTGAAGAACTCCGCCTTGGCGTAGCTTTCGAGAATGTCTTTGGCGACGGCATTACCTGCCTTGTAGGCATTTTCCAGACGCTCCATGTCGGCCTCGTAGAGATAAACCTGGGTCTTCAGCACCTCGGCCGCATCCTTGGCGATGCCAGCGTCCTCACCGAGGGCGAGATTGAGCAGGACCTCGATGGAGGGTCCGCCTTTCATGTGGGAAAGCAGCTCGAAGGCAAATTCTGCGGTGATTTCCGGCACGGATTCCTTGCCGAGAATGATCTCCTCCAGGAAGGTGGCTTTGGCACTGGCGGCGGCGGTGGTGCCGGGGAGGGTGTTGTAGATGAAGAAATCGAGGGAGTCCTTGCGGTGCTCGTTGTCGGTGTCTTTGATCTGCGCGATGATTGCGGCGATCAGGTCAGCTCCATCGATGGGCTTGGGGTGAAGGCCTTCACCTTTACGTTCTTCGATTTCTTTGAGGTAGTCTTGGTAAATGCTCATGATTTTGCAGGCGCGCGGAGATTAGTATCCGTGTCTAGTTTGTCAAGGTCGCGAGCCTGACGAGGTTGGAAATGCCACGATTAGGGTGTTTTACGCACCAAGTCGGCGGATTGAAGCAGCCAAGTGTCCTCTTTGCTCCGCACCCAGATCAAGGTGGCATCGGCTTCGTCGCTGTAGCTTGAGCCCCCTTTGGTGGTGACGTGCATTTCAAAATGAGCGTGGACTTCTGCCTGGTTGCCTTCGAGATTGATGATCTCAATCTCGGTCACCTCGGCGCGGGTGAATTGGCAGCTGAACCCGAGGTATTGGTGACCCGAGACCGCATCGTCCCGACCGATGTCGCCCTGGTAGTTTTCGACATCCACGGAACCCACAAAATCGGCATCGAGCAAGGCAGCAAAGTCCTGGCCCTTGAATCCCCGGGTTGCTTTGCTGTCACCTGCGGAAATGGTCAGCGTCTCAGCCAGTTCGCGGGTGTTACGCTTGATGACTTGACTGGCACTAAACCACCAAACCAGAAACCCCACAATCAGGGTAAAGATGACGGAGACGATGAGGAGTGGCTTTTTCACAAGGCGAGCTCGCGTGTGTAATAGCTGATTTCTAGCGACCTCTTCTGGTGCGGGTAGCGTTGTTGCGAATGGCTTCCGAGACGTTGTTGCTGTCCATCCAAGCGGCTGCCGCATCGGCGTCGCGGCGGTGCCACTCGTTGAGCACGCGACTGTAATAGCGTGGTTGGTTCTCGACATTATTCAGCGTTGAGACTTTGGAAAGGGCCAGTTCAGGATTGCTGCGGGCCGAGCTCCAGATGAAGCTGCGCGCCACGCTGTCGTAGCCGTCGGTGCCGGCCATGGAGTCGAGCCATTGCGAAGCCTCTTCCGGTGATTCCTGAGTGTATTCTCCGATGAGCTCGCTAGCAGCACGCACCTTGTCGGCGCCGCTCAGGGTTTCTGTCCAGGCAACGGCGGACGCGACATCGTTGTCGGCCCAGGTGTCGGCCACTTCGCCAATGGCACGCTGGCGCTGTTCTTCATCACTAAGTGACATCACCCAGCTGGCAGTGGCTTCCGGATCTTTCTCGGCGAGGCTTTCTGCGAGTCGGGCCGTGGCGCCATTGCGCAAGCGTTCATCATCGAGGGTGTTCAGCCATTGCTGAGCTTGTTCTTGTCCTAGCTCGGCGATGTGGGGAATGATGGTGGCCAAGGCGTCGCCACGCTCGCGGCTGTAGGGCAGCGTGCCCATGATTTCGGTCGCTTGTGCAGGGTCGGTTTTCACCATGCCCCGGATCACGCCTACCAGCCATGGGTTGGCGCCGTCGCCATCATAGTGGCTTTCCGCCCACTGCAGGGCACCGGTCGGGTTATCAGCGGCCCAGCTGCTGAGAATGGTTTGGCGGGCAAAACGTGAGCCGGTATTTTCTTCGGCGTAGGCGAGGGCGCTCAGGGGATCGGACTTCGCCCAGGCATGCAGCAGCATTTCATACTCCGCCATGCGCTCGCGTGTTAGACCAGAGGCTCGGAAATCGGCGACCACTTGTTCAAAGTCGTTCGGGCCGAGTCGACCAATCAAGGCAAGTAGACTTTGCACCCTCTGGATGGGGTCGTCATCCTTTACGATGTTGGAAATATCGAGATCTTCTTTGGATGATCCACGGCCGGATGCTCCGTCCCGTCCTGCATTTCCACGGCGTGAGGATGATGCGTTGGATGCCGACGACCGGTAATACGATCGGGCGTTCTCCGGCACATCTGCAGTATCGTTTTTATCGGAATCGTTGGACGATTGGATTTTGGCTCCAACGATGTAAGCGATGCTCAGGCTGAGCACCCAAGCGGCAGGGATAAAGAGGTGTGTGGATTTCATGGGCAGGGAACAGAGTAGGGGCTGTGGATTATGGTGCTACGTAGATATGTAGGAATGACTTTCAGATTCACAGTTGATAAAGGAGCGAAATCAACTGGGCGATCTGTGTGTATAATTTATGATCCCTTTGAATTTCAAAAATACACGCTCAGAGGTTGCCAAGTCCCCAACCACGGG
The DNA here is from genome assembly GCF_016811075.1 of Oceaniferula flava. Lineage (NCBI taxonomy): Bacteria > Pseudomonadati > Verrucomicrobiota > Verrucomicrobiia > Verrucomicrobiales > Verrucomicrobiaceae > Oceaniferula > Oceaniferula flava. The sequence goes on from NZ_JAFBGL010000001.1 coordinate 529,874, forward strand.
CTAAGGGAAGACATGAGCATTTTTGCTAAAGATTCCGCTGTCATGGCGAAGACCAAGGAGCTGTGTGAAGCAATCGCACAAGATATCGAATTTGTGGCCCTGCAAGGTCAGGTGGAGCGTTTTCTCGAAGATGATGCTGCCAAGCTACAGTATCAATCCGTCCACGAGCGTGGTGAAGAGCTTCATCAGAAGCAACAAGCTGGTGTCGAACTGGGTGAACGCGAAATTCAGGAGTTCGAATCCGCACGCAATGGCCTTCTTGAAAATGAAGTTGCCCGTGACTTCATGGATGCTCAGCAAAACCTCCAGACACTTCAACAAACCATCAGCAAATATGTCGGTATGACCATGGAATTAGGCCGCGTGCCTGAGGCTGAAGATCTGGATCAGTCCGGTGGCGGTGGCTGCTGTGGTGGCGGTTGCGGTTGCGGCTAAGCCATACGGATTTTCACCATCCTCCCTACATAGGTTCCCTTTGTGAGGGGGGCCGACTGATGATACCATGATGAGTGCCAAAGAAGAGAAGCGGATTGCATTCAACGAACAGATGAATGCATGGGTTTCTCGTCAGGGACTGTGGTTTCAGCTTCGACACGCTGCCGAAGGGCAATCTTTGATGGCGCGTATGACGCGTCTAGGTGGAAGATTGCTTTTGGTGGTGGCCTTGCTTGCTGTTGCCATATGGATCTATCTGTTCAATCGCATTGAGCGCGATGGTTTCCGGGAGGATGTTCGCATAAGCTTGGAGGAAACTTTCAGAGCTGAGAGCTGTGAGGTGGGCGAGATTCGCAAAGAGCGAGAGCTCGCGACGCTGGCTTACATCAAGTTGGAAGGATCCGAAGAGGCTTTTTACGAGCACTTGGATGCGCGCGGTGTGCGCACCAGCGTGTCACTTTTGGACGGTGTCTATGGCGCCTGGGATGGCAAGAGTGTGCTGATAAACCGCCTGGATATCGATCTCAAAGCCGGCGGTAGCGATGATGCCTCCGCTGCTAAGTCTTTCGCCGCTTTATTTGTTGAGCACGATGGCTTTACCTTTGAACGTTTTGAAAGCCCGGACGCTAATCTGAAGTGGGGCTATTCCATTCGCAATCAAGGATACATTTCCAACAGCCAACTGAGCGCTAGCCGTGAAGGCGACGGCTGGAGGTTGCAATTTAAAGGAGGAAATTTTGGCCAGAACTGGCTGCGTCCCCTGAAAATTGAGAACATGGTGGTGATGTGTTCTCCCCGTGGCGTGATCATCGAGGAGGCACAGCTCACAGCGGAAGACGGCAGTGGCCGATTGACGTTCGATCTCGCTGTCGGATCCGGCAGCCAACCTAGCTTGAATGGCAAGCTGACTATCGAGTCGATGCCGCTCGACACCCTACTATCTCCCGCATTCAACGAGTGGATTAGTGGTTCCATCTCGGGCCAAGGGACGATCAGCGGATCGACCAACAGTCAGCAGGGGGTGGTCTTCGATATTCAGTTCGAGCTGGAAGACGGCGACCAGTTGGTGGTGCGTGATAGCATCCCGATCCTTTCCGCGCTGACCGTGGTGGATCTCTACAATAGTTATCGGCGAGTGCCATTCGACCAAGGAGGTTTCCACCTGCGAAGCGGCAGCGATTTATTCCATCTCGATCAAATCGACCTTCAAGCCGGCGATTTACTCCACTTGGCCGGGGCCGTTACCGTGCGACCTCCAAGCATCAAGGAAATTGCTCAGGCTCTCAATATCGAGAATGTCGAGCAGGTGAAGAATATTTTGGAGAAAAACTGGAAATACCAAGATGATGTCTTGGTGGATACTCAGACAGGATCTAAGCTCACTGGTGCTACCCCTCAGTCAGTCGAGCAAGGGAGCCAAGCTGGTTTGTCTCAACCGCAAGATGCTGTGGAGAGCGTGCTACGCAGCGCCATACTCAACGAGCGTGGAGTAAAGCGCTACGAAGGGGCGATCAAGTTAGGTCTGAAAGCGGATGCTTTCGATAAGGCTCCGAAACTGAAAGCTGCGTATCCGGTGGATGCTCAGACAAACCGAATTTGGATGCACACGCCGCTGGAGGGTCGCCTGCAAACACTTACGCTCAGCCAGGCCGAGCGGTTGTATTTACTGGGGCGGAAACGCCAATAGGTCAGGGCTGCTAGGAAGCGCTGAGGCCAAGCGAGGCGTAGACTTCACGAGTCGCCCGACTCTGGTTAAGCGTGTAGAGGTGAATGCCATCGACATCGGCATCGAGGAGCCCCGAACACTGCTCGGCGGCAAACTGAATGCCCACGCGCTCGACGGCTTCTTGGTTGTCTCCTGCGCGGTCGAGGGCTTTCAACAGGCGCGCAGGGAAGTGCGCCCCACCAGCCAGCTCAGCCATCCGGCGAAGCCCCTTGGTGGAGGAGATAGGCATGATGCCGGCAAGGATAGGGACGTGAATCCCCGCCAGACGACAACGGTCGCGGAAGTCCAGGAAGTCGTGGTTGTCAAAAAACAATTGAGTGCAAATGTAATCGGCTCCAGCGTCGATTTTTGCTTTGAGATAGTCCATTTCCAGCAAACGATTCGGCGTGTCCGGATGACCTTCAGGAAAGGCGGCGACACCAATGCCGAAGCCGCGAGGATCCGGGTGTTTGCCACTTTCGTTGAACTGCTTGATGTGAGCCACCAGATCCGCGGCGTGCTGGAAGGCATCGCCGGAGCGATCATAGACGCCTTGATTCATCGGCGGATCTCCACGCAGAGCAAGGATATTACCGATGCCAGCCTCCGCGTAGCGCTCAAGCGTGGCGGTGACCTCCTCGGCGCTGTGTGCCACACAGGTGAGGTGGGGGATCGGTGGGATGTCGGTGGTGTTCTTGATTTTCAAGACTAAGTCGTGCGTCAGTTCGCGGGTGGAACCTCCTGCGCCGTAGGTGACACTGACAAATGACGGATCGCAAGACGCCAGGTCACGGATCGTTTCGTAGAGCGCCTGCGCAGCCTTGGCGGACTTCGGAGGGAAGAACTCGAAGGAGAAGGTCGGCCGTTGGCTCTTGAAAATATCTTGAATATGCATGTCTGAGCAGTGTTATCCTTGAACAATCGCGGAAACGGAATAAAAAAATCCATACAGTCACAACTCCTCGCTCAGTTCGGGGTTATAAGCTGTGTCAAGAGTCTGCTAGGCACACTACTTGCTAACTCGGTTCAACCATCAAGAGTATGAAATTCTCCATTCACCACTACCCCTCGGTCACCAAAACGATTAGTCGGTTCTCATCGTTGACCCTGTGTTGCTTGCTGTTCACTCCTGCTGCGGTCACGGCTTTGGAAAAACCGGATGACCGCCCCGGTGAGGAACTGCGTGATGGGCGTGACGGACAGGACGGACGCGAGAGTCGTGAAGGGAAGAAGAAAAAGCGTGACGACGACCGCCGTGGGCGTGGTTCCAATTTCAAATCTCTCGATACCGATACCGATGGCTATCTGAGCTTCGAGGAGTTCTCGGCTTCAGAGCGCTTGGCACGTATCGAGGAGGAGAAACGTCGCCGACTTTTCAATTTCCTGGATCGCAACAAAGACGCCAAGCTTGAAGAAAAAGAACTCAAACCTCGTGATCACGGTTGGCTTTCGGGTCTGTTGAAGGATTTTCGCCGTCTCGATCGAGATCAAAGCGATGCCCTTGACTTGGCCGAATTCTCTCAGGCCAAAGAGGTCGCTGAAAAAGAGGAAGACGCCCGAGTGGCCATTTTCAAACGGATCGACCGCAATAAAGACGGCGTCATTCAACGCGAAGAGCTGAAAGGCTCCGGTCGATCGAAGTCACGTCACGATCTGGACTTTAAAAAATACGATACCAACGACAGCGGCGGGCTCGATTACGCAGAGTTTTCCAAGCTCCCATTCGTCGGTCGCTTGCCAGACGAGCGTCGCCGGGCTCATTTCGACCGGATTGATACCGATAACAATGGTGAGATCTCACGTGATGAAACGCGTGCCGCGCCTCGGAAGTCGCCCCGACCTCCTCGTTTGAAAGATGAAAAGGGGCCCGATCGTCCTCGTCCCCCGCGTCCAGACCAGCCAGGACCACCTGAGCCCCCAGCACCCGCTGAGGATGCTCCATCAGAGTGATCAGTGCTTCTGGATGCAGACTGCGTGCAATTTCGATGAGCGCAGGCTTGCAAGAGGCCTGAAAATTCGTTGTTGTGTCGTATCCATATGAGCCAGCAAGACGGGAACAAAGATCAGCCTTCACCGATCAACGAAGGGAGCCCCAATTCTGGCAGCTCCACAAGCTCTGGGGCAGACGAAGGGAAGAAAGTCACTCGTCTGATTGCCAAAAAAGTCGAGGTCCCTGCGGACGAGAGCGCAGAGCCTAAGGCGATCCGGCCTGAACCTCGACAGCTGTCACCCGCTAAGGTTGAGGCCGTGCATGAGCCGAGTGAGGAAGAAACCGAAGAAGTCACACGCTTGGAAGCAGCGGACCGGGCTGCGGCTCAGAAAGCCAAGCAGTCGGCACAAAAGCCACCTAAGCTAGCCAAGTTCGAAAAGCGTGAAGAGGCGACTAGCGAAGAACTGAAACAGGAAGTGCAGTGGGAGGAAAACCGGCCCGTAGGCTGGTGGATCGCCATTGCCGGCGGCATGTTATTAGTCGTGGTGATTGGTGCGGTGATGCTCAGTAACTACCTGCGATCATCCGAGCTGGATGATGTGGATGTGCCTGTGGTCGAAGTCGCCAGCACTGAGAGTGCTTATGCCGGCACGCCTCAAGAATGGTTCCGCAATCGTGCCGGCACCCTGGTGGACGAGGCTTCCGATGTGTTGCGAGCATACGGCGAAGCTGAGAACGACCGTGAAAAGAGCGCATGGGTGCGGAATCCGGACCGTTTTTTGGAGCGGGTGGCCACTTGGCCTAGATCGATTCAGCCCCGGCCTGGCGCCCATGACAAATCGAAGCCCGAGATCAAGGATACCGATTCCACCGGCTACCTCGTTCTGCAGACCGAAGATCAGGATTACATGCCGATGAGTGTCTATTTCGTGAGGGATGGTGAGCAATTGAAAATCGATTGGGAGGCCAGTGCCGCCTGGTCAGAGATGACTTTTGAGTCCATGCGTCAAAAGCAACAAGCGAGGGAAGATCTTAGGAAATCGACCTCGTCCGTATCCACCGTCAGCTCTGTGGACCCAGAGGAGGCTCCCGCATTTCCCGGTGATATCTTGATCCGCTGCCTGATTCAGCGGAGAAATGAGTTCTACGCCGGTCCATACAACGATGAAGAGCACTCGGCCTTCATGCTGGCATCGCCTGATCTCGGTCAGTCTTTCTGGGGCTACGTCGATCGTGACTCCGCACTGGATTTGGAATTGCGGCGTCTTTTGGACCACGGAAGCTTCGTGGTTTCGCTCAAAAAAAATGTTCGAGTTACCCTACGTGTTAGAAGTGGTCAAAAAGATGCCTTGCCATCGCAGCTGGAAGTGGTGGAATTGGTTTTCCCCGATTGGGTGGCCCCATAATTAAGCCTCGCTTGCCAGCGCTCGATCTATTTTCAATACCATCATTATCCGTCTAACAATCTCATGGCCAATTTGACCCGAGGACATTTCCATTGTTCCGAATGTAATTCACTTTTTGAGTCGGACATTGTGGATCCCGATGATCAGAAATGTCCGCATTGCGGCAAATTACCGACCGGGAAAAAGCAGGGGAAATCTCTGCCTCGTGCGAATGTGGCCACTCTAGGCGCGGCTCACGCGGGTGGAATGTCTCGTAGTGGACTTACTCAAGACGCGTTGGAAATTCAGCAGGCTGCAGCCGTGGGGGATGACGCCAAGGGGCGCATCAAACGCACCAAACGGCGCGAAGCACGCAGCAAGAAAGTCATCGTATTGCTCAGTGTGTGGCTACTGCTGATGGCTTTGACCGTTGGACTGGTCAAATACTTCGGGGATGAAGACGGTGAGGGGGAAGATCTCGCTTTAATTGAGGAGCGCGCACGGATGCAGCGTGAGGCTGAGCTGCTGGCCGCTAAGAATGTCATCAAGGAAGCGTTGCCCATTTGTAAGAACACGTTAATTGGTTTCCTCAATGCCACCGATGCTGCTGGGAAGGCTCAGTATGTCTATCAGGGCCGTGAACTGGCTTCGCAAATGAGTCTCTATTACCGACGGAACCCCAGTTTTTCCTCTGTCCGAAGTCAGGCACAAATCGTCAGGGCCGAGCTTTTGAAGGGGACAAAATATCCCACCATCGGCGCTATTTGTGCCAACCAGCAGAAAGAGCTTTTTGAAGCGGCTTTCGTCAAGGTCGGGCCAGAGTGGAAGCTCGATTGGAAGTTCATGATGCGTTACGACGATCGTTCATGGTCGCTTTTCCCATCCGGAGACGAGGGTGACGAAGGCGAGTTCCGCCTCTACATGCGTGTCCGCGATTCCAACAAGAAGTTCGATCAGGAGGAAATCAGTCTGGTGTTCTACAAGCCGCAAATTTATCGCGACGGCGAGTTTCGCGGTGAGCCATCACCCACGGTGCGCGTGCCGGTGGACAGTGCGCTTGGGCGTCAAATTATCGAGATGGCTGGTCATGAGGACGACATGAAAAAAGATGCCTACGGCTTCACTCTCGTCACGCTCGATCCTCCTGGTTACCACCGGGTGCGCGTCAAGATGCGTCTACACAAGGATGGCTTGGAGAAGGAGTTTGAGCTGTTGGAAATCCTGGCACAGCACTGGTATGGCGCCGATGTGCTTAGCGAGGAGCTCGCGCCTGCCGACGCATCGGCGGCAGACGCGTAAGTCATTAGATCGCCGAGAGCAGGCCACGGCGCATATCCTCCGTCGGTGTCTTGCCGGGGAACCAGTATTCGTAGGCTAACACCCCTTGGTGAAGTAACATGGAGAGGCCGTTGGCCGTCTGCGCACCGGCTTGCTTGGCGGTGGCTAAGAGCTTGGTTTCCGCCGGCTTGTAGATGGCGTCGTAAACCAGATGCTGCGCTTGGATGCACGCCGCTGGCAGTGGTAGGGGATCGCTATCCTTCATGCCCAAGCTGGTGGCGTTGATAATCAGATCCACTTCTTGCGCAGCTTGCTCGATCGCCGGGTCCTCCGGACTGATAACGCGCAGCACGTCCGGGTTCTGGACATAGCGGTGGAGCTCTTCGGCCAGCGCTTCGGCTTTTGGCAGGGTGCGGTTCACCAGCAGTAACTGCGGGCAGCCGAGGCGGGCGCACTGGGTGGCAATTGCTCTGCCGGCACCGCCGCCCACGCCCAAGGTCATCACGCGTTGATCTGCGAGTTCCACCTGGAATTCTTCTTGGATGGCTCGCGCCAGTCCTGGGCCGTCAGTGTTGTGGCCTAGGGTCTGGGTGGATGTTTCGTTGGGAAAGCGGATGGTGTTGACCACGCCGATCGCTTGGGCATCGGCACTGAGCTCGTCGCAGCATTCCATGGCCTCCAGTTTGTGGGGCACCGTGACATTGCAGCCGATGAAGCCGAGAGCTTTCATCCGCTCGAAGGCCTCCGCCACCTGTCCGGGCTGAACTTCCAGTCGGATGTAACGCAGGTCGGCACCGGCCGCATCAAGCGCCGCCTGATGCATGGCTGGCGATGCGGAGTGCGCCACCGGATAGCCAATCACCGCTAGGCGCGCGGCCTTCGTGGCCCCTTGATCAAGCAGCAGCCGATCGCTCAGGTCAGAGATCTGATAGACGTCCTTCATGAAAGTTGCTCCACGGTGCGGTTGATACGGCGCACACATTCTTCTTTTCCTAGCAGATCGAGGATGGCTCCCAGATCGGGGCCTCCGGCTTGTCCGCTGAGCGCTACCCGCGTGGGGAACATCAGCTGGCCTGGTTTCGCTCCGTTGGCCTTGGCGGTTTCACCGATGGTGGACTTGGCCGCGGACCAGTCGTCCAGCGATGCGAATGCCTCGGCGAGCTGCTTGAGCAGGTCGGCGACAGCTTCGTTGCCGCGGACTTTGTCGAGGGCTTTGGCATCGTAAGCAAAGTCGGCGTTGAGGAAGAACTCGATGGCGGCGGGCACTTCGGTGAGCAGCTTCACCTTCTCCTGCACGGAGGCAATGATCTCGGTGCTGTTCTCAGGCAGGGTCTCGTAGGTTGCTTGCACGTAGGGCATGGCGCGTTCGGCAAAGGCTTCGGGGCTCAGCTGCATCAGGTGCTGCTGGTTGATCCAAGCGCATTTTTCCGAATCGAACTTCGCCGGCGAACGGTTCACGGCTTCCAGGCTGAAGCGATCGACAATTTCAGCCATGGAGAAAATTTCATTTTCGTCCTTGGGCGACCAGCCTAACAGGGCAAGGAAGTTGAACACCGCCTCGGGCAGGAAGCCGTCCTTGATGTAGCCGTCGACCGATGCTCCTTGATCGCGTTTACCCATTTTTGAGCCATCCATATTGAGGATCAGCGGAATGTGACCGTATTGCGGAGGTTCCACGCCGAAGGCTTCAAAAAGCTGCAGGTGCTTGGGCGTGTTCATCAGGTGATCTTCACCGCGGATGGCATGGGTGATGCCCATTTCCAGATCGTCCACTACATTGACGAAGTGGAACACGTAGGATCCGTCAGAGCGGCGCACCACCATGTCGGGGGTGTTTGATTCCTCGCGGTAGTCGATGGTGACTTCTCCACAGATCAGGTCCTGCATGGTGATCGGCTTGCGCTCGAAGCGAAAACGCCAGGCGCCATCGTCTTCATAAACGCGATCGCTTTCCTGCAGTTTCTTGAACCATTTGTCGTAGGAGGCCTTGCGTTGGCTTTGGTAATACGGACCGTATTCGCCGCGCGTCGTGCCGTCAGGGCGTGGGCCTTCGTCCCAGTCGAGACCTAACCACAGCATGGCGTCAAAGATCGCTTGGCGCGCTTCGGGAGTGTTCCGCGCCTCATCGGTGTCTTCCACGCGCAGAATAAAGCTACCGCCGAGCTTGCGCGCTAACAGCCAGTTGAACAATGCGGTGCGGGCACCACCCACGTGAAGGTAGCCAGTGGGCGAGGGGGCAAATCGTGTGCGTATTTGAGAATCTTTCACACGCGCGGTGTAGCGTCCCACCCCTGTCAGCGCAAGTGCTGAGCGTTATTTCGTGAATGTTAATAAAATTTTATTCCGGTGAAATAAGCATCGCGCAAGGTCGGTAATGGTTAATGATCATCATGAACGACTCACATCAGTTGAAAAAATGGCTGACTCCCGCAGGAATCCTGCTGGTGATTCTGTGTGGGCTCTATCTCGGAGCCGGGGCGATTTCGGTGAACCTTGATCAGGAAAGGGAAGCCGGCACGGAGCGATCGGTGCAGCGGAATGTTTTTAAGAGTCTGCTGCGATCTGTCGATCACTTGGTGCGAAGTTCTAAAAAAAATCCAAGCGAGGACGCGTTGGACGACGTTGAGTCGTTGGAAAAATCCTCGCCAGCTAGCAGAGTGCAGTCGTATCAAGCGGCCCTCGATCATCTCGCCAAGAAGCAGCTGAAGCAGGACAAAACCGCGAAGGGCGCAGCGAAGAAAAAAACGTCCACCGCCAAGCTAGCCAAGACCTTTCAGTTGAAACCCCAAGATTACCTGCGAGGTGAGCTGCTCGCCGAGGCCTGTCAGATGGCCATGCGCAGTGAAGAACCGTGGCGGAATTTGATTCAAGTTTCCAGTGAGTATTCGCGCAATAGCGACCTCGATGTCGCCCGTGACCTGCTCCTGGTGGCCGAGCGTTTGGCGGTCTACCCGGGCGATCCGGAGAGGACGTCGACTGCCGTGGCGGAGGTGGTGAAGGCGATGCTTTCGCAGCGTCATGAGGAGGACGCGTATAAGGCGCTGCAGAACATTAGTATCGCCACTGCGCGGGAATCTGCGATGAGCACGGTGGCCTCTTGGGCGGCTCGACAAGGTCGACTTCGCACGGCGCGAAACCTGGCCAGCAGCATCACCACCACCACCGTGAAGGATACTGTTTTAGTCGCGATGGCGGAGAGCGAAGCCGCGTATGAGAATTACACCCGCGCGATGCACACCGCGACCCGGATTGAAAGCGAGGACTTGAGTAACAACGCCTACCGCCGCATCGCCCTGAAGCGTGCCGCCGTGCTCGATTTTGCCTCAGCTGAGCGTGCAGTCAGTTATATCAACAACAATGACATCCGCGATGCCACGCTCGGCTCCATTGCCAAGCAGCGTGCTCGCAGCGGAGATCTTGAGGGTGGCCTGGGCATCATCACCGGGATCAACGACCCGATGCTCGCGGATGCCTGCCTCCGCATCCTCGCGGATGAATTGGCCAAAGAGGGACGCTTTACTACCAGCTACTATGTCACCACCCGCATCAGCGATGAGCTTGAGAAATCCATGGCTTTGGAAAAACTCACGGTGGCTCAGGCAGGGGTAGGCGACCTGATGGGGGCCCTGGTGCGCGCTGATGCGATACCGATGGAAGGCATCCGCGAGCGAGCTCTTCGGTCGGTCTCCGCCGTCACCGCCAAGCTCGGTGCCGCCGGTCGCGCAAGGAATGTGGCCGTGAGTATCTGCTCGAACGAGGAACGCGCACGGGCCTACCGCAATATCGCCACCGCGGCGGCCGAGAATGGCGATCACACATCGGCATTCAACACCCTGCAGGAAATTGATGAACCCGACGAGAAGGCGCTGGCACTGGTCGAGCTGGCGCGCACCACCCAGAACCAGGGCGATAAGCGTCGCGCGCTGGAATTGCTGGAGGGAGCAGGGCGGGAGGCTCAGCAGCTGACGTCCAGCGGCGACATCGATAGTATCCGCGCCAACATGGCCGTGGCCTATGCCGAGCGGTCCGATTCGGGGAAATCCATGGTGCTGGTGAGAAAGATCGAGGACCAAACGGTGCGTGATGAGACATTCAGAAATCTCGCCAAAACGCTGGCGGTGAACCATGATGTGCAGTCGGCACAGGCCTCGGTATTTTCTATCAGTTCAGAGCCCTTGCGTCGCTCCGCCGCCGATAACGTCGCCAAGGCGTTGGCCAAAAGTGTCAAGCCGGAGAAGGCTCTGAAATACTCCAGATCTTTGTCCACCGGCAGACAGCGGATTGTGTTCTTGCTGGAGGTGGCTCGGCGGATCTAACGCCGTGAGAAAAATGGCCACATTCCACACTTCACTTTGAGGGGGGAGGGCATAGCATCGCCCTCATGTCCCAACCGAAGAAAAAACTGGCCGCGCACTGGCAGATCCTGCTCGCCCTCATTCTGGCCACCGGCACCGCCATTGTGTTCCGGAACATCAGCAAGACCGTCTCGGATGATTCGCAGGCATACATTTTCATTCAGCACGCGATCACCGTGTGTGGCTTTGTTGGGGATCTGTTTATCCAGGCCTTGAAGATGATCATCGTGCCGCTGGTGGCCAGTTCCATCATTGCCGGGATCGCCGGTCTGGGCGGCATGGATGGTTTTGGGCGACTTGGTTTGAAAACTCTCGGCTTCTACCTCAGCACCAGCTTGCTGGCTGTGGTGGTGGGCCTGCTGTTAGTGAATACCATTCAGCCAGGGTTGGAAAATGGCCAAGCCGATCCAGAGATCCGCGCCGCGCTGGAAAGCCAGGCGCAGGCTGCTTCGAGCGAGGAAGTTGCCAAAGTGGAGGCCGCCGGTGAGCGCAAGGCAGGTGACTACGCGGATCTTTTCAAGAAAATGATCCCTCCCAATATTGTCGCCGCCGCCTCAGACAACGGTCAGTTGTTAGGGATGATCTTTTTCTCCGTGCTCTTCGCTCTCGCGATGACCCGACTCCCCACCGACAGCATGAGCCCCTTGTTAGGCACCGTGCAGGGAATCAATGATGTGATGATCCGGGTCACCCAATGGATCATGCTTTTTGCTCCCATCGGTGTCTTTGGACTACTACTGCCCACTATCTATAAGACAGGACCGGAGATCTTCATCAGCCTTGGGAAATACTTCCTCACCGTGCTGTTAGCCCTGGGCATTCACATGTTTGCCGTTATGCCTCTGGTCCTTCGTTTGGTGGGGAAAGTGAACCCCTGGGCGCACTTCCGCAGCATGCGCATGGCTCTGCTCACGGCATTTTCCACCGCCTCCTCATCTGCCACTTTGCCTGAGACCATGCACTGCGTGCAGAAGAACTCCGGCGTCTCCAAGCGGGTATCCAGTTTTACCCTGCCTCTGGGCGCTACGGTGAACATGGATGGCACCGCTCTCTACGAGTGTGTAGCCGTGCTCTTCGTCGCCCAGGTGATGGGGTTTGACATGTCAGTCGGCACCCAGTTCGCCGTCGTGGTTACCGCGCTGCTCACCAGTATTGGGGTGGCCGGTGTGCCGTCGGCGAGTCTCGTTGCCATCCTGCTGATCCTCAACAGCTCCGGCATCCCCAATGCTAACATGGCGGTGGTGGCGCTGCTGGCCGTCGATCGCTTGCTCGATATGAGCCGCACTGCGGTGAATGTCTTTGGCGATTCCTGCGCCGCCGTTTGTGTCGCCCGCAGCGAAGGCGAGGGTGTTCTCGGCACTCAGCCAGCGCCCAAGAAGTCTCTGGTGTAAAACGACCGTTGCAGACTTCAAACGGTCGTTGTTTTGCGCTTAGATGATTCAGGGCTAGGGTGTTGGGCTCCCTATGATGAACGACCCCTCACACCACCCCCGCGCCCTGCACAGGCTCCCCAGCAATCAGCTCCAAGATCTCCCGGCCCCGCCAGCGGAGCCGATTCCTCGCAGGGCATTTTTGAAAACCTCCAGCCTCGCACTGGGAGGCGTGGCCGGTGCCTCGTGGTTGGGGGTGAAACATGGCAACGCTTTTGAGCAGATCTGGAATCAGATGACGCAACATGGAGATGTCATCCAGGCGGCGCATCCGCATGCCTCCGAACCCGATGCCGGTCAGTTGATCGAACCACGACCAGTCTATCAGCCGAAACCGCTGCCGAACCTTCCCCAGGTGAAGAACTACCGCAGCTATCTGGCCCAGCAGGAGCTGGACTACTTGAGCCCGGAAGAAATCATCCGACCGCATTTTAAATACCGCGCCGGTGTCTGCAGTGGCGTCCCGCCGAGACATCTCTGGAAGAATATGCTGCCCACCGCCAAGGTGGCGAACGAGATTCGTCAACGACTGGGGGTAAGTCTGCACACGGTGTCATCTGCCTACCGCTCGCCTGCCTACAATGCGCTCTGCCGTGGCGCGGCCAAGAACTCGCAGCACATGCAAAACCGGGCACTCGATCTGAAGTATGCCTGCGCTCCCCGGCAAGCCTTCGACATGGCCTGCCAGGTCCGTCGCGAGGGGTTTTTCCGTGGTGGCATCGGCCTCTACTCCAGCTTCATTCACATCGACACTCGCGGTCGCAATGCCACCTGGGGTGCCTAAGGGTGGGGGGATACAGCTCTATGAAAGACAATTCCTCCGTGACTTGATCCGGTTGGGAACGCTATGTGGGGGATTTCTCTTGTCGGTATCCAAGCTAACAGAATAGTATAGGCAGCATAGAAACTGGGTATTCGCACCGGGCACCAAACGCGATGAAGTAAGTGCCTCACGCCCAGATTGACAAATTATTCAGTTTTGAAAGATATGAAGCTCTACCATGCCATTATTCTCCTCATTGGAACTACATTGAACGTGAGCGCTGGCTGGTTGCCACGTCCGGTGCATGAAGTCCGGGCCTATGTGTATGACTACACCCAAGAAGCAGGTAATGTATCTCTGCTAAAAGGGGGTAAGTTGCACAAAGGCGTTATCAATCCAGCAGGAGAAAAATTGTCTGAGGCGCAGGTCGAGAGGCTGAAGAACGCGTTGCGCTCTAGGCAGAAACGGGTCATGGGGGCTTTTTGCTACATGCCGCATCATGGATTCGTTTTCTTCGATAAAAAAGGAAAGGCAATGGGACACATTGAGCTTTGTTTTCAGTGTGGTAACGTCGCAAGTTCTCCGAAGGGGCTTCCTGAAACCGAATGGGGTTGGACGCAAATTCGAAAATTGCTTGGAGAACTCAGAATTCCAATTCTCAAGGAGAACAAGGATTACACTAAGCTCTACGAGAAGAAGTCAGGTAAGTGAAAACAATGCCTTCTCTCTTGGAAGGGACTTCTCATTATGCTTATTTGAACCTTGCGTGTTTGTCCATTGTTAGTGTTCCTGCTGGGATCTTTCTGCTGCTGTTTCTCTGCAGAGAGGAGCCAAACAATTGATTACTCACCTCTGAGAACCCTTCCGGCGGATTCACCCAAGCTGAATAAAATTCTTACCGAGCTTGCTCAGAAACAAGCTGCAGAAAGGAACAATACGAAGAGATTCAAAATCACGCAGCATATTGATCACAGTCATTATCTGGCCTACTCTCCCTCTGTGATGGGGCGAAATAATAGGCTCGGGATAATCAGGTTGGAGTTACTTGAGCGAGATTCCCTAATTGCCGACGATACTTGGATAACTGTCCACGCCACAGAAACTTCAAAAGTTTATCAGTATACCACGGTGCTGGGAGCAAAAAGCACCGTGCCAATATGGAAAGAAGTAGAGCTTCCGGAAATTACCAACGATAGCATTTTACAATCACTTAAAAGAGGGAACCTCTATACGATTGAAAAATATTCTGACAAGATGGGACAGTGTAAAAAGTGTATCGGGTCAGGGAAGGCTTTGATGCCCGATCAGCTTCACGTAAGAAAATGTGTCAGGACTGCAAAGGGAGTGGCAAAGTTAAGATTAAACTATTGATCAATATCAGATGGTAATATGCAGATGCTATATCAGCATGTTTGTTGCCTTAGCATAATAGTTACTGTGATAGCTCTTTAACAAACATGACATTCTCAGCATATATGAAAGGGATCAGACTGAAACACACCGCAAGCCCTTCTCTCTTGTGTCTAACGTAACGACCTCTTCATTACTTGTGGTCTAATCCGAACAGGAACGGCGTCCATCCAGCATGTGGAAGATGAGGCAGAAGTCCAGACACACACAAAAGGCTCAGAAGTGAATCTGAGCCTTGAATAAATGGTGCAGGAAGAGGGACTTGAACCCCCGACCGCCTCGGTGTAAACGAGATGCTCTACCAACTGAGCTATTCCTGCACTGGGGTCGGCAACCGTGTGGTTGCTGACGACGCGCGTTTATTGGACGAAATCGGGCGCTTTGGCAAATCTTTTTTTACTCACTTGGAATATGAGGCTCGAAGGTGGTGCTGCGCTCGTGGGCGCGGGCTTTGGCATTGGCGCGCGCTTGCTCCTGGAGGTAGGCTTGCAAACGGAAGCGTTTCTTGCCTTTCGGCCGTTGCACTCGCTCGGAGCTGCCATCGGGTTGAATTTCAAAGGCGTTGCAGTTGTCCTTGAAGGCGGCCTCGAGGATTTGCAGGAGTTCTTTCCGGCTCTTTTTATCTTCGATGGGGATCATCAGCTCCACGCGCTTGTCGAGGTTGCGCGTCATCCAGTCGGCCGAGGCGATGAATACCAAGGGGGAACCGCCGTGGTGGAAGGAGATGATGCGGGCGTGTTCGAGATAGCGATCGATCACCGAGACCACGCGGATGTTTTTCGCCTCCTTGCGCTTGCCGGGTTTCAGGCAGCAGACGCCGCGGACGTTGAGGTTGATCTTCACGCCGTCGGCGGAGGCCTGATAGAGTGCCTCGATGATTTCCTTGTCCTGCAGTGAGTTGATCTTGGCGGTGATCGATGCCGGCTCTCCGGCTTTCGCACGTTTGCCCTCGGCGGCGATCAGTTCTAACAATCGAGGCTTCATATGCGTCGGTGCAGGCACCAGCTTGCTGAACCTAGTGAGCTTGGATCGACCGGTGACAGCGTTGAAGAAAAGCGAGGCGTCGGCGCCGTATTCGGGTCGGGCGGTGAGGTAGGAGATGTCGGTGTAGATCTTGGCGGTCGATTCGTTGTAGTTGCCGGTGCCGAGGTGGACGTAGCGTTTCAGCTGACCGTCTTCATTGCGGATCACGAGAGCGATTTTGGCGTGGGTTTTCAGTCCCTTGACGCCGTAAACGATCTGCACGCCGGCGCGCTGGAGTTCCTCGGCGCGCATCAGGTTTCTGGCCTCGTCGAAGCGGGCTTTCAGCTCCACCAACACGGTGACCTGTTTACCATTTTCGGCAGCTCTCAGCAGCGCTTTGATGATGCGGGAGTCGTCGGCGGTGCGGTAGAGCACCTGCTTGATGGCGATGGTGTCCGGATCGACCGAGGCTTCTTCAATGAATCGCAGCACCGGCTCAAAACTTTCGTAAGGGTGGTGCAGCATGACGTCGCGCTCGGAGAGGGTCTCGAAGAGGCTGACGCCGGGGTCGATGGCGGTGGATGGCTGCGGCTCCCAGGATTCGTCGCGCAGGTCGTCGAAGCCGGAGGAGAAGGCCAGCGACATGAAATCGGTGAGGGCGAGGGGACCCGCTGTCTGATAGATCTCCGCGCTGCTGGCTTTGAACAGGGTGCGGATTGTTTTTTTCAATCGTAGTGGTCCTTTGGTGGGGTATTCCAGTCGGACCGTGTTACTGGTCTTGCGCGCGGCGAGCACCTCTTCCATTTCGCCCGCGAGATCGATGGCATCCTCTTCCTGCACGGCAATGTCGCCATTGCGGGTGATCCTGAAGGGCAGGGTGGAGCCGACGGTTTCATCGGGAAAAAACTGCCCGGCAAAGAGCGCGATCACCTGCTCGATGGCGATCAGGTTTTCCGTGGATTTCTCCGTGTCCGAGTGCTCGACGGACGGCACGTGAATGAATCGCGGCAGGGTCTCCGGCACGGGGATCAGCACGGTGCGCGGCTCCTCGGATCCTTCTTCCTTCAGCTCGCAGGCGATGATGATGCGCAGTGAGGGCACGGAGGGTGGATCTTCGTCCAGCTCGCAGGCCAGTGGCGTGAGTAGGGGGTAGATCGAGTTGTGAAAGCGCTTGGTTAGGCTGTCCAGCTGGTGCGGGGTGAGCTCGCTGGCGGCGGTGAGCACCAGACCTTCCTCGGCCATGGTGGGCAGTAGTTCCTCGCAGAGCAGGCGGTATTGGTCCTCGTTCATTTGCAGCGCACGCTTGCGGATGGCGGCGAGCTGCTGGGTGGGTGTGAGGCCGGAGATGCCGCGCTTGCGCGAGCCGCCGGAGCGCACCAGATGCAGGCTCCCAACGCGCACTTGGAAGAACTCGTCCAAGTTCGATCCGGTGATGGCTAAGAACTTGAGTCGTTCGAGAAGGGGGAGCTCAGGGCGCAGAGCTTCATCGAGCACCCTCTGGTTGAACTCCAGCCAGGAGATTTCGCGGTTGATGAATGACATGGTAGAAAGGGAGTGGGTGAGAGCTTAGTGGCCTTCGATCAAGGTGACGCGGAGACCGAAAATATCGTGAAAAAGGTTGGCCTTGGGAGCCATGGAAAGTCGTTCGGAGGAGGCATCGGCAATGCCTTTTAGCTCGATCACCAGCTTCTGCTTCACCACGCTGATAGAGATCTGGCCGATGCGGTTCGAGTGGCTGCGGTCCAGTGCATCGGCCACCCTGAGGATGGCGGCGAGTTTGGACACCCGCATCCGATCTGTGGAGCTCAGGCTGCGGTAGCCGGCGTGGGTCGATTTAGGGCCCGACTTCCGGTGATAGCGTGCGATCAGGGCGATGATGGAAATATCACGCTGTCCCAGACCGAAGATTTCGCTGTGCTGGATGATGTAGTGTGAGTGCTTGTGGTGGGCGCGGACGCTGACGAAGTTACCGCACTCGTGCACCAGGGCCGCGCATTTCAGCAGCAGGGCGTCGTGTTCGCCGAGCTGGTGCAGCGCCTTGGTTTGCTCGAAGAGAGTTTCGCTCAGTCGGGCGACCTGATGGGCGTGGGCCTGATGGACCTTGTATTTCAGCGCCAGCCCTTCCGCAGAGCGCACCACCTCCTCCTGGAAGCTGGCAGTGAGAGAAAAGGTCGCCGGAAGATCGACCAGTAAACCCCGTTCGTAGTCGCTGCCGGGGAGACGTAGGGTATCGACATCGAGGCTCTCGGCGATCGCCAAGTTGATTTCCAAGGCGGGCACCACCGCCTGGGCGGTGGCGTAATCGAGTCTGAACTTCTTCACCCGGGCCTCCTCGCTCATCGCCACGATCTCGCTGGTCAGTTCCGCCAGTGCCTGCGGGGTGCTTTTGGTTTTGCCGGGTTTGACCAAGGCGGTGGCGAGGTCTTGGATTTCGTAGCCGATGATGACCAGCTCCTCGATGCCGGCATCGTGGTAGTTGTGGTGGATCTGGTTCACCAGGCTGCCAATGTGCTCGCGGATGATCTTGCGCAGCTGCGGACCGCTGAGCTCGTTGCCGGAGATTGCCTCATTGGTGCGGTAAACTCCCAATCGGTAATTGGTGTAATCGGAGATACGACCCTTCTTGAACAGCAGGGCGCGGGTGTTGCCCGGGCCGGCGTGCACCACCAGGGTGGTGCGGGTTTTCATTGAAGGGGTGTCGAGCAGGCGGCGGCGGGTCTTGAGATAGATCAGCCGGGTCATTTCGCCATCGTCGAGGGTGTCGATCTGCATGCCGCAGCCGATTTGGATGCGATTCAAAAAGGCATCATGGTTGCTCGCCTCGATCAGAATGTTGGTGCCCACCGCACGGATTGGCGTTTCATCGGTGGCTCCCAATTCACGCAGTGCTTGCTGGTAACCTTTGAGGATTTTCACGCACTGCTCGATGGTGCTGCGGCGGATACTGCCGCGCTGGAAAATGTCGCGCGCCAAGGGTAGCGATTGTTCCAGAAACTCACCGGGTCGGGACGCGGCGTCGCCCTCGTTGCCGGCTCGGTTTTCGACCACCAGCATGGAAATGGAACTGGCGCCGATGTGGATGGAGGCTTGAAGGTAGGGCGGAGTGGCTGATGTCATTGGGAAATACGTAAATAGACCAGTATGGCTGACGGTGGAAGCATTATGCGTGCCGAAGTCATGGTGTCGCGGCGAAAAGAGTGACAAAGCTGATGCAAAAATCAAGATCCGTCGAATCGGTCGATTCAAGGTCGAAAAAAGCAGTCAAAAGACACATTAGGCTTGATAATTACAGTAAAAAATGCTTTCCACTCCGTCCCGCATCGTGTCTTCTATGGGCACGCCCAATTCCTTCAGCCCAATTATACCTTCGGAAACGACCATGGACCCATCGAACATTGTGCCGTTTGAGCAGTCCCAGCCCGTTTCCAAGTTTCCTGCAAAATCCATGAAAAGCAACCTAGTTGTCCAAGCCTCCGAGATCATTGAAGACCCGCAAATCCTTGTGAACGTTGTGTCACAGCGCGTTGCCCAGCTTAACCAAGGGCGCTCGCCACTGATCGATACTGTTCCTAGCATGGGGGCGGCCGACATTGCTTTGACTGAAATCATCGAAGGCAAGGTTGTGATTGCCAAGCCTGACGGCGAATAAGTGGGAAGCCGGCGTGGCGCTGCCTGAGCTGGCAGACCATGACCGTGAACAATTCCCCAACATTATCTCATGAGTGCCGACATTGCGAACAACCGGAAAGCACGCCGAGATTATCATATTTCAGATACCTACGAGTGCGGCCTTGAGCTTAAGGGCACCGAGGTGAAGTCGATCCGCGATGGCAAGGTGAACATCGCCGATGCCTACGCGAGGATCGAGAATGGTCAGGCATTCCTTTACGGCTGCCATATCCAGCCGTGGCAAACCGCCGGCGATTGGTTCCAGCACGGAGTCACCCGCCCACGCCGACTGCTGCTGCACAAGAAGGAGATCATCAAACTGGCCGAGGAATCGGCGCAAAAGGGCTGCACCTTACCCTGCCTCCGGATGTATTGGAAAGGCGGTCGCGTGAAGGTGGAAGTGGGCGTCGGCAAGGGAAAGAGCCACTCCGATCAGCGCCAAGATCTGAAGAAGCGCACGGAAATGCGTGAGGCCCAGCGTGAAATGGCACGCTTCAACCGCCGCTAGTTCTTTTCCCCTTGAGATGTTTGACATCGAGGAATTCGGCCGGATCGCTCCGCAGTGGGCGCAGCGATTGCGCTATCACTCCGAGCTCGGCTCGACCAATGACGAGGCACTGCGACTTTGCGAGGCCGGAGTGGCCCACGGCACCGTGGTGCTGGCCGATCACCAAACGTCCGGCCGAGGTCGCCGCGGAGCTGCGTGGATGAGCCAGTCCGGTGCCGGTTTGCTCTTCACTTTGATTCTGCGGCCTCAGTTTGAAAAACAACACTGGCCACGCCTGGCCCTGGCTGCCGGCTGTGCCATTGCCCAAGTTCTGCAAGAGCTGTGTGGGCTGCCTGCGGAGGTGAAGTGGCCGAACGATGTCCTGATCGATGGCAAAAAATGCTGCGGTATCCTGGTGGAAACACGCGGTGATTACGCCGTGGTGGGGATTGGGATCAATGTCACCGCCTCGCCGGACGGTGAGGAATCGGTCGCGCTGGCCGATCTCACTCCACGAGCCGTTAGTCGGGAGGCGCTGCTGCGTGCTCTGCTGGACCGACTCAGCCAAAGCACCTTGGTCTGTGCCGACCATTTTCCAGAGTTGGTCGATCAGGTCGCGGAGATGTGTTATCTCACGGGAAAAACCATCGGCTTCAGTGCCAATGGGGAGTCGCTCAGCGGTCGCGCCCTGGGTATCAGTGAGGAGGGGGAGTTGCTTGTGGAAATCGACGGGTATGTCCGGCGGTTCATGCAGGCCGAGCTGGTGCGGGTGATCTCGTAGCGAAGCCTGGCAGGGGCGGTGTGCGACCGCGCTTCAGTGAGCCGTCCACCCCGATGGCGCTATGCTCTGCGCGGAGGCACAAAAAAACGCACCGACTCGATGAGGAGCCGGCGCGTTGGGTTCTATTATTGGAAATGGGGGAGACTACTGAGCCGATTCCTTCATTTTCGCGAGGCGCGCTTTGAAGGCAGTGGCTTGTTTGGCGTAGTTGCTCTCAGGAGCTGCAGCGATGATTTCGTCCAGCACCACACCGGCTTCGTCGAACTTCTTGTTCGCCAGGAGTGGGTTCATTTTCATGGCGATGATCTGCTGCTTCTCTTCACCTTCGAGTGAGTTGTCGGCGAGGAATTTGTCGACACTGGAGAGGGCTTCATCGACCTTGCCGCTGCGGGTAGCCATCATCACCTCTTTGGCGAGGTTTTCGAGGGCTGCTTTGTGCTGCTGTTTGGCGACGTAGCCGGTCTCATCGTTAGGATCGAGTTTGGCGACTTGCTCGGTGAGCTCAGAATACTGGGAGTGGTAGTCTTCTGGGATGGTCTCAAGAGCTTTCACCAGTTGCTTGGCCTTGGCCACGCCTTCGAGGCTTTCAGCAGCTTTCAGGGCCTCGTCACGCTCGGTGCGTTTGGCGCGAAGTTCATCGAGGTGAGCGACGTATTTTTCCGGTCCACCAGCTTGGTAGCCAGTTTTGGCGTATGGGCGGCCTTCGGAGTCGAGCAGCAGGATGGTGGGGAATCCACGCACCTCATACTTGGCTTGCAGGGCAGCATTTTGCTCCTGAGTTTCTTTGCTCAACTTGGATTTGTCGCGTGGGAAATCGAGTTCCACGAGCACAAACTTATCGGCGACGCCAGTTTTGAACGGATCGTGTTGGAACACTTCCTTGTTCAATTTGATGCACCAGCCACACCAGTCTGAGCCGGTGAAATCGACGAGAAGGTCTTTGTTTTCAGCGGCAGCTTTTTTCTGAGCTGCTTTGAAGTCGTTCATCCAGTTTTCACCACCAGCAGTGGCAAAGGATGCGGTAATGGCCAGAGCAAGGCTGGCAAGTATGGTTTTTTTCATGATAATGGGCTGCTGGGCAGCTGAATAGGTTGGTCGAGGATGGAACTGGTAGATTCTGACCTCTTGTTTAGTATAACCGATGCCGAGCGGAGTGCTTGTTTTAATTTTTCTACTCTGTCGTGTGTTTTCAGATTGCCCTGAGGCGATGTCGCGGCAGGATGAGCCCGCAATGGCATACACGGCGGAAAAAGCCTTTGAGTTAATCGAGGCAGCACACCAAAGAGGCAGACTGGCACACGCCTTCCTGATCACCGGGGAGGCGGGCAGTGGCAAATCCGAGCTCGCGGCCAAGGTGATCTCGCTGATCAATCCGCCCGAGCAAAGCGGCGGGATGAATCTGTTTGGCGAGCCGGAAGAGGTGCCGACCCCCGACCTGGAATCGCTCGAGGGCGATCTGGTCCGCATTGTCAGCCCGAAGTCGAAATCGCGCCGGATTGTGGTCGATGACATCCGGGAACTGGAGAAATCCTTCTACGTGGCCTCCGCCACTGGAAAGTGGAAAGTGGGGGTGATTCAGCACGCCGATCGTATGGGTGTGGGTGCGGAAAATGCCTTTCTCAAAACCTTGGAAGAGCCGCCGGCCGATTGCTTGCTGCTGCTGCTCTCCGATGCTCCGGAGTTGCTTTTGCCCACCATTCTTTCGCGCTGTGTGCGTCTGCCATTGATGGCCAAGGCCGAGGGGCGGGAGGTTTCCGAATCGCAGCGGGTCTTGCTGGATGCTCTGGCAGGGCTGGCCAAGCAGGGGATGGGAAACATCGCCCAGGCGCTCACTCTCCGGTCTGCCTTCAGTGAGCTGCTGGTTAAACGCCGGGCAGAAATTGCCAAGCTGAATGATCTCGCACTGAAAGAAGAAACCGCCAAGTATAAAAACACCACCGATGGCGAGTGGCTCAAGCACCGCGAGGATTATTATAAAGGGCATACCGAGTCCGAATACCTCGGCGAGCGGGAACGACTCCTTGAGGTCCTGATTGCCTGGATGGGCGATGTGGTGCGACAGAAATGCGGCGTGGAGCGGCTGGATTTCCCATCGCAAAAAGCCACCACCGAGACCGTGGCCAGCAAGCATGAACTGGCCGACCTGCTGCAACGCATGGATGCTCTGGAAAACTTGCGGACGAATTTGGAGACCAACGTGCAGGAGCAGCTGGCACTGGAAGTTGCCTTTCTCAAGGCCTACGCCTAAGACTGGTAGGTTTTTTCTTCCCCTAGAGATCCTAGGCTGAGCGCAGGGTGAGGATCGCCACCTCGGGGGCGCAGGCAAATCGCACCCGCTGACCGACCGTTCCCAGTCCGCGCGATACGAAGATCTTGGAGTCGTCACGGGCATACTCACCGTAGATGTAGTTTCTGCCGTAGCGGACTTTGACGGGTGCGTAGCCGATCAGTGGCACTCGGCATTGGCCTCCGTGGGTGTGACCGGAGAGCTGGAGGTCGATGCGATGGTTCGGGCGTAGGTGATCGAACACATCCGGCTCGTGCACCAGCGACAGCACTGGCTCGTCACGGTGACCTTTCCAGCAGGCGGCGGCATCCACTTTCCCCGACCAGACGGAATCGGTGCCGGTGATAAACAGAGATTCTCCGCGCAGTTCGATGCGGCTTCCTCGGTTGGTTAGAAACTCCATGCCGACCTCTTGGAAGCCCTGCCGGTAGAAGCCCGGGCGCTGGCTCCATCCATCGTGGTTGCCCATGACGCCATAGATACCATGTTTGGCCTCGAGCCCACTGAGCACTTGCATCAGTGGGCTGAACACTTTGGAGGACTCCGTGATGAAGTCGCCAGTGAGGGCGATGAGATCCGGCTGATGCGCATTCACGGCGGCCACCGCATCGGCGATCAGGGACTCGTCGCGGTCGGGTTGGAAATGGAAATCGGTGAGCTGCGCGATCACCACTCCATCGAGGGCGGGCGGGAGCTTGGGCAGCACGATGTCCTTTTCCGTGATCGTGAGCCAGCCGGGCTCGACCCAGCGGGCGTAGGAGTAGGCCCCGATCGATCCCAGCACGCTGGCGCGAATGAAATTGCGCCGATTGAACACGCTGCCTTTTTTCTCGCTCATATCAAATAACTCGACAATAGAACGTCGCCTGTGTTCGATTTTGTCCATGGATAAGCAGCCCACTACTAGCGCGGAACGCATCAGCATCCCCCAATATGCCATGGCACTGGCGCACATCGCCAGCCTTCGCTCGGAAGATCCGTTTAGGAAAGTGGGCGCCGCGGCGCTGGACTTTGACAATCGCGTGGTCGGCACCGCCTACAATGGACTGGCACCCGGCTTCGATGCGCCGGTTGGCTTCTGGGACAATCGGGACGATCGGCAGAAGTTCATGCTGCACGCGGAGGTGAATCTCTGCAGCTTATTCAAGCGGGGCGAGGTCAAGCTGATCGCTTCCACCACCATGCCATGCACGGCCTGCATGCAGACTTTGTGTGCTTATGGGATTCAGGAAATTTACTACGGCGAGGTCTATCACGAGTCCGCCGCTCCGGAAATTGCCGAGACTTATGGGATCAAGTTCGAGCAAATCACCGACTACCCACTGGGATAGATCCCAGTGCTAGGCTGAGCACCTACTCCTCGATCTCTTCGGTGTCGCCACCGTAGAAGCTGCGGATGTAGCCGAACTCGATCAGCGTGTCCTGCCATGGGGCGAGCACACCGTCGTTGCGCCAGACGTAGCGGACGTTGCGCAGCATTTTCTCAGCCTCCATCTTGTCGCCCTCGTGGTAGAGGATGGCAGCGCGGGAGCAGTAGAAGTATGGGGAATCATCCCAGATGTCGTATTTGTCGCGCATCGCCTTGGCTTCGTCCAGCTTGTCGAGCTTCAGTTTGCAAAGGAGCAATTTGAACTCACAGAGGCGCACCATCGCCTTGTTGCTTTCAGGCAGCTTGGGGACGAGTTTGGTGAAGCGATCGTGGGCAGTCTGCCAGTTTTTCATCACGAAATCGACCTCCGCCAGGTTGAACAGCACGCTGGTGTTGTCCGGGGCGATTTCCAGCACTTGTTGGAAAATTTTGTTCGCTTTGGCAAAGGAGCGGATCTCCACGTAGCAAGCACCACGGATGTTTAGTGCAGACGGATGATCGGGGAAGATCTGGTCGAGCTCATCGAGCTGCTCAAGGGCATCGAAGATGCGCTTCTGGTTGAACAGGTTCTGCGTCTTGATCAGCTTCTGGTGGTATTCCTGACGTTTTTCTTTCGGCAGGTTGGAGAATGCTTGCATCATTTTCACCGCCTTTGAGCGGCTGTCTGAGGAGGCTTCCTTGGCTGGCGCTGGCTCGGCAGCTTTCTCATCTTGGGACCAGACGGGGGTGGTGAGGCTGAGCCCTAACAGGAGTGCGGAAAGATGGTATTTCATAGCGGAAAGATGGGTGGTGAAGATGTGTGAGATGGGCGACGTGGCGGATGACCATCGATGCCAGTGGGACTATAAGCGCGGTTTGAGTGGCAGGTCAACCGCCAGCTTGCACCTGCTTGCTTAGGACGGGCGGGTGTATAGCTGGTGCTTGCGGATGTAGTGCAGCACATCGGGGGCGAGCCATGCGTGCAGTTGCTGGTCGTCGCCCTCCGCCACTGCGGCGCGGATCTGGGTGGCCGATGCCGGGTGGTGGCCGCTGATGACCTGCATCCGGTGGCCGTCACGTGGAGCCGGAGTTTCTCCGCGGGTGAACACGATGAATTCCACCAGGCTGGCGAGATGTTCGGAGCGATTCCAGCGTGGCAGCGCCTGCCACTGGTCCGTGCCCATCAGCCAGAACAGTCGGGCGCCGGGGAAGCGCTGCTGCATGTGCTCAACGGTGCGCCAGGAGTAGCTGGGCTCGGGGGCGGTGAGATCGAAGTCATCGACCAGCACCTTGTCCAATCCGGCGGTGGCCAGGCGGCACATGTTCAATCGGTCCGTGCCACTGGCATGTTGCACGCCGGTTTTATGCGGCGATTTTCTGCAGGGCAGGAAGATCAGCTGATCGAGTGAGCACTCGCGGATCGCGGCCTCGGCGATGTGGCTGTGGCCGAGGTGGATGGGATCGAAGGTGCCACCAAAGAGGCCGATGTTCTGCGGCGCGGCGCTCATCTTAGCGGCCCATGGTCTCGGCTTCAGGTCCAGCGCTGAATTCGGTGGAGGAGCTACCATACCAAAGGACCCCCGCCGTTCCAGCGAACACGAGGAAGATAATCATAGCAATCAGAAGGCTGAGACAGGATTTCATCACGAGAGGAAAACTAAGGGGTGATTGGGCAGGCGTCCAGAATATCCTATGTCAGATGCTGGATCCACGCACCAGACGGGCAGCGTAGGCACCATCGCTGTCATCGCGGAAGGGCAGCGCCTGGTGCTCGGCATCGAGTTTCCACTCGGGGTGCTTCGCCACAAAGGCATCCATGAGTCCGCGGTTCTCTTCGGCGTCGATCGAGCAGGTCGAGTAAACGATCCGTCCCCCCGGTTTCAAACAGGGCAGCGCGTGGGTGAGGATTTTTTCCTGAATCTGGGTGAGTTCTTCGATGTCTTCCAAGCGCAGTCTCCAGCGGGCGTCAATCCTGCGGCGCAGCACGCCGGTGTTGGAGCAGGGGACGTCGAGCAAGATAGCGTCAAACTGACCGTGCCACTCGGCGGGAGCTGGCGTGGTCCAGTCGTGTGCCTGGGACTTGGCAATGGTGACTCCCAGATTGGCCAGGTTCTCTTCCAGTCGGGGCAGGCGCTTTTCATTGCTGTCGGTGCAGAGGATTTCGCCACGATTCTGCATTGCCACAGCGATCATGGTGCTTTTTCCGCCGGGGGCGGCGCAGGCGTCGAGAACGCGCTCGCCAGGCTGCGGGGCTAGGAGTTCCACGCAGTGCCGGGTAGCGGGGTCTTGAATGTAGATCAGGCCTTCCTTCATCCACTCGCCGGGAGGCAGACCGTCAACCTGATAAAAGCCGTCCAGTCCGTCCACCGGAGTGGATTTTTCATAGCTGTAGACCGTTTCACGCGCGCCTTCTTTGAGTTCGTTGACCCGACAAAGCACCGCGGCCGGTTGGTTGTCCCACTGCATCAGGGCGATGGCATCTTGTTTGCCGAAGGCTTTGCGCCAGCGGTTATACAGCCAGTCCGGATGGGAATACTGCAGGGCAGGTGGGAGGTCGTCCATTTCATCCATCAGGCGTTTGCGACGGACGATCGCCTGGCGCAGCACGGCGTTGATCAGTCCGCGCACCGGGGTCTTGGCGCAGTTGACGGTTTCATTCACCACCGCGTGATCGGCGATGCGGAGGATCAAGAGCTGACAGAGGCCGACCCGGAGGACGTCGCGCGTTTCGTGATCGAGCTTGCCACGGCGCAGTTTTCCAATCCAGTGGTCGAGCAGTCGACGGTGCCTGAGCACGGCGTAGACGATCGATTGTAAAAGCGCACGGTCTTGTCGGCTCAGGCTGTTGCGCCCGGCGTGACGTTCGATCAATGAGTCCATGTAAGTGTGCCCCTTGGCCCAGGCGCGGAGGGCGGAGACGGCGGCACGACGGACGTTACTGGCTTGGGATGGCATGACGGACACAAACTAGGAGGTTTGGAAAAATACGAAACATAAAAGTCGAAATTCTATCGTGTGGGCAGGTTCTCCAAAATTCTCTCGTCCCCAGACTTGCGGGATCCACCTTCGCCACTTAGAAGTCCGTGTGAGCATGTTTCAAAAAGTGGCCGCCGCGGCCTGTGCGGCCCTGATCGTTCTTATTTTTGTTGGAGCCATCGTGCGTGCCTCGGGGGCAGGCATGGGCTGCCCGGATTGGCCGACCTGTTGGGGCTGTCTGATTCCGCCGACCAATGCCGATCAGATCGACCCGGCCAAGCTGGATATTGAAAAATACCGCATCAAGGCGGCGGCTCATGGCATTGATCCGGAGACGATCACCAAGGAGTCGATCATTGCAAACTACAATCCGCTGCACACCTGGATTGAATACATCAATCGCCTAACTTCCATGCCGCTGAGTCTGTTGACCCTGGCCACCTTCATCATGGCCCTGACGCGGAAAAGACATATCCGCAGCGTGGTGATTATGTCCACGATCGCCTTGCTGCTCTTGGGCATCAATGGCTGGATGGGCGCCCGTATTGTCTACAGTGGGCTGAAACCGGGGATCATTACCATTCACATGGCCTTGGCGATTGCCATGCTCTGCGTGCTGGTCTTTGTCGCTTGGCGCGGTTGCGATTCTCCCTGGCGCCTCGCTGGATCAAGCTGTCGCGGCGGTTTGAATAAGCTCGCCTGGTTTCTCTTTGTGCTGGTGCTCACCGAAGGTGTGTTAGGCTCGCAGATCCGCGAGAAGACGGATGAGTTGAAAAAAAGCCACGCCGCAGCGCCTCGCTCGGAGTGGGTCGGGGAGCTGGAGCACAGCGCCACTTATCTGATTCACCGCAGTGCCTCCTGGGTCATCCTGATTGTGGCCGTGGTGTTTTTCCTCAAGGCGACGGCGGCTCGGACCGGAGCGTCATGGCTGGAGAAGGTCATCCTCGGAGCGGTCCTCTGCCAGATGGTTCTCGGCCTGATTCTCGCTCAGGTGGGGATTTTACCCTTTGCCCAGGTTCTGCACATCGGGCTTTCCTCGATCTTGGTCAGCGCCTTGTTCCTCTGGCTGCTGGCCTCCAGTCGTATGGACCTCCGTCCTTGGAACGGCTAAGGATGTTGGTCAGATAGGGCCGTCGAGTAGAATGTTACTCTAGAAAAAACGAGCCGCGTAACAGGTCGTTGCGCGGCTCGATCTGAGAATATAACCGAACAGTTTCCTGTTCTGAAAAATCCTGCTTAGAAGAGGGTGGTAGGATCGACCACTTCGATGTCGTGCGCATGGCCCACTTCCGCATGAGTGACATGGCCTTTCATACAGTTGATGCCGCCGAGTAGTTCTTTGCGTGATTCACAGGCAGCTTGCACGCCCATTTCAGCAATCATCATCGTCCAGCGCTGGGTGGTGTTGTTGAGTGCTTGGGTGGCTGTGCGGGCGTAGGCACCCGGCATGTTGGCCACGCAGTAGTGCAGCACACCTTCTTCCACGTAAGTGGGGTCGTCGTGGGTGGTGGGGCGGGTTGTTTCCGCACAACCACCTTGGTCCACTGCGATGTCCACCAAGACACTGCCTGGCTGCATCATCTTCAGCATTTCACGGGTGATCAATTTCGGTGCCTTGGCGCCGGGAACAAGCACGGCACCAATCACCAGGTCGACGCGCGGTAACAGGTCGGCCAGGTTAGCTTCGTTGGAATACACGGTGTGGGCGCCTTCCATGGTGATATCGAGGAATCTCATGCGATCGAAATCAACTTCCAAAATAGAAACGTCTGCGCCGATGCCGGTGGCAACCCGCGCGGCATTGACCCCGGCGGTTCCGCCACCAATCACCACGACACGACCAGGAGCCACGCCGGGCACACCGCCAAGCAGGGTGCCGCGTCCTCCACGGTGTTTGGCCAGGTGGTAGCTACCGACGATGGCCGACATGCGACCTGCGATCTCACTCATGGGCTCCAAAAGTGGCAGTCTGCCGTTGATCTCAACGGTTTCGTAAGCAATCGCCGTGCAACCGGTCGCGGCCAGGCTCTCGGTGAGTTCCTTGTCGGCCGCCAGGTGCAGGTAAGTGAAGAGGGTGTGCTTTTCGTTGAGCATAGCCACTTCGCTGGCCTGAGGTTCTTTTACTTTAACAATGAGTTCTGCCTCAGCAAACACGCCCTCGGCGGTGTCCACCATTTCAGCTCCCACCGCTTGGTAAAGTTCGTCCGGATAGCTTGCGCCAGCTCCGGCATTCTTCTGCACCAGAACCCGGTGCCCCCGGCGCACAAGTTCAGCTACGGAAGAGGGAATCATCGAGACGCGGTGCTCTTGATTTTTAATTTCTTTGGGAATGCCAATGATCATGCGCGGAACATATTGCTAGCCCTCGAAAATTTGCCAGTGTTATTTCTTCCGTTTGAGGGTCTAAAAATAGCCATTATATTTTGCATCAAAAAAACTTGCAATGAAGCCGGAAATAGAAATACTCGCGCCGCTTTCGGCACCTGCCGACCGCAGCCGACTTCCCACCGGAGGTCGCAACAATCAATCGCCGGTTTAGCTCAGTTGGTAGAGCAACTGATTTGTAATCAGTAGGTCAACGGTTCGAGTCCGTTAACCGGCTCCATTTCTAAAAAGCCCCTCAACACGAGGGGCTTTTTTGTTGTCGGGTAATGGGGCCGAACGCAGTTTGAAGGCCTCCCCGGGCATCGGTGAACCCGGAAAGGGTGTTTTCGAAATGTTGGTAGTTGGACATGGGATGAGTGAATGGGAGGCTAGGCTAATCGGCATTGACGCCATTCGAGGGCTTCGGGCAGGGGATGGTAGGCTGTTTCCTTGGGAAGGATGAGTGGTCGGTTTGATAGGGCGATGAGATCCCTTTCTCCGGCTTGACGAGAATCCAGTGATTCACTCACCAGCCAGTGAAAATCAGGTCCGGGAGCAATCAGCGAGCGGTCCATCGCCCAGTGGTGGTTTTTGCACAGAGCGAGGCCATTGCGGGGATGATCATTCTGACTTTCTGAAAATGGGATAATGTGAGCCGCGTCGACAATGGTCGCTCCGTCTGGCCGACGCAGTCTTAACCCGCATGCAGCGCACTGATGTTCATAGACTTGGGTCACGATGCGCCTGAAGCCAGCTGATCTACCAGGTAGCTGATAGGTTTCTTCGTCCTCCTTGGTGACACAGCTCACCACGGGTTGATTGAGCAGGAGGTGTCGGTGTTGAGGGAAGTATCGGGAAATGAGAACGTCTCGAAGTTGGCCTCGTTGTGTGGGATGGCTGACAGCATTCCATAAATCTGCAGCCAACTTCGCCCCTTCGATGAGAGCTGGAAGCTTACCAATTGTAGGAGGTGAGCTGAGCGCTCTAACCACTGCCTCGTTTCCCGATGTGGCCACGTGTGACCAGAACGATTCACTGCGCATATAAAAGTAGGGATTGATCGGAGTGTTCCGATCGTTCTCCAAACGAACGATATCGTAATAGAAAGTAAAGCGTTGCCGTAGCTCCGGGGAAAAGGGAATGAGGTTTTCCGTAAGAGCCCCCGACTCGATGAGGTCCATCACCGCCAATAACATCGCCGGCTTATGGGGACGCTCGTGATTGCCCACGACCCCAGTATGGAGGTCGTAGAATAGCTCTTCGTAATGGCTTATTGGGTCTGACATGAACTCGATGGCTTTACTTGCGACAAAACGATGGAGGTGGGAAAGTGATCCATTTCATTGCCTGTCTCACCAGAGTCACAGGTGATGGACCTTTAAATGGGATTAACTAAAGAGCTTGCTGAAGTCGACTACTGGATTATGTGAGCTTTTTCCCTCATATACGGCCATTGTTAGGGCATCATATCCATTGTAGAAAGTTTCAAATTTAAACGAATGGGGATCTCCATTTACATCTGTTAAAATGAGACTTCTTTTGCCTAAAGGCCCTCTGTTTCCATAGCAATATAAAGCTATTTTAGATTTGAGCCCGGTAAGTTCGGGCGGGTCGAATTGCTCTCTGAATTTACGTGATAGGATGATGTGCTTGAAGTCTGGTTTCTCGTCGGCAAAGTCTTTTGGATGCTGTCCGATTAGTCCCAGAATTGGGGTTTCTTCACCACAATGTTCAATTGTGCGCCAGAACGTGGTAGTGAGCGTATTTCCGTAGATTTTTTTGAGGTTGAGGACTGATGCTATGCTGGGTGGGGTCGATTTGACCTCCTCAACAAACCTTTGATTCAGAAAGAGCAGTGATCCTGCAGCATAGTTGGCCTCTGCTTCCATTTTGTCATGGGTGGCGACTGTTGGTGTAACGTCGTCGTCACCCAGCACCATACCCTCATGCCACGGAAGGATGCCGTGGCCTATCTCATGGCCTTCTAGCCAGCGTTGTTTAGGCACTGGAACTTGATCATCAATAATGATCCTCTTTTGATCGGGGATATAGAGAGCACGTAAATCGAACTTTTTAACGGCATCCTTCAATATCGATGGGCGTTTTAGTATATTTTTTCCAGCTCTTTTCAAGCGGCTGAAAGTCTTGCCCATCAAGCCGTGGTCATCAGAGCTGAAGTAGGAACGATCCATCTCCAACAACTCCCGAACTGTGTCCAAACAGAGTGGGGGGGCTGGATTTCCTAGCTCATCAAGTATTCTTTGAGTGCGTTTATCGATTTTATCGCATACACGTTTTTTATTTTGCTTTGCAATCAGGGGTAGAATGTTCTTCGGAGAGGGTAGTGGCAAAGGCCTCGAATGCTTCCCTCTCGTGGTGGGTCAGAGATTCTATGGACTCTGATCTGGCTGCGAAACGTATCGCTTCTTCGCGAAGCACTGGTGTGCGGCTTTCAGCCAGGCCTGCCAGTTCCATGAGTTTTGATGGTTTGACGTCAAACACCTGAGCCAGTGCGTGCACTGCATAGGCTTCGGGCTCACAGTGAGGATCATGTTCGATTTCTAAAATATCCTCCGTGTCAACGTCTGCGGCTTTGGCTAGTTCCTCCGCGTTCCAGCCTTTGTTACGGCGCCAGAGTTCGACGAATTGGCCGAAGGCGATCCGGGTGTCCAGCTGCTTGATCGCTGCTGGACTGGTGGTTTGTGTGGGTCTGTGGGTAGGTGGGATGCCTGCACCAATCTCAGAATCGCCTTCGATTCGAGCGCTATTGGCAAACCATTCTTTTGGGTAGTCGATATTCATTTTTCATAGTCGGTTATGGCAGAATTGCTCTGCCTGTTGTTCTGTCATTTCAAAGTAGGTGAGATTTTGGTGATTAGGATCTTTACCTAGTTGGGTCATACCACATTTGTGTTCATAGAAATTTGCGGCTTGGGATAGGGAGTGGAGACCGATGCGGCCTTTGAACCCCAGGTGTTTGCTGGCTTCTATGGCGGCGAGGATAAAAATGCTTCCGGTGCCACGGTACTTGGGAGGGCTTTGAAGCTCTGGTCTGTTCCACGGAGCGGTGGCGACAAATTCGATGTAAACCAGTGGCTTGCCAAACTGTTCATTGAGCTTGGCAAACTTGGAGTTGTTGATGAGTAACAAGCCTTGCAGCTCGCCATCGCAGATGAGTGAGAATGAGCTGAATGCCAGATACTTTCTCCACTCGGAGGCCTTCATTTTCCAATCCCAGTGTGCGTCCTCGGGTGTTTGGCATGTGGGGGGATTCGTTTTGTATTGCTGCATGATCGGCAGCCATGTGCTGCCCCACATGCTCAAGTGCTGATCCTCCGCCTCCTCGTGAAGTGTTGCTTCACGGAGTTCTCCGGACTCAGTGTGGAAAAAGATAAACAGTATGCTCAGGCATGGTTTATAGGATGATGAGTTCACTTTTTTCCTTTGTCACTTCGTCTTCGACCAAGAGTTTTTTGCCAGGCTCCATTCTGGCATCTAGGACTTGCAGCATGCGTAGCGCGAGCTTCATCACGCCCGTTTTGTTGAGGTCTTTTTTCTCTGCAAGCTCTTCAAGCACTTTCATCTCCTGCTCCGTCAGGTTCAGTGTCATGGTGCGTTTCTTGTTCATGGTGAGAAACTAGCTCATAACTGGACGAAAACAAGGTTATTTAGCTAAAAAATAGCTAAATAAAGTGTCGATGGTGCCTTTTGCATGATGGCTATCGCATTAGCGCTGGAAACAGGTCAGTTCACAGCCTTCTCAACCATGGTGTCGGTGAGCTTGCGTTGGGTGGCTTGGGCGGTGGCTAGGCTGGCTTTGAGTTCATCGCAGAGGGCCATGAGTTCGTCGACTTTGGCGACGATGCGGTGTTGCTCGGCTAGGGGGGGAATTGGTATGAGCATTCCCTGAAGATCCTTGGTGAGCAATTTGCAGGTTCCGTGACTAGACCGCTCAACGGTATTCAGAAACTGGTCTCTCAGGGCTCTAAGCGCGAGGTGAAGATACGTCGCGGTGTCGTGGTAGTCAGGCAATAGAGCCTTCATGTCTTGATTGATTGTAACTTCGCGTCCAGACCTAGCGACCGGGAATGAGTGTGCTAAGATCATGCCTCTAACGACCATCAAGAGGCTGTTTTTGGGAATTAGTTTGGCAGAGGATTTATCTATAGCTTCTGCTGTTATCTGATCAATGGATTTGTGGATAATAGGGCGCTTCATGTCCTTTGGGCAGACCCAAGGTATTTCACCGTCCCAAAACTTTGTATTGCCTTTCGACGGGGTGCCTCCTCCGCGCCATTCTCCCAGTTTTCCGAGTGGGACACTCATCCATTGTGTAGGATGATCTAGACATTCATCTTTCGATTCGTGTTTTTTCCAAGCGGGGAAGCAACATCTAGAATCCTCGTTGGGCACTTGGGGGACTAGTTTGCCGGTGACGGCTAGTTGGAGGGTGGTTTGTTTTAGGTGGTCGATGGAGGATTTGGTGGTGAAGAGGAGGTGGAAGTGGGCTTGGATGCGCTGCCAGGCTTGTTGGAATTGTGCCGCGTCGCTGGTGGTGGTGAGGGCGTCGAGGAGGGTTTTGACGAGGGTCTCGTGGGTGCGGATGCTGTCTTCCTGCTGCTGCTCGAGTCGGTCGCACAGCGCCATGAGTTCATCCACCTTCGCGACAATGCGTTGCTGCTCGGCTAGGGGCGGGATTGGGAATTCAAACTGCTCTAAAACCTTTTTGCTGAGGCCTTCGATAGCCATCCCAACTTGTCGCCCCCAAACGAGTTTTTGGACTAAGGGAGATAAGATTCCAAGGTGCAAGAACCGAGCCATACGCGTTTCAATCAGCCGAATGATAGTTACGTGCTGACTTACGTTAGCTGTTTCTAACTCTGTAGGGAAAATTGTTGAACGTCCTAATGAAGCTCCAGTGATATTAAGGAGCACGTCATTCGGCTGAACTTGCGTATTCGACATGTTTTCATGTATTTCTGCAGGTATGTAAGCTGTATCATTCAACTTTAATCCATCATTCCAAATATTCTGTGAGCGTAAAAAAATCACCCCAGAATCTACGTAGGCGCTTTTTCCTCCTCTTGGCGTGCTCCCAGATCCAAGTTTTGATGTTAAGCTGCCAATCCGCACAAATTCCCAACCATTTGGTTTCAAGAATGGTTCATCCTCACTGAGCACCTTGGACAAGGGTTTTGTTTTTTTGATTTTCTTTTGTTGGATCAGGTCAGCTTTTGTTGACTCAATTCTATTTAACAGAACTTCTGCAGGTTCATCCTCCGGATCCTGCGGCACAAGCAATCCGCGCACGGCCAAATCGAGAATCAGTTCGCGGAGTTTTTTGATGCCGTAGAGTTCTTGTTTTTTTGAGCTGCCGCGACCGGTGGTTTTTTGGGCGACGACGGTGGAGGTCCAGGTGTCGAGATGGTCGGTGATGAGTTGGGTGGCGTCGGGCATGGTGGGATGGCGGAGATTGGTTATGGGGTGCTGTGGCTTGACACAGCTTTGTGGTTTGGTGAGGCTTGCCTCGCGAGGTGGGGTTTCGTCGTGCTGGTGGGGAGGGGGAGAAGTGCAGCTGCGCAGGGGCAGAACCGTCGAGCCGGTTCAGACAAAAGCGGTGTCAAGTCACACGCACTCCATATTGCATGTTCATCCTTTGTGATATCGTTTGGTTTATTTGCTGGTAAGAGCTTCGGAGAGGATGTCTTTGAGCTGGTTGCGGATTTCCTGAATGCCTTGCAACTGCTTGTCATACTGTGCGAGCAGCTCGTCGGGGTCGTGGTGCACGACCTCCTCTTGGTGCGGGTTGGAGATATCGAGGTTGTAGTTGCGGGCTTTGATGTCCTCGATGCTGACTTTCCAAGCGTGCTCGTTTTCCTCGCGCTTGGTCCACCAGGCTTTTTCAGCATCGAATTCCTGGATGCGGATGGGTTTGGTTTTGTTGTAGGACTTGACGCCTTCCGGGTAGGGGTGCTCGTAATACCAGACTTCCTTCGTAGGTGTGCCTTTTTCAAAGAAGAGCAAGTTGGTCTTGATGCCGGTGTAGGGATTGAAGACGCCGTTGGGGAGGCGGACGATAGTGTGGAGATTGCACTCGCTGAGGAGTTTTTCCTTGAGGCGGGTTTTGACGCCTTCGCCAAAGAGTGTGCCGTCCGGCAGGACGAGAGCGGCGCGGCCTTTGTCCTTGAGCAGGCGCAGGATGAGCAGCAGGAAGAGATCGGCGGTGTCGCGGGTGCGGAAAGCAGAGGGGAAGTTGGACTCGATGCCATCGTCCTCGGTGCCGCCGAAGGGTGGGTTGGTGATGACGATATCGACCTTTTCGGATTTTCCGTAGGAAGTGAGCGGTCGGGCGAGGGTGTTGTCGTGGCGGATCTGGGAGGGGACTTCGATGCCGTGGAGCAGCATGTTGGTGACGCAGAGCAGGTGCGGCAGGGGCTTTTTCTCGACACCGTGGATGGCGGACTGTAGCTGATCACGCTGGGCATTGGTCTGGACCTGGCTGCGGAGGTGCTCGATGGCACAGGTAAGGAAGCCGCCGGTGCCGCAGGCGGGATCGAGGATGGACTCACCGAGCTGGGGATTGATCTGATCGACAATGAACTGGGTGATGGCGCGCGGGGTGTAGAATTCCCCGGAGTTTCCGGCGGCCTGGAGGTCGCGGAGGAGCTGCTCGTAGAGATCGCCGAAGGCGTGGCGATCGTCCGAGGAGTTGAAGTCGATGTCGTTGAGCTTGTTGATCACCTGGCGCAGGAGGTGGCCCTTTTTCATGTAGTTGTAGGCGTCTTCGAAGGCGTCTTTGACGCAGTGGCCGCGGGGATCGGCGCTGGAGAGATCGAGCTCCTTGAGGGTGGGGAAGAGCTCGTTGTTGATGAAGTCGCTGAGTTCATCGCCGGTGATGCCTTCTGGATCGGCGGCCCAGTTGCGCCACTGGAATTTTTCCGGGATGATGGAGACGTAGTCGTCGTCCATGAGCTCGAGCTCCTGGTCGCGGTCGTCGAAGATCTTGAGGAAGAGCATCCAGACGAGCTGGGAGAGACGCTGGGCATCGCCATCGACGCCGGCGTCCTTGCGCATGATGTCTTGGATGGATTTTACGGTGGAAGTAAGAGACATGGTGGTGAAATAGTCGTGTATGGTGGCTGTGCCACACGTGGTGATTGATTAGATTAAATTTTTGACGATGGAAAGTAAGGTATCGGTGAGGGGCTGGACGCGGAGATCGATGGGGGCGAGCAGGCCATCTGGCATGACGATGATATTTCCCCGGTGGGTGTCTGAGACAACGATTTTCCGCTCGGGATCAAAGAAGGCGAGATTGCCAGCGATGCGGAAGGGTTTCCAACCGGAGGAGGTAAAATAAGTGGAGATTTGTTCCTCGTTGGCAATGCTTCCACGGATTGCCGGCTGCTGAATGAGCAGGCGCATGCCGTCAGGCGTATCCAATGCGCCTAAAAACTCCACCGCATCGCCAAACAGCGTGTTGTGAAGGTGCCAGCGTTCAAGGTAGTCGATGGGTGAGGCGGCAGGCTCTTCATCCGCACGGTGCACCACCTTCATGCCGAAATGATCAGGCCAAGTGGCCTTCAGAAAAGTGCTGGAGTTCTCACGGAACCAGACTTGGTGTTCATTACCCTCGGCAGTGGGAGCGGTGGCTAGCTCTGCTGGTGCTTGTTCGAGGATGAGATTGTGCTCTTGGGCGTAGGCACGAAAGATGGCGAGTTCCTCGGTGTAATAGGTTGAGCCGCC
Source organism: Oceaniferula flava (assembly GCF_016811075.1). Classification (NCBI taxonomy): domain Bacteria; kingdom Pseudomonadati; phylum Verrucomicrobiota; class Verrucomicrobiia; order Verrucomicrobiales; family Verrucomicrobiaceae; genus Oceaniferula; species Oceaniferula flava. Next base: position 567,186 of record NZ_JAFBGL010000001.1, read on the forward strand.
ATGAAGGCGCGCACTTGCTTGGCAGCTTGCTCTGAGCTGCGCAACAAGTGACGGGAGCGTGACTCCCGAAGCTTTTCGGCTGTTTCCATATGGCGGCATTATAAATGAGATTGAAAGAGATGCAAGGTGGTATTAAGGATGAGGAATTGCGATTTCAAGCTGCGTAGAGGGCGTTTTCGAGCGATTTGACGGCGTCTAGGTAGGCATTTTTACTACCGAAATGCTGGATGATCTCAATGGGACTGCCGAGGTGGGATATAGGCTGGACTTTGAGCAGCCGGATGGGATCGGTATCGATGTCCTTGAGGCCGGTTTCAGCGTATTTTTCCAACAGGGCATCGAGGACAGCGCGGGCTTGCTCGGAGTGCTGGGTGTAAACATCAGATTGCTGGGCTTTCTTGGCACGCTCACTACGAGTCAAGGCGGGCTGATCGAAGGCGACGTGGCAGATGAGATCAAAGGCATCGTAATCCTTGCCGACTTTATCGCGGAGGGCACCGAGGATGAGGCCCTGATTCGCGAGTTCGTCGATGATGGCTTGTTTTTGCTCCTCGGACGACCAGCGCTGGAGAAAGTCGTCGAGGTTGGTGTAAGTTTTGCCGACCGTTTTTTTAGTGTAGTCTGTGAGCGAAGCAGTGATCAGCTGGCCTTTGGAATTGAGATACTGAATGCGCTCGGCAAGCACGCTGACACTGATGCCGCTAACACGGTATTTTTTGACTTCGGTGTCTTCTGGATCGAAGGCTCCGTCGCTGCCAGTGGTGGTGATGAAATCGCCAGGCTCTTCGTCTAAATCGCCGCTGCCTGTGCCTGGTAGATCGTTTTCGGGTTCGTCTGGCTCGGGTGACTTGTTGTTTTCATCCCCCTCGGGTGGTGTTAGTGGGTCGCCGGGTTTGGGTTCGTAGATCTGGACGGGATCGCCGTCGAAGTCAGGGTCGGCGAAATTATCGGTGGCCTTGCGGAAATCGATGATGGTGAAGAACGTTTTGCCGTGTTCCTCATTGATGCGGGTGCCACGACCGATGATTTGCTTAAACTCGGTCATCGATTTGATGGTGCGATCAAGCACGATGAGCTTGCAGGTCTGGGCATCGACACCGGTGGTCATGAGCTTGGATGTGGTGGCGACGACGGGATAATCAGACTCGGGGTCGATGAAGTTATCGAGCTGGGCTTTGCCCTCCGGGTTATCGCCGGTGATGCGCATGACCCACTTATCGTTGGTGGCGTTCAATTCCGGGTTAGCGTTGACCATGGCCTGGCGCATGCGCTCGGCGTGGTCGATATTTTCACAGAAGATAATGGTCTTCGCCATGGTGCCGGTCTCGGCGATGAACTTGGACACGGTGTTGGCGACGAGCTGGGTGCGATCGTCGATGATCATGTTTCTATCGAAATCTTTCTGACCATAGATGCGGTCTTCGATTTCGTTACCATCATCATCGAGTTGACCTGCTTCTGGTCGAAACCCCTGCACGTCTTTGTCGATATCGATGCGAACCACTTTGTAGGGAGCGAGAAAACCATCGTCGATGCCCTGCTTGAGCGAGTAGGTGTAGATGGGATCGCCGAAGTAATGGGTGTTTGATGCGTCTTTGGTTTCCTTCGGCGTGGCGGTGAGGCCGACCTGAGTGGCGGCGGAGAAGTAGTCGAGAATTTCCCGCCACTCGGAATCTTCTTTGGCGGAGCCGCGGTGGCACTCATCAATGATGATGAGGTCGAAGAAGTCCTCGGAGAACTGCTTGTAAACTTTCTTGGATTCGGTGGGGCCGGTGAGGGCCTGATAGAGGCCGAGGTAAATCTCGCGTGAGGTATCGACCTTGCGTTTCTTGTCGATGCCGAGCCTGATAGTTTCCTTGGTGCCGTCGTCGCGTTCGATGGTTTTGGACTTGGTGGAGAGCTTGGCCATGGCATCGCCTAGCGGGCGGAAGTCGTTGACCATGGTTTGATCGATCAGGATGTTGCGGTCGGCGAGGAAGAGGACGCGTTTTTTGGTCTTCGCTTTCCAGAGCCGCCAGATGATCTGCAGGGCGGTGTAGGTTTTGCCCGTGCCGGTGGCCATGACGAGGAGGATGCGGTTTTGCCCTTTGGCGACAGCTTCGATAGTGCGGTTGATGGCGTTGAGCTGATAGTAGCGCGGTTTTTTATCGGAGCCGTCGGAGTGGAAATTCTGGCGGATGAGCGGGAGCTGGTCGGCGGGCCATTGCTCGATTTTTTTCCAGCGTTCCCAGAGGGCTTTGGGTGAGGGGAACGCGTCGAGGGGGATTTCCGTTTCACTGGTGTATCCGGGGTGCGAGAGATCGCGCATGACAAAGCCGTCGCCATTGGATGAGAAAACGAAGGGGACGGGCATCATTTTTGCGTAGCCGAGTGCTTGCTGCATACCGGCGCCGATGCTGTGCTTGTTATCTTTCGCCTCGATGATGGCGATCGGGATGTTGGGTTTGTAGAAGAGAACGTAATCGATCTTTTTGCAGGCAGCGCGTGTGGAGTGGCTACCAAAAACCTGCACGCGGCCTTGAGTCAGGGGATATTCCTCAAGCATCTGAGTTATAATGTTCCAGCCGGCGGCCTTGATGGCTGGGGTGATGAATTTGGTGCGGATGTTGTATTCGCCGAGGTTTTTTTTATTCATGCTTTAGCCTGGATAAGGGGGGATTACTAACAGGTTTCAGTTGGATGAAAAAAATTAGCAGGAAGCCTAAGCGATGACAAGGAGTCAGGAGGTAATTATCGTTAGATGAAAACCAGTCTGCTTAAGTATCCGATCCACTGGCCAAAGATTGGATGATGGGGGCGCGGCGTTGCTTGGATGTCGTCCACTCCAGGTTCCAAGTAGCGACGGTGAGGGCTGATGCGTTCATGTCTGACGTTAGGATGCTACGGGGTCTCGGGCTAGATCTTTCCTCCTATAAAAAACTCCCAAAGTCTAACCACTGCGATAATCTCTGGGGATGGTTTTTAGCAGTAGGAGCAGGTCTTTTTCCAATCGGTCGGGGTCGTCTTTCATCAGTAGCTTGGGAAGAGGGGAGATCTAGTTAGTATGGGGCTAGCCTGAGGGGGGCTGTTTGGCATCACCGTATTGCCAGTGAAAGTGTGAGGACCATATCCTAGCTGCTGGGGTGTGACATTTAATGGGTGATCTGCATGTGTGATGTTAACTTGATCACAGGATGACAGGCTTTCTCAATGTTGCATGACAGAGCTTGGGTGGATTTTCCTTATGTGAGAAAGTGCGCGCGCTATATTTCGCCAAAATCACCTGATTATCCGACGATGAAAAAATTTCCATACTCCCTGTGTTTACTTGGTGCGATTGTGTCCCAGGCGCTCGCTGCCCCCGCCAAGTCCGAGCTCCCGACCGTGAACGTTACCCATTCGGCCCTGGAAGGGATTGGTGTGGAGAAGGGGGTGATGCGTCGTGACCCCAGTGATGTGATCAAGGTGGGGGATCTTTATTACGTCTGGTATTCCAAGGGGAAGATTTCGCCCGGCTACGATGCGACGGTGTGGTATGCCACTTCGCCGGACGGCAAGCAGTGGACCGAACAAGGGATGGCTCTGGCCAAAGGAAAGGCGGGCACTTGGGAGGACGAGAGTGTGTTTACTCCGAACATCCTCGTGGCCGAAGGGCGCTACTGGTTGTTTTACACCGGCGTTTCGAAAAAATACGGCAAGGGCTTCAACCCCGATTCGAAAATTGGACTCGCTGTTGCCGATTCGCCCGACGGGCCATGGGAGCGCAGTCCGGCGAACCCGGTGATTACCAATAGCGAGCAGGCGGAGGATTTCGATAGTCATCTGATCGACGATGCCTGCCTGATCGTGCGCGATGGCAAATACTGGTGTTACTACAAAGGGCGCCAGCTTGGGAAAAGTCCGGGGCAGACACAAATGGGGGTGGCGATCGCGGAGAAACCTGGCGGTCCATATATCAAACATCCCAAAAACCCCGTCATCCCCGGCAACCATGAGGTGTTGGTCTGGCCCCAAGGCAAGGGGGTGGCCGCGATGATCGGCTCGACCGGCCCGAAGGACATTATCAACTCGGTGATGTATGCGGAAGACGGGATTCACTTCACCAAGACCCACCAGGTTCAATCCGGTCCTTGGGCCGGTGGCGCCTATCGCCCTGAGGCCTTCACCGATAGCGATCAGGGCACGTTGCCTGAGTGGGGCGTGGAAATTGGCCGGGCCAAGAAGCAGCTGCCGTTCATCCATCGCTTCGATGTGCAACTCGAACCCGCAGGCTAAACTTATCCCATCAACCGACTCTTCTTAACGCATTATTCCAGACACTATGAAAATGACCTCTGCACTCCCGCCCCTTGCCCCTCGTTGGCTCGCCCTCATGGCCGCTCCGGCCTTGATGATGCCAATTGGCTGCCAGCAAAAAGACAGCAGCACCTCATCGAACAGCGAAATCGGTGCCTTCGCCGATGATGCCGCATTCATGAAAGAACACACCGATCTCGTGGTGTTGAAAAAAGGTGACGCTGCCGTGGCTGTGGCTCCGGCATGGCAGGGTAGGGTGATGACCAGCACCTACGACCACGAGCAAGGGCCGAGCTTCGGCTGGATCAATCGTCCCGTGATAGAGAATGGCATCCTTTCCGAAGAGGAGGCCCAAGGGAAGTTGGAGTCGCACATTTACATCTTCGGCGGTGAAGAGCGGTTCTGGCTGGGGCCTGAAGGTGGCCAGTATGCGCTCTATTTCAAACCTGGGGCAAAGTTCGAATTCTCCGATTGGAAAACGCCCGCCGTGATCGATACCGAGCCCTTCAAGATGGTGGAACAGAGCGAGGCATCAGCGAGCTTCGAGCATCAGGCGAAGCTGCAAAATTACAGCGGCACTGAGTTCCATGTCGGCATCAAGCGCACCGTCACCGTGCTGGATAAGGCGGATGCCTCGAAGCTGCTCGGCGTAGATCTCGCCGACGGGATTCGTATGGTGGGATACGAAACCGATAACCGCATCACCAATCAGGGTGACGAGGCATGGAAACCGGAGACCGGTTTGCTGTCGATTTGGTTGTTAGGTATGTATAACCCGTCACCCACCACCACTGTGGTCATCCCATTCAAGTCGGGCAGCGATGCCGAGCTGGGGCCGAAGGTGAACGATTCTTATTTCGGCAAGGTGCCGGAGGATTATCTGCAGGTCAAAGACGAGGTGCTTTACTTCAAGGGCGACGGCACACGCCGCGGGAAGATCGGCATCAGCCCGCAGCGCTCCAAGGGGATCGCCGGGAGCTACGATGCCGCCGGAAAGGTGCTGAACATCGTGACCTACAACGTGCAGGAAGCTCCTCACGGATTTGTGAACTCGATGTGGGAAATCCAGAAGGAACCATACGTCGGTGATGTGATCAACTCCTACAACGATGGCTCCCCTGAGCCTGGGGCCGATCCGCTGGGGCCTTTTTACGAGTTGGAAACCTCGTCGCCAGCGGCAGCTCTTGAGCCTGGGGGCACGATGCAGCATGTGCAGCGGACCTTCCACATCCAAGGCAGTGAAGATGAGCTGGAGCCGCTCGCCAAGAGCCTCTTGGGTGTCAGCCTGAAGAGTATCGAATCGGCTTTTTAAGCCCGGCGATTTGGCATCGTTCGCGGCAATCCCACGCTACTCCAGAAAAAATCCCCACTTTGAAAGATTCTTCGCTAGGTGCGGGGCGGTGACTCCGTATGCTTGTGGCACATCTACATTCGATCAATATGATTTTGAAAAAACACGCATTGTCACGACTTCTAATCACCGCGCTGGGTTCCATGGTGGGCCTGGGCGCATTACCCGCGGTCGACGCGGCCCGAAAACCTAACGTCATTCTGATTTACGCCGACGACCTGGGGATTGGGATGCTCGGGTGTTACGGGCAGAAAATTGTCACCACTCCCAACATCGACCGGCTCGCCGCCGAGGGCATGAAGTTTAATAACTACTACGGCGGTGTGTTCTGTGCCCCGTCACGCTGGTCGCTCTCCACCGGGATGCACGACGGTCGTCTGGGCGGATGGAAGCACAACGCTCCCGGCTTGTTGATCCGACTCGATAAGAAGAACACGCCACCCGAAAAAGCGACCGAGCTGCTCAACCAGTATGTCGAGAAATCGTCTGCTCCGATCCCTAAAAAAGAGGTGTTCATGGCGCAAATTCCTCAGAAGGCCGGTTATAAGACCGCGCAGTTCGGAAAGCTGGATGTCGGCTTCCTAACAAATCACGACCGAGTCAAGCGCTTCGGCTGGGATTTCTACGAAGGTTATTACAGCCACGGTCGTTGCCACGGCTTTTATCCTCCGTATCTTTGGCGCAATGGTGAGCGCTTTGAGCTCGAGGGGAACACCCGCGCCGACTGCGGCAAAATGAGTGAGAAGGGCAATGAACCTGTCGGAGAAGGCGGCGAGACCTACTCGCAAAATGTTTTCATCGAGGGCATCCTCAAATACATCCGCGATCATAAAAACGAGCCGTTTTTCCTCTATCACTCCACCCAGCTTCCCCACGGACCGGTCGCCATCCCCGAGCTGCATCCGGACTATGCCGATAACGACAAGCTTTCGCTGGCTGAGAAAAAATACGCCTCGATGGTGAAGATGTTAGACGATCATGTCGGTCTCATCATGAAAGAGCTCAAGGCTCAGGGCCTGGACGAAAATACCATCGTAGCCTTCACCTCAGACAATGGTCACGAGATGTATTACGGCCCGAAGCAAAACGTGCACAAGCAGCTTGCGAACGGCGAGAAGGCGAACCTCACGGATAACAAGTGGCGCACCTCCAATGGCGGCGACGTCTTTGACGGTGCCGGCGGCCGTGCCGGGATCAAGCGCTCCGGCTACCAAGGTGGCATGCAGTGCCCGATGATCGTGCGCTGGCCTGGCAAAATTGCCCCCGGAAGCGAGACCGATATTCTCAGCGCCCACTACGACTTCATGGCCACGCTCGCCGACATCACCGGAACCCGCATGCCAAGAGGGAAGGACAGCATCTCGTATTTGCCAACCTTGTTAGGGAAGAAGCAAACCAAGCAGCACAACTACGTGATTGTGAATAATGGATTCGATCGCATGGGTCGCTCAGCGTTGATCTCCCAAGACGGCTGGAAAGTGGTCGAGCTCGATCGCAAAAAAGACGCCTTCCAACTCTACAATATCAAGAAAGACAATGAGGAGCGGGACGAACTCTCGGCCCAGCATCCTGAAAAATTATCCAGTCTGAAAAAACAGCTGGTCAGCGAGCTGAACTCGAAGCGCCCTGACCTAAAGTAAGCGGATCGATTGCAGAACATCGAGATCAGCTTTGGCGAGTGAATTATTGGCCAAAGCTGACGTGTTTCTCCCTTTATCCGTCGTATCTCGGCGCTAGTTTCTTAACCCCTCCCATTTCCTGAGCATTTTTATTTCATCATGAACACCATTCGTTTTTCCTTCCTCGCCATCGTCTCTCTCTGGGCGCTTTTGTTGTCGCCTCAACTCAGTGCTGCCGAAAAGTCGGATTACACCATTTTGTTCTATGGTAACTCGATGGTGGAACGTCTGCTAGAGCATGGTGAGCTGGAGGCGCGACTGCAAATTGCGCGGCCGAAGGCGAAGTTGAAAGTGCGCAGTTTTGCCTGGACCGGAGACGAGGTGGGCAATCGGCTTCGACTCGAAGGCTACGCCAAGCACATGAAAAACCTCATCGCCGCGTGGCCGGCGGATAAGCTGGTGTTAGGCTACGGGTTTTACGAATCCTTTGCCGGAAAAAAGGGGCTGGCTGAGTTCGAGGACCAATACCGGATTCACCTGACCCAGCTGTCCCAAGTCCACCCGGGAGCGAAGATCGTCATGCTCTCGCCAATTGCCAGTGAGGATGCACCCGCCGAGCGCAACGCCCAGATTGAGCTCTATGCCAATGCGATCAAGAAACTTGCCGCAGAGGTGAATGCGGAATACATCGATCTCTTCACCCCGACCCGTGACGCCTACGCCGCTTCCGAGGCCAAGCTGACGACGCGAGGCATCCACCTGAACGAGGCCGGAAACCGCCTAGTCGCCAAGATCATTGCCGAGGCTCTGGTCGGTGCGGTGAAAGTCAATCCCAAGCACCTCCACGAGGTGGCCCTCGCCGCCACGGCCAAGCACGAGCGCGTGGCTGAGATTGTGCGTCCTAAGAATGCCGTGGTCTACTTCGGCGTGCGCGCCCGCCCGCAGGAGTATGCCGATGAAATGCCGCGCTATCACAAGATGATCGAGCTCACCGATGCGGTGGTCCACCAACTCGCTGCGAATCCAGGGAAGAAATTCTCCGAGATGGAAAAACCCTCTCTGCCACCGATGCCGAAGGGGAAAAGCAAGAAGGCAAAAAATGGTTACGGGATCATCAAAAGTGTCACGGAAGCGGAAGCCGAGTTCAAGGTCGCCGATGACTACGAGGTCAACCTCTTCGCCTCGGAGGAACAATTCCCCGAACTGCGCAACCCCGTGCAGATCTCCTTCGATGCACGTGGTCGGCTCTGGGTGGTCACCATGCCATCGTTTCCCCACACCGTTCCTGGCCTGACACCTCCGGACAAGATCCTCATCCTCGAAGACACGGATCACGATGGAAAAGCCGACAAATGCACCACCTACATGGAAGGTCTCGACGCCCTCGACGGAGTCGCTTTTCACCGTGAGGGAGTCATCATTTCTGAGCAACCACGCTTGTGGATGACTCGCGATACCGATGGCGATGGCAAAGCCGACGTGCAACATGAGCTGCTGCGCGGTATCGATGTCACCGACTCCCACCACGGAGGGATGATTCAATCCGACCCGAGCGGCGACATCATTTTCAGTGACGGGGTGTTCCACCGCTCGCAGTTAGAGACTCCCTTCGGTGTGCACCGCGGGATCGACGCCACCACTTACCGACTCGATGTCGCCAGTGGCAAAATCAACACCGAATATCAACACACCACACCGAACCCATGGAATGTCGATTTCGATCGCTACGGTGACATGTTCCAGATGTATGGGGACGGCATCTTTTACGATAGCACTGTGCTGCCATGGACGCCGCTGGGCGCTTACCATCCATTCCGCTACGGCTCGATTGGCCAGTTTGGCAAAGGCTCCGGGATTGCCGTGGTTTCCAGCCCGAATTTCCCGGAAATCTATCAGCAAGGCATGGTGTCCGCCTCGCTGCTGGGTAAATACGCCGTGACCCTGACCCAGTTTGATTACAGCGAGGGCATGATCAAACGCGACAAGACCGAAGTCATCCTCTCCTCTCCGAACGCCGCCTTCCGCCCGGCTGATCTGGAGTTCGGGATGGACGGAGCTCTCTACGTCTCCGATTTCTGCAGCCCGATCATTGGTCACGCCCAGCACCCGATGCGTGATCCAGGCTGGGATCATGACTATGGCAGAATTTGGAGAGTCGTTCACAAGGGGAAACCTCTCGTGAAAGAGGTTCCCAACATTGAAGGAGCATCACCGGACGAACTCTGCGAGCTGCTCGTAAGTCCCCAAGATTTGGTGCGCAAGCACGCCCGCATCGAGCTGCGCAAACATGGCGCCGAAGGCATTGCGGCGGTCGATCGCTGGATCGGCAAAATGGATCGCAACAGCCCGAATTTTGATCAAGCAGCGTTGGAGACTCTGTTTGTCTGCGGTGGCCTCAATGAAGCTCGTCCTGAGTTGCTCAAGGCCCTGTTGAACTCCAAATCCTACCATTTCCGTGGTGCGGCCGTGAACCAAATCCGTCTGCTGGCAGAGCATCTCGACAACGTGGGCCAACTGCTCGGCAAGATGGCCAAGGACGAACATCCGCGGGTTCTCATCCAGGTGATCGGTGCGATTTCCCACCTGCAGAAAACCCATCCGGAGCTCACGCAGATCTTGGATTCCATCGAATCCGACAACAAACACGTGGTCAACACCCTGAAAGCGTTAGAATACGGCACGGAGCCGATCAAGGGGCGCAGTGTCCCGGTGTTGGAGGTGGATCCACAATCTGAACTCACCCACTGGTTCCGCTATGCTCCAGGAGGAAAAGGTCAGCCAGTTCTGCACACTTCGAAGAAACCTTCCGGAGGTGGTGTGAACCTCTACCGGACATTCATCGAATCGGAGAAAGAGCAATCGGCCATCATCGGCATCAATCACAAGGCGCTTGATATCTTCGTCAACGGCAGCCTCGTATTCAGCCAGAATTCTCTGTGGAGTGGCGACCAGCAAGTCCAAGTCGATCTGCAGGCCGGGGTGAATGTCATCGAAATCGAGCTCCAAAAAGGGCGGAGATCCACGAAGAGGCTTCCTGCTGTGTATCTCTACGATCCAGTGGGCCGCGCCCTTGGTGGGGTCAAGTATGTCAGTAGCACGCAAGAGCTGAAACGTCTCACCGCGGCGCACGACAAGATGCTAAAGGCGCGCGGCACGGTGCTCCGTGTCACCGCCGCTCCCGGTTTACAATTTGCCCCGAAGACTCTGCGTGTGGAGCCTGGATCGAAAGTCAGGCTCATCTTTGAAAACCCGGACAACATGGAGCACAACTGGTTGCTCTTGGCTCCAGGGAGCGTGGCGGAAATCGGAGCCCTCGCCGATCAAATGGCGGCGGAGTCTGGAGCTGTCGAAAAGCATTACATTCCAGAGTCGAATAAAATCCTCGTCCACTCGAAACTACTCGGACCCGGCTCGAAGCAAGAGCTGGTCTTCACCGCTCCGGAGCAAGCTGGCGAATACCCCTACATCTGCACCTTCCCTGGCCACTGGCGTGTCATGCAGGGTGTGCTGACCGTGGCGAAAGCCGACGCCCCCGAAGCCAAGCCAGCCAACAATCAGGGTAAGGTGAAAAAGGGGAAAGCTCCCGTCCGGAACATTGGCAACGGGGTGATCTATGAAAGCAGCGCGAAGGCCAATGGTTTTCAAAAGCTGGTGCCACCCAGCCAGCCCAGAGGCAAGGTCACTAGCTCGACCAAGACCAACAACCAGCCGCTGTCGGTTCTCACCGATGGCAAGCTGACCGCCGGATTTGGTCCGATATTTGCCAACAAGGTGACCGATGGCGCCTACAAGATGGACCTTGGGAAAAGTGAATCCGTCACGGCCATCACCAGCTGGGCGAACAACCACAAAGGCGTTCGCGGTGCCCAGAAAATCTCGATTTACGGCAGCAACCATAGCTCGGACCCCGGCTGGGATTTGTCCGATCAAAAACGATTCACTCCGCTGGCGAGCCTCAGTAGCCAAGGCGAAAAGGTGGAGGCATTCACTGCGCTGTCCCTGCGTGATGCCAAGGGAAAACCACTGGGCCAGTTCCGCTGGATCGTCTGGCAGGTGCACCCGATTTCCCGCAGCGGAGAGAATACCGCATTCCAAGAACTCGCGGTTCAGACAGCCAAGTAATTCTTAATTTTCAGATAAACTAGACCCCCAACTCATGATTAAAAAATACCTCCAGCTTTCCGTGCTTGCCGCCGCTGCGGTGGCGACGAGTCATGTGCAAGCAGACGACACCGCTGCCAAGCCACGCCCTAACATCCTGTTCATCTTTTCCGACGACTGGGGCTGGGGCGATCTCAGCTGCCACGGGCACCCGTATATCAAGACCCCCAACATCGATCGCCTCGCCAAAGAGGGGACCGATTTCCAGAACTTCACCGTGGCCAGCGGCGTCTGCTCACCGAGTCGGGCCGCCGTGATGACCGGCTTGTTTCCTGCGCGCTTAAATATCACCGGTCACTTCGCCACACCGCGAAGCAATGCCGCGCGCAACATGCCCGACTGGGTAGACCCCGAGATCGTGACGATTCCTCGACTGCTGAAAAAAGCCGGCTACATGACCGGCCACTTCGGCAAGTGGCATCTATCGAACAACATGATCCCGGACTCACCGCGTCCTGAAAAATATGGTTACGATATGGTCGGTGCCTTCAACTGCTCCGACGAGCAGATGCCGGTGCATGACGACGCTAAAAATGCCATCGCCCTGATCGAAAAAAGTGTCAAAGCGGAGAAACCGTTTTTCATCAACCTCTGGGTGCACGAACCGCACACGCCGTTCCACACTCTGCCGGAATACCGCAAGCGTTTCCCCGATCTTCCGGAAAAGGCGAACATCTATGCCTCCGTGCTGTCCCATGCGGACGACCGCATCGGCGAGGTGCTGGACACCTTGGATCGTCTCAACCTGACCAAAAACACGCTGGTGATTTTCAGCTCGGACAACGGACCGGCCGGAAGTGGGCCCACTAACAATAGAAAGCTCACCACCATGCATGATACCGCCACTGGCGAAGGCTATGGCATCGCTGCCAGCGTGGGGACGACGGGTGGTCGTCAGGGACGCAAGGGGTCGATCTATCAAGGTGGCATTGGCGTGCCCTTCCTCGTGCGCTGGCCGGAACAAGTCGCTGCCGGGGCTCACGACAAAGTGTCGTGGATTTCCGCTGTCGATCTACTGCCGACCTTCTGTGAAATTGCCGGAGCTCCCTTGCCTGCCGGCTATCAACCGGACGGCGTGAGTCAGGTTTCCGTGCTCAAAGGCAGCCCGGCCAAGCTGCGCTCGAAGCCGCTTTTCTGGAAAAAGCAGAAGGCGCGCAAAAGTGATGCCGACTACGCTGTGCTCGATCAAAAATGGAAGCTGCTCGCCAGTGCCGATTTGAAAAAAGTCCAGCTCTACGACATCAGCGTTGACCCTCTGGAGAAAACGGAGATCCGCAGCAAGCACCCTGAGGTCGTTGCCGAATTGGTGAAACAACTCGAAGCCTGGATCGCCACACTGCCGACCAAGGTGGATCCCAAACTCATGTCCGATCACCGCCCTAAACAAGGGGCAACCAAGTAAACAAGCAATCGCGCGATCGCGCCAACCATCCACTCATGCTCAAATCATCCATTCTCCTCAGCGCCGCCCTGCTCGCAGGCACCTTGGCCAACTTACAGGCCGAGCTTCGTCCTGCTTCCTTGTTCCAGAGCCACATGGTTCTTCAACGCGGCACCCAGCTCCCGGTCTGGGGAGATGCCGATCCGGGCGCGACGGTCACCGTTGAGTTCTCCGGACAGAAAAAGTCGGCCCGCGCCGACGCCAAGGGGAAGTGGATGCTCAAGCTGGATCCTCTGCCGGCGACCAAGCAGGCAAAGACGATGACCTTTTCCTCCAAGCTCAAAACGGAAGCGGAGAAACTGGAACTCCGTGATGTCGTGGTTGGCGAGGTGTGGATCTGTGCCGGGCAATCGAACATGCAGTTCGGCGTTAAGAATTCGCCGGGAGTGAAGGCCTTGCTGCCCAAGGTGAAGAACATCCGCAGCTTTACCGTGAAGCGCACCGTCGCCTTCACCGAGCAAGACCGCTGCGAAGGCAAGTGGGTGGATCAATACCCGGACAGTGCCGTCGCCTTGGCCTTTGCCCATTCCCTGCAGCAGCACGAAGATGTGCCGGTGGGGATCATTCTTACCTGCTGGGGCAGCTCATCACTGGAGGCTTGGATGCCGCGTGACATGACCGAGACGGTGCCGCATTTCAAAACTATGATGGAGGAGTTCGATGCCAATAAGGAAGCGCACGAGCAGATCAAGGCCGCTCTGAATGCGCCTAAGGGGTGGACGAAAAAAGAGGACATCTTTCTGCGCCGGCAAACGAACATTCTCTACAATGCCATGATGCACCCGCTGGCTCCCTACGCCTGCCGCGGACTGGTCTGGTATCAGGGCGAGCGCAATACCCAATCGATGTTCGGTATGCTGAAAACCCCATGGTTTTCGAGAAACTCCGGCATGCTGATCTACGGTGATGTGCTGAAAAAGTGGATCGCACGCTACCGTCAGGAATGGGACAACGAGGAGATGCACTTCCTCATCGCGATGCTGCCAGGTTACGGCAAAGTGCTGCCCACCGGACCGAACCGCGATCCCCAAAGCCCCACGGCTCACTCATGGGCATGGATGCGCGAAGCCCAGCTCAAGGCACTGCAACTTGATGGCGTCAGCGTGGCCAACACGGTGGACCTCGGCGATATGAAAAATGTGCACCCCAAGGACAAGCTTCCCGTCGGGCAGCGTTTGGCTCTGCTAGCCGCCCGTGATGTGTATGGCAAAAAACTAGAAGCTCAAGGGCCAGTGATGAACAAGGTGATTGGCAGTGGGGGGCGCATTCATGTGGTCTTCGATCACGCCGAGGGGTTGAAAACCAACGATGGCAAGAGCCCGAGCGCTTTCTGGATCGCGGATAGCAATCGGAAGTGGCACCAAGCGGAGGCGAAGATCGTGGGCCAAAGTGTCGTGTTGCAGTCGGATCAAGTGGCCGAACCAAAGTTCGTCCGCTACGCCTTTGCCGGTATGCCGAAAGTAAATTTGGTCAATGGGGAGGGGCTTCCAGCCTATCCGTTCCGCAGCGACGACTTCCAGCCGAAGCTGCGGAAATAGGCCAACAGACCGCCCCCCATGGGTGGAAACTATCTCAGATGGATTCTTTTCAAATCAGATCCATCTGATAGCTTGACGAGAACGAGGGCAATTTGGGGTCTGATTTCCAAGCTTGCCAAATCGAAATACATAATACATACATCACAATCATGAAGGTTAAGCATTCAAGTTCTAGGAGTTCGGTCGGCGGCTTTACACTGGTCGAAATCATCGTGGTCATCGCGATCATTGCCGTTCTGGCGACCATGACCGTGGGCGGTTTGAGTTTTTACAAGCAGAAGGCAGCTGAGAATAAGACCAAGGTATTCATTGCCAGCGTCTCCAGAGCCCTGGACGAGTATCATTCTGACTTCAACGAGTATCCGGAGGAAACTGCCAGCGATCTCGATGACAGCACCGAGATTTTGTATCGTGAACTTTACGGCGACGGAGCGGACGTCAATGTCGGCACCGGTGGAGCCGGAACCACTGATGGCTCACCGGATGAAGGCGCCACAGTCTACCTCGATGCCTTGAACCCGAACCTCGCCGGCTCGCAGAAGAATGTGGAAGAGTCCGGTGGCGAATACTTCCTCATCGACGGTTTCCGCAACCGACTGCGCTACCGCAACGATCCCAACAGCCCGGATATGCAAAACCCGGACTACGATCTCTGGTCGGCTGGTCGCGATGGCGATGACGACGAAGAGAAGGACAATATCGATAACTGGTAATCGCTAGCCAGCACAGGCACCACCCAGCAGGTGCCATTTTCCAGACGGGGGACTCTTGCTAGAGTCCTCCGTTTTTTGTTCGGACGTGCGCAGGACAGGGAATCAAGCGAGGCACAATCCGTGCTTCCCATGGTCTGCAGGATTTGATAACTCCTTGACCACGCTATGGCAAAAAAGAACGTCGAGAAGAAAGAAGACGCCCCCGCAAAGAAATCGGGGTGCATGAAGAGACTTACACTCATGGTTCTCTTACTGCTGCTGGCCTACTTCGGCCTGCATATTTATTTCATCTGGCAACCCGCAGGAAAACCCGCCGAATTCAACCAGCAGATCATTGATGCCAACGTCGCAGGCACCAAGGTGTTTCCCGCCATTCAAGCATACGACATCGATCAAATTGCGGGTCGTAGCGAAATTTTGAATGGTCGCTCGATCAAGGCCCCTCTGCTCAAGGAACGCCTGAAAAGTGCCATCTCCAGTGGCTATCCCATCACCTTCCGCGAGGAGGAAATCAACGCTTGGCTGAGTAAGCGAGTAGCATTGGAGCAGGAAGGTCTGTTCGCCAGCTATGTCACCGCCAGCCATGTCTGGGTGGATTTTAAACCGGATGAAATCGAAATCATCATCGAGCGTGAACTACCGAACAAGCAGTCGCACATGACCTCCTTGTTCATGAAATTCGAGCGCGCTAAAAATGGCTTCAGCATCAGCCGTCACGCGTCGCACATCGGCCAAGTCAGAGCTCCCGGTGGCTTTGCCCGATTGATCATGCCCGCATTTAACAGCCTCGCCGAGGAACTGAGTGAAGAGCTCAAGTTGTATAAAAACGACGCCGGCCAGCTGAAAATTTTCGATATCAAAGTGGAAGAAGGGAAAATCACGCTCGATCCACGTCGCCCCGAGGAACGTAGTTCATGAAGCTTGCCTCCTCCATGCTCAGCCTGCTGATGGTAGCCACATCTCTGTTGGCTGAAGAAGGTGAGCCGCGCTTGGATGATCCGGTTGCACCGAAGGCGATTCCTGTGGAGCCTGAAGCTCCGCTTGGACTTCAGGACCTGACCCCTGATATCGATGCCCAGCCAGGTGTGACCCACTTCGGCAAGATCTCGGTGGTGGGTAGTCGTCAGGTGATTCGTGGTGGCATTGCATCGATCGCTGAGAACCTGCGCGTGCAGCTCAACAGCCTGACCGGTGATAATGATCGCAAACTCCAGATCCCCATCATCATCCGCCTCTACGGTAAGGAAGGGGACAAGGAGAGAAAGGAAAACTTGGTAAGCGAAATCGTCGATATCCAAGGTCAATATCAGCTGCGCTTACACATCCACCTGGCCAAGGGCGTGGATAACCGTCGACTGCGTTACCACCTGATGGAGCTGCTGCTCTACGAGCGAGGACTGGGCGCGGGCCAAAATGTGGAGGACGACGAGCGGGTGCTGGTCAAACCTTGGCTCATCGTCGGCATGCTGGAGGCTCTCGATATCAAAGCCGGCACCGCGGAGAAGAAAATCTACCAGGCTGACCTGCCGTATTTCAAAATCCTACCGCTCGACCAAGTATTCGCAGCGAGCGAGGCAGAGTGGCAGGCCATGCAGGGGCGCAAACCCTTGGCCTTCCGTGCCATCTCAGGAGCCATGGTCAATGCTCTGCTACGTCAGCCAGACGGCCGTAGCAGCATCTCTAACTACCTCGCCGATGTCGCCACATTCAAGGGCGAGATGGAGAACCTGATGCGCAAGCATTTCCCCGGCATGAACAAGTCCCAAAATAGCTTGGAAAAATGGGTGGACCTCGAGATGGCCGAGCTCGGCACGGCGCACATGACCGATGTCTACTCCATCGTGGATACTGATCGACGGCTGGAAAGCATCCTCGTGCTGCGCTACCAAGACCCCGAGCGGGGAGCTGTTTCCGTAGGGATCGATGGCTATCAGGAAGTGCTCAAGCTGGAGCCCGCCGAGCGCTTCAATGCCGTCGCCGGAGCTCGGGCGGAGTTAGAGCGGTTGAGCTATCGGTGTTTCCCCACCTATCGACCGTTGTTAGGCGAGTATGCCGAGATTCTGCGTGAGCTCGCCGAAGGTGAGGATAAGGAGATCAGCACGCGACTGAAAAACCTCAGCGATGTGCGCATGAAGTTCCAAGCGGCGGGCAAGCGGGTGCGCGATTATCTCGACTGGTTCTACATAACGCAATCGCACGATGTCAGTGGCGCCTTCAAGGAATACCGTGAGCTTAGCGATGCATTGAAGCGTGAGGCCATGCGTCCCAGCAGCCAGGATTCCACAGAACAGTATCTGGATCAGGTGCAGAAAATTTTTGGTGGCGAGTAGTCGGTTCTCCTCCATTTGGAGGGTAGACGCGATGACGCGCTTCGTGAAAGGATCGTCGAGTGGGCAAGGTAGATTGCCTGATAGACATCATGATGATCCTCAAAAAAATAAGCTTCACATTGGGCTGCGCTCTGGTGGCGCACTCGCTAGCGCATGCGGACGCGCGTTTTGAGCTGCACTATGACCGCCCTGCGAACGACGAGGCTCCACCTAATCGGGCCATGGGGAAATCGACTCAGAAATCCGGGTTCATCCAGACGGCGTTGCCCTTGGGGAATGGTCGCTTGGGCGCGATGTTTTCTGGCGGCATTTCCAAGGAACACTTGATGACTAATGACATCACTTTGTGGATGAATGCCAAGCGCGGCCAAGATGCCGGCGAGCAATCATCCTCTCGCAAGGTCACTCCGGAGCAGCTTGATCAGGTGCGTGAGGTTTATCGCAAGGGGAACACAGGCACCGGTCCGGAGAGCATGGAGACGATGTCGACCAAGTATCTCAGCACCCAAGAAAAGTTAGGAAATTACGCGCCGTTCACCGATGTTTGGATCGATACCGGGCATGATCCCAAGCAGGTGACCGATTACCGTCGGGCACTCGATATCCGAAGCGGAGTGGGATTGGTTTCCTACGAGCTCAACGGTGGCCAGTTCACGCGCGAAATTTTCTGCAGCTACCCGCACGATGTGATGGTCACGCGGCTACGTGCGAAGGAGTCGACCCTGAACCTGACGGTGAGCACAAAAACCAAGCACAAGGGGGCGAAAGTTTCTGCCGAGGGAAATCGGATCACCTTGCTCGGCGAGGCGGCGATGATTCAAGACAACGTCGAGTTCATGCAACTCATCCACATCGAGGCCGTCGATGGTGAGCTCGCGGCGCAGCCTGATGGATCGGTCAAGATCAGTGGAGCCACGGATGTGCGAATCTATCTGGCGGGGTATAACGATTACTTGCCGAAGTATCCCAGCTTCAAAGGCAGAGACCACCGAGGAGATACGCTCAGCACCCTGAATGCCGCTGTGAAACTCGGCTACGAGGTGCTCAAGGAGGCCCATGTGGCGGATGTCGCCAGCCTGATGGATCGCTGCCGTTTGGAGCTCGATTTCACAGCGTCCGGAGTCCCCACCAATCAACTGGCCAAGCAGGAGAGCCGGGAGCTGGAGAACCTTTATTTCCATTACTCACGCTACCTGCAGATCAGCTGCTCGCGGGGAGCTCCGGTGCCTTCCAACCTGCAAGGACTGTGGAACGATCGGCTGAAGCCGGTTTGGAACTGCGATTACCACACCGATATCAACCTCGCGATGAACTACTGGATGGTGGAAACGGCGAACCTGCCAGAATCCTTCAGCCCTTATGTGGAATACATGAAGGTGATCGCCGAGTCGGGGGCCCACAGCGCCCGCCGGACCTTCAATGTGAACAAGGGCTGGAGCATGGGGCTGAATGGCAACGTCTTTGGATTCACGGCCCAGAATGAACACGGACGCCGCACCCAGCAGGCGGGACACTGGCTGTCACAGCATCTTTTTGAACACTACGCATTCGGTCGCGACCCGCAATACCTCGAGCAGGTGTATCCCATCATGAAAGGCGCGGCGGAGTTCTTTGTGGAGCACCTCGCGCCATGGAAGGATGGCAGCTTGGTGGTGTATCCGACTTGGTCGCCAGAAAATAACTACCACCGACAGAAACTCAACAAGCAGGCATACGGCGCGTCATGGGATCAGCAATTGGTGCTCAATCTGTTCACCGACTGCATTGAGGCGTCCTACATTCTCGAGCGCGATACTGAGTTCCGCCAGACTTTGCAAAAGATGATCCCACGACTCTGTCCGCAGAAAATTGGCAAACACGGCCAGCTGCAAGAGTGGCCCGAGGATTGGGATGACCCCAAGAATACCCACCGTCATATTTCGCACCTCATCGCCCTGCACCCGGGTCGAGATATCTCACCCTTGACCACTCCTGAACTCTATCAGGCGGCGCTGGTCACGATGAAACATCGCGGGGATCAATCGACGGGATGGAGCACCGGCTGGAAGACCAACTTCTGGGCTCGACTGCACAATGGCGACCGGGCGCATAAGATTTACAAGTTTCTAACGTCCAAGAGATCTTATCCCAACCTTTTCGATTTCCACCCGCCGTTCCAGATCGATGGCAACTTCGGCGGTGGTGCCGGCGTCTGCGAAATGCTACTGCAAAGTCACCTGCGCAGTGTGAATGATGAGGCCACAAGCATCGAAGAAGCTGCCTTTGTCGCTTACCAGCCGGATGCCAATCATCCGCAGCACTTTGTCCCCGTCGTGCCGGATGACAAGCTGGTCGAGGCTCCCTACATCCTGCACCTGCTACCGGCCTTGCCCACCGCGTGGTCGAAAGGAAACGTCCGAGGCCTCCGCGCTCGCGGCGGTCTGGAAGTGGATATCGATTGGGCCGAGAACCGCCTGCAAAAAGCCACCATCCGCGCCACCTGCGACACCCGCTTCCGTCTCTATCACGATGGATCATTCAGCGAGGTGATGACCTTGAAAAAAGGGGAGTCGACCCGGTGGCCAGCCAAAGACTAAACTGATATCCTCATGATTCATTCCATTCGCTCACGCCTGAATACCTGCCTGTTTGCTCTGCTGGGCTTGACTGCAGTCGCCAGTGCCAAGCCGCCTAACATCGTGTTCATCCTTGCCGATGACCTCGGCTGGCAGGATGTGGGATTCATGGGCAGTGAGTATTTCGAAACCCCGACCTTGGATGCGCTGGCGAAAGAGAGTGTGGTTTTTGAAAATGCCTTCATGTATCCCACCTGTTCGCCGTCACGTGCGGCGATTCTGACCGGTCAGCAGTCGTTCCGCACCGGCTGCTACACGGTGCCTGTGTTAGAGCGGGGCAAGGCGAAGGATAATATCTTTTCCAAGTGGACGGTCGGCACCGATCACCCGGTCTACGCCGAGCCGTTGAACCGGGCGGGGTATCAATTGATCCACTTGGGCAAGTGGCACATCGTCGGCCCACACCCGGACAAGGAGCAAAGTGACCCACTCCCGAAAAAACTTGGCCAACCGAAGAATGGCGACATGAGCTGGCTGCCGGCGCATCGCTCGCCCGAGCTGCAAAAGTATTACCCCACCGGGCGCGGCTTCCATGAAAACGTCGGCGGCAGCTGGTGGGGCGATCCCTCACGCGGCTATACGAAAGGTTACAAGGCTCCCGGTGGTGGCTATGTCGCGCCGTTTAAGAACCCGTTTATCGAAGAGAAACCTGACGACCAGTGGCTCACCGATCGCCTCACCGATGACGCCATCGATTTCATCAAACGTCACCGGGACGGTCCGTTTTTTGTCAACCTGCACTACTACGCGCCGCACCGGCCGTCAGTTCCTCGCAGCGAGGAATTACTCGCCCATTTCATGCAGAAGAAAGGCGATCCGAACACCGGCCAGGGGATGGGGCCAGCGAAGAAGAAACAGGAAATCGCCGCCTACGCAACGATGGTGAAATCCATCGACGACAATGTGCGTCGCCTCCTCGACTTCCTCGACCGCTCAGGTCTCCGTGAAAACACCGTGGTCGTCTTCACCTCCGACAACGGCTTCAATGGCTTGCAAAGCGCCAGCAAGAACCTCCGGGGAGCCAAGGGCAATGTCTACGATGGTGGCCTGCGTGTCCCGGCTCTGATTCACTGGCCCAAGGTGGTCACTCCCGGCCGCAAGCAGACACCGGTTCATGGGCTCGACCTCTTTCCCACCTTCCTCGAACTCGCGGGCGTCGACGACTACACGGGCACCCTCGACGGAGAGAGTTTGTTACCGATCGCCAAAGGCGGAACTCTCGAAGAACGCCCGCTTTTCTGGCACATCGCCAGCGCCTACAAGGACCCGCCGTGCTCGATCATCCGCAAAGGAAAGTGGAAGCTCATCCAGTTTCTGAAAGATGGTAAAACCGAGCTCTACAACACGGAGAAAGACCTGAAGGAAAGTCGGAATCTACTCCAAAGTCACCCGGAAGTTGCCCAGCGTCTGAAGGCTGAACTCATCGCCTGGAGGAAGCAACACGACGTTCCTCTGCCACCTAGTTCGACGCTTAAAAATTAAAGTCACCACCCCAATCTAACAATGAAGTTCGTTCTCCCTCGTCCTGCCATTTTCTTCCTCGCCCTCATCTCGATATCGACTCCCTTCACACTGGCCGAGACGGCGAAACCTAACATCGTTTTCATCATGGCGGATGACTTGGGTCCCGGCTGGGTGGATTTCGATGGTAGTGATCCAAAAATCAACACGCCGAACCTACAACGCTTAGCCAAGACGGGGGTGGTTTTCACTCGGGCTTATGCTGCCGCGACCGTTTGCTCACCCACACGTGCGGCCTGCATCACAGGCATGTCACCCGCGCAGATTGGGTTGACGACGCATATCCCGGGAAAAGCTGGAAATGAACGACGTGCTCCGAAAGGTGGCCCGCGCGATGCAGATTCTCTCAAGCACCTGCCGCTCGATCTCCCCAGCTATGCCCGCGAGCTGAAAAAGTTACATTATGTGACGGGTTTCATTGGCAAGTGGCACCTGGCAGGCGAGGGATCAATCGCCACCAAGGACGGAGTGGTGAACAGCGACTGGCACCCGGAACACTATGGCTTTGAAAGCAATATCGGAGGCTGTGCCTACGGACAACCAAAGTCCTGGTTCTCTCCATTCAAGAATGCCACGATCGAAAATGGAGCAAAAGGGGAGTATCTTACCAATCACCTGGGCGATGCCGCAGCCTCGTTCATTCAGGCAAACCACGAACAACCATTCCATCTCACACTCTGGCCCTATTCGGTGCACACGCCCATCAAGGGCCCTAAAGATCTGGTGAAAAAAAATGGCGGGAATAATTACCTGGCCATGCTCGAGAGCCTCGACAATGCCGTGGGCAAGGTGATCGCGGCTCTGGAGAAAACGAACACACTGGAGAATACGATGATCGTTTTTTACTCCGACAACGGCGGCCACAAACCCACCCAGTGGCTCGCTGATAAAAAAGGATCATTGTTAGAAGGTGGTGTGCGAGTTCCCATGGTGGTCAGCTGGCCGGGTGTCACCAAGGGAGGAACGACCTGTGACGTGCCTGTGACGAGCATGGACTTCTTTCCGACCTTTGTGCATGCAGCCGGCGGCTCGACCACTGAGATCACACAGCTGGAGGGCCTGGACCTGAAGCCTCTGTTGCAAGGTGCGGAGAAATTGGACCGGGACGCTTTGTTCTGGCATTATCCTCACAACCGCCCGGACGTGAAATATTACATGGGTAGCACGATTCTTCAGGGCGATTGGAAATTGTATGTCGGTCACGGAGTGAAAGCGGACGCTTTGTTCAATCTCAAAGACGATCCGATGGAGAAAAACAATCTGCTGAAAAAGCATCCCGAGCTAGCTGGTCAGCTGCGCGGCAAGCTCAATGGATGGCTGACAAAGGTGTCGGCCAAGATGCCGAAACCTGCGCAGGCTCAACCGCGTAAGAAGTAAGACGGTCTGGTCAATTGACCGACTGTGAGTGAGCCGAGCGGAGATCTCGCGGGAGCTCTACTCACGAATGATGCGGTGGTCGAGGTAGTATGCCTTCAGCGCTTCGACCACTGATTCCGCATACTCACGGAAGATCGACTTCCGCTCGACACCATTGATCATCTTGGTTCCCTCGTAGTCGCCGAGCTGCACCCGATCGAACACCTCCTGATTATTCATCACATAGGGTTCCAGGAAGATGACCGGGCATTGGTAAAGGCGGTTGGCTAACAGGTTTCTCGCCCACAGCCCTTCGACACCATTAATTTTAATCTCCACGGCCCGTGAGGACATCGGCTGATAGCGGTATGCGGGAAGCTTGGTGAACTGGGCAAAGCCTTGCGCGATGTAGGCCCCGACCGGTTTTTCTTCGTCATGCGAGCGAGTGAGGATTTTCACTAACATCTCGTAGCGTTCGTCATCGTGCGCTAGCTCAGAGCTGGTGAGTGCTCCGTGTAGCAGCACATGGTAGTGGTTGTTCTCCGTGAGTGTCGGGTTTGTGGGATCGGCCCAGGACTCGGCATTGTAGTGCAGGGCGAGCACGATGTCGGGACGGAAAGCGAGGTTCACCCGCCGCGCACGCTCGCGAATTTCGCCGGTGCGATAGAACAGCTTCTCTTGCAGGCTTTGGATTTTTTCTTCGTCAAGGATGCCGAGTGAGCGGGCTTTGGCCACGGCCTCATCCCGATAGTCGGCGGGGCGAAGTTGGCTGACCGGTTTGTTGTCCTTGCGAATCAGATAGACTTTCGCCCCCAGCGCGCGGAGCTGGCGTTTGATGATTTTGGCCGTCTGCAAGGTCATGTTTCCTTCCATCACCGGTGGCTGGTCGCCAATTTGGAACCAACGTTCTTCTATCTTGGCGAAGGCTCCTCCGATGTGGCCGGGGTCGATGGCAATGTGCACGCCTGCCAGTGGTTTGTCCTTGGTGCCTGGGGGAAGGTCTCCCGCAGCATTCCAGTTTCGGTCAGGTGATGCGGCACTCAGTTCGTAGGAGAAATCCAGTCGGTAGGTGGCATTGGGCACCCGGGTATCGGTGCGGATGATTGCGTGATCCGGATGGATGGTGATGTAGCGCTTCCAGGAGTCGTCCACAGTATAGACCTTGGTGAGCAGGTATTCGAAGTCGTCGCGGGTGATCGTTTCCTGCCAGATGTCGAGCGAGTTCCAGTCGGGCCGCACACCGAGATCCGCCAGGGTGTTATCGTGACTGGGTGGCAGTGGGGGATCGCCGTCGTCGGGAGCGTCCGGTAGTTCTTCCAGGGCGTCGGCCAGCTCGGCTTCCGGCACGGGGCTGGGGGCCGGGCTGTGGTGGAGCATGGTGAGGATGTAAGTCCCCGCTGCCACGAGCAAGAGGCTGAGAACGACAACTAAGGGGCTGAGATGCGATGATTTTTGAGACATCAGAGGTGAGTAGTGATAAGTATTGGCGGGCGGCTCTGGCTGTGATTCACTTGCGCCGTGATTCGTATACTTTTTCTAGGAGATATCGTAGGTGAGCCGGGACGCAAGGCTGTAATTGGTCGTGTGCCATCATTGAAACGTGAGCGGGAGATTGATTTTATCATCGCAAATGGTGAAAATTCCGCCGCAGGACGCGGGATTACACCGAAAATTTCGATCGATCTGTTGCGCTGCGGCATCGCCGTGCTGACCTCCGGCGATCATATCTGGGACCAGAAGGAAATCGTGGATTACCTTCCGAACGAACCCCGCTTGCTGCGGCCGATCAACTACGAAGATGGCACGCCGGGCAATGGCAGCGTCGTCTTGGAAACCGCGAAAGGAAAAGTGGCTGTGATGAATGGCCAGGGACGCACCTTCATGAATCCTCCCTTGGAAAACCCATTCACCACCATGGAGGCCGAGGCCGACCGACTGCGTGAGGAGGAAGGCGTGAAGGTTATCTTTGTCGATTTCCATGCCGAGACCACGAGTGAATCGATCGCCATGGGGTGGCATCTCGATGGCAAAGTTTCCGCCGTCGCCGGCACTCACACCCACGTGCAAACGGCGGATGAGAAGATTCTCCCCAAAGGCACCGCGCACCTGACCGATGCCGGTATGTGCGGGCCCGATGTTTCTGTGTTAGGCCGAAATGTGGAGTCGGTGGTGTGGCGGTTCAAAACCGGCATGCCCACACGTTTCCCTGTGGCCAAAGGGCAGGTGCGTCTCTGCGGTGTCATCGTTGATGTCGATGAGGAAACCGGCAAGACCATCGCGGTGGAGCGCTACAACGAGCTCTTGCCGCTTGGCTCCTAATCGGCGCGGCTCATCCGGGGCCTCGGCCCATCGATTTCCCCAGCCCCATCTTTGCGCTGGTCAAATGCAGCTGCCTCGCTATTTCTAACGCATGGCTATCGACGTTGACCTACTGACCCGCATCTGTGAAGCACCCGGCGCCCCCGGGTTTGAAAAAGAAATCCGTGAGCTTGTCCTGAAAGAAGTGGATGGACTGGCCGACTCGGTCAGGGTGGACAACATGGGCAACGTGGTGGCTCTGAAAAAGGGCAAGTCGTCGAAGAAAAAGTCCATGGCCGCTGCGCATATGGATGAGATCGGCTTTATCGTCACTCACATCGATGACAATGGCTTCGTCCGCTTCAACCCACTCGGCGGCTTCGATCCCAAGACCCTGACATCCCAGCGCGT
This sequence comes from Oceaniferula flava, assembly GCF_016811075.1. NCBI lineage: Bacteria > Pseudomonadati > Verrucomicrobiota > Verrucomicrobiia > Verrucomicrobiales > Verrucomicrobiaceae > Oceaniferula > Oceaniferula flava. Next base: position 592,815 of record NZ_JAFBGL010000001.1, read on the forward strand.
GATCATTCACGGCAAGAAGGACGTCATCGGCGTCATGGGCTGCAAGCCGATCCATATCATGTCGCCGGAAGAACGCGGCAAGAACCTCAAGCTCAGCGACTACTTCATCGATCTCGGCATGAGCAAAAAAGAGGTGGAGAAAATCGTCACCATTGGTGATCCGATCACGCGCCGCAGTGAATTGTTGGAGCTGGGCGACTGCGTCAATGTGAAGTCTCTCGATAACCGGGTCTCTGTCTTCGTGCTGCTGGAAGCGCTGCGCGCCATCAAGAAAAGCCGTCGCAAGCCATGTTATGATTTTTACGCGGTGTTCACCGTGCAGGAGGAAGTCGGTCTGCGTGGCGCCAATGTCAGTGCCTTGGAAATTCAGCCGGACTTCGGTTTCGGTCTCGATACCACCATCGCCTATGACACCCCCGGCTCACAACCACAAGAACGCTGCACCAGCCTTGGAAAGGGTGCCGCGATCAAGATCATGGACAGCTCTACCATCTGCGACTACCGCATGGTGGCGTTCATGAAAGAAACCGCCGATGCCAAAAAGATCAAATGGCAGCCGGAGATCCTCGCCGCGGGTGGAACCGATACCGCCAGCCTGCAGCGGATGAACCCCGGTGGCTCGATTGCCGGGGCGATTTCCATCCCCACTCGCCACATTCACCAGAGCATCGAGATGTCCGATAAAAAGGACATCGAAGCCTGTATCAAACTGCTGGCCGCCTGCGCCTGTGATCTGGACAAGGGCGACTGGAAATTCTAGCAGCTTCGGCTGTTGACCGATGAAGTTTTTCTATCCGACACCCCCGGATCGCTTAGAGCATGAAACCAAGTCTGGTGTCAATGTCAGCTATTCGGTGGAGATCTGCGTGCCTCAAAATACGGTTCAGTGGTCGGTTTACCGCCACCTGCCCGAGGGCATGCATTGGAAAAAAGGCGACGAAATGGGGCTGGGGGCCACGCATCATGAAAAGACCCAGACCTTTGCCCAATTTCTAGAACATCCGTTCAGAGAGCTCCCGGAGGATTTGAATTTCTTGAAGGTTTACGTGGAAAAACAATCGCTGGGAACCGGAACTGACACCGAGATGCCGCCATTGCGCTACGATGGTTTTCCCTTCGGTGGTCCTGAAATTTTGTATCGAAGGGAAAAGGATACCAATGGTGTTGCAGTGTCCTATTTCGTCTCTCCACACCCTTATGAGAAAGTGGTGCGCTGGAGCTTTTTTCCTCACCTAACGGAAGGGATTTGCGCCAAGAAGGGGGACGAGTCTGGTCTCGGCTCCATGCATTCGGACGGTGAGCAGACTTATGCAGAGTTTCTGAAGACTCCAAAGCATCAAGTCCCTGATGAGGTGATGGCAATGGTTTCGGCAAAAATGGAAGAGTCGGGGAATTAAGGATAGTCCAAGAAGTGGCTATTACTTACTGCGGCAAGAAGATGATTCTGCGAAGCCGGTTGCTGTATGTGGGTCTCCAGCTTGCTTGACGGGATGAGTCCATCGAAGCGGTTACGCGTGCAGCTTGATTGCGGCACTCATTTTAGGATGACAGCTAGCAACGGATCGATTAAAAAATGCCGTCGGCGAATTCCTCTTTGTTGAACTTCTTGAACTGTTCCGGCTCTTCGCCGAGGCCGATAAACCAGGTAGGAAGATCGAGTTCTTTCTGAATCAACACGGCGACGCCTCCTTTTCCTGAGCCATCCATTTTGGTCACGATTAAGCCGTCGAGCTCGATAGCTTTGTTGAATTCCTTCGCCTGGGCGAGGGCATTGCCGCCGGTAGTGGCGTCCACGACTAACAACTTCAGGTGCGGTGCGGATTCGTCCTGTTTGCCAATGGTTCGCTCGATCTTGCCGAGCTCCTGCATCAGGTTGTGTCGAGTGTGAATCCGGCCGGCGGTGTCGCAAATGAGGAAGTCGGCACCGTCGGTGATGGCTTTTTGGTGGGCGGTGTAACAGACCGATGCCGGGTCGGCATTGTGCGCGCCCTTGACCACGGGGATATCGAGTCGTTCACCCCAGCGGCCGAGCTGCTCCACGGCGGCGGCGCGGAAGGTGTCGGCGGCGGCGAGCATCACCGAGTGGCCTTGCGACTTGAGAAGATAGGCCAGCTTGGCCGACGAAGTGGTCTTGCCGGTGCCATTGACGCCGACCACGAGGATTACCATCGGTTTTCCATCGCTACGTGGTTTCAGTTCTGCCTGGTCGTCTTTCAGAATGGCCGCGATGTGTTGCTTGCAGACCTCGACGATATCGTCGCCGGAAACCTTGCGACCGAGCGCCTGGAGGTCGTCGATGATGGCCATCGCGGTGCGGGCGCCGAGATCGGCACCAATGAGGTCGGCCTCGAGTTCATCCCAATCGATCTCTGCCTTGTTGGTGACCTTGTTGAGAAGCTTTTTGAAAAATCCTGCCATAATGAAAGTGGTGGTGATGTGAGGGGGTGGGGGTAGCTGCATGTAAAGGCGGGTAGGTTTTTTCGCAAGACTTTTGAGTCTGATATCGTAGCCCTCTGTGTGCGAAGCCTATTCATCATCATGATCCTCACTTGTTCAGTCTGGGCCGGTGAGCTGCGTGTCTTTTCCTATAACATCCATCACGGAGCGGGAATGGACGGTGCGCTCGATCTTAAACGCATCGCCGAGGTGATCAAAAAACAGAAGCCTGACATCGTCGCCCTGCAGGAAGTCGACAAACACGTTCCCCGCAGTGGCAAGGTGGATCAGGCGGCGGAGTTGGCGAAGCTGCTTGGCATGCATTACGCCTTTGGCAAATGCATCGACCTCCAAGGCGGCGAATATGGCAATGCGATCCTTTCCAAGTATCCCATCCGCGATACCTTTATCCACCCACTGCCAGGCCCAGGCGAGCCGCGTGCGGTGCTGGAGGTGATTCTCAATGTCAAAGGGAAGAAACTTTCCTTCGCCAGTGTGCATCTGGATTGGAAAGAAAACGACACCCGGGTGGCTCAGATCAGTGCGATGGAGAAGGTGCTCTCGCTGCGGAACTATCCGGTGATCATCGCCGGGGACTTCAATGCCAAACCGGACTCGGAGGCCATGCGCCTGCTGGCGACCACCTGGTCGCTGACGCCGAAATCCGGTGCCCGCCTGACCATGCCGGCAAACGACCCGGACAAGGAAATCGATTACATTGCCTACCGCGGGTTTGAATCGGTGAAGGCCAGCTGCTTGGTGCTGGAGGAGGAGCTAGCCTCCGACCACCGACCTCTGATCGGTGTGATCCTGCTGCCGTAAAAGGGCTGCCTGTGAGGTGGCTGGTTGTGGTTTTTTAGGAAAACTGTGTCGAAATGGCAAAGATTGATGGTTTAGGTGAAGAAATATTTATGAAATCACGATTTCTTGGGTGGTAGTCAACTTGCTTGAGGTGAGTGTGTTAAGTATTTTAAAGGGGGCTTATTGGAAATCATCATCCATGAAAATGTAAGAAAAGCTGACTTTCTTTGAACGGATGGAGAAGTGGGGGGTCTATGTATAGCGAACACCGTATGATGCGGGGTTCACAACCAACAAGGGTGAACACAACAGTTGCAGTTGTCAGTCTCCAACACAGTATCAGCGTGTAGGACAAACTGAAGAATCCAATGCCCCGGGAGTCCTCCAACTCCCGGGGCCTTTTTGTCGAGATACGCAGGGTTTTACCCGATAAAAAAAGCCCGCAACCGAAGTGGCGGGCTTGGTGGTCTGCTTGAGTCTGCACGAAGCTAGCTCACCGACTTTTTCCAGGTGGCGATGATACCGATGCCGGCCAGCACGGCGGCAGCCACGAAGGCACCTCCCATGCCTGTTTGACCATACATGATCAGACCGGAGCCGAGCAGAATGCCGTAGACCAACACACAGCCAAGCACCGTGTTGAGAATGCCGAGAGGCAAGTTGACGGCATCGTGCAGAGGTTTGATCGGAGTGCCCGCTTGTTCGGCCTCGGTGATGATTTTTTTCCACCCGGGGCCACCGGGGTTGGTTTTCTCGATGAAACTACGCAGCTTCGCGGTGTCGGATGGTTTGGTGAACAAGGCGGTCAACAACCAGGCGGCGGTGGTGATGCCAACAATCAGACAGAGCTCCTGCCAAACTTCGAAGCTGCCTTTTTCCACGCCGAAACGTAACCACATCGCCACGGCGAAGGAGACCAGCATGGCGGCGATTTCGCTGGCGGGGTTGATGCGCCACCAGAACCAGCGAAGGATGAACAACAGGCCGGTGCCGGCGCCGATGTGGGTGATCAGCTTGAAGTTGTCCAAGGCGCTTTCCATGCTCAAGGCGAGCAGGGCGGTGAGTCCCATCATCACCACGGTGGACACGCGGCCGACCAATACCAGCTGCTTTTCGCTCGCGTCCGGTTTGATAAAGCGCTTCCAAAAATCGTTCACCACATAGGAGGAGCCCCAGTTCAAGTGGGTGGAAATAGTCGACATATAAGCCGCCACTAGCGAGGTCAGAACCAGTCCCAGCCAGCCGGCCGGCAGGAAGGTGAGCATCGCCGGGTAGCCGCTGTCGTGCGCCACTTTCTTGGCGTCAGGGAAGGCTTTCTGGATGTCGGAAATCTCGGGGAACACGACGAGTGAAGCCAGTGCCACAATGATCCACGGCCACGGGCGGATGGCGTAGTGGGCAACCTGGAAAAAGAGCGTAGCGCCCACGGCGTGCTTTTCGTTTTTGGCTGCCAGCATACGCTGCGCCAGATAGCCGCCACCACCCGGCTCGGCACCAGGATACCAGACCGACCACCATTGGATCGCCAATGGCAGCACAAAGAGCGTGATCACCGCATTTTTGGTATCGGTATCGTTCCAATCTCCCTGGGTGGGGAAGAGGTTGAGTTTTTGCTTCACCGCCTCGTGATTGAAGAGCCCGTCCAGCCCGCCGATATCCGGATGGCTGACCGCGTAGTAAGCCGCGGCAAATGCGCCCACCATGGCAATGATGAACAGCAGGAAATCGGTGAGAATGACGCCCTTGAATCCTCCCATGGAGGAAAAAATCACGGTCACCACCATGGCGACCACCACCGATTGCCCCGGTCCCCAGCCGAGCATGGTTTCGCCAATCTTGATAGCCGCCAGAGAGACCGAGGCCATGATGATGATGTTAAACAGCACCCCGAGATAGATCGCGCGGAAGCCTCGCAGGAAGGCGGCAGACTTGCCGCTGTATCGCAGTTCGTAGAACTCCACATCGGTCAGCACCTCGGATCGGCGCCATAGTTTAGCGTAAATAAAAACGGTCAGCATTCCCGTGATGATGAAGGCCCACCACATCCAGTTCGCCCAGACGCCGCTGGTGCGGACCAGGTCGGTGACGAAGTTGGGGGTGTCGGTGGAAAATGTGGTGGCCACCATGGAGAAACCTAACAGCCACCACGGCATGTGGCGCCCGGAAAGAAAAAACTCACCGGAGGATTTCCCCGATTGGCGGGAGACCACCACCCCAATGCCAAGGGCGACTGCGAAGAAGGAGATGAGGATAGTCCAATCGATGCCGGCCAGTTTCATTTCTGCTAGAATATGCATAGGTGTGTTTAGAGAGGTTCAGATAACTCCCGAAAAACTAGGAATTCGAAGCTCCCCTGACAACGTCAAACAGGGCGTCATATCTCTACGCGGGGTTCAATTTTCCCACTTGCAGAGAAGTGTTAGGCGTCTGGCTCGGTGGTGCCGAGACGTTTGCCTAACTGCAGTCCGTTGAGGATACAGTCGGGCACCGAAATGCCACCGCGATAGTTGCCGGCGAAATAGAGTCCGGTGTGGCTGTTCTCGCAGGCCTCTAACGCTTCCACGGCCTCTTGGTAATCCAATCCGTATTGAGGAATGGCATTTTCCCAGCTGCTGCGGTATCGGAATGTGGGGGTGCCGCGGACTCCAAGCAATCGATGCAGTTCGGCCAGCACCACCTCGTCACTATTCTCCGCGAGCTCGGGTGACAGGCTGCCACCCATCATGCAGGTGAGCGTGACGTGTCCTTCCGGTGCGCGGTGGTCGAACATGCTGGAAGAAAACAAAACACCTAACAGGGGGCTGTTTTCATCGGCCTTAATCAACATGCCAAAACCATCCAGCGGGTGCTCCACGTCTTCGCGCTTGAAGCCTAAAACCAGGCTGGTGACCGGTGGTGCGTCCAAGGTGCGCACAGGCTTTAACTGCTCGATGATTTCCGTGGGCAAGGGCAGTGCGCCGAGCCGATGGTGCGGCGTGGCAATGACCAGGCGGGAATACTCGGTGTTGAACGCGTGACCGGACGCATCGGTCCAGCTGATCTGCCATCCATCGGGGAGAGGGCGGATTGCGTTGATCTGGGATTTCAAATGCACGGTGCCGGTGGGAAGGCCGGCGACGATGGCCTGGGGCAGAGCGGCCATGCCGGAGCGGAAGGAGATCATCTCCGGAGTCATTCGCGGATTGGGTGATTTTTTCTGTTCCGATCGTAGCGCAATCGCGCCGAGGACCAGTGAACGATGTTCATTTTCCAATTTCCACAAGCGGGGGAAGGCGTGGCGCACCGAGAGCTCCTCCGGGTTTCCCGCATAGATGCCACTGACAAAGGGAGCTGCCGCGTTGCTGAGGATTTCCGACCCGAGACGGCGGCGGACGAAATGGCCAAAGCTTTCTTCTCCTTCACCACGATATCGTCCGATCATCGGTTCCGTCGCAGCGCGCAGAATACCACGCAGACTGAACAGTGGGCTCTTCAGCAGTGCCATGGGACTGGTGGGCATGGCTCGGGGTGCTCCATCATGCACCACATAGCGCTTCTTGGCGGCGGGGAGGGAACTGATCACTTCGCTACCAATGCCGGTGCTTTTTAGGCCAGTGCTTTCCAACAGTTGCATGACCCTGCGGTCTTTGATCATGATGCTGTTAGGTCCTTGCTCTGCGAGGTAGCCGTCTTGGGCGAAGCTTCGCAGCGCGCCACCGGCTTGGTCAGCACTTTCCAGAATATCACAAGGTTGACCCGATTCGTGCAGGGCGTGCGCTACACAGAGTCCCGAGATCCCAGCGCCGATGATGGCGGTCTTCGCAGTTTCTTCCACGGCGATAGACAAGCAAGAGCCGTGCAGCTTGGCGATTTCTTTTTGTAAAACCGGTCGGCCAGACCTGTTTCCGTAGGATGGAGGATGGAGGTGTTAGTTTATGCGATGGTGTTCAAATTCGTTTACGGTTTGTAAAGGTTGACATTCTGGATTGACAGACCAAGGCGCTTGTTGGTAAATGTAGCCCTGAAGTTTTCACCTTAAGATACAATGACACTCACCAATTCTCTCAATGGATTCGATGGCGCTCAAGAGCTCTTGATCAAGCTGGTCGAGCAGAGCCCAGAGGAATGGGAGACGCGAAAGCGAGTGGTGCAGGTGCTATATGATGCTGGAAAATTCCGTGACGCATCAAAGCTGGTCTGGAATGCTCCGGAGATTCCCCCGGTAGCCGAGGAGATGGTTTTCACAGCACGGATCGTTGCCAAAGGGCAGCCTGAACGGGCTGTGCGACTGCTTTCGACAGTTGTCGAACGCAACATGGGAAACCCTGCTGAGAACCTGATCATGGCCAAGCTGCTGATGGAGCATGGGCTTACTCTACAAGCCTTGCGCTTTTACGGTGCCGCCACGGCAGAGGATAAAACTCTCATCGATGAGAGTTTTGAACTCGCTCTGGTGAAAACCGATTCATCTGAAGATGTTTGGAAAGATGTCGCCAAGGCGGATGATTTTCCATGGCCAGGACCAAGAGATATCAAGATTTCTGACATCATGACCGATGATGGAAAAGGCGATATGTCTGCGGCTGATGTGTTACTTAGCAGCGTGACTCAACGGGTGCCACTGAAGGCTCCGACGCAACAGCCAGACTGCCCGGCGGAATCACTGACCGAGCAGTCGGACACTGCAGGACAAGCCGCTGTTAGTGAGGCTTTGGCCGCCGTAAGCTCATCTTCGTCGATGCTTTCGCCAGCTGCTGAAGCACTGGTGAAGAAAATGCGCGATCAGGGGAGTTCGTCCGAAGAGATCGCCGCCAGCCTGAATGCTACCTCGGAGCAGACAAACGGTTCGTTTTCGTCGATGGTCAGTTTCTTCAAAAGCAAGGAAGAGGAAGTTGGCGCGCCAACACGGTCGCCTGTGGCATCGCAGCCGATGCCTGAGAGCTCGGCCCCGCCAGCACCTACGCCACCCTCAACCGGCTCAGCCGCCGGAACCAAGAAGCCGACCCCATCTTCTTCGTTGATCCAAGATTTTAAACCGACGCCTAGCGGAGCTTTGAAAACCGTCGTGCCTGATCCGGCTCCGATTACGAAGTCTGCGCAAGAGGCACCGGCCCCTCAAGCCGAGCCCCCTCAAGCTCAAGCCTCAGAGTCCCCATCGGCCCCAGCTCCCTCAGCGGCTCAGCCTCCGGCAGCTCAGAACGGAAATGCTCATCCTGAGCCGACGTCTGTTTCTCTTCAGCAAGAGGCTAAGGAGGAGACGGCGTCACCATTTTCTCCCGATAGAATCAGCCAGCCTCTCTCGGGCGACCTTGCTCCGCCATCCTTTGATGTCACCGCTCAGGCGGCTAGCCCATTTTCAGCGGAGGCCCATTCCTCGGCTCCTGTTCCGCAAGAAGCCCCAAATCCTCCAAGCACGTCCACTGACGATCTTAGTGATGTAGTGGCTGATGCGCTGGCTGAACGTGAAGCCGAACAACCGAAAAGTAAAAACGGTGGTTTCCTTTCCAAGTGCCGAAGCTTGTTTGGGAAAAATAAATCTCAAGAGGACTCCGCCGGATTCACTGCGGAGAGTGGCACTGCCATGAACGGTGCGGAGGAAACTCCATCCACTCAAACAGGGAGCATCCCTGAGAAGCGCGAGAATGGAACGTCACCGATGTCGCTGAAAAGTTCTGATTCAAAAAATGGAGCAACCGCGGCTCAATCCTCATCCGCTCAGTCAAAGCAGCCTGAGCCCATTTCTCGAGCTAGTATTGAGGGCACAACTTCTACCCCCGTGCCTCGTAAGCCGGAGAGTAATGGACATGAGCCACCGCGTGAGCTGGATGGTCGCACCCAGCTCGTTGCACTAGCTCCACGTGATGGCAACAGCTTCTTCGAGCAGCTCTTGAAAAAATACAATGCCCTTCCTGAGGGACAGGTGTCTCAAGCGGCGGCGATCGCGCGTGATATGGCCAATCTCGATTACTTGGGTCTCATTCATGCGGCTTGCTCCAAAGATCTCGATGCCTTCTCCAAGCTCTTGGGGCTGCATCGCGTGATGAGCGATGCCCGCTGCTACGATTGGGTCAACGATATGGATCTGCTCCGCAAAGGTTACGGTGATGCCGTCCTGGCGACGGTGGTTTCCAAATACAGCGTGGAAGAGTGCCGCGAGATTCTTAGTGCCGTTTACCAGCAAGCTCCGGCTGTTCCTACGCAGGCGGTTGCCGGTTAGCTAGTCACTTGGTAGCTTAGCCGACAAGTGCCGTCTGCCTGTGGCTCAAACTGGCAGAGGTTGAGTTGCAGCGAATGTTTCAGAAATGTTCGGCCGTGGCCTAATATGGTAGCGGCCTCTGCTCCGCCAACTAGCTGTTTGCCATCGAGAATTACAGAGAAGGTATCGCCTGCCTCGAGGTCACCAAGCGTTTGTCCGCTCAGCAGTTTGCCGTCGGCAGAGAGGGTAATGAGGTCGTTGGGCACAGGGCGATCTAAGTGACATCAGGGTGAAATTCAAGTTGCAATGCCTGCCTGATTGGAGTCCTTTCTCCGCAACAACCTATTTGAAACCTAATGAGTGAGCAAAACCTAGACATTACCGTTTATCTGAAAACTTTCTGCGGCTGGAGCGAGGGCGTGCGTGCCATCATGCGCAAGTATGACCTCGAATACACTGAGAAGGACATCATCAAGAACCCGGCCTTCCGCTGGGAGATGGAGCAGAAAAGCGGCCAGCCGCTGAGCCCCTGCGTGCTGGTCAATGGCACCATGCTTGCCGACGTTTCCGGTGATGAAGTCGAGCAGTATCTTGTGGAGCAGAACTTGGTTGCCCCCATTGATGCTCCTGCAGATGCGCCCACGGACAGTAGCTGCCCGGGCCATTAATCGTCGCCCCCTAAGACGGGGTGAAATTCCTACCTTGGCGTCATTTTTGCCGATTTGCCAAGGCAAGGGGCTTTCGTGATCAAATGCCATATCCTCCTGCGTAGTAGGTGATCATGGCAACGCATTATCACGATAAAACGCAGCATAGTTCCCGGCGCAGGTTTCTCAAACAGGCCACCGTCGGAGGGCTCGCTCTTTCTTCCTTGGGGTCCCAATTGCTGGGGGCAGCCCCTAAGACGAGCGCAAACGTTGTCGCCAGTCTGGACGGTCGCTTGTTCAAGACACTCAAGTTTGGCATGATCAAGGGAGGCTCCGTGTTGGAGCGCTTCCAGATGGCAAAAGAGGCTGGCTTTTCCGGCGTCGAATTGGATGTGCCCGGTCTGCCGATCGAGGAAGCGAATGCCGCGAGTGCTGCCACCGGCATCACCGTAGACGGCGCCGTGGGTAGCTCACACTGGGCCATACGGCACAGTGATCCAGATCCTGCTGTCCGCGCCAAGGCCTTGGAGAAGTTAATCAAGGGCATTGAGGAAACACGGGCAGTTGGAGGTAGCACCATCCTGTTAGTTGTCGGTCATGGCAAAGACGGGAGCCATGAAGAAGTTTGGGAGCGCTCGATCGCGAATATCAAACTGGCCTTACCTCATGCGGCAAAACATGGCGTGACCATCGTGATTGAAAACGTCTGGAACCATTTTTGCTACGATCATCAAGGCGACTCTAACCAGACTGCTGAATTGTTGGCCAAATACGTCGATGCTTTCCAATCGCCCTTCGTGGGACTCCAGTTCGACATTGGGAATCATTGGAAATACGGCAGCATGGGCGATTGGATAAGGTTGTTAGGAAAACGCATCGTGAAGCTCGATGTGAAAGGGTTCTCACGGCAGAAGAACAAATTCAGCAAGATCGGCGAAGGGGACATTGATTTTGCCGACGTCCGCAAGGCTCTTGTGGAGATCAACTACCATGGGTGGTGCGCCGCCGAAGTGGGGGGAGGCGATCTCACAAGGCTCAAAGAAATCTCGAAGAATATGGACCAAGCTTTCGGTCTAACAAAATAACAACTCAACTATCAATCATTCTCATGTCTGAATCATCATCAAGCAATCAATCATCGCAGCTGACTCGCCGGCATTTTATCAAAAACACATCCTTGGGGGCCGCCGCATTGGGGCTCTCCCCGGTGGTTTTGCCAAGTGCCCACGCGGCGAAGGCGGCAGGAAATAGGAAATTAAAAGTGGGAGTGGTCGGCCTTGGTGGTCGTGGCTCGGGAGCTGTCCGAGATATTTTAACGGCCGACCCGAACACCATCCTATGGGCTGTCGGTGATATCTTCGAAAAACCCCTGCAAAAAGTCGCCAAGTTCGAGAAGAAATATTCTGGGCGTGTTGATACCGATGGTGGCAAGCGACATTTCGTTGGCTTTGATGCCTATCAGAAGGTGATCGACAGCGGCGTGGACATAGTGCTCTTGACCAGCACGCCCGCCTTCCGTCCGCTCCATTTCGAGGCTTCCGTGGCCGCAGGTAAACATACCTTCCTGGAGAAACCCATCGCTCTGGATATCCCAGGCATGAAGAGTGTGATCGAGAGTGCGAAAAAGGCGCAGAGTAATGGTCAATCGGTCCTAACAGGCTTGGTCTGGCGATACAGCCCGCACCTGATGGAGATGCACAAGCGCGTGCAAGACGGCGTCATCGGCGAAGTGCTCACCACGTCGTCGTCCTACTGCGGAGGAGGGCGGCCGAACAAGATGCCCGACATCAAATACAAACCGGCCAAGATGCCCGATATGGAATGGGCGCAGAGATATTGGCAGAATTACTTGGAGCTGGGTGGTGATGGTGCCCTGGAGTTCATGATCCACGGGATGGATCGCATGTCATGGGCCATGGGGGATGGCATGCCTGTGAAGTGTTACGCCAATGGCGCAAACATCCATCCCGTCAAAGGTGCCAACGCTTGGGATAGTTTCAACCTGCGTTATGTCTATGCGGATGGGCGCACGGCAGACTTCTTTGGTCGACAGATCCCCGGCTCCTACGCACCCAGTGGCGATACGATTGTGGGCACGAAAGGTCAGGCCTTCGTGAGTGGGTCAGCAGCTTCGATCATCGTGGATGGCAAAACGATCTGGCATAAAAAAGGAGGCTTGGGTTATGTCAACGAACACAGAATTTTCACCGCGCATATCCGCAAAGGTGAGGTTTACAATGACGTGGTGGACAAACACAAACTGGCCACCAGTCATATCATCGGCATCATGGGGCGGACCGCAGCTTACACCGGCAAGCTGATTACGGATCAGCAAATCATGAGCTCGAAGGATGTGCTATTGGCAGACATCAAGAACCTCAACTTCGACACTCCGTTCAAGCCGCGTGAGTCGGCGGTCCCGGGTAAAACTCCATTTGTCTAACGAACATGATCTCTAGCATAAATCCTCACAGGGCGATCTTGGCAATCACCGCACTCACGGCATTCGACCTGTGTGCGGAGGGGCCGGCGGCGGCAAAGCCAGCAGCAGATGTAAAGCCGGCGATGGCGAAGAATGGATTCGACAAGGAGCAGATGCGCCTGGCGAAGATCATCCACAAGCGGATAGTCGATTATAAGCAAATCAAGAACCAGACCAACGGCAACAAGCCTCAGCCATTCGAGAGCTACACGGAAACATTGAAAACGGGTGCGCAGTTCAAGATGTTGCCGGTTCAAGGCGGTTCGTTCACTTGGCAGGGAAAAGAACTGGGCGACAAACTTGAGGTAACGCTCTCACCATTCTGGATGGGGAAGACAGAGGTGACTTGGGAAGAATACGAGCCCTTTATGCTGTCGCAAATCCCACGACAAAAAGACGGCCAGGTGCTGGACTTTATGCGCGAGCAGATTGAAAACGACATCGATTTTCTGGCTCGCCCCACGCCACCGTATCACCCGATGACTTACGGGATGAAACGAGACGGTCACCCAGCGATCAGCATGACCCAGCACGCCGCCAACAAATACTGCCAGTGGCTGAGTTATCAAACGGGGCACTTTTACCGTCTCCCCACAGAGGCCGAGTGGGAGTATGCCGCCCGTGCAGGCACCAACACCAAATACAGCTGGGGGGATTCCGAAGCGGATGCCGATCAATATGCCTGGTTCGGTGGTGACAATGCCTCACACTATCAAAAACCTGCTCAGAAAAAACCGAATGCCTGGGGGTTTTACGATATGCACGGTAATGTGTTAGAATGGACCTTGGATCAATGCGTGCCGAACCGGAAAGAATACTTTGGCAAAGGTCAAGTCCGCAACCCGTGGATCAAAGCGACCAAGCCGTATCCTCACGTCACCAAGGGTGGTCACTGGAAAATGCCGCTCAAGGAGATAAGTTCTGCCGGCAGAACTCCTTCCGATGCCAATTGGAAACTCTCTGATCCGCAAGACCCCAAAAGTCTTTGGTATCACACCAATGCGCCGTGGTTAGGTTTCCGTGTGGTCCGCCCGGCCGAGATCCCCACCGCTGAAGCAATGTATCATTATTGGAATTCCGGTGTGGAGGCCGATGAGTAAGTGGCTCATTTTCTTGGGGCTGTTCTTCATGCCTCCCGCGATCAGTGCCGAGTTGGCTGAACTGAAAAAGTATCATTTTTCAGAAGCGCATCTCGGCACCGATGTGCACCTCGTGTTTTATTCTGACAGTCCCGAGCAAGCGGAGGCCTTGGCGCAGAGGTGTTTTCAGCGGGTGCAAGCGCTCGATGCGGTGCTCTCCGACTACCAGTCTCACAGTGAGCTCAGCCAGCTCTGCCGGAAACCGATTGGGAAAGCGCATCCAGTCAGCAAGGACCTCTTTGCCGTGATCGCCCGGGCCCAGCAGATTAGTTGTCTATCACACGGTGCCTTTGATATCACCATGGGAAAAGCAAGCCACTCCTGGCGTGCCCGGCGTCTCTCGAAACCGGTGCCGAAAGATCACGCTAACCAAGGCTCTGAGATGGTGAGTTTCCGAGATGTCGGTCTAGTGGCCGAGCAGCGCTTGGTCACCTTGCGCAAGACGATGCGCCTTGACCTTGGTGGAATCGGCAAGGGCTATATCGCGGATCAGGTGATGCTGGTCTTGAAAAAAGCTGATGTGACGCACGCGGCGGTGATCATCGGGGGGGAGACCTTGTTAGCCGATGCCCCGCCGGGGAAAACAGGCTGGAGAATCGGGATTGAAAACCCAGAACACCAAATCATCGGCACCCTCGACTTGGCGAACACCGCGGTCTCGACCTCCGGCGATAGCTACCAGTTCTTCGAAGTGGAGGGGGAGCGGGAATCTCATCTGATTGACCCCGCGACGAGGCGAAGCAAAACAAACCGACTCAACGTCGTCACTATTGCACGATCGTCGATGTTGGCAGACGCCTGGGCCACGGCGCTACGGGTCCTACCCACTAGCGAGGCCCGTGATTTGGCCGATCAACAGCCCGGAATCGAAGCTCTGTTCATTCCGTATCGTCAGGCCACGTCAGGGACGAAGCATTTTCCCAAGCTGGCAGTTCCTGAGAAGAACTGAGTGACTACCCAGCCTTCACCGGTGCGGGGATGATTCCCTCGGCGGTTTCCTTTTTCAGTCGGAGCTGACCGCAAGCGGCGTTGATATCGTGGCCCTTTTCCAGTCGGAGCGTAGTATTGATTCCGGCGTCGGCGACGATATCGCGGAAGCCATAACACACCTCCTCGGACGGACGCACCCAGTCGAGCCCTTCCACCGTATTGTAAGGGATCAGGTTCACCTTGGCGTTGATGCCTTTGGCGCGTTTGGCCAGGATGGTGGCCTGCTCTTTGGAGTCGTTGACTCCTTTGATGAGAATATATTCCAGCGAGATTTTCTGTTTCTTGAACGTGCGCCAGTAGTGCAGGGAGTCGAACAGCTCCTTGATCTGCCATTTTTTGTTCACGGGCATGATGAGGTCGCGCACGTCGTCGGTGGCACCGTGCAGCGAGATCGCCAGACGGATCGGGACGGGGAACTCGGCGAGCTTTTTAATCATTGGTGCCAGTCCGGAGGTCGAGACCGTGATGTGACGAGCTCCAATGTTCAGCCCCCAGTGGCCGGTGATGATTTCCAGCGCCTTGATCAGATTCTTGATGTTTGCCAGGGGCTCACCCATGCCCATGAAGACGATGTTATTGATCGATTCCCCAGTCAGCTTTTCCACCATCATCATCTGCCCGATGATCTCATCCGCGGTCAGGTTGCGGGTGAATCCGGCCAAACCTGAAGCGCAGAATTTGCAGCCGTAGGCGCAGCCGACCTGAGAGGAAACACAGATCGTTTTCCGATCGGACTGTTTTCCCTTCAGTCCTTTGGAGGCGGGAATGAAGACGGTTTCGACATAGCGGCCGTCCTGCAGGCGGAAAAGAAACTTGCGTGTGGTGTCCTCCGAGCCGCTGGTTTCCACATGGCTCATGCTGTTGATGTGAAACTCACTGGCCAGCTTGTCACGCATCGGCGCTGGCAGATTGCTCATCTCCTCGATGTCTTCTACCCGTTGTTGGTAGAGCCATTCCAGGATTTGTTTGGCGCGATAGGGTTTTTGACCTGCGCTGACAACATAAGCCTCAAGGTCTTCTTTGCTGAGGCCTCGGAGTGATTGGGTAGCTGGTTTTTCGGTGGCTGACACGGCGTGCTTGTAGCATGAATTGTGGAAAAGGCACGGATTTTTACTAATCTCGGACAGATGACGAGAACTGGCGCGGATCTTGCTTGAAAGAGGCAGGGAATAGGAGAGAGTTGGGCGAAAGCAATCATTGCTCAATAATCGATTCAAACATTCCAATATCATGACTCAAATTGCCAACAATCTCGTCGAGACCGTGGGGAACACTCCACTGGTCAAACTCAACCACGTTACTCAGGGCTTAGACGCTGAGATTCTCGTGAAGTGTGAGTTTTTCAACCCTCTGTTCAGCGTCAAGGACCGGATTGGGCGCTCGATGGTGGAGACGGCGGAAAAAGATGGTAGCCTCAAACCCGGCGGCACCATTGTGGAGCCCACTTCAGGAAACACTGGGATCGCACTCGCTTTTGTAGCTCGCTCCAAGGGCTACCGCTGTATTCTGACGATGCCGGAAACCATGTCGATGGAACGCCGCATGCTGCTGCGTATGCTCGGTGCGGAAATCGTGCTCACCCCAGGGCCTAAGGGCATGAACGGCGCCATTGTCAAAGCCAAGCAGCTCTGCGAAGAGCTCGGCGAAATGGCTTTCAACCCAAGCCAATTTGATAACCCGGCAAACCCCGAAGCTCACCGCTTGACCACCGCGGAGGAAATCTGGGAAGCCACCGGCGGAAACATCGATGCCTTCGTGGCTGGTGTGGGCACCGGCGGCACATTGACTGGAGTCAGTGAGGTGCTGAAAGACCGCTGTGATATGAAAGCTTTCGCCGTTGAGCCGACCGATAGTCCGGTCATCTCAGGCGGCAAACCTGGGCCACACAAGATCCAAGGGATCGGTGCTGGCTTTATCCCTGGCAACCTCAATGTCGATATCATCGATGAGGTGATCCAGGTCAGTAACGAAGACGCCTTTGCCACGGCCCAAGATGTGGCGCAGAACGAAGGTCTGCCAGTGGGGATTTCCAGTGGTGGCAATATCTGGTCGGCTATTCAGCTGGCCAAGCGCCCTGAGTTCGCCGGCAAACGCATCGTCACCGTGGCCTGCAGCTCCACCGAGCGCTACCTCAGCACTCCACTCGCCGAGAAGGTGAAGGAGGAGGTCAGCAACTTAGCTGTCCAAGACGTGTAACCAATAAGAATCTATGCAACGAAAAGTAACTCGAGACATCATACTGGATCCAAATTCATCGGAAGTTCACAGGAATAATGTGATCGCCGTGTCGTTTGCCAGAGAGGGGGCGGAAATCAGCAATGATCTCGTCCCTGTTGATGTTCTCGGTGACTTTTCCTTGGTAGCCTCGGACGAGGAATGGGAAGCAGGTTATCAGGATCTGCTCTACCGCATCCAGGCCGTTGCCTGACTGCCAGAGGGTGCGGACCCCTTAGTCTGGGAAGACAATCGCGCGGTTGTTCTGAATGATGGTGCGATCGTTGACGTGGTAGCGGATACCACGAGCGATGGCATTGCGTTCGCAGTCGCGACCTAAGCGCATCAGGTCCTTGGGGGTGTGGAAGTGCTGCACCCGCTTGACCTCCTGCTCAATAATCGGGCCGGCATCGAGGTCACTGGTGACATAGTGGCAGGTAGCGCCAATTAGTTTCACCCCACGCTCGTAGGCCTGCCGATACGGATTGGCTCCGATGAAGGCCGGGAGGAAGGAGTGGTGGATGTTGATGATTTTTCCACCGAACTCGGAGCAGAACCAATCGGGGAGGATCTGCATGAAACGTGCTAGTACGGTGAGCTCCACATCTTCCTCGTGCAGGATGCTGCGGATTTGCTGGAAGCCGGCTTCTTTTTGGTCGCCATCCATGTCGATCAGGTGAAAGGGGAGCCCGGCCTGCTCGGCAATGCTGCGGCAGGTGTCGCGATTGCCAATCACGGAGGTGATTTCGATGGGCATTTCACCCAGTTTGGTGCGCCAGAGGATTTCGTTCAGGCAGTGATCGGTTTTGGTCACTAGAACCGCAGTGCGCATTTTGTAGGGCAGTCGACGAAAGTGCCAGGTGGCATGCAGGGATTTGCCCAGGGTGTTGAATCCATCAATGAAGTCCTCAACCTCCACAGAGAGATGGGTGGTGTCGATTTCCACCCGCGCAAAAAACTTCTCGTTCACCGCATCCGTGAACTGGGAGAATTCGGTCATGTTTCCGGCATAATCCGCCACGTAGGAGGCGATTTTGGCAACGATGCCGTGTTGGTCCGGACAGTCGATTTTGAGGATGAGCCCTTGCATGACGGTGATCATGCATAGTTAGAGAGCTTTGGCTACTGCTGTCTGTGATCATGACTCGATCGATTCATGGCTTTATTCCACGGCATACAGTCACGCAAGACTTAGATGATCATTGACGTGCCATCACACACTCTGCTGGAATTCATCAACATGAGGTGAGCTCCCGTGCTCGACACCACCTCTCAAATAATATGATGATACGAATCGGTTTTTTAATCACCGCCCTGCTATGTGCATGGATTCAGGCAGAGGATCAATACGGCACATATGAGCTGGGTGAGGGCAACGAAATTGTCGTCACCGATGGCGTGATCATCAGGGAGGTTCCCGTTGGAAAAGGCAAACGGCCGATGATCGCAGTGGGCACGAAGGCTGGTTATAACTACATGTATGATCCGAACGATCGGTCGATGGAGGGGATTTGGACAGGGCACTTTGGTCGCCAAGATCCCGCTGGCCAGTTCGAGCCGATGAACCAGAAAATGAAGTCGTTTCACCTCAAACGACTGCCGTGGATCTTCTCCGAGCCACTGCGCTTGAAGATGAAGCTCAAGCAGGACCACAAGTGGGTCGGGGTGGAAGTGGTCGATGGCAAGGTGTATTTCAAAACCATCCTCACCGAGGCGATCACCGGCATGCGCTGGGAAATTAAAGAGCACCTCGAATACATCTCGGAACTCGAGCAAAATATTCACTTCGACATCAAGGCGAATAAGAAGACCAAGGAGAACCTGAACTACAAACTGACTCAGGTGCCATTCCGCCGACTATCCACCAATGGGAAGCAGAACCAGCGCAACGGACTGAAAAACCTCTTTCCCAACCAGGAGAAGTTCACCATTTCCTTCCTGCGCCGGGGAGAGAAGGTGACCATCCCCAATGGTTACACGGTGGAAAAAGTCGACCTCCCCAAGGTGCGCCGACCGTTCTTGTTTGAGCCGACTGATATTGCCTTTGCCGACGATGGTTCCGCGTATATCTCAACACGCACCGGAGCCGTTTGGAAAAATAAGGATGGTAAATGGATCCTCTTCGCCGATGGCCTTCAGGAGGTCAATGGCGTGCTCATCGCTCCCGATGGCAAGGGCGTCTACGTGATGCAGAAGCCGGAACTCACCCTGCTCAAGGACACGGATGGGGACGACATCGCGGACGTGTATGTATCAGTGGAAGATCGCTACCGCTACACAGGGAACTACCACGAATTCGTCTACGGCCCGCGCATGGATTCCGAGGGGAATCTGTATTTCTCCACCGGCCTCGCCGCCCGTGGCTACCACCAGGTGAAAGGCGATTTTAAAAAGCCAATGTCCACTTCGCTCGGCTACCGCGGCTGGGTCATGAAGGTCGATAAGGATGGCAATATCACTCCTTACGCCTCCGGATTACGGTCGCCCGCCGGCATTGGCATGAACGATCAGGACGAGCTTTTTGTCACCGATAACCAAGGCGACTGGGTGGCCTCATCTTATCTGGGTCACGTGGAGAAGGACGATTTCCTCGGTCACCCGGCTGCACTCTGGGATCTGCCGGAATACGGTCTTACACCGAGTGTGTTAGATTACAAAACCAGTCCGCAAACGGTGCCATCCGTGCCTGAACTCGATCAGGAAAAGTTCGCCAAAGCCAGAAAGCACCCCGCCGTGTGGCTGTCCCACGGTGATCTCACTAACTCCCCTGGTCATCCGGCCTTTGCACCAGCAGAAGGTTTTGGCCCTTTTGGCGGGCAGGCCTTTATTGCGGACATTGCCCAACGTAATGTGGTGCGTGTGTCCTTGGAAAAAGTAGGTGGAGCCTATCAAGGTGCGGTCTACCCATTTATTCGCCCGCTCAGCAGCGCAGCCTACTCGGCAGGCTTTGATAAGAAGGGAAACCTATGGATTGGTTCCGTCGGTCGCGGTTGGGTTGCCGGTGAGTCTGAGCTTGAGGTGATTCGCTACAAGGAAGGCGAATCGCCCTTCGAGATTCATCATTTTGCGCTCACAAAGGATGGTTTCGATATCGTGCTGACCCAGCCTATGGCTGAGAAGTCACTGGTTGCAGACGCGATCAAGGTCCGCGAATATGATTACAAATATTGGGATGGCTACGGTTCCGAGCCCATGCATGAGGCCCCGGTGCCGGTAAAAAAGGTCAGCGTCTCCGACGATGGTCTTACAGTTTCTATCGAGCTCGATCGCAAAGAGCACTTCATCTATCAGATCGAGCTTCCCAAGCTCAAATCCAAGTCCGGCCTCGTGCTTGAGAACAACTACGGTGTCTACACCCTGAACAAACTCCTTCCATGATTCATCTGCTTACCAACCTGACCCTTATTTCCTCCTGCGTGTCCCTGGCCTATGCCCAGGCCACTGATATCACCGTGCAGGATAAAACGCTGATCCAGCGCTGCCTCATCGATGACGCTCCTTCCACTCGTATGATCGCGGTGGGAAATCCCGGCGGTTTTAACTATGCCTTTGATGCACTGCATTGCGCTCCCGTCTTTGCTTGGAGTGGCGGTTTTTTGGATTTTAAGGGCGAAGTCAATGGTCGTGGTGGTAACCCCAGCAAGGTGCTCGGGGTGAGACAGAGCCTTGGCACGGATACGATTCCATTTCGCGTCAAAAAATCCGACGTCGCTCCGGAGGCGATTAAGTTCCATGGCTACCGTCGCGATGCAGAAACCGGCGAGCCGACATTTACCTACGCGATCGATGGGTTTCCTGTTGAGCAGAAGGTCGATTTCACCACGGCGAACGTGGTCACTCTGAACTTCACCTTTCCCAAACCGAGCGAGAGCAAGAACTACTACCGCGTTGATGTCGCCCAGGTCGACAAGGTGGAGCTGAGCGAAGGGCTTACACTCAGTGGCAAGCAGGTGATCGAATTTCCCGCCGGCGCCACCACTGCGAAGATCACCCTGCACCTCAAACCTGCCAACAAGAAGTTTGTCCGCAAGATCGTCAAACTTTCCGGCGAGCAAATTTACAAGATGCACTGCAACGCCTGCCACTCGCTCGACGGCAGCAAGTTGATCGGCCCCAGTTTCAAGGGCTTCTTCGGCAAGAAACACAACGTTGTGAGAAATGGTCAGGAGCAGCAAGTGCTCGTGGATGCTGCCTACCTGAAGGAATCGATCACCGATCCACAGGCCGCGATTGTCAAAGGTTACGAAGCGGTGCCCATGCCAAGTTTCTCCAAGGTGCTGAGTAAAAGGGAAATTGAGACCTTGGTGAAATACCTCTCGAAGCTCTAAACCCTGCTGCTGGAAGGGGAAATCCGGAGTGTTACCGCTGTGGAGCGATTCCTTAGGGCATGGGTGTCGAAGCGTTGGAATCTCAAATAAGGCCATAATTGGACAGAAATTGATGGATATGCGCTGCCTAATAGGCATCTAACAATGTCGAAATATCCCTTTGCATCACGATTCCGATTCTGGCATAAGCATTAACACTGATACTGTAATCATCCACTATGCGTGTCCCATTCATACTTAAAACTTCCGCCGTGCTTGTGCTCGGGGTCTTGCCTCGTCTAGCCACCGCTGAACCTGAGTCGCTTACGGAGGGGGATCGCATTGCTCTGGATGAACAGCTGCTCAAGATCCAGCAACAGTCACAAGACCGGGTGGGAGGTTTGTATCGGCGCGCGATTCAAGATTACCGCAACGCCATTCAATCGGATGACGCCACCATGAATCTCTACCTTAAATGTTACGAGAAGGTGCGCTACACCGATGAAAAACGCAAAACCCAGGACTTCCGCGAGTGGAAACGCCGCAACAAAGATCGACTGAACTCCGCATCCATGCGCATGGCCCTGCGTCACCAATTGTCGTGGTTGCTGCTGAGTATTGAAGCGGCGCAGCGCGATGGTGAGATCAGTGAGATGGGGCAACGAGCGATGACCCACCTTGACCAGATCTTTAAAAATGCCGAAAGGTTGCAGGAGCACCGCAATGTTCTTAGTCAAAACGCACTCAGCTCGGTGTTTGCTCAAGCGTATGACCTCA
This sequence comes from Oceaniferula flava, assembly GCF_016811075.1. Classification (NCBI taxonomy): domain Bacteria; kingdom Pseudomonadati; phylum Verrucomicrobiota; class Verrucomicrobiia; order Verrucomicrobiales; family Verrucomicrobiaceae; genus Oceaniferula; species Oceaniferula flava. Next base: position 614,783 of record NZ_JAFBGL010000001.1, read on the forward strand.
ATATCAAAGTGAAAGACTGGCCGACGTCCGCCTTGGACATTGGTGGGATTTACAAGCAGGTAATCATGCCGCCACTGCGCAGCAGGGATCGAGTGGGATTGCTCCGCTCGGCCTGGATTCGCCGCATCCAGCACGAAGGGCTGGTGCATGAGAAGTGGGGTAAGCGAGAGGGCACCAGCATCGGGAAAAAAGACGCCATGCTGCCACCCGAGTATGAAAAATTCCTCGCCGAAAACCGTCCGGCACTGCTCTGGCAAATGGAGGTGGACTGCTTTAAAGTAGGCGATGAAAAAGCGGCTGCCGTCAACATGCTCAACCATTTGCAAAAATATCTGTATCACAAAAATGCCCCCGATTGGATCAAGGACTTCCAAGAGTTGATCAATCCGGAGAAGCTGGAAGGTGACGAAGTGGCTGAAAAGTAAGTCAATGAGCACGTATGCTCGAAGTGTCCTCTTCGCTTTGCGGTGGGGATATCTATGTAGGTAAAAGAGCAACCTATTTGCTCGGAAGTTGTTTGCTGACGTATCTGGAGCAATCAACCAATTGTGTGAGTGATGTGATGATTCATCAAGGAGACGCAGCCATGCTGAGAATCACACAGCGAACAAACACCACAAAACATGAACCTACTCAACAAAGCAAATCTGATGCTGCTCTCCGGGGCGCTTCTTACGGGCACAAGTAGTGCTATCACCCTGATCGGCACGGAATTCGACGGCACCAAAAATGGCACTGCCATGAATGGTATCGCATGGACGACCAATGGTGTGACCGCCAGCTCAACCACGATGACTGCAGTCAACGATTTCCAGTCCACAGGCACGGGTGACTTATTCACGACGACAGATGCCAATTCTTTGTTCGCCGTGAATAACAACCTGGGGCACAACAGCGGGCAGGGAACATGGAACACCTCATTTTCATTCACCACGAGTGCGACTGATATCATCGTGCTCAATGATTTCACTCTGGTAAGTGATAACTTCGGGGGCACAGGAGATTTCAATATCACTAGCAATACCACCCTCTGGACCATTGAACTTACCGGTGGCACGGGGGCTGAAACCATCACTACCGAGCACGTCCATGCAGCCGATGATGGAACGGCTCATCCGCTTTCCACCACAGCCTCCTTCGCAGGGGTAACCTTGGATGCGAACACTACCTATACGGTGAAAATTACCGCAGACGGAACCAATGGTGCAGGCTTTCACATCGGTTTGGACAGCATTGCCATGGGAGGCACCGTCTCGACGGTTCCTGAGCCATCATCCGCCTTGCTGCTTGGCCTGGCCGGTTCAGCCTGCCTGATTCTGCGCCGTCGCGTGTAGAGAGACACCCTTTATTTTCAAAGCCAAGACCTTCTTCCGATACGGGAGAAGGTCTTTTTTTGTGTGCTTGTTGTGGGTTGGCGGGATTCGCTGAGCACGTTCACCTCGCTGCTGATGGGGCTTTGTCTGGGCTCCACGTTCCAGCACAAAAAAAATCCCGCGCCCTTGCTCAACCTAAAGTGGCTGGCGGGACGCGGGATGGAGAGGGGGCGTTGGCGAATTAGCGGCCTACGTTTGAGGCGGCTTCGTGCGACTCTTCGGCGGCTTCCAGTTCGGCGCGTTCTTTGGGGATCACGCGGATGAATTTCTTCACGGACTTTTCCCAGTTATCCAAGATTCGCTGAGCACGGGCACTGCCGGTGAGTTCAACGTGTTTTTCAACCAGACGTTTGACCTCGGCGATGTCCTGCTCACGCCGGATGGGGAGGGGGGCCACCATCTCGGTGTTGATGCGCGATTGGAAACGGCCGTCTTTATCGTAAACAAAGGCGGTGCCTCCGGACATACCGGCTCCGAAGTTCTTGCCAGTGAGGCCGAGGATAAGCACCAGACCGTTGGTCATGTATTCACAGCCGTGGTCGCCGACGCCTTCACAGACGGCGGTGCCACCGGAGTTACGAACGCAGAAGCGCTCTCCGGCACGACCATTGATGTAGAGCTCACCACCAGTGGCTCCATACATGCAGGTGTTACCTGCCAGGGAGTTGTCAGCAGGTTCGAACTGAACGTTGTCTTCCGGCTGCACCACGATGCGGCCACCAGCCATGCCTTTACCGACGTAGTCGTTAGCTTCGCCGATGGCATTGATGTTGATGCCGCCACAGAGGAAGGTGCCCAGCGATTGTCCGGCGGAGCCGCGGAAGGTCAGGTTGATTGTGCCGTTTGGCAGGCCATGGTTGCCGTGCACTTCGGCAATGCGTCCGGAGAGGCGGGTGCCGAGGTTGCGGTCGGTATTGACCACCTTGTATTCAAGGTTCACCGGCTGACGATCCATGAGATCGGCAAAGTCCTCGCTGCCGATGCTGCTCTTGACGTCTTCGATGATCTGTAGGTCGAGCGCTGGCTTTTGGATACCATCGTTGCGATCCTGTTGGCAAATGCGAGCCACGTCCTTGGGATCGCACTCCAGCGTCTTGGCCACGGCAGGAGCGATGTCCTTGAGCACGGGGCTGAGGTCGATGGAGTTTGCCTTTGGATGGTCTGGGACCTCGCGCTGACGCAGGAACTCGGGGCGGCCAATCAGCTCGTCCAAGGTTTTGACACCGAGGCCTGCCATGATCTTGCGTGCTTCGTCGGCGACTGCGTAGAAGTATTTCACCACCATTTCCGGAGTGCCGTTGAACTTGGCGCGCCATTTGGGATCGGTGGTGGCAACACCTACCGGGCAGTTGTTCAGGTGACAGCGGCGGACGTAGACACAGCCCATGGCAATCATCGCCATGGTGCCGAAGTTGTATTCCTCCGCGCCGAGGATGGCGGCGGTGATGATATCGCGTCCGTTTTTCATGCCACCATCGGTGCGCAGTGTAACTCGCGAGCGCAGGTTGTTCAGCACCAGAGTCTGCTGAGCCTCGGAAAGGCCCATTTCCCATGGCAGGCCGGCGTGTTTGGTGGAGGACAGCGGTGAGGCTGCGGTTCCGCCGTCGTGACCGGAGATCAGGATGACATCGGCATCGGCCTTGGCCACACCGGCGGCCACGGTGCCGACACCGGCTTCTGCCACCAGCTTGACGGTGACTTTGGCACGTGGGTTGATTTCCTTCAGGTCGTGGATCAGCTGGGCCAGATCCTCGATGGAGTAAATATCGTGGTGCGGCGGTGGTGAGATCAGCTGCACACCCGGCTGGGTGTTGCGCAGGCGGGCGATGATGCCATTCACCTTGTGACCGGGAAGCTGGCCACCTTCACCGGGCTTCGCTCCTTGGGCCATCTTGATTTCCAGCTCATCGGCATTGACCAGATAGTGCGCGGAAACGCCGAAACGTCCGGATGCGATCTGCTTGATTCGGGAGCGTGCCCAGTCGCCATTTGGATAAGGTTGGAAACGACGAGGGTCCTCGCCGCCTTCACCGGAGTCCGACTTGGCACCGATGCGGTTCATGGCAATGGCCAAAGTTTCGTGGGCTTCCGGTGACAGCGCCCCCATGGACATGGCGGCGGTGGTGAAGCGGCGCACGATGTTCTCGCGGGGCTCTACTTCTTCGAGTGGCACAGCACCATCGCTGGACGGCACAAATTCAAAGAGGTCCTTGATGGTGACCGGATGCGTTTCCAGGGAGGCTTTGACGTAGTCATCGTAGTCCTCCTGCTTACCGTCCTTGAGGTAGGTGTGGAAGTTCTTGATCACCTCGGTGGTGATGGCGTGACGTTCGCCCTGCTTGCGGTAGCGGTAGTAGCCAGGATCGCCCAAGGGCAGTGGCTTGCCTTTGCTGATGAGCACGCGCAGCTCGTCGAGCTCTTCGCTGTCGTCCAAGACATCGGCGAAGGCCGCTTTGTGACGGATGATGGATTCCTCGGCGATTTCTTTGAAGCCGATGCCGCTGAGGCGTGACGGAGCGCCGGTAAAACAGACATCCATGACTTCTTTGCCAATGCCGATGGCCTCGAAAATCTGCGCTCCCTGATAGGAGTTCAGCACGGAGATACCCATCTTGGACATGATCTTGAGCAGGCCTTTTTCCAGTGCCTTGCGGTAGTTGCTCATCGCCTTGCTCTCGGAGATGCCGTCGCCAATTTTGCCTTTGGTGTCGTTGCGCACGATGTCGCGGACGGTGGCGTAGCCGAGGTATGGGCAGACGGCGGTGGCGCCGAAGCCGAACAGGCAGGCGATTTGGTGGGTATCGCGGGCTTCACCGCACTCGACCACCAAGGAGCAGCGAAGACGCTTGCGCACGCGGTTCAAGTGGTGGTGCACGGCACCGGTGATCAGCATGGCGGGCAGAGGCACGCGCTCGGCGGATGCGGCGCGGTCGGAAAGGATGAGCACGTTGATGTTTTCATCCACGGTGGCCTCAGCTTCCATGCAGACTCGTTTCACGGCGTCTTCCATGCCGGCTGCTCCGGTGGAGGCGTCCCAGGTGATGTCGATCACGCGGTTCGGGAAGCCATGTTCCTCCATGTCTTTGATCCGGTGCATTTCCTGCTCGAGCAGGATGGCGGAGTCGAGATTCAGCACGCGGGCGTGTTCCGGAGTTTCGGCTAACAGGTTACACTCGGCACCGAGACCGGCGGCGAGCGTCATCACGGAGCGCTCGCGGATCGGATCGATCGGTGGGTTGGTCACCTGGGCGAAGAGCTGCTTGAAGTAAGTCGGCAGGAGACGTGGGTAGCTGGAAAGCACGGCCAGTGGGATGTCGTCACCCATGGAGAAAACCGCTTCCTGAGCGCCTTTGATCATCGGCGGGAAGACCATGTCGAGTTCCTCGGTGTTGATCGCATGCATGATCTGCATGCGTGAGAGGTCGACGGGGTCGATTTCCACGGCGGGAGTTTGAGGGTCCGGGGAGATGAAATCGTGGAGTTCCAGACGGTTTTCATCGATCCAGCGACGGTAGGGGGCTTTTTTCGCCAGACCTTCCTTGATTTCACGGTCGAACTTCAGCTCTCCAGTGCTGAGGTCAGCGCTGAGCATCTGTCCGGGTCCGAGACGGCCGGTGCGGATCACCTTGCTGCTGTCGATCTGCACGGCACCGATTTCGGAACCGATGTAAAGCAGGCCGTCTTCGGTGAGTTTGAAGCGCGACGGGCGAAGGCCATTTCGATCGAGCGAGGCGCAGAGTTTGTTGCCATCGGTGTAGACCAGGCCGGCAGGGCCGTCCCATGGCTCGGCGAACGAGCGGTGATACTGATAGAAGGCGCGCAGGTCATCGGAGATGTCGGCATCGTCGCGGAAGGCGGGGGGAACCAGCATGCACATCGAGTGCTCCAGCGAGCGGCCGGAGAGGGTGAGTAGCTCCAGCGCGTGGTCGAGGCTGGCGGAGTCACTTTCGTCTTCGCGGAGAACATTCTTCAGCAGCTCGACATCTTCGCCCCAGATTTCGGATTCGAAGAATTCCTCACGGGAGGCCATCCAGTTGCGGTTGCCGCGCACGGTGTTGATTTCCCCGTTGTGGCACATCATGCGGAATGGCTGACCGAGCGGCCAAGCGGGGAATGTGTTGGTGGAGAAACGTTGGTGGTAAAGACAGATGGCGGTCTCGAACTCAGGATTCTGGAGATCGAGGTAGAAGGCCTTGAGGGTGGCTGGCATGGCCAGGCCCTTGTAAGAGATCAATCGACTGGAAAAGGAGGGGATGTAGAAGTTTTCAATCGTCTTGGTATCGCGCTCGATGCTGCGGCGGCAGAGGTAGAGCTGACGCTCAAAGTGATCGGCGTCCCAGCCCTCGGGTTTTTCCATCAGCAGGTGGAGGATCTGCGGGCGGGTTTTCTGCGCCAGCTTGCCCAGCTCTTCAGGAGCCACGGGAGCCTCGCGCCAGCCAATCAGGGAGATTCCGCGGGCCGCGATAGTTTTGGCCGTCAGCTGCTTGATTTCTTCCTGCGCAGCTTGGTCGTCGAAGGGGAGGAAGAATACGCCCACCGCCAGATCGGTATCGTCTTTCAGCTCGGTGCCGAATTCAGCGGCAGCCTTGCGGAAAATCGGGTAGGGGATCTGGCTGAGGATGCCTGAGCCGTCGCCGGTTTTCATATCAGCGTCAACAGCTCCGCGGTGCGTCATGTTACATACGGACTCGATCGCCAAATCGACGATTTGATATGAGCGCTTGCCGTGGATGTTGGCAATCGCGCCCATGCCGCAGTTATCTCTCTCGGTGGAGAAACTGTGCATGGATCCGGTGCTGTCTGGTGTGTTGTTGTGATATGGGAATGACATGATGAGAAAAACTGATTCGTTGAAAATGAGGGGCTTGTCTTCAGGGTGGAAGTCGAAGCTCGTCATCGGGCGATTCGGCGGCAGAGCAATTAAGCCCTTAGCAGGTCGCTTGCCAAGTGCGAAGTCTGTCAGGACAAAGGCGGAGCGAGGGGGCTGAAATGGTTAGATTTTGCCGGACAGAAGCACGATAGCCGAGATTCCGATGGTGACTAGATAGAGGATCAGCATGATGAGGATCATGATTCCCATTTGAGTCCAGAACGTTCGCTGGTGGGCGATCGCTTGCTCGAGATCCTCGATGCGATGGCTGATGTTGAGCCGGGTGATCGAGCGCTCGTATCTCGAGAGTCTGAGAGAGGGGATGATGAACAGCACTGCCAGCACCAGGTAGAAGGAAGCCAGCAGGATGATTGAGAGCAGAGGAAAGCTGCCCAGCATCTTGCGCGCGGTCATCGCCGCGATAATCAGGATGAACCCTGCTGTGATATAACCGGCTAAGCTACAGAATTTCACCCAAGGGCGGGTATGACGCAGGTGCTCTACCACCAGTGCGGGAGCCTCGCCGGGCTGCTGTGGGGCGGAGTCATGCCACTCCTCGATCTCGGGAGACTCCAAGGGTGGGCGGTAGGGATCTTCGTTCACGGGCCAGATTCTAATCTCTTAAAACAAATTTTGGCACTTCCAAGTTACGAAAAAGAACGATAGTTCGGTGCTCGTCACCGCGATGACTTGAAGTTATCCAGTGGTCATTAGCAAAAAATGAGTAGTGAGGAATTCCAGGCCGTGGAGAGTGGCGACGGGCTATCGGTGATCGATGAGCCCCCGGCCGTTGCTGTGCCGATGGAGTTAGGTGGGAAGCTTGCCGGCCTCTCACTACCTCGGCAGGTGCTGGCTCTTGCGCTGTGGCCATTTTTACAAAACCTGATGGGCGTGGGTGTCGGTTTCGCAGACATGATGATCGCGGGCCGGATGGAAAGTGGCGAAGCCAGTGAGGCAGTCATGGATATGATGGGAGCAGGCATGTATCTTATGTGGCTGCTGATGATTCTTCAAGGGGCGATGGCGACTGGTGCGATGGCCTTGGTGTCACGTGCCACCGGCGCACGTGATATTAAATCGGCCAACCTTGCCCTGGGGCAGTCGCTGCTACTGGGAGTGGTCTCCGGTTTCCTCAGTGGGGTGCTGATCTGGCTGGTGGTTCCTCACATGGGGCGTTTCTTCGGTCTGAGTGACTTGGCTCAGGAATATGTGGTGGATTACATGCGCATCGGAGCTCTGTTGGCTCCGTTCAGTGGTGTGATGTTTGTCGCCAGCAGTTGCCTGCGAGCTTATGGCGATACGGTGAAGCCCTTTATGGCGATGCTGTTAGTCAATGTGATCAACGTTGGTGTCAGCCTCTATTTTGTTTATGAACTCGGCTGGGGCGTGCAAGGCCTTGCCGGCGGCACGGTGATCGGCTGGGCCTGCGGCGCGGCGATGATTCTCTGGTTCCTGCGCCCCGGTGGTGGACTGAGTCAGCGCCAATCCAAGAAAAGCGCAAATTCATTGGACCCACTGGTGCTGCGCTTGGAAAACATGCGCTACGATATGCCAATGCTGCGCCGAATCTGGCGGATTAGCTGGCCGTCGATGATCGAAATCATCGGTATGTGGTCGGTGCATGCCGTGGGGGTCTATTTTATCGGCTCGATGAAAGCGGGCACCATTGGGGCACATGCGATGGTGGTTCGTCTGGAGTCGGTGAGTTTCATGCCGGGGTTCGCCATTGGCATGGCGGCGAGCACACTCACCGGTCAGTATCTCGGCGCCAAGGATCCGGAAATGGCGAAAAAGGCAGTGCGTTTCTGCTGGGTTCTGGCCGTGGTGACCATGGGAGGTGCTGGCGTTTTGATCTCCGTGTTTAATACCGAATTCCTCGCATTGTTCGGCGATCCGTCGTCGGCCCAATTCCAGATGGCGGCACCGGTTATTCGCTTTGTTGGTCTGATGCAGGTGCTGACGGCCTCGATGATGGTGATGAAAATGTCGATGCGTGGTGCGGGGGATACGCGCACGGTGACGATCTATTCATTCACCTCCATGGGCTTGATCCGGGTGGGAGTGCTCTGGTGGGTCATCCGGAATTACGACATCGACCTGATGGGGATTTGGCAGGTGATGATCTGTGATGTGCTGCTGCAAAGTGCAATCTTCGTCTGGCTCCACTTCCGCGGCCGCTGGCTGACAAGGGAGGTGTAATTAGTAAGCTATTTCTGGAGCAGGCGACGCCAGCGTGAGCGTTTCCTTTTTTTCGAAAAACCGGGGATTCCCGTTTTGATTCGGCTGAAGGAGGTGGCGTCGGTGGTGAGAAAGTCTGGAGGGCTGGCTTGCTCGAGATCGCGGATCGCTTTTTCGAACTGTTGACCGACCTCGGCGCTGATCGTCCGAGTTGCGGCGTCGATGATTTTGGTGACCGTCTCATCGTCGCACAGTTCCGGCAGTGGTTTCGCCGGAGCATAGGCAGCCCCCTGATCCAACATTTCATCATAGAGGTCGGCCAAGATCAGCACGAGGTAATCGCGGTCATCCGAGGTTAGAGGATTGACGCCCTTCATGGATGAGTAGTTGTGCACCAAGGTTTCAATATCAGCACCCACGATGGCACGGAGGTATTGCCGTTTCTCGGGAGTCATCCCTAATTTGTCGCCAAAACTGCCGTAAAGATAGGCCGAGTGTAACATGCCGGCAACCACCATGTCAGGGCGCTCGCCCCAGTGCGCGAGCACGCTGGCGGTGCCGATCAAATGGCAAACGAAAGGCTTTTGGTTGGGGCGATAGGCATTGGCAAAGAGCTTTTGCGAAACATCGTAAGCGGCCCTCACGGTGGTGAGATCGGCATCGCTCCAACGGGCTTCCCTAAGCTGATTGTATAGCTGCAGATTCGTTTGTGCGACGTTCATGTTTAGGCGGGGTATTTAAAGCGATTCCAGCGATGCTCCAAGGGACTGAAGATTTTCTTCTCGTAGAACCGTCCGACTTTTTTGCCAAACATTTTGCGAACCTTACGAATACTCCCACAGGCGTATCGGCGGTGCATCCGAAGCCACTTCAGACCCGGGTTCTTCTTTTTGGGGTGGGGATCCAGACCCCATTTTTGATCGAAGTGTTCTTGGTTGGCGCTGATCTTTGCCTCGCTCCATCGGGAGAAGAAGAAATCACGATCTTCGCGTGTCAATTTCGAGGGGGGCACATAGGTGATTTTAGAAGCCGGCTCGAGCCAGATCTCATATCCATGTTGGGTGGCTGTCATGGAAATATCGCCATGCTCAGCGTGGCAGACCAAGCCATCGTCAAAGCCTCCAATTTTCGTTAGAAAATCCATGCGAACCAGCACCGTGTGAAATTCAATCAACTCCGTGGTCTTCCGCACGAGTTCGGACTCCAATTTTTCGACAGGGAGGTGTTGGCAGTCGTGATGTTCGTAGTAGGCCAGTCGGTCATGTTTATTGCGTTTGATGCCACAGACACCGCCATACATATGGATTTTTGAGCATTCCGGGAGGTGCTCATAATAAGTGGGGCCTACGAGCCCAGCCTTTGTCTCTTCGGCACATTGTACCAGCGCAGACAGCCAGTCCTTGCTCACCAAGACGTCATTGTCCACGAACACCATGTAATCTGTGTCGGTGTTTTTCTTGGCCCAATCATAGGCCATGTTACGTGCACGGTTCGGGGTTAAGTAGGACTCGGTGCGGATGAGAGTAAAGCCTTTCTCTTTGGAGAACTTTTCCAGAAACGACTTTGTTTTTGAGTCGGAATTGCCATCGATACAGACTAGGTCAAATGGCGTATCGGTGATCTCATAAAGCCTTCTCAGGCTTTTTTCGGTGGTGCTAAAGACCTCTCTGGGGACAAAGGCGACAACGGGGCAATCACTGGGCATGCGGTTAGGTTATGGTATAAAATTCCATTTAGTCAGCTAAAAAACTTGCCTAAGCCAAATTCAAGTCATGAGGTGTCGGCGTTGAGAAACTAGTGATGCTTATTTTAACGCAATAAGCTGCGATGTCCTAAGCTTCTCTTCGCCTCGATCCCACCTTCACCGATTCAACTTTGTCATGGAACAACCCCTCGTGAGCATCGTGATTCCCTGCTACAATGCAGCGACCTATCTCGAAGCGTGTTTGCAAAGCCTCTACGCGCAAACCTACCCTCATTTGGAAATCATTTTGATCGACGACGGTTCGAGCGATGGCACCTTGGAAATCATCAAGCAGCAAGGTGACCGCGTTCTCTACCGCACTGGTCCGAACCAAGGGGCGAATGCTGCGCGCAACACCGGCATGGATATGGCACGGGGAAAATATCTGAAGTTCTTCGATGCTGATGATATCATGTTGCGTGACGCCATCGCTATGCAGGTGGATGGCATGGAGAAGTTGCAGCCTCATCAATTTATCTATGGTGATGTGGTAGACCTCGACAGCAAGAAGCCGGTTTTTGACAATATTTTTACCTCTTCAGAGGTCACGCGGGATGAAATGATTTATCAGCTATTTGAAGGGAATATCCTGACTGGCTGCCCCCTTCATCAACGGCAGTTTATCGTTGATCATGGTCTGCGTTTCGAAGAGTGTTTGTTATCGGCGCAGGAGTGGGATTTTCATCTTCAAATTGCACTCGCTGGTGGGATCTTTGTGCATCAAGACACACTGATTTATTATTATCGTGATCATGATGAGCCCGACCGCATCAATCAGGTGATGAAGCAGCGTGAAGTAAAACTCAGGGAATTCTGTCTGCGTTACGAGGTAGCATGTCCCAAAATCATTGCTGGATACGCCAATCAAGTGATGTATCCACCGATAAAAACGATCATCCGTAATCGTCTCGCTAAGATAGAAGCCAAACTTGTTCGGGCGAAGCAACAAGATGAAGCGTTGAACGTGCGTGAGATTCGCAAGGACCTGGACCCGCTGTGGCGCGTTCTATTGATGGATCTTCGCTATATTTGTCGACGACATTTCAAATGATCAGGTGTCAGACTTTCATCGCAATCTCGGATGTTTGGGCCAATTCCACAGCATCCAAACAGGGCGGAAATGAAGACTTTGATTTTTTTGCAAAAACAACGTTGCAATACTCTGGGGAACCTGCTTCATTCCGCCCGTCTTCAGTGCGCGCGTGGCGGAATTGGTAGACGCGCATGATTCAGGTTCATGTGTCCGCAAGGACGTGGAGGTTCGATTCCTCTCGCGCGCACCATTGAAGATCATCGATAATAGGCCCTCGTCAGTGACGAGGGCTTTTTCGTTTTAACGGTGGCGTTACCATCGACCGATAATGGCTGATAGGCTGATCTCGCTTTTTTCGCCCGCCTTGACAAATGACATCCCCACGGAGGTGTGCGGGAGATTGGCGGTGAGGAAGGGGGAGCCGGTGAATTGACCGGTAGCGGCGGTGATGGTGCCGGAGCGCACATAGCCGCCGTAGGGATCGACGTAGCGGATTTTAAACGACTGAGCTTCCGGCGGGAGTTTGCTTGGGATTTCTGTGACCACGACAAAGTGGGCACGGATAGGCCACCAAGATCGGCCGCCGATGGCTGCGCTGTAGCGGTAGGCGTAACGGCGTAGGCTGATGATGGGAGGCAGTCCTTTTTTCAGCGACTTCGCCATGCGTGCGTGGCTGCGTTTCAGGAGCTCTCGGCGGCTTTCTTTTTTATCGAGGGTCAGGACCTCGTATTTGATTTTGGGAAGAAAATGTCCGCTGCGCATTTCATTCGCCATGTCGGTGAGATCGAGTAGGTTGATCCCTTGCTTCACGTTCCAGCGCTTCAGTCCCTCGATATGTTTGGAGGGGCGATTGCCCCAAGCGGCAATGACGTAGCGGATGCGACTCCGGCTGTTATTTCCCGGCACGGCCTGGTAGGCTTTCTGCCATTTTTCATCGCCGTATTGAAAGGCGTTCAGTAGCGATGCAGGGCCGCAGGCGTTGCCGTAAGCCCTGCGCTGATTGATGGGCTCGGCCTTTTCGTTAGGAGCCTTGAGCAAGTGCTGCGCAGGCAGAGACGAGGGGAGCCAACAAGAGAGCGCAAGGATGGAGATGAGGGTCCGCAGCGGCAACAGCATGACCTAATCAAAGCGCAAAAGCGTGCGCTGGCAACTTATATGTAGAACATCGGGGCCTCGGTGCAGAGTGAATCGAGGTTGATTTCGTTGAGGGCTCCGTCGAGCGACTTGCTGATCGAAGCCCAGGCGTCCTTGATAGATTTTCCTGACTCACCCTCTTCGGAAACGTTGGGGATGAGCATGCCGGGTTCCACCGCCATGGTGATGTGCTGCAGGGTGATCTCGCGCGGCTCTCTGGCCAGCAGGTAGCCGCCAGCTTTACCTCGCTTGCTAATGATTAATCCGGCCCGTTTTAGATCGTTGAGGATTTGCACCAAAAAGTTTGCAGACACGGCTTCACGTTGCGCGAGGTCATCAAGTCGTGTAAGAGTCTGTCCGTCGTGATGCCGAGCGAGTTGAACCATTGCCCGACACGCGTATTCAAGTTTTTGAGAAATCCTCACAAGAGATAATGGAACATAAAAACCAAACCAAGGCCAGTGCCAACGAGTTTAACCTCTGTCATGGCCGATTAAGTCAGGAGGAGCTCGATGAGATTTGGGCGGGAGTCCATGAGGCGGCGGAAAAAATCATCCAAAGCGAGCCGCAGCTACGACACTTACTCACCGATGTGGTGATCTCCAGAAAGTGTATGGCGCGTGGTTTGGCCGCTCGCTTGGCGCGAAAGTTGGCACGCGAAGACATGCAGCGCGATGAGCTTGAGCCGCTTCTCTGCGACATCCTGATCAATAATGGGGCGCTGGTGCGTAGTGCGGCCAGGGATATGCAGGCGATTGTCGACCGTGACCCGGCATGCCAATCAGCGCTTGAACCCTTATTATTCTACAAAGGTTTCCTGGCCATTACGTCCTACCGGATCTCACATCACCTGTGGGGCACGGGCCGCCACGCCTTGGCGCTTTATTTCCAAAGTATTTCCAGCGAAATCTTCGGGGTGGATATTCATCCGGCGGCGCGGATTGGTTGTGGTATTTTGTTAGATCACGCCACCAGTGTGGTGGTGGGGGAGACTTCCATCATCGAGGACGATGTGTCGATTTTGCATGAAGTGACGCTCGGCGGCACCGGCAAGGTCAGTGGCGATCGCCACCCGATCGTGCGCTCAGGTGTGCTGATCGGCGCCGGTTCGAAAATTCTCGGTCGGGTGACCATTGGCACCTGTGCCAAGGTGGGTGCCGGCAGTGTGGTTCTGGAAGATGTGCCTCCCCATAAAACTGTGGCCGGCGTGCCGGCGGTGGTGATGGGTGAGAGCAACGAGGAGAACCCCGCGCTGGGAATGAACCAGAGCCTGTGCGATGGGAATCGGATCTAACCGTCCCTACTCTGCCTCTGCCAAACCGCTGATGCGTCCCTTTTCAAAATCGAAAGGGGTGAGCTCCAGGGTGACTTTGACGCCGGCTTCGAGGTCGGCGTGCAAATGTTGCAGTGCTTTGGGGATGTGACCGATGATTTCCTTGCCGTTGGGCAGGGAAACGAAATAGATGTTAGGCTTGGGCGAGCGAATGATGGTGCCGGTGGTGGTGACTGGAGGATCGAACATGATGGTGATGGGGCGTTGCAATGAGGAGATGGCAGCGGGAGATCGCTGCGGCGATGGGGTGTTAGCCGATGTCCTTCCATTTGACCAGCGAAGCGAGTGGTGCAAATCCATCGTGGTGCCAGAACAATGATGGTTCTTGGCTTTTGCCAAGTGGGCAAATGCGGTGCGCTGGAAGTTCGGCAAGGCGTTCGGCGAGATCTGGATCGAAGGGGTGAAGGGCGATGGTGGATAGGTAGTGGGCTTCGGCACCGAGTGTTTCTGCGGTGCATGGCTCCGGTAGGGGTTTGATATATACACAGCGGTTTAGGCAGGACAACTTGAGTGTGCTGTCGTTTTCCCAGATCACCGTCCAGGCCAAGTCGCCGCTGTGCCAGAGCTCGGTGGTGTCTTCATTAGCGGCCAGGAAACGTGTGGTTTCACGAAGGTTGGCCACGGCTCCGGCTTCGGAGAGACTGAGGGACTCTGCCGGTGTGTGTTGATTGAAGCGTGCCATTTCCTGGGCCAGCAGGGTGGCAAATTTCCGAGCGTCACCCTGAACATAGATGGCGTGCGGCGATAGGCAGCCGCGTTGATTGAATAAGGAGCTGTCTTTGGCGGCCAGAGTGGCGGCCCGCTCAAAATCTTCAGTGACGACGCCGATGGACAGCTTGTGGCCGTGCGGGATGAAGGTTTGGTCGGGGCGGACCTGCTCTTGCACCTGCTGCATAGTCGCGTCTGATCCGATGGCGACAACCACAGTAGCCCGTTGCCAGTGGTTGTCTGTTAGCTCTGTTGTGCTGATCGCCAGCGCTTGCAGTGCATCGGGCAGGCTGCCGATCCAGCGTGTCAGTTCCGGGAGACCGGACGAGGGGAGTTTGATGGTGTTGTGCGATCCTAGCAGCAGTCCTCGCAGCAGATTTTGGAAGGCGGCGTGTGGCGTATTGCCACTGACGATGTGGAGAATGTGAGCGGGAGCAATCGCCCGACTCCGTATCGGTCCGTGAGGGCGAAAGCGATCGAGAGCATCAGCCCGACCCAGCTCCGCAGCAACCCAGTCGCTGAGTGCTGAGCTGTCGATTGGCCCCAGCAGACGAGCCAGATCAGGGTGCCGACAGGCCTGGGCTAACAGTTCGATGCGTTGAGCGGTGGTCATGACGATTGCATGGCGTGGTCGGCCGCGCGCGAACAACCGCGCGGTAGGGCGCTGGGGTCGCGACCGAGGAGTTGAAAAGAGCCCTGATGGGTCGCCACCGCGATATCCTGTGTTTGGATCGCCATGACGGAATGCAAGTTCGCGAGATCGTAAATAGCAAGGTAGCCAGGTTCGCCGGGCGCGGCTTCGTGGCCAGTTCTGGGGTCGATCACCTGGGTTCTGGTCCATGATGGCCCATGGTGGGGCTCGCCGAGTCCACGGGTGTAAAACTGGCTGCTGAGTTCGGTCATGGAATACTCATTGATGATGGATTCGGGGGGCAAACCGAGCTGACGCTGAAACAGCGCGTAGAGATCCTCCTTTTCCATCTGCCGACCAGTGCCCTTGTAGCCGCCGGTTTCCATGGCAAAGCTGCCGGCTGGAAGTGGCAGTCGATGGTTTTCGCACAGATGCAGGAAAGCCAGGGCCGTGCCGAGTATAGCGATGGGGCTTTGTTGGGCGACGGCGCTTTCAATGAGATCGATATCGATCTGCCCGTGATCATCGATTGCCCACAGGACGGAGGCCCCTTCATAGTGTTGCTCAAGAACGCCCATCATATGGCTGAGCGAGGAATGGGGGGCGTTCTCAGGTTTGGGTGTTAGGATGATGACGTTCGCTGGCTCTGGAAGGTCAAGTGTCTTCCACGCGGCAATGATCGAGCTTTCGTAAAGTGTGATTGTTGGAAAAAAATGCTGACCTCTAACGTCTTGGGTGGTGCCCGATGTTAGGAATTTGTGACTGGCTGCATTTGTTGGAAAACAGACTAGTGGGTGGGCTTGGCTTTTAAAAGCATCCGTCGTAATGGCGGGGATCTGTTTCCAGTGGCTCACATTGTCGGGCGAGACTTCCAGTGCCTCGCAGTATCGCTGATACGGGAGATTGTGGCGAAATTGATAGGCAAAGACCTCGCTCGCCACAGAGGAGAAATCCAGTTCATCTGAAACCTGAGCACGCATTAGTGACTGGATTTTAAATTCCAGGTCCTTGGGCTGAGGTGTGAATGTCATGGGCGCGGTATGAAGAAAAAGGACTGTTCTGAATTTGTCTGTGACAATCAAGCCCCGAATCCGACTCAAATATCACGTTAGCAAGCTTGAAGTGGATGATCCCTCTGATAGGCTACTAGTTGATATTCGGTTTAATCCGGAAATCATATAACATCCCAAACACAATAACATGATACAACCACTATTATTACTCGCTGCCAATGATTCCTTTGGTGACAAGTTCAACCAGTTCATGATGAATATTCGTCAGGGCGTTGATACACTTGGCCCAATTGGAGCCATTATTCTGGCCATTTTGGTCTTTGTCGTTGGGCGAATTTTCGCCCGTATGTTGCGCGGACTTATTATCAAGGCTCTCGGTAAAACCGATCTTGATGACAAGCTTGCCAAAATGATTGGTCACGAAAGTGGTGCCGCCAAAGGGATCGCCAATTTCGTTTACTACCTGATACTCCTCTACCTAGCCATCTTTGCGCTGGGTGTGGCTGAGCTCGATGAGATCAGCGGACCTCTCCAAGACATGCTTGGCAAGTTCTTGAACTTCATCCCTAACATTGTCGGTGCCGGAGTTCTGTTGTTCTTCGTTCTCATTGTCGCCAAGGTGGTTAAAAACCTCGCTGCCGGCGTGCTCGATGGTGCGAAACTCGACGAGCGTCTCGGCTCGAAGCCGGGAGAGAAGCCCGTTTCCAGCGCTTTGGTGACTGCTCTCTACTGCTTCATTGTGCTGATGTTCATCCCGTCAGTGTTGCATTTTTTGAACATTGATAGCGTTTCCGAACCCGTGAGTGGGGTGGTCAATAGCATTCTTGGCGTAGTGCCCAACATCATCGTGGCCTGCATCTTGGTGGCTGTTGGGATCCTGATCGGTCAGATTGCTCGTCGCTTGGTGACCAATCTACTCGATGCCGCTGGCGCAAATACTTGGCCGTCCAAGCTTGGTCTTGATGTGCCTCAAGAAGGTAGCCGTTCACTGAGCCACGTGGTGGGGTTGATCGTGATGATCAGCGTTGCCGTGCTACTGATCAGTGCTGCAATCAATGTTCTGGAAATCAGCATTCTCTCCAGCGCCTCGGAGGGCTTTGTCGAAGGATACTTCCGCATCCTTCTGGCCGTGATCATCTTCGGTGTGGGATTGTTGCTATCCAAGTTTGCCTACACGAATTTGGCCGATAAGAACATCACCCTCGCGAAGGCTGCCCGGATTGGTATCCTTGTGCTGACCACCGTAGTGGCTCTCAATCGTGCCAACCTGGCTCCTGAGCTAACCGGGCTGCCTTACGAGTATGCCATTTATGCTCTTGCCACGGCCTTTGGGATTGGTGGAGCCATTGCCATCGGCTTGGGCGGTAAAGATTACGTCGCACGCTGGCTTGAGCGTAAGGGTTAGAACCTAACGAACTTACACGGAGCGGGGGCTCTCACCTGAGGTGTCCCTCCGCTCCGTTTTTTTATTCAGTCATCCGGTGGTGGATTCAAAACCGGAGAGCATCTGCCCCAGCCTGTGCTGTGACATAGATTTATCTGATGCCAAAAGACTAGGACTTGACTTGCTATTATTAAGGGCTGAGAATCTGCGTGCTGCTGGTTTTCCCGCCTCTGATGAAGTAGGGAGATAGCCGATTAGCGAGAGCTGATATCATATTTTTAATAAACTGATTTCCAATAAACCGTATACCATGAAGGACTTAACTAAACTTATCATTCTGCCACTAGGCTTCGTTGCCCTCGTCGGTGCCTGTGCTCCTTATCCACCTTATCCAGGTCAGGAGCCGCAACAGCAGCAGATCCATCCTACGCCTCCTCAGCAGAGTGTGGCCGATGAACAACAGCGCAAGCTTGAAGAGAGCCGCGCTCGCTTGAGACGCGAAGAAGAACGTCGTCAGCAGGAAGCCCAAGCGGCAACTCCTTCGATCAATAACCAAGCCAAACCCAAGCCTAAATACCCAACAGCAGCCGCTGTCCCAGGTAAGCCTGGCTTCGTATTCAACCCCTTCACACACAACATCGTGGATGTGAAAGGCATTGGTTCAGGGAAACTGGTGAAAGATCCGGAAGACTCTGATCCAACACACAAGTTCCGTGTGCCGTAAATAGAACGGGTTTCAACGATGGCGCTATAACCTCTGGCGCCATCAACCTATTTTCAAAGAACCGATGCTGCAATTTAAGCGCGTCGGTTCTTGCATTTAGTCCCCGACGTGGCAGTGATTGCGCGCATGAAACGGATGGCAGTTCTTGGGAGCGGCTTGCTAGGTGGATCGATCGTCCTAGCGGCGCAAAAGCACCGACCCGGACTGAGCGTATGTCTCTGGGGACGGCGCGAAGCGGGTGTCAGCGAGGCGCGTGAACGGGGGATTCACGAAGCGACCACAGACTTGGCCGAAGCCGTGTCCGGAGCCTATGTTATCATTCTAGCCTCTCCGGTGGGGGCGATGTTGGAAATCCTCAAAGCGGCTGCTGAAACCACCTCATTGGAAGGCGTGATTATCAGCGACGTGGGCAGCGTGAAGCTGACTCCTCGCGATACTCTCGAAGACCTGGTCAAGGAGGTGGGGGCTCTTTATATCGGTAGCCATCCGATGGCTGGTTCCGAGCAGGCAGGAGTAGGCGCTGCGACAGAAGATTTATTTCAAGGCGCCGCCTGCGTCATGACCAACGATTTCAACCATCCTGACAGTCAGGTGGAGGCACTGCGATCGATGTGGGAAAGCCTCGGCTGCCGTTGTTACCTGACATCCTCCGAAGACCACGATCGTGTCATGGCGCGAGTCAGTCACCTGCCGCACATTCTGGCCTCCGTGGGTAGTCTGGTAGGATTGAAAAACCCAGACGACGGACTGTTTGCCGGGAATGGTATGCGCGACACCACACGGGTGGCATCCGGGCATCCCGGGATGTGGGCTGAAATTTTACAACGCAACAAGGCGGCTCTCAAGCAACCGCTGGAAGAGACCATCAGCTACTTGCGCGAAATGCTTGCTATGCTCGATGATTCAAGCGATGAACGGGTCATCCGATTTTTGCAGGACGCCAAGACACTGCGCGATGGCCTGGGGCCTCGCCGCCAATCGTCCGACGACTAAGTCCCATGCGGGCGGAAAAAACAAAACCTTCTATATTTATGTCATCCATCAAGGTAAAGCCGATCAAAGATCTTTGGGCCGAATTCGAAGTCCCCGGAGATAAAAGCATCTCTCACCGTGCCGCGATTCTGGCAGGCCTGTCTAACGGCCCTTGCCAGATCGACAACTATCTTCCCAGTGAAGACTGCATCTGCACCCTCAATGCCATGTCAAATCTGGGGGTGGATTATGAAGTGTTGGAAGCAATGGAGGGCTTTGGCCCTACTTCCTTGATCATCCGAGGGAAGAAGATGGATCTCAGCAAGCCTGAGGAAGAAGTCGATTGCGGCAACTCCGGCACCGGCATGCGTCTGCTCGCCGGTCTGCTGGCTGCTCAGCCATTTGAGTCGGTTCTCACCGGAGACGCCTCGCTTTGTTCTCGCCCCATGGGGCGGATCATGAAGCCGCTGGCTGAAATGGGGGCAAGCATTGAAGCGCTCGGCGAGAAGCCTGGCTGCGCACCACTCCGTATCACCGGAGGCAAGCTCAAGGAGATGACTTACGAGATGCCGGTCGCCAGTGCTCAGGTTAAAAGTGCCATTCTGCTTGCCGGTTTGTTTACCGAAGGGAAAACCACGGTGGTGCAGCCCTCGGAAACACGCGACCACACCGAGCGGATGCTGGCGTATTTCCAAGTGCGTTCGGTGCGCGATGGTAATCACATCTCCGTTTACGGCGGGCAGATGCCGGAATCTCGCGATTTCCGCATTCCCGGCGATATTTCATCCGCTGCTTTCTGGATTGTCGCTGCCGCCTGTCTGCCCGGTGCCCATTTGTTGATTAAAAATGTGGGCTTGAACCCCACGCGCACCGCGCTGCTGGACGTGCTGATCCGCATGGGAGCGCAGATCAAAGACGTCGTCCTCTCTGAAGAATACGGTGAGCCTTACGGCAACATCGAGATCACCGGAAAATCTCTGCATGGCACGGAAATCAAACCTGAAGAAGTGCCAAATCTCATCGATGAGGTGCCCATCCTCGCCGTTGCCGGTGCGCTGGCCCAAGGCAAGATGAGCATCCGCAATGCCAAGGAACTGCGGGTCAAGGAAAGCGACCGCATTTCCACCGTTGCCGACAACCTTCGTGCCATGGGTGCCGAGGTGGAGGAATACGAGGATGGAATGGAAATTTCAGGTGGAAAACCACTTCACGGACAGGTTCTGGATAGCTTTGGCGATCACCGGATTGCCATGGCCTTCGCCATCGCGGGTCTTCACGCCAAGGGCGAAACAGAGATCACCAACACCGATTGCATCAACACCTCATACCCTGGTTTCTCCAAACATCTCGAGGCCATCAAGGCTGGGAAATCTCCCAAGTAAGGAGAAGATCTAATATTACAATTTCATGTCCGATAGTTCAAACTTCGCCGTCGCCATCGACGGCCCTGCAGCCTCTGGAAAAAGCACGGTCGCTCGTCGGCTGGCCGAGCGCTTAGGTCTGATTATGATTAACACCGGCGCGATGTATCGTGCCATTGCCTGGGCGACCATCGAGAATGAGGTGGACGCGGCAGATAGTGCTGCGGTGCTTGCCATGTTAGATAAGCTTGAGGTCACCTGCGGAGTGAAGGATGGCACATCCACCATCCTGATCGACGGCACCGACCCAGGCGATGCCCTGCGCGAGGACGCGGTGAATTCCCGTGTCTCCACGGTGGCGGCGATCCCTGAAGTTCGTCATCTGTTAGTGGAGAAACAGCGTGAGTATCTCAAACTGGGTAGCCTGGTGATGGAAGGCCGCGATATCGGTTCGGTGGTTTTCCCCGACACCCCTTACAAAATTTACATCGATGCCTCGGAGGAGGTTCGCTTGGCTCGCCGCTCCGCCGAAGGGCTTACCGATGTGGTGAGCAAGCGCGATGAGGAGGATAGCAAACGTAAAACCTCACCCTTAGTCGTGGCAGAAGGGGCAACGGTCATTGATAGTTCTGAAATGGATATTGATGAGGTTGTGGAAGCCGCTCTGGCGACGCTTCGCACACAGGGAATGAACGATTAAACATTTTGATATAGCTTTATGAAAACGATCTACTGGTTCTGTTACCGTCTTTGGCAGAAGTGCTTTGTGTGCTTTTTTGCTTATCGCGTGATTGGCAAAGAGAAATTGGTCACCGATGGCCCGGTGCTCATCGCATCGAACCATGAAAGCTTCCTCGATCCGCCGCTGGTGGGGATCGCATATGAACAAGAGGTCTACTACCTGGCTCGCAAAACCTTGTTCCGTGGCTTTGGGGCCTGGCTCTATCCTCGACTCAATTCCATCCCGGTGGATCAAGAGCGTCCGGACATGACCAGCCTGAAAACGATCATCAAGCTACTCAGACAGGGGAATCAAGTGGTGGTCTTTCCTGAAGGGGCTCGCACCTTGGACGGCAAGCTCCAGAAAGCTGAAGCAGGAACCGGTTTGATTGTGGCGAAAAGTAAGGCGGTGGTTCAGCCGGTTCGTATTTTCGGCGCCCGCAAAGCGCTTCCACGAGGTTCTAGCAAGATGAATTTCTGCCCGATCACATTGGTCGTGGGCGATCCGATTAGCTTCACCCCGGAAGAGCTCAAGGCCAAGGGACGTGACGATTACCAGAAGATCTCAGATAAGATCATGGCAGAAATTGCCAAATTGGAGATGTAAGCATCTGCAGCGTAGAGATCTGCAGCGTAAGGAAGTGCGATGACCTGAGAGCCTGACGCTCTCGCCTGCGTCGGAATGCCCCCTTCGTGATGCCGTGGCTGTTTCCGTCACTTGATGATCACTAGAAGCGCTCGGTGATCGCTGCCAGTTTCCCAATCGGCAGGGTCTAGGATCTTGCTGTTTTCCTGATCAATGAAGGGGGTGAGGGCTAAGCTGCTCATGCAGAAATCGATGCGCGAGTAAATGTCCTCGCGTTTCCAGTGATGGGTCCAGAGCTCGCCTCGGGAGTCGGCAAGCTCGATCATTTCTAGGCGCTTGCGGCTATTGGCACGGCCCTTGATCGTGTAAACGGATTTGGTCCGTTTGGTGTCGTTGAGATCACCGTAAACCATCAGCATGGCCTTGGGGTCGTCTGTCAGTATGGTATCGATGTGTTTGCGCACAATAGCTGCTTCGTTACGGCGCATCATCTCCTCATCGGCCTCCTTGATGGGGCGTTTCGATTTTAGATGGGCTCCGATGAAACGGACGGTTTTGTTTGGCAGGTGGATGCTGGCATCAAGCACGCCTCGGCTGATCTGAAATGGGTTGCCGGAGAGGGTGTAGCTATCGACTTTTGGTTTGGCGGTGGCAACGATCGGGTATTTTGAAAGGATGGCCAGTGAGCGGACGGTATCGGCTCCCTGTACGAGGTGAGCATGAGGGAGGTCGAGGCCTAGCTTGGCCAAGCGCTGTTGCAGATCGCTAAGGTCTTTCTTACTGCCAATTTCGCAGAGCCCCAAGATATCCGGCTTGCCGTTGACGATGACCTTCAGTACGGCGGAAATTTCCTCTTCCGGCTTTCCTCGTCTGTTCGCCTTGCCGTCGATGTAACGGATCATGGTGAGGTAGTTTCGCAGGTTGTAAGCGAGGAAACGGACATTGCCGCTGGGTTCCGATTCTGTGATGGCGCTTGAATCTGGCTGGTCTGGTTCCTCCGTGCTCACCATCTGGCTTGAGCTCGGAGCGGTTTCAGTCTGATTGTTCCAGTCTTCCGTGGAAGCGGTGGATTTTTCCTCTCCACAGCACGAGAGAAGGAGGCAAAAAAAGGCCCCGAAGATCATCGAGGCGCTTTTGATTGAAATTGGGGGTTGGAGCATGACCGTCTTAGCTTTCGGATTCCTCGGAGCGGGCGGTGCTTTCCTTGGGCTTGCTGGACGAGGTGGTGACTTCGTCCTCGCCGCGGGTGATCTCATGTTCGAATTCTTCTTTGGCTTTTTTAAATTCGCCCATGCTCTTACCTAAGCCGCGAGCGAGCTGAGGAAGTTTTTTAGCTCCAAAGAGCAAGAGGATGATCAGGAAAATGACCACCATTTCTGGATATCCGAGAGGTCCCATAATAAGATAGATGTGTTGGTAATTGAATGCGGACTCCGCTGTGGGAGTCAATCGACGATAAGGTCAGAATGCCGGTTTGGCAAATGGAATCGCCACTCCGGTTACGCACCCTGTGACGACAACTTTCAAGATTCCGCGGCAATCTCACGCGATCTAGCCGCTGCGGCTGCCACTCCGGTGGCGACGCTTTTCTCGAAACCACTGTCAGTCAATGCCTTCAAGCCTGCCAGGGTGGTGCCACCGGGTGAAGTGACCTGGTTGCGAAGTTCGGCAGGGGACATCGGTGATTGTTCCACCATTCGGGCGGCGCCAATGACGGTTTGGGTGGCGAGCTGCAGTGCGTCATCGGCATCGAGGCCTTCTTTCACTCCCTGCGCAGCCAGTTCTTCGATGAAGGTGTAAACATAGGCTGGACCGCTGCCGGACACTCCAGTGACTGCATCAAGCTGGTCTTCGCGGGTTTCCAAAACGATGCCGACCGAACCGAGAAGTTTCTGGGCAATGGCAATGTCCGCATCGGTGGCATGGCTTCCTTTGCTGATGCCGGTGGCTCCCATTCCGATGAGCGATGGGGTGTTCGGCATGGCCCGGATAATGCGTGTGCCCTCTGGGCTGGCGCCTTCCATGCTCTGGAGGGTGATGCCGGCGGCGACCGAGACCAGGCAGGTATCTCCAGGTAGTTCGGCTGAAATCTCGTTAAGAATATCGATGATTTGGTAAGGTTTGCAGCCGAGCAGCACGAGATCGCTTTCACGGGCGACTTGGCTGTTGTTTTCAGCCACCACGGCACCGCATTTATCGGCTAATGTTTGTGCTGACTCCTTGCTTCGGCTACTCAGTAGCACGTCACTGGAGGCGACTAAGCCTGCTGTAATTGCGCCTTCAATCAATGCTCCTCCCATGCGGCCGCAGCCAATCAGTCCAATCTTCATGCGCCGATCTATGGACCACGTAGTTTGCAATGCAAGGGCTGAGGCTGACTTTATCTAACAGATATCCTGGTTTCAAACAGGTGCTTGACGCTTGTGGTTGCAATTTAAGCAGGTGATTGAATCATGTGCTTCATGCCTGCTGAAAAAGTCACCACGAAAGAGAAGATCCTGAATGCGACTGAGCACCTGCTGGCTGAGCGTGGCTTTGATGCTGTTTCTTTGCGCGACATCACCAATAGGGCGGAGGTCAACGTGGCGGCGGTGAATTACCACTTCGGTAGTAAGGAAAAATTATTCGAAGCCGTGCAGTGCCAATGCATGAACCCTATCAATGAACAGCGTATCCAATTGTTGGAAAGCTTGACGGCCGGTGGGCAAGTCGCTGGTATTCGCGATATCTTGGATGCCTTTATGAGACCTTTCCTCACAATGACGATTCAGAGCGAGCTGAAAGAGCAGGTTTTTTACAAACTCATGGGGCGCTGCTTAAGCGATCAGCATCAGGATATTCCCGATGCGGCGTTGCCTTTGTTGGACAAAATGGTGGCTGATTTCAGTCGAGCCATCAGCGCCGCGCTGCCACATCTCCCCGTGGATCAGCAATTGTGGCGGCTGCATTATAGCTTTGGAGTCATGATTCACACCTTGATGTATGCCGATACCGTGCAAAAGCTCACCAAAGGTGCTTGCGGTGAACCGGACATGGAGCAACAACTCGAGTGGATGATCGATTTTTGCCATGCAGGATTCCTCAACAAGGAGGAGATGACTTCATGAAATTGAATCAGGCTCAGGCGATAGCTCGTCGTTATTCAGTCTGTGGTCTGGCCACATTATTGATAGGTTGCGTGGGGAAACCACCGGCTTCTTCGATCGGAAAAGTCGCAGGCGTAGCTCCCGGGAGTTGGTCGGCGACCCAACAGGCGAAGGCAGGTGTTGATGACAACTGGGTTTCCCGTTTTGGCGACAGCCGACTAAATGGGCTTGTGCGCGAGGCCTTGTCGCAAAACCACGACATGCGCATTGCTGCGGAGCGTGTTTATCGTGCTGCCGAGGCGGCTAAAATCTCCGATGCCACCTCGCGCCCGCAGGTGGGGCTGAGTGCTGATGGCACGCGCCAGAAAGTGAACTACGTCGGCTTTCCCTTTGGCGGTGCGTTTATTTCCAACTCCTTTGGGGTGGAGATGTCGGTTGATTGGGAACCGGATATCTGGGGCAGTGCCAGAGCGGGGAAATCGGCGGCCTTGGCCGAGTGGCAGGCGGGCGGACAGGATTACCGTGCCGCCCGCGCATCGCTCGCTGCGCAGGTGTGCAAGGCATGGTTTGCACTGGCCGAGGCCAACGAACAGGTGGCGCTGGCGAAAGAAGCGCTGGCCATCCGGAAGAAGACAGAAACGGCGGTGCGTGAGCGCTTCGAGCGGAATTTGATCGAGGAAGGTGGCTCGGCATCCCAGCTGAGACTGGCTCAAACCGATGTCGCCTCGGCAAAGGCGGACTTGTCCGGACAGCAGGGGGATCTGGAATCGGCACGGAGGCAGCTTGAGTTGTTAGTCGGGCGTTATCCCGCAGGAAAAATCTCCGGTAGCGTGCGTATGCCGCGGGTGCCATCGAGCCCACCTTCCGGGCTACCATCGGAGCTCTTGCTGCGTCGTCCGGATATCATCGCAGCCGAGCGCCGCTACTCCGGCACCATCAAACGAGTTAAAGAAGCCAAGCTCTCCGTCTTTCCCAGTTTCAAACTCACAGGCACGAGTGGCACAACCACCTCCTCCCTGGGGCAGATTCTCAACAGTGATTTTGGTGTGTGGTCGCTCGGCTCAAGCATTGCCTTGCCGGTGCTGACGGGGGGACGAGTCACGTCGGAAATCCGCAGTCGGCGGTCTAACCAACGTGAAGCATTGGCGACCTTGCACAAGACGGTGCTGGAAGCATTCGGCGAGGTGGAAAAAGCCCTGGCCGCGGAACGTTGGCTGAAACGTCGCGAGGCCGAAATGGCCGAGGCTGTGACCCTGGCCAAGGATGCCGCGCAAGCTGCCGATGACGATTTTCGCGATGGCAATGGTGACGCCCTGACTCTTTTCTCCGCCCAGACGCGCCGCATCCAGCTGCAGTCTCAATATGCTTCTCTGCGCCGAGTGCGCCTGACCAATCGGGTCGATCTCCACCTCGCCCTGGGCGGTGGTTTTAAAGTTTCCCCCTAACTCACATCGAATGAAAATCTCTTCAATCAACTCCCACCGCAGCGCTGCTGGCTCTGTCCGCACCGTGGTGATCATCGTCGTGGTCCTGGCCATCCTGGTTCTCGGGCTGATCGGCATGGTGGTCCTGCAGAAAACCGGACCCACCGCCGATAAAAGCTCTCCTCCACGTGCAATTCCCACGGTGAAAATCATCGTGGCTGAAAAAGGCGACCACCAACTCTACGTTCGCACCCAAGGTGAGGTGAAGGCGAGTATGTCCACCCAGTTATCGTCGCAGGTGATGGGGCGTGCCACCATGGTATCGCCGAAGCTGAAAGCCGGCGGGTCGTTTGCCAAGAATGAGGTGATGATCGAAATCGAACGGGCGGATTATGTCTCGGCTCTGGCCCGTGCGGAGTCCGCGCTGGCAGATGCCCAGTTAGCGCTCCAGCAGGAGCAGGCGAGAGCGGAACAATCACTGCGCGACTGGGCGAAACTCGGCAAAGGGGCCGCCCCCGACCTGGTGGCTCGGAAACCTCAAATCGTCAGTGCCAAAGCCCGGGTGACCGCGGCCGAAGCTGATGTTGTGCGTGCCACCCGCGATTTGGAACGCACCACCATCCGCGCCCCCTACCGCTGTCGGGTGGATCAGGCCTATGTCGACTTTGGCGCCACCATTGCTGCTGGCATGCGGGTTGCGGATGTTTATTCCACCGATGTGCGAGAGCTGCGGGTGCCTGTGCCACTGGACGAGCTGGGCTATCTCAATGAAGGAGGGCTGGTAGGCTCACCAGTCGACATCGAAGCCGAGTTCGCCGGGGAAACCAGGACCTGGAGCGGGGAAATTATTCGCAGCGAAGGGCAGGTGGATCGGACCGCGATGATGATGTATCAGGTGGTGGAGATTGCCGCTTCCGATGAGCAACCGCTCAGCGACTTACCCCCGCCCGGACTCTTTGTCAGGGCATCCATCAAGGGACGTGAGATGAAGCAGATTGTGGAAATTCCTCGCACCGCACTGAATGCCGACCACTCTGTCTTGCTGGTCGATGACCAGGATCAGTTGCAAGTGGTGGACGTGAAAGTCGCCCGCACGATGCAGGATACGGTGCTGATTTCCTCCGGAATTTCCGCAGGTGATCGGGTCATCGTCAGTGCCATCGAGACACCTGTCACAGGGATGAAGCTTGAGATCGAAACCGTAGTCAACGAGGAGAAGTAATGGAAAAAGCCATCCATTGGTTCAGTAAGAACCACGTTGCGGCGAACTTCGTCATGCTGCTTGTTCTCCTGGCTGGGTTCACCACCTGGTTCAAGCTGAAGAAGGAAGTGTTTCCCAACGTTTCGCTCGATGCGGTGCTGATCCAGGTGCCGTTTCCCAATGCCACCCCCGAAGAGGTGGAAGACGGGATTTTGCTGCCGGTGGAAGATGCCATCGCAGATGTCGACGGCATCAAGCGGGTGACCTCGACCGCCATGGAGTCGATGGGCGCCGTCACCGTGGAGGTGGAAACTGGCTACGATGTCCGCGAGGTGATGACGGATGTGAAAACCAAGGTGGATGCCATCACCAACCTCCCGGAAGAAGCGGAGAAGGCGACCATTGAAGAGGCTCGTCTGGATATGCAGGTGATGAGCGTCGCGGTCTCAGCCGATGTCGATGAAAAGACTCTGCGGCAAATTGGGGAGAGGGTTAGAGATGGTTTGTTAGACTACCAGCCAGCACCTCCAACCAAAGATTTTGCCGGCATGAAGGACGGCATCATGCGGATGCTGCGCGGCGTCCCGAAGATTACCAAGGCGGAGCTGTCAGCGGTCCGCCCCTATGAGATATCCATCGAGGTGTCCGAGCAAACATTGCGCAGCTATCAGTTAACGCTGGGGCAGGTGGCGGATGCGGTTAGACGCAGTTCGCTCGATCTTCCCAGTGGCTCCGTGCGGACCTCTGCCGGTGAAGTGGTGATCCGTGCCAAGGGCAAACGTTACACCGCGAAGGAGTTCGAAAATGTGGTGGTGGCCACCAAGCCGGACGGCTCTCAACTGCTGCTCCACGACGTTGCCGAGGTGGTCGATGGTTTTGAAGATGTCGACATCAGCTCCCACTTTGACGGTCGGCGCACGGTATTGATCAATGTGTTCCGCACTGGCGAGCAAGACACGCTTCTGATGGCGGAAGGGGTGCGTGATTATATTGAAAATGTCGCCCCCCAGGATCTCCCCGAGGGCGTTCAGTTAGAGCTGTGGAATGACGGCAGTTTGCTCTTGGACGGTCGACTGAGCCTGCTGCTTCGCAATGGTGCTACCGGCTTGATTCTGGTGTTCATCGTCTTGGCGCTGTTTCTTCGTCCGAGCCTGGCCTTCTTGGTGGCACTCGGGATTCCCGTTTCCTTTGCAGGAGGAATCTGGCTGATGCCTGAAATGGATATTTCGGTGAATATGATTTCACTCTTCGCCTTCATCCTGGTGCTTGGTATCGTGGTGGACGATGCCATTGTGGTGGGTGAGAACGTTTACAGTAGAATCCAAAAAGGAGAGCATCCACGTGAAGCCAGTTGGAAGGGCACCCACGAAGTTGGCACGGTGGTCATTTTCGGCATTCTAACCACCATGGCCGCATTCACGCCGATGTTAGGCTTGAGTGGAGTTAGTGGTAAAATTTGGCCGAACATCCCCCTCATCGTCATTCCGGTGCTGTTGTTCTCGCTGCTGCAATCGAAGTTGGTGCTGCCGTCTCACCTGGCATTGCTGCGGCCTCACAACGACAATCAGAACGTGAATTTCATCTTCCGTTTGCAGCGTCGCGTGGCCAAGGGGCTGGAGCGCTTTGTCGAGCATTTCTACCGCCCGCTGCTTAGCTGGTGCCTGCGCTTCCGCTACATTGTGTGGTCGGCATTCATCGCCTTGTTTTTCCTGATGATCGGTCTGGTGGCCGGCAAGTGGGTGCCCTTCGAGTTTATGCCCAAGGTGGAAGGGGACGTGGTCACCGCCAAATTGGAAATGCCGGTGGGTATTGCCTTCAAGAGCACCGAGGCGGAAATCGAGAAGATGGAGAAAGCCGCCCAGCGCGTGGGAAATCGGCACAAGGACATCCATGGAGATCCGGTGCTGGTACACGTCCTCGCCACAGCTGGCACGCAGCCGTTTCAGACTGGCTTCGGCGGCCAAAGCGTGCCCATTGGCAGCAATGTGGGTGAGGTCACTGTGCAGCTGTCTGCCGCTGCCGATCGCACGATCTCCGCCGACGAGTTCATCACCGAGTGGCGCAAGGAGATCGGAATGATCGCCGGGGTAGTGGAGCTGAGTTTCCGACAAGAAACCGGTGCCGGCGGGAATGCCATCGACATTGAAATCTCCGGTCGCGATCTCGAGATGTTGCAAAAGGCGTCCGACCACATTACCTCCGAGTTAGCTGGCTACAGCGGGGTGAAAGATATTTCCACCAACAGCCGGAAAGGCAAACGTGAGATGGTCTTCGATGAAATCACTCCGGCGGGTAAAGCGCTTGGGTTTGACTTGGCGAGCGTTTCCAACCAAGTCCGCCAGGCATTTTATGGCGACGAGGTGCAGCGTATTCAGCGGGGGCGTGATGAGGTGAAGGTGATGGTGCGCTATCCGGAGGACGAGCGTCGATCAATTGAAAATCTGGAGGATGTTAGACTGCGAACCGAGACCGGCGACGAAGTGCCACTCGGCGTGGTGGCCAAGGCGGTGCCAGCACGTGGACCGGCGTCGATTCATCGGGTCGACCGCAAACGGGCGATCAAAATCAGCGCGGACGTGGATCGGGCCAGAGCCAATGCCAACGAAGTGGTCGATCGCTTTAACTCGGAGGTGTTAGATGATCTCTCGGTGAAATTCCCTGGAGTCAAGTGGGACTATCTTGGTGAGCAAAAGGATCAGAAAGACAGCATGACCGAGATGAGTCAGAAATTCATCTTTGCCTTGTTAGGTATCTATGTGCTGATGGCAATTCCGCTGAAATCCTACGTGCAGCCGATCATCGTCATGGCTGTGATTCCTTTTGGCATCGTCGGAGCGGTGCTGGGTCACATTGTGATGGGAATGGAGCTCAGCATCATGTCGATGTGCGGGCTGATTGCGCTCTCCGGTGTGGTGGTCAACGATAGCTTGGTGTTAGTCGAATACGTCAACCGTCACCGCAAGGAAGCTGGCGGACTGCATGAGGCGGTGAACAATGCCGGTGCCGCCCGATTCCGCCCGATTCTGCTGACCTCGCTCACCACCTTTGCGGGGCTCATGCCGA
The DNA here is from genome assembly GCF_016811075.1 of Oceaniferula flava. NCBI lineage: Bacteria > Pseudomonadati > Verrucomicrobiota > Verrucomicrobiia > Verrucomicrobiales > Verrucomicrobiaceae > Oceaniferula > Oceaniferula flava. The sequence goes on from NZ_JAFBGL010000001.1 coordinate 645,321, forward strand.
TGCTGGTGGAGACGGATATGCAGGCGCGTTTCCTGATCCCAATGGCGGTGTCGCTTGGTTTCGGCATCTTGTTTGCCACCTTCATCACCTTGCTGTTAGTTCCCTCGGTGTATGTGATGATGGAAGACCTGGCTAATTTGTTCAGAGGCAAAAAACAAAGCAGCGAGAGCTAATCGATCACTCCAGGCTGCCACCGCATGAGGACCCGTGCCCTGCGGTGCAGCCGAAACAATGGTCGCCGATCTGGATGGGGATTTCAGCGTAGCTGTTAGGATCGATATCCCAGACCATCAGCGGTTCTTGGGTGGTCTCGTTTTTCAGTCCCATCTTCAGCATTTGGTTGAAATCGCAGTCGAAGACTTCGCCGGTCCATGAGCTGTTGATGGTGTTCCTGCACATCAATCCATCGACGGTGGCGGGGTTGAATGCCTCGCGCAGCGTTTGCATGTATTCGTCCAGCTGACCATTGCGTTTCAAGTAGGAAGCAAAGCGGGCGATCGGCATGTTGGTGATGGCGTAGAGATCGTTGAAATCGATTCCGAAATGCTTCTTCATCTCGCGTTTGTAATCCGCCTTCAGAGCCTCCTGTTCCGGCGGCAGGAAGCCTCCGTTTGGGTTGTAGACAAAGTGCAGCGGCAGCTTGGGGTTCCGACCGTAACCGAGCTCGTTGAGCTTCTGGAAGGCGGAGATGGAGGAGTCAAAGACGCCGTTGCCGCGCTGTTCGTTGACATTTTCCGGGCTGTAACACGGCATCGAGGCGATGACCGTGATTTGGTGGCTGGCGTGATACTCGGGGATCCACTCGTAACCAGGTTCATTGATGATCGTGGCATTCAGCCGGGTCATGACCTCGCGCGGCTGATTAAAGGAACGCACGCTATCCACCAGGTGCCGAAAACCGGGAACCATCTCGGGAGTGCCGCCTGTGAGGTCGAGGGTGGGGATGTCTGTTTGGGCAAACCATTGGATGATGCGATCGATGGTTTCATCGGTCATGATCTCCTTACGGGCCGGCCCGGCATTCACATGGCAATGGACGCAGGTCAGGTTGCACAGCTTGCCGGTGTTTAGCTGTAGAATTTCAGGTGTCGATCTGGTGAGTGGCGTGTGGGCTCTGGCGAGTGCTTGTTGGAAAGATTCGGGCATTGGGGACATGTGTGATAAACCTCGGGTCGTTTTGTAATGGCAATGAGTGAAAATACTCATATTGTATGAATCATCCACTCGCTGGATTATTCCAACAAATATCATCCGCTATGACCATCCTATACATTATTCTCGCGATCCTCGTCGGTGTTGTTCTCATTGCTGTGTTCTGGGCAATGGGAACTTACAACGGCTTAGTCAAACTTCGCAACCGCTACCGCAATGCCTTTTCCCAAATCGACGTGCAGCTGAAGCGTCGGCACGACCTCATCCCGAACTTGGTGGAAACTGCCAAGGGGTTCATGAAACATGAACGTGAAACGCTCGAGGCTGTGATCGAAGCTCGGAATATGGCCAGCAGCGCACGCAAGGATGCCAGCACCGAGGACGCCGAATCGATGGGCGCTCTGATGGCTGCCGAAGGCGGACTGGGCAATGCCTTGGGGCGCTTGTTTGCGCTGTCCGAAGCCTATCCGGATATCAAGAGCAACGCCAATATGATGCAGCTAAGCGAGGAGCTGACATCGACCGAAAACAAGGTCGCTTTTTCCCGTCAGGCATACAACGACGCGGTGACGGAATACAACACCCGCACCGAGGTGTTTCCAGCCAGTGTCATTGCCGGAACGTTTAATTTTGGCCAGGCGACCCTTTTCGAAGTGGCCTCCGAGAGCGAGCGCGATCCGGTGAAAGTCGAATTTTAAGCATCAGCGGACGGGGCACAGTAGTAGGAGGGCAGGAAAACTTTTGCGTAACGAGCGTATTTCGCGGTCGAACCGGAATAATCAACCCCAGCAATGTGCGTGCATTCCGTGCATTGCGTGGTTCAAAATGAGTGATCAACCCCAGCAAAAAAAAATCGCCCAATTCGTCAGATTCGTGGTCAAACGCCGTAGGCATCAACCCAAGTCTTTCCCTCAGATACGGGACTCATTTCGCAAATTTTCTCAGTAACAAAAGATGAACTTCTTCCAAGCTCAGGACGATGCCCGCCGTCGCACCAAATGGCTGGTGCTCTATTTCATCTTGGCGGTGATCGGCGTGATCCTCTCGGTCTACGCCATCGTGGCGGCGGCGATGACTTACCTGGGGGCTGGCAATCCGCTGATGCCCGGCGTGTTCATCATGACCGCTCTGATCACAGGCGGCGTCATGGGGACGGGGAGCTTATTCAAATCCATGCAGCTGAATGGCGGGGGCTCGGTCGTTGCGCGCGACATGGGCGCACGCCAGGTGGATGCTCATACCACCGATACCGACGAGCGGCGGCTGGTCAATGTGGTGGAAGAAATGGCCATCGCTTCAGGTGTCCCCGTGCCGGAAATCTGGCTGATGGATGATGAGCTGGGTATCAATGCCTTCGCGGCCGGCACCGAGCCGGGGAATGCGGTGGTGGCGGTGACCCGTGGCTGTCTCCAGCGTCTAACACGATCTGAACTTCAGGGGGTGGTGGCGCACGAATTCAGCCATATTTTGAATGGCGACATGAGGCTCAACATGCGCCTGATGGGCCTGCTGTTTGGAATCTTGATGATTTCAATGATCGGTCGCACCCTGTTCCATGCCCTGCGCTTCGTCAACGTCCGCGGCTCGTCACGCGATAGCAAAGGTGGCGGGGGTGCCGTGGTGATTGCGATTTTGTTAGCCGGGGTGGGCTTGATGATTGTGGGCAGTATCGGCGTCTTTTTCGGTCGACTCATCCAAGCGGCGATCTCGCGTCAGCGCGAGTATCTCGCGGATGCCTCGGCGGTGCAATTCACGCGTGATACCGATGGTATTGCCGGCGCGCTGATGAAGATCGGCGGCCAGCAGTATGGATCCAAGATCAATGCGGCCAAGGCGGCGGAGGCGAGCCATTTGTTTTTTGCCGACGGGGGCATGTTCAGTTACGGCTTGGCCACCCATCCTCCCTTGGATCAACGGATCAAGGCCCTGCAGAAAAGCTGGGACGGTGAGTTTATCGAGACCCATCTGCCGGACGTCGCCACCGGCCGTTCCGCATCAAGGGACGCTCGGATGAGCGGGTTTTCCGGCCACACACCACCACCGCTTCCCGGTCGCGGTAATGTGGACCGGGTGGAAATGCAGAACCTGGGCGAACCCTCGCAGGTGAATATCAGCATCGGTAGCCAATTGCATGAGAGCCTGGAGCGCGAGTGGATCCACGCCTGCCACGACCGCGAAGAAGCTCAAGCGCTGATCTTCGGCCTGCTACTCGCCGAGGACAACGAGCTGCGTCAGGAAGAGGTGCTGTTTGTCAACAATGGGGCTGGCCAGGACGCCGGGGCCTTGGCTGTGGAGTGGAATCACTCCCTCTCCGGATTGCATTCCTCGGTGAAAATCGCCTTGATCGACCTCTGCGTCCCGACCCTGCGGAGACTGAGCCGACCCGAATACGAGCGCTTTGTCGAAATCACCCAGTGGCTGATTGCCAGCGACGGGCAGGTGGACCTTTTTGAATTCATGCTGCAACACATCGTGGAACGGCATCTCGACAGTCATTTCCAGCGTCGGGGATACGGTAAGATTCGTTACCGGAGGATCGAGCAGCTGGAGCGGGAGTCCAATGTCCTGCTCACCACCTTGGCGGCACTTGGTGGCGAACAGCAGATGCAGGAGGCTTATCAGGCGGCACTGAGCGATTCCGGCAAAACGATGGAAATGCTGCCTCCCGAAGCCTGCGGGCTGAAGAACGTCGAGCAAGCTTTGGAGAAATTCGATGCTGCCACGCCCTTGGTCAAAAAGCAGCTGCTGCGGATGCTGGGAGTGGCGGTGATGCATGATGGCGTGATTGAAAGCCGCGAGGCGGAGCTGCTGCGCGCCACCGCGGATGCCATCGGCTGTGCGGTGCCGCCCTTCGTCAAAAACCGTTGAAGATCAGTGGTAAGTGGTGTTTTATTCCAGCTGATACCATGTGGGTTTTGCAGCAGTAGATGGGGATTTTAGAAACATGAATCTTATTGCCCCGTATCTAAGGCCACTGAATACTTCCCTGCAGATGATTTCCCATAAAAACGTTCTTATTCTCGGACTGTCCTTGATCACCGCCTCCAGTCCCGCGGTCTTCGGTCAGAAGAAAATGCTCTCCCAGCGCAAGCAGGCGTTCTCTCCAGAGCAACAGCTGAAGCAGTTCCAACTGCCAGAGGGGTTTGTCATCGAGCTGGTGGCTTCAGAAAAAAATGGCCTGATCAACCCGATCGATCTGACCTTTGACGATGCGGGTCGACTGTGGACGCAAACGGCACGGATGTATCCATTGGACCCGGTGACCGGCATCCGATTCAGCCAGGCGCTGAAAATGATGAAGGACCCGAACTTGGCGGAAAAATTCCCCCGGGTGGCGGAAATTCAGCAGCTTTATAAACTGGAAAAAAAGGGGAGAGACCAAATTCTCATTGTTGATGACCCGACAGAGACAGCCGATGGCCCACTCAAGGTGTGGGCGGACGGGCTCTCGATTCCACAAAGCATCTACCCCTACAAGAACGGTTGTTTCGTGGCGCATGGGTCGGAGTTTTTATACCTCAAAGACAGCGATAACGATGGCAAACAGGACGAGTTCGAGAGCGTGATGAGCGGCTTCGGGTTTTTCGATACCCACACCATGGCGCACTCGATTGTGCGAGGTCCCGGCGGCTGGCTGTATTTCACCCACGGCGCTCTGAACTCAGGTAAGGTGAAGGTGACCAAGACCGGCCAAGAGCTCGAGGTGAGCTACGCCAAAAACCTACGGGCCAAACTGGATGGCAGCAAGCTGGAGATCATCGGCACCGCCAAGGACAACGTTTGGGGTTACCAAATTCGCTCGAATGGTCAGTGGTATTCTACATCGGCCAACGACAACGGCCTCTCCGTGCTGCCCACCGAGGAGCAAACGGGCATCAGTGGTATCGGTGGCGATTCCATCCGTCCCTACCAGCCCTTGTTGGACAAGGTGCACAAGTTCCGGGTCGGTGGCACAGGCATCTCCGGTCTCGCGTTTTCAGAGGATGGTGCCTACGGGTTTCCCAAGGAGTGGAAAAACGTCGCCTTTCTCGCCAACCCCATCACCAATGGCATCAGCTGCGTGAGGATCGATCGCTTACCGTCCGGCGAGGTCAAAGCCGAGCTCCTGCCGGATTTCCTCAAATGCGAAGACGACTGGTTTCGCCCGGTGAATATCGAGTTCGGCCCGGACGGCTGTCTGTATATTGCCGACTGGTATAACAAGGTGGTTTCCCACAACGAGATCAGCACCGATCACCCGGACAGGGATCGGAAACACGGCCGCATCTGGAGAATCCGCCACAAGGATCAGAAGACCTTTGAGATTCCCAACATTGCCAAGGTGGCCAATCAGGACCTGCTCAAGCATCTGAACGGACGCACGCTCTGGGAAAAACGCGCAGCGTGGCAGCAGATTGTCGATCGCCAAGCCACGGAATTGACACCAGAGCTGAAGAAGCTGGCACTCGACCGCTCGATCGACCAAAGCGTCCGCATTCTCGCCATCTGGAGCCTCGAGGGCCTGAACCAGTATGACGAATCGGTGCTCAAGCAACTCATCGCCGATCAAGATGGTGACATTGTCCGGGAAGCGATCCGCACGCTGTCGAACTCCAGCCTGCCAGCGGCAAAAGTGGCCGCGCTCATTGGCGGTCAGATTGAGTCCGAGAATGCCATGGTGCGCTCGCAAAGCATCAGAACCCTCGAGGAAATTGGCAAAGCGGACCTGAACAGCATCGATCTTCTGGTCACTGCCTGTAAGCCGGCAGCTCCAGGGAAAAGCTTCGGTGGCGCCTACGAGCGCAACTTCGAGCGATTCTTGGCTCGCAAGGCGCTGGAGAATTACCCCAGCGAGTTGGTGCAATACCTCGCGACGGATGCCGCGAAGAAGCAGCCGGCTGGAAATGTTTTGTGGGCGATTCAAGCCCTGCCAGCGCAGCAGCGGGTGGACGTTTTTGTCAAAGTGTGGGACCAAGCAACCCAGGGAGAAATCGATCAAAACACCTTCATCGCGGTGAGTAAGATGCTCAACAATCCGAAGGTGCTCGCCACCGTGCAAACGACCTTTGACAAGCGGGCCGACGAACTCCTGCCGATGGCCATCGCGAATAAGTCGATGATCGACGGGCCGGCGGTGTCGCAATTCTATCAAAAGAAAATTGCCGCGCTGTTCAACTCCGGTGACGAACAACAACAACGTGAAGCACTGCAATTGGTCAATGACCTGCGGGCGCCGCATCATCTGAAATCGATTACTAAAATTCTGGGGTCGAAATCCAAGTCGAGCCTCCACCAGGCGGCAATCGAGGCGGTGCTGCACAGCAAAGGAAACCACGCGGAACTCTACCAGGCCGTGGCGGCCGATCCGGCATACGGTTTCGAAGTCCGACTGCACGCCGCCGCCGCCCTCTGCATCAGCGATGGCAAGGCTGCGAGGGGAGTGGTGGCCAAGATGGTCGACGAACTGAATGACGCTCAGAAAAGCCAGCTGGTCCGCCGATTGAGCTTCAGCAAACAAGGCAACAACGTCCTGTTCCCGCTCTGGAATCAGAAAAAGATCACGCCGAAGCACTGGGACTACCCCTCCGCCGCCAGAGTGGCTCAGCTGCAGAAGCGCAATAAAACTGCGAAGGCCATCTACGCTGCGATGAAGAAGCAAGAGATGTCCGATCGGAAAAAGCTGACTGAAAAGGTGGAGCATTACGCCAAGGTGGTGGATCAACTGAAAGGCAACCCCATGGTTGGCCAAGGTCTGTTTGGCTCCTGCCTCGCCTGCCACGCGGTGGGGGATCAAGGGCAGAAGATCGCACCGCCACTCGACGGCTCGGCTTCGCGCGACACCGAACATTTGCTAACCGCCATCGTCAACCCGGACGAAGCCATGGAATCGGCCTTTGGTCTGTATTTCGCGACCCGGAAAGACGGATTGGGCGTGGAAGGTTACTTGGCTAAACGCGACGACAACGGCATTGTCATCGCCATCCCCGGAGGTGCCGAGGTCTTCATCGCTCGCTCCTCTCTGATCGCTGACGGAGCCATCAATGGGCGTTCCTTCATGCCGCGTGGCTTTGGTGAGCTGCCCGATCAAACTATGGCCGATCTGCTGGCCTATATCAAAACGCTGAAGTAAGCGGCGGCTTCTAACTCATTTTTTCACCATCGCAGTCCGGAGCGTCCCGGGCTGCGTTTTTTTTTGTGGTCGTTGGGCTCAGCATCGTCTCTCTGTGACAGCGACCGACTTCCATCTTTACACTTTTATGAAGGCGGCTCATTTTGATTGAATTAATCATTCATGAATAAGCTGTTATTTTGGTCGATCACCTCTGCGCTGGCGGGGTTTCTCTTTGGTTTTGATACCGTCGTGATCTCTGGCGCCGAGCAGAGGATTCAAGAGCTTTGGGGGCTGAGCGATATGTTGCACGGCTTTGCCATCGGCGCGGCGCTCTACGGCACAGTGATCGGTGCGCTCATCGGCGGCTGGCCGACGGATCGCTTTGGTAGAAAACAGACACTACTATGGATCGGCGTGCTGTATCTCGTGTCGGCCATCGGTTCGGCGCTGGCACCGGATGTCTATTCATTCATTGCCGCCCGTTTCATTGGCGGTTTGGGCGTGGGGATCTCAACTATCGCAGCTCCTCTCTATATTTCCGAAATCGCTCCAGCCGACAAACGTGGAAGATTAACCGGCATGTTCCAGTTCAACATTGTGTTCGGGATTTTGATCGCCTTTCTCTCCAACGCCCTGATCAGTGACGTGGGCGAGGATGCCTGGCGCTGGATGTTGGGCGTGGAGGCCTTTCCTGCCCTCGTCTACGCTCTGATGTGTCGCTTCATTCCCGAGAGCCCACGCTGGCTGATCGGTAACCGTGGCGATCGGGAGGAGGCTAGCCGCATCCTGCGTGAGGTCGATCCCAGCGCCTCCGCGGAGTCGGTGGATCTGCTGGTGGACGAGATTCAACAACATTATCACCAACAAACGAGCCGTGTCCGTCGGCCATTCTGGGTGAAGAAACTCAAGGCTCCGATTCTGCTCGCCCTGCTCATTGCCTTTTTCAACCAACTCTCCGGCATTAATGCGATCCTCTACTTCGCGCCCCGGATTTTTGAAATGACAGGGCTGGGGGAAAAAGCGGCGCTGCTGCAATCCACCGGCATCGGGGTGACCAACCTAGTGTTCACCTTTGTGGGGCTGTGGATGATCGATCGGATGGGGCGTCGAGTGCTGCTCTACATCGGATCGGTCGGTTACATCCTCTCCCTGGGGCTGGTCGCCTGGGCATTCCAGTCCGAGCACTACTCCATCGTGCCTGCCTGCATCTTCGCCTTCATCGCCGCCCACGCCATCGGTCAGGGGGCTGTGATCTGGGTATTCATCGCGGAAATTTTCCCCAATGAATACCGTGCCAGAGGGCAATCGCTCGGTTGCTCCACCCACTGGGTTTTCGCTGCCTTGCTGACCACCTTTTTCCCAAAAATGGTCACCGCCTTCGCTCCGGCCACCGTCTTCGCCTTCTTTGCCGGCATGATGGTGCTCCAGCTCATCTGGGTCTGGCTGATGGTGCCGGAAACCAAGGGCATCAGCCTGGAAAGCCTGGAAGACGATCTCGTGGCGGAGCGATAGGACGACAAAAAAACGCCCCAGTTTTTTCAAACTGGAGCGTTTCTTGGAAATGGTGGAGGCGACGGGAGTTGAACCCGTGTCCTAGATGTCTTCTACTTGAGCTTCTACATGTTTAGCTGATGATAGGTGTTTAAGAAGACGTGTCGCTCACCAGCGGCTAACGTTTTCCGATTAACCTGTTGAATCTCACCTTGGACCCGGTCACCCGATCCTTGGCCAGTCCACTGTTTTGGCGCCTTTTACCCTAGTGGACGTCGGGTAAATAGACGTTGCCGTCAATTAAGCAGCAAGTGCGAGCTCGTTAGAGTCTGCAATTAGTTTGTTTGAACGGCTTTTTTAAGAGGCCAACCGATCAACCTCTACATGCGACCCATGTTTCCAACATCCAGTCGAAACCATGACGCCCCCAAAAAGATGTCATCCTTCAGGAGATGGGGAGAAGGTGCTTCACATTGGCGGATTTGCAAGTGGAAATTTGGGCATAAAAAATCCCCCGATAGCGTGAGCTACGGGGGGATTTCGGAATATAGAACGGTTAATCGTTTAGTTGCGGATGCTGGAGTTCATGATGGTATCGAGTTTACCATTCTTGAAACTGACCATTTTTCCCTGTTTACCGTCACCTGTTGGAAGGCTGACCTGCCAAGCGTGGTAAGGTTGATCTTTTTGACGCATTTCACTGCGAAGGTAGTAGCTGACGTAGACTTTCTTATCGGTAATAGGTGCGAAGCCCAGGGCTTCGAGAGCGGTCTTGGCTTTGCTAACGGAGTCTTCGATCAAGACCTCACTGGGAGCGGGGAGCTTGCTGAAGTCGAGGTCTTCAAAAATGCGCATCGAGCTTTTGTCTCGGGCGTAGTAGTTGGCCTTACCTTTGTCATCAACGCTGACGCTGTGCGTTTTATCGCCACCGTCGTAGAAGCTGAATGACCAGCGTTTGCGGGTGCCATCGTAGTTGCTGGACATTGAGTAGAGTTTCATCTTTTCACCCGCGGCGGCGATCGTCTCGTTCTTGAGTGCGATATCGAGGGCTTCCTTGGGGGTATTGACATCGGCCATAGCGGCTGTGGCCATGGCAAATGCGGCAAAACATGTGGTTGCGAGTTTGTGGGTTATTGTTTTCATAACGTATATTAGATTACACAAACGTTCGGATTTCTAGCAAGACGTAATGACGAAAAAACTATTCATTATTTAGAATATAAAAGCCTCGCAAAGATGAATATGAAACTCATCTGCAAGGCTTGGTGTGTTGGTTGTAAGTTATTTACTATGAATGTTTTACAGGGTGTGACCCATGCGGTCTTTTTTCGTCTGCAAATACTTCTGGTTGTGAGGATTGGCAGGTAAACTGAGCGGGATTTGCTCGATGATTTCGAGGTTGTAACCCTCGAGCCCGATCATTTTTTTCGGATTGTTGGTGAGCAGTTTGATCTTTCTGACGCCGAGATCGTAGAGGATTTGCGCCCCCATGCCGTAGTTCCGCAGGTCTTCGCCGTAGCCCAACTTTTCGTTGGCCTCGATGGTATCCAATCCTTGCTCTTGCAGCTTGTAGGCGTGGATTTTGGCGGGCAATCCGATGCCGCGTCCTTCCTGGCGAAGGTAGAGCAGGACGCCTCCTTCTTCGGCAATCTGGCGCATGGCCGCATCCAACTGGCCCCCGCAGTCACAACGCTGGGAGTGGAACACGTCACCGGTGAGGCATTCCGAGTGCACCCGCACGAGCGTCGGCTCATCGGGAGATATCTCACCCCGGGTGAACGCGAGGTGATGGCCGCCGCTGGTGGTGTCTTCGGCATCGACGTAGTAGAGGTGACAGTCGAACTTGCCGTAGTCGGTGGGCATGTCGATGGTCTCGCCGCGCTGCACCAGTTTTTCGGACCGGCGACGGAATTCAATCAGGTCGGCGATGGTGCAGGCTTTGAGTTGGTGGGTTTGTTGATACTCGCCGAGGTCACCGGCGCGGGCCATGGTGCCGTCTTCGTTCATGATTTCGCAGATGACACCGGCCTCCGGCAGTCCGGCCATGCGGGCGAGATCCACGGCGGCTTCGGTGTGTCCGGCGCGGCGCAGCACCCCTCCGGGGATCGCTTGCAGGGGGAAGATGTGGCCCGGCTGGACAAAGGCATCTGCCTTCGCCTCGGGGTTCGCGAGCAGGTGAATGGCGCGCGCGCGGTCGGCGGCGGAGATGCCCGTGGTGACGCCTTCGGCGGCATCGATGGAAACGGTGAAGGCGGTCTTCATCGATTCCGTGTTGCGCGCGGTCATCGGCGGTAAATCCAGCTCGGTAGCGCGCTGGGCGGTGATGGGGGCACAGATCAGGCCGCGACCGTGATTGGCCATGAAGGCGATGATTTCAGGGGTCACCATGGAAGCGGCGGCCACGAGGTCGGCCTCATTTTCGCGGCCGGGGTCGTCGGTGACGATGACCATTTTGCCAGCGGCAATTTCGGAGATGATCTCATCGATGGGATGGAGTGTGAGTGAGGACATGTTCTGTAGAATTTGGAAAATGGAGTTAGGAAATGGGATCTTTCGCTGGTGGGGCCGTCAGGGTGAGGCTGTGGCCGGATTTGATATGGAGATCGCGCTGCGGGAAGGGGATCTCGATTTCGTGCTCTTTGAAGGCCTTCCAGACAGCGAGCAGCACTTCGGAGCGAATGTTGCTGACCCCCTGAGGCGCGTCATCAATCCAGAAGCGCACCTGAAGATCAATCGAAGAATCACCGAATCCCATCAGCAGGCAGTTGGGTTCGGGGTCATTGAGCACCCGGGGCAGCGAGCGGACTGCCTTTTTGCAGATCTCAATGGCTTCCGGCACATCGGTGGCGTAGGAGACGCCGACGTCTGCTTTGATGCGGACAATGCGATCGGTGAACGACCAGTTGACCACCTTATTGGTTACAAAGTCCTCGTTCGGGATGAGGATCTCTTTGCGGTCGCGGGTGATCACCGAGATGTAGCGGGTGCGGATGGAATTGATCCAGCCGAAGGTGCCGTCGATTTCGATAACGTCGCCCGGCTTGATCGATTTATCCAGCAGGATGATTACGCCGGAGACCAGGTTGGAGATGACCTTTTGCAGACCAAAACCAAGACCGAGACCCAGGGCTCCGGAGAATACGGCCAGACCACCGAGCGGGACGCCGCCAATTTTCAAGGCCCAGATGCAGGCGCCGAAGTAGAGTAAAATTCGCGACCCCTTACCGATCAGCACCTTGATCGACGGGGGGATGTCGCTGCGTGGTTTGACCACGGCATCGATGAAGCGGGTGGAAAGCCCGACCAGCCAGAGCAGCAGAAACAGGGCGGCGATGCCGGCTGTGATCGACCACAGGTTAATCTCGATGCTACCCAGCGGCAGGCGGATGTTTTGCAATGCCTGGCTGAGCGGGGTCAACCAGCCAAAGAGGTGTAGGGCGAAAATGAAAAGCATGGCGCCACCGAGCAGTCGAGGCGCGGCCCGGCCTTTCGACAGAGCGGTGGCAAACTGATAGATGACAAAGGCGGTGACCAGCAGGGCGGTGGTGTAAATGTAGCCACTGGGCACGGGGGCAAGGCCCTTGGCGACCTGACTGGCCGACCAATTTATCCGCGCCGACCAAGTGATCCACAGCAGGAAGCAGGTCAGCGCCGGCACGCCATTGATGCCCTTGCCAAGTTCAAAGAAGCGGGTGACGAACTTCTGGCAGACCGAGCCTGGGGCGAACAGGGTTCTGCGAATCAGGTGGGTGCCCACTACGCCACCAGCCGCACAGAGAATGATGACCGCCCACTGCCAGTAATCCTGGCGGTCGTTGACGAGGGCAAAGAGGGTGCTCTTGATGGCTTCGAGGTCGATCATCGGGGTGGTGAACACTAGGTGCTGACGTGGCAAATAGCGAGTTTTAACACTCTACCACATTCACCGCAAGTCCGCCACGTGAGGTTTCCTTGTATTTCTCCTGCATATCCTTGCCGGTGTCCTTCATGGTTTTGATCACCTTGTCGAGCGAGACGAAGTGGGTGCCATCGCCTGACATGCAGATGCGGGCAGCGTTGATCGCTTTCACCGCGCCCATGGCATTGCGCTCGATGCAGGGGATCTGGACGAGACCTCCGATCGGGTCACAGGTCAGCCCCAGGTTGTGCTCCATGCCGATTTCCGCGGCGTTCTCGACCTGGTGGTGGTCGCCTCCAAGGTAATCGACCAATGCCCCGGCCGCCATCGAGCAGGCGACACCAACCTCACCCTGGCAGCCGACATCGGCGCCGGAAATCGAGGCGTTTTTCTTGTACAAGGTGGCAATGGCTCCCGCCGTCAGTAGGAAACGGTGCACCGCCTCGCGTTGATCGTTGTTTTTCTGGTGGGGGCTGTGTTTGAAGCGGGTGGCGTAGTGCAGCACCGCGGGGATGATGCCGGCGGCGCCATTGGTGGGCGCAGTTACCACGCGGCCTCCAGAGGCGTTCTCTTCGTTGACTGCGAGGGCGTAGAGATTGACCCAATCGAGGATGCTCAAGGGATCTGTCAGTCCGGTCTCCGCCTTGCCCATGAGTTTTTTATGCACTGCCTTTGCTCGTCGGTTGACGTGCAGGCCGCCGGGCATGATGCCTTCGTTCTCGCAGCCGGAGCGCACGCACTCCTGCATCGCCGCCCAGATTCGGTCTAAGGCCGCGCGGGTTTCCTCCTCGGGGCGCACCAAGTTTTCATTGGCCATGATGATCTCGGGGATTGAGATATGATGTTGATCGCAGAGTGCCGTTAAGGCATCGGCGGAATCGAAGGGATAGACAGGCTCAACCTCGTTGCCAAAGTTGGGGTTGTTCATCTCCTCCTCGGTGGCGATGAACCCGCCGCCGAGCGAGTAGTAGATTTCCTCCATCAGCACCTCACCTGCCGCATCCAATGCCAGAAGATGCATACCATTCGGGTGCATTGGTAGTGGTTGGACGCGATGAAATGTGAGGTGTTCGCGCTCGTGGAAATCCACCTCATGGGGGGCATTCCAGATGAGCTTCTGGCGAGATCGGGTCGCTTCCAGAAGCTCGGGGATGCGTTTGGCATCGATCGATTCAGGATCGTTGCCCATCATGCCGAGGATCACCGCGGTATCGGTGCCGTGGCCTTTTCCGGTGGCGGCCAGGGAGCCGTAGAGGTCGCATTTCAAACAGGCAACCCGATCGGCCACAGGGGCTGACGCGAGGTCTTTGGTGAACTGATAGGCGGCGCGCATGGGGCCCACGGTGTGGGAGCTTGAAGGACCGATGCCGATGGTAAATAGATCGAGAACTGAGATCATTACAAAAAAGCTAGGCGGGATCGATTTCTTCCAAAGCACTGAACACGGGACCTGGCACGTAGCGGCGGACCGTTTCCTGCCAACCAGCCGGGCCGATCAGACTCTTAACCATGCTGGACGAGAGTTCGGCGATATCGCGTGGAGGCATCAGGAAGGTGGTGGTGATGTTGGGCGCCATATCGGCATTGATGTGGCGCATCACACGCTCGTATTCGTAATCGTCCGCCGCCCGGATGCCACGCAGGATATACTGGGCACCGACTTCGCGGGCGTAATCGACCAAATAACGATTATTGAACTCGGAAATCGTGAGTCGCTCGCAGGAAGGAATCGATTCCCGCAGCAGTTGCAAGCGTTCGTCCACGCTGAAGCTATAATTCTTGGCTGGGTTGCTTCCGATAGCGACATAGAGTCGATCGAAGAGTTCCAGGCCCTGTTTGATCATCCAGAGGTGACCATTGGTGGGGGGATCAAAAGATCCGGCGTAGACGGCGGTGCGCATGAGAACGTGTTAGGTAGGTGTGATGGATGCTGGTTTAGTCTTCCCAGATCATGTGAGTTTTCGCGAGATTGTTGGCGCGCTTGGCCGCTTCCTCCGCGCGGGGGCCTTTGAACGTGGCGATACGGCGGGCGAATTTCACCGCAGCCTCCCAGCGTTTGTCGCTTTCCAACATGGCGAGGGCCTTGAATCCACAGCGGTAGAACCATAGCCATTCGACTTCGTTCAGGGGCAGAACTTGACCGGCATCAGCCTGGATAATGACATCAATGTAGGAGTCCAGAGCCTTGCCGCGTTGTTTGTTGCTTTCGTAAGTCTGGCCTCGGAGGAAATGAATACGGTTATGCCATGCCAGTGGCAGGTTTTTTTCCGCGAGGAGGTCGTTGTAAATGGCGATGGCTTGATCGTATTTCGCACTATCGGTTGACCCCTGACGGTGCAAGCAGTCGGCTAACAGCACGCCGGCAGCCCGACGGATGGAAGGGTCCTTAGCCTTTTGCAGCGGAGCCAAGGTCTTCTCGGCTTTCTCATACTGGCGTAGGTCGATCAGCACCCGGCTCTGCTGAATGCGAGCTTCAGTGGCGAGCGGGTGATCGCTTTCGATGATCTGTTGGAACATCGAAATGCTCTCTTCCCGGGCCTGGGAGGTGCCTCCCAAGCGAGCAGCCATGGCGGCGTAAAACTCGGCGTAAGGTTTGTAGGGGCTGTCAGGATATTTGGCGGCAACCTCTTGGAAAATCCGGCGTGCCTTGTTGAAATCCTCGTTGTGATAGTGAGCCTCGCCCATCTTCACCATCATGCTGGGCAGGTAGAGGCTGTCTTTGAATTTGCGAATGAAGCTTTCGGCAATCTTGGCTGCGGCCGGCCAGTTCTGGATCAACTCCTCGGCACGGATAGCGATGCGGGCGATGGTGTGCAGGTCTTCCTGGGTGGTGAGTCGACTGCGAATGATCTCGAGGTGGGCCTTGGCCAGCTCCACGTCCGGGGGGCTGATATCGACACAGGCAGATGCCAGAGCGAGGTGGGCTTCGTTCACTCGCGGATGGTCCGGGTGCGCCATGATGAAACTATCCAGATCGCTTCGGCCGGCGATGTCACCCTGGCTACATTTCCACAAGGCTCGCTCGAGTGTTAATGAGGTCAGGATTTTTTGGTCCTGGGTGGAGGCTGCGATTTTGTCGAAACTCTTCAGATTGCTGGAAAGCAGTGACATCACACCGGCATTGATGCTGGCGGCGGAGGCGATGTCCGACGAGGCGGATTCGAGCGCAAAGTTAAATGCCGGCAGAGCCTGCTTCGGTTGGCCGGCCTTGGCTAACAGCAGTCCACGAAGAAAGCTCGCTTGATCTTTGAGGCGCGGGGAGAAGGCGATTTTTTCCATCACCTCGAGCGTGTAAGTCGCCAGCTCCGGTTGATTACGTTTGAGATGGAGGTAAGCGGTGTCGAGCAGTGAGGCCGATGATAGGCGCATGTAGAGCTCGTTGGCGTAGATGTTGTGGGAAAACTGGATGGCTCGCAATCGCGTCAGTAAGGCCAGGGCCTTGAGGTGGTTGTTCGGATCGGCCGAACGCGCGAGCAGTTTGGCCCGATAGTAGAGCGAGAGGGTGATCCGATCGCTGTAGGCGGTGGTGGAGGGAGTTTGGATGGGGATGGCATCGGCGCTGGCGCCGGCGAGGTAGAGGGGATTATCGAGCACCGGTGCCTCATCGCTCCATTCACGCAGCTTGACCAAGGTGGGGTGATCCATGGGGACTTCTTCAGGCAGGAGACGAATCAAGCGCAGGAACAGCGGCTGCAGGACTGAGGAGTCGGGGTGATCGGTGATGTATTGCACCAGGGTGGCGATGGCTTTGTCATTTTGCTCACTCGCGGCCTGGGCGTCGGCGAGTCCCAGCACGCAGGCGCGGAAGATGCGCTCGCTGAGGTGGTCCGGGGCGGTGATTAACGACTGAAAACGATTGATGGCCTCCTCGGCCTTGCCCTCGCTGAGCTGCTTTCGGGCATTCAAATACTCCTTCAATTTCGCGGCGCCGGAATTTTGCTCATCGACTCGGTTCAGAGCTTCCTCGGCGGCTTCAAAGTGGCCGAGGTTGATGTGGATCTCGGCGGCGAGCAGGTTGGCGGTGTTGCGGATTTCGGGGTGCTTGGATTGATCCAAGGCGGTGAGTGTGGCAGTTGCGGCGGAGGTTTGGTTCAGTGCCAGCTGGATGCGGGCGCGAGCGAGTTGGGTTTCACTGAATTGGGCATGAGTCTTGGGCACCTCGGCGAGAGCGGCTTCTGCTTCTTGGTAGCGGCCCAACGATGCAAGCGCTTCCGCTTTCCAAACGACGGCAGATGAAACCTCGGCAAGCTTCTCACTATTCAGGATTTTCAGCGCTTCTTCGGCCTGCAATCGGGTGCCTTGCTGGGAGAGGCTGGAGCGGATCAATGCCTCGGCGAGGGCCAATGAAGTATATGCTCTGGCGTCCTCCCCGAGCTTTGCTTGATCGAGCACGGTGCGGAATTTTTGGATCGCAATGTCCGCCAGTTGACCATCCATCGCCTTGGCCCCTTCCTGATAGGTCGCATTTTTGGCCAGCTCACGCATCGCCTTAGATTGACTGGGCGCGGCGGTGAGTGAGATGGTCAGCAGGCTGATCAGGATGAGAAGTCGCAGAAGCACAAACGCATTATGCTTTATTTTGGGCAGAATTACAGGATTTGTTCGTGGAAAATAATGATCGATTTACGAGGAATTGTTTTGGGTTCCAACCAATTTTCACCTGCAATGGCGGCGATATGAAACAACTCACAGACATCGGTGAAGATGCGTTGATTGCCCGACTGGTGCGAGACCTGGAATCGGGTGCCGATGTGGTGACCGGACCGGGCGACGACTGTGCGGTGGTGGACATCGGACATGCCGACCGGTATCAACTTTTAAAAACCGACTGTCTGGTGGAGGGGGTGCATTATCTCGCCGATGCCGAGGCTGAAAAAGTAGGTTGGAAAGCGATCGCCAGAGTGGTCAGCGATTTTGCCGCAATGGGTGGCACGCCTTCGCAACTTCTGGTCACCCTGGTGATGCCCGGTGGGCAATCGGTGGACTATCTCGAGCAGCTGTATCGCGGCATGCAGCAATGCGCGGCGCAATTCGGTGCGGTGATCAGCGGAGGTGAAACCAGTTCCGTGCCGACCGGTTCAGCCGCGGTGATCTCGGTCGCCGGCACCGGCTGGGTGCGCAAAGACCAGTTGGTTTTGCGCAGTGGTGGGCAGGTAGGCGACCTGGTGATGGTGACTGGCTTGTTAGGTGGCTCCATCCGTGGAAAACACCTCAGCTTCACACCGCGTGTCACTGAGGCGGCGTGGCTGGCCGAATACTTTCCGCTGCACGCGATGATGGATCTCTCCGATGGGGTGGCGAAGGATTTACCCCGACTCGCGACCATGAGTGGCTGCGGATTTATCATTCGGGAGGATCAGGTGCCCTGTTCGGAAAACGTCGACGTGGCGGCAGCCTTGGGAGATGGCGAAGACTACGAGCTGCTGTTCACGATCGCTCCCGATCATTTGGAGCGACTGCAGAGTGAGTGGGGGCGGCAATTTCCCGATCTCGCCCTCAGTGTGTTGGGTGAACTGACTGTGGCAGAGGTAGGGATTCAGTCGGAGGCTGGCGGCTGGGAACATTTCACATCCTGACGGAGCGTCCGCTTGCGTCTGACGTAAGCGACTCCACCCAGTAGTGCGATGGCCAGGGCGATCAGCTGATAGCCGGACATTCCGGCGAAGGGCTTGGGGGTGGCACGGAGGAACTCGTGGAAAAAGCGGAACAGGCCGTATGCCATCAGGTAGAGGTGGAAGTGCTGCCACTGCTGGGATCGCCTGCGTCGCAGCCAGATGAAGACGAGGATCGCTGCGACATTGAAGGCGATCTCCATCGGCACTGCCGGCCAGCGATTGATCCCCGCCGGGAGTTGGCAGGCTATGCCCGGGCAGCATCCCTGACTCAGACATCCGAATCGTCCCAAGATGATGCTGATGGGCACAATAAGGGCGAAACGGTCACCGGTGATCTTACGGTATCCGAACCATTTCTTGAAGACCTCAACACCCAGATAGCCTCCTAACAGAGCTCCGGTGATCGATTTTCCCGACAGCCAATGCAGCCATCGATCGTCGCCGGTATGCATCCACCCTTCGGAAACGAGGTAGGCCAATTTCGCTCCCACGAAGGCACAGGCGAGGGCGCAGAAGTAAACCTTCGGGAGGAGGGCGTCATCACGCGACATCTGGAGCCAATAAAAGGCACTCAGTAAGATCGCTGCCAGCATCGTCAGGCTATACCAGCTGAGCGATGTGTTCTGGAGAATCTCAGGCATTGGCGACGATGGCAACTGCGCAGAGGCCAAAGGCCAGAACGATGACGGTTGCTGGAGCGACGAGGATTTGCCAGAAGGCGAATTTGACACTGTGCTCTAACAGAGGTTGTAAAAGTGGGGTTCCATTTTCCTTGGGAACACCGGGCGCTAGGAAGGCGTCACAGGCGCCGATCAACAATGTGATGATTGCAGCTAAAAACAGATACACCGCCCCGTGCAGTGGGTAAAAATTATAGCCTAGACTAAGCAATATTAAACAAGTTGGCCCAGGAGATATCCAGATCATGAAGCGGAAAAACTTGATCCCAGGGTTCGGTTCGCTACGTAACAAGGGCTGTTGTGGCGGATGCCTTTGTTCGAGGTCGAACACGTCTTCCAAGGGCGACTGTGGATCTTTTGGTGGCACGGGTTCCATGATGTCTAACTGTTTTGTATTCCGGAGTGATAATAGCGGCAGAAGGAATCTAGTTTTCCATCGGGGCGGATGACATGGGTGCAGCAGCGGTCGATGCGATCTTCATCCCAGGTCCATGAATCCATGAAGGGTTTGATGAACAGGCGGAAGGTATCTTTTTCCTCCATTTCGAACTTGTGCAGAAGTTCACCTAAGGCGGTGTTCTCACAGCCGCATTGCTGCAGGTCCGCCAGCTCGTAACGCACCTTGTCCTGGAGGAAATCCTGCACCGTGGAGAAATCGATGAAGTCGCTGATGGAGCGCACACCGAGGGGAGTTTTCAGCAAATACCCAATCGTCGCGCAGTTGGGATCGCCACAGGGGAGGGGTGTAAAATCTTCGAACTTGATGGTTCCGTCCGACTGATCGACGCAGCCTAAAATAATATCCGCGGCATTTAGTCGTGATGCTTCGGGTGTGAGTTGATTCGCAGCAATGCCGTCGGGCATCCGGCCCGACCAGAACATCGGTTGAAAACTGACTCCGCGGCAGTTGTCGTGGGCAAGGCCGAACTGGATGGTGCTCCAGAGCTCGGCGACGTTCTGAGGGGTGACGGTCATGGCGAGAGTGACGGGAATGTTTTCCTGCGCACAGCGTTCCATGACGCGTTGTTTCATCGCTCTGAGGTCCCCACCGCGCAGAGCTTTCTGAGCTTCCGGGCCGGTGCCATCGAACTGCAGGTAGAGTTGGAAATTGCCACGGCGCGCCCGTTGCCCCAGTTCGGTGAGGAAAACATCGTCCTTGGCGATGAGAACACCGTTGGTATTGACCAAGACATAATCGATGCCGTCACGCTCATGAATCCAATCGAGCAGTTCGAAAAACTGCGGGTGCAAGGTGGGCTCGCCACCGGAGAGTTGCAGGATCTCGATGTTCTTTTTACGATCTAACACACCTTCGATGCGTTCTTGGATGTTTTCCAATGAGTGGTAGTCCAGCTTCTCATTGACGCCGGTCGGTGAGGCGGCGAAGCACGTGGGGCAAGCCAGATTACAGGAATCGACAATTTCGATCAGCGCGAGGCAGGTCGAGAGCGTTTCCACCGTCTGTCCCTTCTCGGCAAGTGCATTTCTCCCCAAGGTGCCATCGTTGCCGGTAGGGTCCGCGCAGCAGGCGCCACTACCGCAGCAGGCATTATCGTCGCTGCCCTTCGACATCCAGTAGAACCGAGCATCGGAAGAAATACACATGCTCGCCTCGCCGTGTTCTGGGCAGGTGCGCGTGAGGTAAACTTTCGATGGGGTTGCATTGGTTTTCCAAACCTCTGCGGGGCAAAGGTCATGGCAAACCGGGCAGCGTGAGCGGGTGTGCTTGAGATGGGTTCGGAAGGATGGAAGAGAAGCAATCATAGAAGGTCTTTGATGCTTCTAACACAGCCTCCACGGATCGAAGAATCGAAAAAACAACCGAAAACATCGGCTCAAGCAATGCTTCCCATGGTGTCACCCATACGGGCGTAAGTTTCCACCTGCTTCGCTGAATTGGCTAACAAATCATCGGCGAGCTGGATTTTCCCCGGCTCAAAAACGGTGATCGTGGAAGATCCGCCAAAGGCAAAGTATCCCTTCTCGGCGCCTTTGGTCATCGCTTGGTTAGCTTGATAGGTCTGCAAAATGCTGCCCACACAGGTGGCACCAATTTCCAACATCAGCACGGTCCCCATCGATTCGGTCTCGATCTGAGTGACGGTGCGTTTGTTTTCCCAAAGGTAAGCGAGCCTGCGGCGAAGCGCGATGGGGGAGACGGAAAACAGCGGACCGTTGATCAGTTGGGTCTCCCCGGGTGTGCCGCTCACTGGGAAGTGAAAGCGATGGTAATCCACCGGGCAGAGGCGGGAGAGAACCAGCGATCCACCACGGAATCGCTCGGTCAACTGGTCATCGACTAACAACTTGGCCAGATCGAACTGCTGGCCTTTGACAAAAAATCCACCGATGTCATCGATGTTGGCAAAACCGAGATGTCGGCCGTCGGCAGGGAAAACCACCTCGGCGTCAGAGACTGGGCGGGCTTCCTGCTTGAGCTTGCGATAGAAAAACTCATTGAAGGTGGCGTAGCTCTCCGGTGCATCGGCAAACTCGGCGGCATCCATATCATAGTCATCGATGAATGGCAGCACCTTGCTCTGGCTCTCGGGCTGATCCATCCTGTGGCCATACCATTTCGAAAAGAAAGGACGTTTCACGAAGCTGTGCAGCGCGATTTTTCCCAATGGATTGCCGTAGGCCCACTGCAGGAAGCTTTCACCGTAGACCTGCTCGGTTTCCATCGTCTGCGAATAGCGGTTGTAATACTGGATCTCTTTCACTGGCGCGGAGACTAGCACTAGCGAAGCCGCAGCGACCAGCATAACCCGCAGCGATGATTGTAGAATGAGGTACAAAAAAACAGGCGGGGAGAAGCTCCCCGCCTGCATATATGGAATTCTTTGTTTGGTTAGTTTGTTAGTAGAGGCCTAACCCTGTTAAATCGATTAAATGGGACCGATGCTGGTTCTCGACCGTGACGTTCGCCTTCGCTTACGCCGACTTGAGTAGCTTCTGTGCTTTAGCGATGGTGGACTTGCTGAGCTTGCCGTTCACTTTACGTGAGTTATCGAGCAATTCTTTAAGTTCCGCCAATGTGGCATCAGCAGTTTTCAGTGCCTTCCGTTCTCCACCGTATTTCTTATCAGAGAAATATTTGGTGAATGTGGTTCCAGTACGGCTAAGGCAAAGGCGCCAGCCCTGGAATGCGGTTGTTTCGTATGTGAAACGCGTTAGGTTCTTTTTGGATTTCATAGTGTTGTGTGTGTTGATTCCGAAAGACTGTTAACTGATAGATTGGGTTCTGTCCAACGAAGTTGCGTCATTTTTTGTGATTTTTGTCAAACAAACGTTCTAACAAGATAACAGAATGAGTCTTCACAGTCCCATATTTCAAAGGGGGGACAAGGGATTGAGGTATAAAAAAACACGCAACCCAAAAGAGGGTTGCGTGTTAATTTTTTGTTAAGATATTGTTGGGTGATAGGGTGATTCCCTAACAAACCCTACTCATCGTCTTCAGTGGCGGCGACAGCGAGGTCTTCGATGTCGGTCCACTCGATGTATGCCATCGGAGCGGAGTCACTGGTGCGTGCACCGAGCTTGGTGATCCGGCAGTAACCACCCTGGCGGTCTTCGCAGACTGGGGCGATTTCGCTGAACAGCTTGGCCACCACGTCTTTCTGACGGAGGAAAGCCACCGCCTGACGGCGAGCGTGGATGTCGCCGCGTTTGGCGAGGGTCACCATTTTTTCAGCCACTGGGCGGAGAGCCTTGGCTTTAGCGAGGGTGGTGCGGATGCGGCCGTGTTCGATCAGGCTGCAAGCAAGGTTAGCAAGCAGTGAACGACGGTGTGCGGCGTCGCGTTGAAGTTTGACAGTCTTTTTTCTGTGTCTCATTGGGATAAGGTCCTTTCGGACAAGTTAGTGGATCGGAAATGATCCGTTATTAATCATTAAGGTTTTGGGCGATAAGGTCAGCGAGGCCGACAGGAGCTTCTTCTTCTGCACCGAGGCGAGGAGCGGCCACGGATGGCAGCGAGCCGGTGAGCAGGGAAGGATCGATGTTCATGCCGAGGCCAAGGCCGAGTTCGACGAGCTTTTCTTTGATCTCGTTGAGCGACTTCTTACCGAAGTTACGGTATTTGAGCATTTCTGCTTCAGTCTTGGTGGCCAGCTGTCCAACGGTGGTGATGTTCGCGTTGTTGAGGCAGTTGGCGGCACGGACGGAGAGTTCGATCTCGTTGACGCTCATGTTGAGCAGTTTCTTGAGAGCGGCGTTCTCTTCGCTCTGCTCGGCAGGTGCTTCTTCGAAGTCGACGGCGTTTTCATCGTAGTTGACGAAGACGTCGAGGTGGTGACGAAGGATGGCAGACGCTTGCAGCAGGGCATCGGATGGGTCGACGCGACCGTCGGTCCAGACGTCGAGAACCAATTTATCGTAATCGGTCATTTGACCCACACGAGTGGCTTCGACGGCGTATTTCACGCGGACGACGGGTGAGAAGATGGAGTCAATCGCGATGACGCCGATGGGCATGTCCTTACGCTTGTTTTCGTCGCCAGTGTTGAATCCACGGCCGACTTTGACTTCGAATTCGCAGTCAAACTTCACCTTGCGGTCAAGGTGACAGATGATTTGGTCTTTGTTGACCACCTCATACATGTTGTCGTCGTTGATGTCGGCAGCGGTGATGACGCCTTCTTTTTCCAACTTGATGGTCAGAACGCGAGGCTCTTTGCCATGGTGTTTGAACTTAACCTTCTTGAGGTTGAGGATGACGTCGGTGACATCTTCCACGCAGCCTGGGAGGCTGGAAAATTCGTGTTGAACACCGGCGATACGCACGGACGTGATGGCGGCACCCTCGAGGGAGGAAAGCAGCACACGGCGCAGTGAGTTACCGATGGTGTGACCATAACCACCTTCAAATGGCTCAGCGGTGAACTGGGCGTAGGTCTCGGACTCAGTGTCCTCGTTTTTGGTCAGGCGGCTTGGGAGTTCGAAACGGTCCAGCTTGAATGCTGTGCTTGTTTCTTCTTCTGTGGTTTCAATGGTATTATTTGTTTCTTCAGACATAATGTAGTCGTGTTAACCGGGTTACCCTCCGGCGAGTATGGACCAGCGGATCGTCAAGGAGTGACAGTTGGCTGATTTTCGGAGGACCTACGGCGATTGGATGAACTCGCGGGGCGGGGAATTAAGGGGATAAGCACTTGGAATGCAATCGTTTTTTTATGAATTTACTTGGGCCGCAGAGAGGGGGGAACAGGCTTGATGATTGGACTGGCGAGACGATGTGAAGGGAATGTTGGAGCAGGGGGATCGGCAAATGCAATTCGTCGCTGTTTGCGGTATCGTTTTTTCCGCAATGTGTGTAAGTTGCAGGTATGAGACTTACTTCCTCCCCGATTTCTCAAACATTTCTCGTTCGCTTGCTTTTTGCCGCGCTGATGCTGACGTCGTTCACCACGGCGGCCAGTGCTGAGAAGCGTGTTTTTGGTAAGTCCGATGAAGAAAGCTTCGCCGGCAAGGTGGTGGTGATCGAGGTGGGTGAGAAGGACCTGATCAATAAACACGCGTTCAAATTCTGGCGCCGCGTGATTGAGCGGGTGAATGCGGAAGAGGCGCAGGCCGTGGTGTTTGATCTGAATACACCGGGTGGCCTGGCGATGGATACGGCGGATTTGATCATGGTGCAGCTGCAGAAGCTCAAGGTGCCTTCCTATGCCTTCGTCAATCAGAAGGCGCTCAGTGCCGGTGCGCTAGTGGCCTCCGGCACCGATGGAATTTACATGCATCCGGTGTCCGCCATCGGAGCGGCGGCCCTGGTTAATGGCAATGGCACAGAAATCGACGAAGTGATGCGCTCGAAGATTGAGTCCGCCTTCGATGCCTATGTGCGCGCCGTGGCCGAAAGTAAGGAGCGCAATGCGGATGTCCTGCGGGCGATGATGTTTCGCGAGAAGGAGTTCGAATTTGGAGATATCAAGGTGGAAAAAGGTGAGCTGCTTAGTCTGACGGCCTCCGAGGCAGCGCGAGAGTTTGAAGGCAAGCCCTTGCTGGCTAAGGGGATTGTGAAGTCCATCGACGAGCTTTTGGAAAAGGAAGGCCTCTCCGAGTATGAGGTCATCATAGCAGAGCCTTCCGGCATGGAGAAAATCGCATACTGGGTCACGGCAATGTCGGCTGTTCTTATTCTGGTCGGCATCGGCGGTGCTTATCTGGAGATGAAGACACCTGGATTCGGTCTGGGCGGAGGCATCTCTCTGCTTGCCTTTGGCTTGTTTTTCTTCGGCAACTACCTGGCTGGAAATATGGCAGGCTACGGGCTGATGGTGCTCTTTGTCATTGGGGTGATCCTGGTGATTGTGGAGCTGTTTGTTATTCCCGGAACCTTGGTGGCGGGAATTGTCGGTGGCGTTTTGATTTTGGTGTCTCTGTTTATGGCCATGATCGATGGTTACGCGTTTGAAGACAATAGCGTGCGAGGCTGGGACACGGCACAATCGTGGGATTTTATCAACGGACCTTCGCTGGCTCTGGCTATTGGCTTGATCGGCTCGGTGGTGCTGGTGCTGCTGATGATGAAATTTCTGCCTTCGGTGCCTTTGTTCAATCGTTTGGTGATGACTCGTGAGTTGGTAAAAGGGTCCGGGATGGAGGTTTCCCCGGATAGCTCGGAGCACATTGGCCTGCGCGGCAAGGCGATTACGGACCTTCGCCCTGCTGGTAAGGGGGTGTTCGAAGGCAAGGTGCTGGATGTTACCGCAGCCAACGGCTTTATAGAATCCGGGCAAGAAATTGTAATTCTCTCCGAAGACGGCCTTCGTATCCTCGTGCAGGAGCTGAAGTAAGGGTAAGCTTCCTAGTCGACTTGATAAGCGGTCTATGGACGACGCTGCGGCTGGCTTTGTCTGTTGTTGCTCCTACAACTCACCGTGGGATTTGCTCTAATCCTTCCTGCTGGATACGCTGGGCCTCTGGCTCGGCATCCTTTTCTTCCAATGGTGTGATGCCTACCACCCCGATGGCTGTGAACATCAGCCCGAAGGCCAAGGGGGCTAGGGTGAACAGGAGTCTGTTTCCTAAGGTGAAATGTTCGGCTTTGAGCGTTTCAGGATCATAGAGAACGGTGACGCATTCGCCGGCCTCTGGGCAAGTGGAGCCTCCGTATTGGGAGGTGAACTCTTGAACTTTCCCCTCATGTTGAAAGGTGATTCGAGGGTGCTTGTTCATATCGGCCCCTTGGAGGTCGATGGCGCTCACGGTGCCGGATGTTTTGATCCAGGAGGAGCGTCGCCACCAGAACCATTCATGCCAGCCTGTCAGAACCAGACAGGCGGCTCCTACCAGGATGGCGATGGTATCGACCAGCAGCTCCATGTCGTTTCACGGATGAGGGGCTGGACTTGGGCGGAGCGGGGTGCGTGGTTGCGCTATTCGCTCTGGTGCATGGATTGTCCGGCTTGGACGACGTGGAGCACGTGATTGGCGATCGCTTCGAAGTGGTTGTTGATGTCGATGTTGATCATCTCCAGTCGGACATCGCCGTCAGCCATGCGTTTCATGGCGCTCTTGTTGAGCTTCTTACGCATGGCGATGGATGTGCTCTTGATTTCTTCCGCCTTGTTCATCTGCTCATCGCTGATGCTTTGTAGCAGGTGGGCGTCGGCAAATTGGATAAACTGGGCGGTGTTGCCGGCGTATTCGCGCAGGGATTCGATTTGATCCGGAGAAAACTGGCGGTTCTTCTTGTAGCGGCGCTCGTTTAGTTTCACCAGGCGGTAGATGCAATCGACGCACTCCTCCAGTTCCTGGGTGATGCGCAGCATGCCGGCGATGCGTGAGGCGTGCTGGGTGCCGATGTCCTTGGAGGAGCAGCGCACCAGATACTCGGTGATTTCCTGCATCATGATATCAGCCTCATCCTCGATCTGTTTCAGCGCCTTGACCTGCTCGGACATGTCATCCTTCGGGTGTTCGAAGACGTCGATGAAGCCATTGAACATCTTCACGCACTGCTCGGACATGGTGCGGATGGCATTTTCCGCCTCGGCGATGTTGAGTTCGCCCAAGTCAACCAGGGTTTGGGAGATGTAACGCAGGTGGTGCTGTTCTTGGGTGGTTTGCTCGCTCGGGTCCTTGACCCATTTTTGCACGAGGTTGGCGATTTGTGGCACGAACCACACCAGTAGGAAAATATTCAGCAGGTTGAACATCGTGTGGAACAGGGCCACAGCAAAGGCAACCACGGTGAGGGGATTGTCCACTTCACCCTTGCCAGTTTTGATTTCCACAATTTCCTTGGGGAAAAGATCCACCAGTCCCCAGACAAAGGGGATGAGGATGCCAAAGGCCAGGATCGCCCAGATGGTGCCCACCACATTGAACAGGAAGTGAGCGCGGGCAGCGCGCTTGGCATTGACGCTGGTGCCGATGGAGGCCAGCCAGGCGGTCACGGTGGTGCCGATGTTCTCACCCATCACCACGGCGGCGGAGATGTGGAAGGCTTCCAGAGGATCTGTGCCGAACCAGCCATTCCACGCACAGGTGATGGTGATGGCCATGGCGGCGGAGGATGACTGCACCACCACCGTCAGGATGATCCCGGCGATCAGAAACAGCACGGTGGAGCCGGGGCCGAAGCCGTTCAGGAAATCGATGACGTTAATGACCTGTTCTTGCAAGTGGGCGTTCTCGGCGACACCGCTTTTCAGATCAGGCACCGCATTTTTCAAGGCCGCCAGACCGGTGAACAGGAGGCCGAAACCGATCAGTGACTCACCGATGGCTTTGATTTTTTCTTTGCCTACAAAGAACAATGGGAGGCCAATGCCGATGATCGGCAGGGCAACTTTGGAAATACTGAACTTTCCGATCCAGGCCACCAGCCAGGCGGTGATGGTCGTTCCCAAGTTAGCGCCCATGATCACCCCGATGGATTCGACCAAGGTCAGCAGGCCCGCGTTCACAAAGCTCACCACCAGCACGGTGGTGGCGGAGGATGATTGCACCAGCGAGGTGGTGAAAAAGCCGGTAAACACCGAACTCACACGGTTGTGAGTGAGCGTCGCAAGGGCCTTTCGCATGCCTCCACCGGCAGCCTTCTGGATGCCTTCGGACATGACTTTCATGCCGTAGAGGAAGATCCCTAATGACCCTAAGATGGTAAGGATCGTAAGTAAAGCGCCCCAGAAAGGGCTAGCAGCAAGAACGGGTGTGTAAGTCATGTGGAGGGCGGAGATAGGTGCTGTGTGTCGGAAATGTAACACCGCTTTTGTGACAACTCCGTCACACGGTCACTACGTTGTATGATATGCCTTGTAGAGGGCTGAGAAGTCAAGGGAGGCGTTGCCTTTTTTGCAGCCGTCTTCCATGGCGGCTGATGTAGCGGCGATTCCCGGCGTTTCGATCCCAGCCCGGTCGGCCAGCTCGAGCGCAAATCGGCTGTCCTTGAGCATATTTTCGAGCGAAAAGTGTGTGTCGAAATCGCCACTCGCCATGGTGGGGAGTTTCATAGCAGCGAGGATCGAGCCACAGACGTTCGAGGCCACCGACTCCGTCAGCACCTCCGGCTGGATGCCGTTGGCGGTGGTGATGGCAAGAGCTTCGGAGAGCGCCTGCACGGTGCTCGCTGAGATCAGATTGGTCGCGATCTTGATCACCGTGGCGCTGCCTACCGGGCCGATGAGTTTGATTTCCTTCGAGGTGGCTTCGAGCACTTGGCGGGAGTGGTCGAGCACTGCCTGATCTCCCCCGACAAAGTAAACCAGCTGCCCCTGACCTGCGGCGACCTTGCTCCCTGTGAATGGGCAATCGAGAAATCGGCAGCCGATTTCCTCACACTGCGCCGCCAGCCACTGGGTGGTTTCGAGGTCAATGGTCGAGTGGTTCAGCACCGTTTGTTGTGGCTGCAGCGTGTCTTGAATCGCGCCGAAGACCTCGCGCATGGCTTGGCCGTCCTTAAGGTAAAAGGCGAGAAAGTCTGCTCCGGTGGCAGCCTCTTGGGGCGAGCTTACGCTGTCCTCCCGGTCTTTCGGGCTGCGGTTCCAGGTTTTGACGGAAAATCCGTGTTGTTTCAGCTGATCGGCGCTGCGGGAGCCGATGATACCGAGTCCGAACACGGCGATGGTGGTGTCTGCAGGTGTAGTCATAGTCAGAGAGCAATGGTCTGGGGTGCTGGGGAAAACGAGCTGTTAATTTCTCCGTTTCAGCGCCAAGGCGGCCAGCTTGTTCGCGGCGGTGGAGATGGCTTTGACGTCCTCCTCGCTGGGTTGTCCGCCCTCACCGAGGGTCATGACCTTCTTCATTTGCTCGAGAATCCGGCGCATTTCTTTCACGTTCTCCCGATCGGAGATGCGCGGATCGAGCGAGCCTATCGACCCCTCATAGTAGTCGGCAATGTCCTCGCGGTAGAGCTGTCTGGCGCGCTCGGGCGTGTATTTTTTCTGCACCGCGTGGGAGCTGACCTCCAAGGCGCGGATCCAGCCACCGAGGGAGATCAGGTGGGCCAGATCGACATCGCGCAGGTGGATCAAATCCGTTTCCACGTCTCTTTGAGTGGCGGTGAGTTCCTTTTTCAATGCCTCGACATTGTTTTTCTTAGCATTGTCCAGCAGGCTGGCGGCGTGGCGGTTGACCCGCTCACCGGCGCCGAGAGCTCGGCCGTAGCGCTGCAAATCCTTTGCCAGAGGTTCGATCTTGGCCATCTGACCGCCTTGCACGGCCATGAAGCCATCGGCAATGAGAAAGCCAATCTCCATCGCCAGGTCGGTGCGGTCCAGCGGCATGCGCTTGGGCATCTCGCGCACCAGTTCATCGGCGGGGAGGGGGGCGAGTTTGTCGAGATCGTCGAAAATGCGCTTGATCGATGGTGCGGTGAACTCGTTGACACCCAGCTCTTCACGCACATGAGGGTCGTCGATTAGGTCATCCGGGACAGAGGGGCGGGTGACCGGCTGGGGGTCGTCGTCGTCGGCGACGATGGGTGTCAGTCCGGATGCCAGGGCCAGAAGAACCAAGGCGGCGCGCGTCATCGTTTTCATGGCTCTAACTAAGTCCCGCATGGCGTAAATTGCAACGGCATTTGTCCGCCCCTCGCTTTTCTCCAATCAGGGCTTGGAAAAAGCGGTGAAGGAACGACAATTCAGCGCACTTACCCAACCACAGATTTTATGAGCATACTACTTGGTGTTAATATCGACCACATCGCCACCCTGCGTCAGGCGCGCTACTCCGACATGCTGGACTCGCCCAATGCGGAGCCCAGTCCACTGCAAGGAGCTTTTGATGCCAAAGCCGGCGGTGCGGATTCCATCACCATTCACGTCCGCGGCGATCGTCGTCACATGCAGGAGCAGGATGCTTTTGAAATTCGTGAGAAAATCGATCTGCCACTGAACTTCGAGATGGGTAACACCGCTGAAATGGTCGCCATGGCCTTGAAGCTGAAGCCGGATTTCGTCTGTCTGGTGCCGGAAACCCGCGAGGAGGTCACCACCGAGGGTGGATTGGACGTCGATGGCCTTTACGATAGCTTGGAGCTCACCGTTTCCACGCTGCAGGCGGAGGGGATCAAGGTCAGCATGTTCATCGATCCGGATGCCAACCAGGTGGAAGCTTCCGCCCGTATCGGAGCCGAGATGATCGAGCTGCACACCGGCTGCTTTGCCAATGCCTTTGGCGATGAGCGGAAAAGTGAAACCGAGCGCCTCCGTGCGGCCGCCGAGCTGGGGCACTCTCTCGGGCTGCAGGTGAATGCAGGGCACGGGATCAATCTGCAGAATTTGCCGGAGCTCATGACTGTGCCTCATTTGGCGGAGCTCAACATCGGCCACACACTGATCGCCTCATCCGTGCGTATCGGACTGACTGCGGCAGTGCTGGAAATGCGTCAAGCGATCGATTCCAACGCGTCATGAACATCTACGGCATTGGGATCGATGTGGTCGAGGTGGAGCGGATTGGCTCCTCCATGGCGGAGTTTGGCGATCGCTTTGCCGATCGCGTGTTCACCGCGCCCGAGCGCGATTACTGCGAGCGTCAGAAGCGTCCGGAAATCCACTACGCGGCACGCTTTGCGGCTAAAGAAGCCGTGGCCAAGGCGCTGGGCACAGGCATCGGTAAAGATCTCGCCTGGCTGGATATGGAAGTCCGCCGTCGCGACAGCGGAGAGCCTGAGGTTTTCCTCTCAGGCGATGGAGCCAAGTTTGCCGAAAAAATCAAACTGGCTCAGATTAAGATCAGCCTCACTCACGCCCAGCACTACGCCGCGGCGAACGCCGTCGTGCTGGTGGAGTAGAGGGATCGTTGCCGGAGCGCCTTACTTGGCTTTGGCAGGAGCTTTAAGCTCGAACTTACGGTGAGAGCTCTTCTCAGCGGTGGGGAAGTCCTCAGGGATGGGGAGCGTCACTTTTCCAGAGGCTGCCCACTCGACACCGCGGGTGAAGGTGGTGATGAAGCCGACACCTTCGAAGGAGTAGTCATCGTGACCCAAGGTGGTGTGGAAGACGCGACCCTTGTGGTAATCGAGAACCATCAGGATGGGCTCGTGACGATTGGTCGGGGCTCTTTTTGTCATGTCCTTGCCGGTGGCGAGGATGGTCATGTTCTGTGCTGGTCCGCGCAGTTTGGCGTAGCATTCGTCCTTGGCGGTGATCCAGTGCTTGGGCATGCCCTTGGTGATCGGATGATCCGGAACGCGAATGGTCACAGGGACGTTGTGCTGGGCACCGTGGGAGCCTGCTTTGCCCGGTGAGGTGTCGCGCACCAGTTTGCCATCGTTATCGTAGTAAACGTAGGGCCCGTCCTTTTCGGTCCGACCGTCCCAGCCGCCGAGACCGATCATTTTGTTATACTCTTCCCATTTGCCGAAGGAGTTATCCGCGGCGTGCACGGAGACGAATCCGCCGCCTTCTTTCATGTATTTCACAAAGGCATCTTGGGTGGCTTTGGGCCAGGTGCTGGCGCCCCAGCCGAAGTTGGAGACGACCACATCGTAGTCGGAGAACTTCGGGTTGAAATTCGGATCGGGCTTCGATTTGGGCAGATTCTGGGTCTCGCCAGCGTCAGCCAGTGGCAAGAACTCCTTCTCGCGATTGCCTTTCCAGGTGAACTTGGAGCGGATCACCTTGACCTCGAACAGGCCGGTGTCTTCGAGATACTGTTTCATCATGATGGTGGATTTTGGCCACACATCATGGTTGTTTTGCCCGTCGATGATCAGGGCTTTCATTTTCGCACTTCCCACCGCGGAGAGCGATAAGACGGACATCAGGCAGAGGACGGTTGTTTTCATGGTGTTAGGTAATTCGTGCAATGGACCACGCAGTGTGGGCAGTCCTTACAATACCCAAGAAATAAATGCTCTCTGTCAGCGAGCAAGCAGTTATTGTGGAAGCATGTGCCAATTCTGTGGTGGCGATTGCCGGATTCAGGACGCCAGCCAATCGTCTAACTGGATTTCCACCGCAGAACGCAGCAAGTCGATCAAGGTGGCGTCCATGAAGGGGAAATCATCGGGGATATCGAGTGAGACGATTTCCGGCAATTCCATCTCGGCGCGGAACCGCTCGCGCAGTCTGGCCGCGTGACGGTTCTCCATGACCATCACCAAGTCGGCCCAGGCGAGCAGCTTGGCCGAGACCACGCAGCGGCTCTGCGGACTGAGTCCGGCCGAGCGCACTGTCAGCCTGGCATCATTCTGGTAGATCGCCGCAGCCGTGGGGCTACGCCACTGGTTCTTGGCGCAGACGAAGAGGACACGAATCGGGGGCATGGGCGTATCGGTGGAATAAAAAAATCCCACCGACCGTTGAGGTGGGTGGGATAGTTTGGAAATGGCTCCTGCACTTGGGATCGAACCAAGGACCTAGTGATTAACAGTCACCCGCTCTACCGCTGAGCTATGCAGGATTTGATTTCCATTCTGTCGTCAGCCGCTGTCGGCTGGGACGGGCGGGAAAATGCCAGAATTCTGATTCTTTGCAAGAAGTTTTCGTAGGAAAAATGCGTTTTTTTTCAGAGGTCGATTTTCACCCCCTCCGGACGCAAAAACGGCGACACCGAAGTGTCGCCGTTGGATGAATGATGGGTTGATACTGGCTAATTGAAGCTCAGTTGTTTAGCTCTTCGCAGGGTTTACTTCGGCTTCGAGATTGGCATCGAGAAGCTCGCGACGGAGGTTGATGCCGCGCAGTTTGCTCCACATGTAAACGATGGGGGAAGCGATGAAGATCGAGGAGTAAGTTCCGATCACAACACCCATCATGATGGTGAAGGAGAAGTCGCGCAGGGCAGTTCCGCCGAAGATGAACAGCACGAGCACGGCCACGAAGGTCGTGATCGATGTCAGCACGGTCCGTGACAGGGTGCTGGTGATGGCGTTGTTCATCACCTCCTTGACATCACCACGTTTGACCCGGAGGTCCTCACGGATGCGGTCAAACACCACGATGGTATCATTGATGGAGTAACCGGCGATGGTCAGGAAGGCGCCGACGTGGATCAGCGAGAGCTCTTCGCCGCTGAGCACCACAAAACCGAGACAGATGATGATATCGTGAATCAAGGCTGCGAAGGCACCGAGTGCGAAGGAGAATTCGAAACGCACGGTGATGTAGATCATGATGGCGATCAGGCCGATCAGCAGGGCCCACACCGCGGTGGTGAGGAATTCCTTACCGAGCGAGGCGCTCACGGTCTCCACATTGGTCTGCCACTTGTATTCCAGCACGGGCTCGTTGGCGCCGTCCAGTTTGGGTTGACCGTTGTTGTCCAAGGCGGGCACTTGCTCTTGCAGCACAGGGAAGCTCTTGCGCAGACCTTCCTCGATGACGGGAACATCTTCCACGGCGCAACGCACGGTCAGCAGGTGATTGCCGGCGGAGTTGGTTTCCTCGAACGAGCTCGCGGTTTTGGAAAGGGTGAGCGACTCGATCACGTCGTGGGCCGCTGTTTGGTCGATCATCACATCACCTTCAAACTGGAAGGTCAGCTGGGCGCCACCGGCGAAGTCGATGCCGAGAGCGTTGTCGTTTTTGATCCCCAGAGTGGAAATACTGGCGAGAAGGAGCACAGCCGAGACGCTGAATGCCAGTTTGCGCTGACCCAAGAAGTCGAAGGCGCGGTTTGGGATCAGGTTCATGAAGTTCAGCTTCTTGATCTTCTCCTTGTCAGAGAACCACCAGAACAGCACGCGAGTGCAGAGTAGGGCGGCGAGCATGGAGGCGAGAATCCCGATGGTCAGTGTCACGGCGAAACCTTTGACGGTGCCGCTGGCACGCCAGAACAGGATGAGCGCGGTGATCAGGGTGGTGATGTTGGCATCGAAGATGGCGGAGAAGGCCTTATCGTAAGCGGCGGAAATAGCGGCTTTGATGGACTTTCCTGCGGCCAATTCCTCACGGAGACGTTCGTAGATCAGCACGTTGGCATCCACGGCAACACCGATGGTGAGGATGATCCCGGCGATACCGGGGAGGGTGAAGGTGAAGCCGAACATGGCCATGGTGCCGAACAGCACGATGATGTTGAAGGCCAGGCCGATGAGAGCGATCATCCCCGCGAAACGGTAGTAGATCAGCACAAAGATGAGTGTCAGTCCCAGACCGGCGATACCGGCAAAGATTCCCTGATGCACGGTTTCCTTGCCGAGGGTAGCGGAAACGGCGCGTTGCTCTTCCACCAGCAGTGGGTTTTTCAAGGGGTTCAGCAGGGCTGCGGCCAGTGATTTGGCCTCGGCGGCATTTTCCATGCCGGAGATTTCGAAGTTCTTGCCGAGTGACGACTGCACCACGGGGGCGCTGAGCACTTCACCGTCGAGCACGATCGCTAGGCGGTCTTGGCCGTGGCGCATTTGCTTGGTGAGGTCAAACATCTTGGTGGCACCGTCGCTGTTGAGTTCAACAGAGAGTTTGCCTTCGTAAGGGCCGTAAAGTTCCTGGGCGTGGACCACGTAGGAGCCGTCGAGCGAGGCGCGGCGGCTGACGAGGATGTTTTCCGCCGTGGCTTTACCGTCTTCGTCAGTGTCGCGGAGGACTTTCAGCTCGTAGCCGGGGACGATCTCATTTTCAGGGTCGGCAGCCACACGGTCAGCCAAAATACGGCTTTCGGGGTGCACGGTCTTGAGTTCGAGCTTGGCGATTTGTTCAAGAGTAATACGAACCTCTTCGGCTGCCTGCGGGGAGACGCCGGGCATTTGCACCAGAATACGGTCTTCACCTTGGGCGATGATCAAGAGGTCGCTGGTGCCGAATGCGTTCAAGCGGTCTTCCACCGTCTTGATAGCTTGCTGCACGGAGTTGGAGCTCAGGGGGATGGGCTCACCATTGGTGTCCTTGCTGGGTTGCACGCGGAGGGTGAACGAGGAACCACCCACGAGGTCGATGCCGCCCTTGAGGTTGGAAGCTTCGGCGATCGGAGTTTTTCCGGTGATCACGTCCATCCATTTTTCCTTGGGAACAATGGCGAGCATGCTGAAGACCGCGATCAGGGCCACAATGATGGTGCCGATGTTGCGTTTCTTCCGCTCGAAATCTGTGGCGAAATACCAGAAGAACAGGGCAAGGAGTCCAAGGCCTGCGAGAAAGACCAGTAGGCGGTCGTCACTAAAGAGAGAGGCTAGCATGAGTATCGGTTATTGGTTTGTCTGAGAATCGGGGGAATTAGTCGCCTAACGCACAATGGTCAGGTGAAGGGTGCATGTAGTCGCTGAGCAGCTGTTTGGCAAGCGGGGGATTGGGCTGGGGGCGATTTTTTGCAATCTTTGAAGGATCTGGCGCAGGTCGTGGCCGCTGAGGCGACAAGTTTGAGGTGAATGTGGGCTGTTTTTGCAGGGAGGATTACTTGGTGCCAGGTGGGTAGCTTGCAAGCATGTGCCATTTTGTTGCCGTGGCGTTCTGGCTCATGGGTCGGTTGCCGCCACGATGGGGCGCTCGTGGATGCGTTGGAGTGGCTGGCGCAGTGACGACATGAAGGAGGCGATCAAACCTTGGCTGTGGGGCTGTTTTCCATGCCTGGAGTTTTAAAAGCGTTTTCCCAAGGTCGATTGCTCTACCGGGGCGCTGAGCACCTGGTCATCGAGGCCAATGGTGCGTGAACCTCTGCGGGTGCCGCTGAGTGCTTGGAGGCGGAACTGGGTGCCTCCGGCGGGCCCGTGTTTGCTCTTGGCCCGGTTTGCGTTTCCTCCGCCGCTGTTAGTGCGGCGGAGGGCGCGAGTGATTTTTTACAAGCTGCTGTCAGAGCGTTCTGCAGCGTGGGCTTGGGGGGGGACGATGAAAACCGTCGTGGGGAATGAGGGTCGGGTGCTGGCGCGTGGCCAGAGTGCCTTACTTTTTCTCCTCGGTCTTCGCTTCCGCGTCAGCCTTGGCGGTGAGCACGGTGGCGATGGCGGATTTGTCGTATTTCACGAAAATGCCTTCGGAGAGTTTCAGGCTGACTGTTTTCTCGCTGACGGCGTTCACAGATGCGTGCATGCCGCCGATGGTGACGACCTTGTCGCCTTTTTTCAGGCCGGCTTGTTTGGCGGCGAGGGCTTTGCGTTGCTTCTGTTGAGGGCGAATCAGGACGACCCAGAAGATGACGAACATAAGCAGCATCATGATGATGGGGCTGCCGAAGAGTCCGCCGGAGTTAGTATCGGCGGCGAGGATGAGGATGGTGTTATTCATGATTAGGATTGGTTGAGGTAGCGCTTGGTAAATTGGGTTTTGAACTCGACAAAAGTGCCGGCTTCAATGTGCTCACGCGACTGTTGCATGAGGCGCAGGAAGAAATGCAGATTGTGCAGGGAAAGCAACCTTAAAGCGAGCATTTCCTTGGCTCGGAAAAGGTGGCGGATGAAGGAGCGCGAGTATTTCTGCAGCGCCGGGTGGGTGGTCTCATCCAGCGGTGCGGCATCGAACTCAAATTCTTTATTTTTAATGTGCAGTGGGCCGTCGAGGGTGAAGGCGAGGCCGTGGCGCGCGACACGGGTCGGCATCACGCAATCGAACATATCCACCCCGCGGGCAATCATCTCGAGCATCTGCGGCGGCGTGCCTAGGCCCATGGCGTAGCGCGGCTTGTCTTCGGGCAAAAAGGGCACCGCATTTTCGATGGCGCGGAGCATTTCGTGTTCCGGCTCTCCCACGGAGATGCCACCGACGGCGTAGCCATCGAAACCGATCTCCACCAGCTCCTTAGCCGATTGTTCACGGAGGTCGGAGTAGATCGAGCCCTGAACGATGCCGAAGATTTGCTGCGGTAGATCGTGCTGCAGGTTGGCGCCCTCAGGTTTGAGCTGCCACGGCACGTGTTTGGAGGCATTTTCCTGGTGCCATTCCTTGCAGCGGCGTGCCCAGCGCGTGGTTAGGGCCAGGGAGTTAGCCGCGTATTTCTCCTCACAGGGGTATGGCGGGCACTCATCGAAGAGCATGGCGATGTCGCTGCCTAAGGTGGCCTGGATTTCCATGCTGGCCTCGGGGCTGAGCATGGTGCGTGAGCCATCGATGTGGTTGGCAAAGCTGACACCTTCCTCGGTGATCTTGCGTAGTTTGGCCAGTGACCAGACTTGGAATCCTCCGGAATCGGTCAGGATGGGTTTCTCCCAGGTGCTGAACTTGTGCAGTCCGCCCATCTGGCGGATCACCTCCAGGCCGGGGCGCAAGTTCAGGTGGTAGGTATTGCCCAAAATAATCTCAGCGCCGACGATATCGATCAGTTCATCGGGCGACAGAGTTTTCACCATGCCCTGGGTTCCCACAGGCATGAAAATAGGGGTCTGAATATCGCCGTGCGCGGTCTTGAGTGTGCCGGTGCGTGCCGAGGTGTCAGGGCAGGTGTGGTGGAGTGTAAACGACATGGAAAGGTTGGAAGTTGGGACAGTGGAAAAAGATGGAGTGGCGCCTAGGGCATCAGGATGAAATCGCTGACTAACATTCGGTGGTCCGAGGCGGGAACGATGACCGTGTGCGAGCGCACGGGACGAAGCAGGGGAGAGCTGTAGATGTAATCGATCCGGTGCAGTGGGATGCGGCGGTGCCAGGTGTTGCCCCAGCCAGTGCCTACGGTGGCGAAGGAATCGATGAAGTCCTTGCGCAGCAGATCGTGCAGAGGATCGGTGGCCGGTGCGTTAAAATCGCCGGCCGCGATGACGGGGCGCGTAGGGTAGGGCGTGTTGTGCTTGAGTAAGGACAGGCTGTAAAAGACCTCGCGGCGCTGGAGTTGGCGGTTCAGCGCGTGCGATTTCCAACAGCTGCGACGCCAGAGGCGCATGTCGGTGTTGGCGGAGCGAAGGTGGAAATTGGCGCAGTCGATCATCCGTCCCGAGGGGAGTTTCAGGGTGATGTGCTGGCTGTGTGGCATGGGGTTGTGGATGCCGAGGTGGACTTTCCAGCGGGTGATGATCGCGGAGTTCGAGCTGGTGCGGTAATCGCCACCATGGGCATAGAGCGCATCGGCGATCATTTTGGCCTGCCAGGGGTGAACTTCCTGCAGCAGGAGGATGTCCGGATGGTAGGAGGCCACGCGCTCGGCTTGGGCGGCGACCTCTT
Organism: Oceaniferula flava; assembly: GCF_016811075.1. NCBI lineage: Bacteria > Pseudomonadati > Verrucomicrobiota > Verrucomicrobiia > Verrucomicrobiales > Verrucomicrobiaceae > Oceaniferula > Oceaniferula flava. Next base: position 683,723 of record NZ_JAFBGL010000001.1, read on the forward strand.
GCCGGTTGTGTTTTTTTCCACCCCAGTTCAGGGTGCAAACACGGAGGGTGTCCTGTCCCATGAACTCTTCCGCCGGACCCGGCTTCGGGGCTTCTTGACCGATGCGTGCCAGCGGCAGGGATTCATCGGAGAAAAACAGCATGGTGAGCGACCAGATGATGGTCATCACCAGCGAAAGCGGCGCCCGCCAGAAGACGTACGCCGTAGCGGTCAGTGCCAGCCCGATCAGTCCCCACATCCATAAGGGGTAGACGGTGAATGCCGCCATCATGTCCGGCTGCCGCGTGTAGCAGGCGGCGGTGAAAACATGCAGCCCGAAAGATGCGATGATCAGTAGTCGTGGAGGCCAGCGGCGCATGTTCGGGGGGCGGGAGGCAGAGGGCTGGGGTCAGGGCGCGAGGCTCACATTCCCGGAAGGCCCATGCCGCCAGTGAGTTTGCCCATTTCTTTGGCAGCCATGTCTTTTCCTTTGGCTGCGGCTTCCTGAACGCCAGAGAGCACCAATTGCTCGAGGAATTCCACGTCTTCGGGGTCCACAACGGAGGGGTCGATGGAGATCGATTGAATATCGCCAGCGCCAGTGGCCACCACGGTGACCTTGCCTCCGCCAACGGTGGCTTCAACGGTTTTGGCTGCGAGTTCTTCCTGAGTTTTCTGCATCCCGGCTTGCATTTCCTGGGCTTGCTTCATGAGTTTTTGAATATCCATAGTATTAGTATCGTTGTTTTTGAGAGTGGGTGGGGATGTTGATGTGTGAGCTTAAGACTTCAGTGTTCCTTCGAAAACTTCGAGGGCTTTTTGGATTAAGGGGTCCTGATAGAAGGTGTCTTCTGCCGGGAGCTCTTCATCTTTTTGCTCGGCTTCCGGTTCGGATTTTTCCTCCGCTCTGGGCTCTGGGTTGAGGGATGGGCCAGCTTGGGGAATGGCGGCGGCCGGGCCGTCATCGGCGGCGTCGATCAGGGCGTCAAAGCCAAGTTTTTCCGAGGCGGCAGGTTTGGGCTCTTGTTTCGGCTCTTCCCACGGTGGGGTGGAGTCGGCAGCCGGTTCTGGGGCGGGTGTTGGCGCCGGAGCCGGTTCGGGTTGAGGATCCGCTGTTGGCTCTGGGCTCGGTGCTGGCTCCTGGGCGGCTGGGGTTTTGAATTCCGGTGCTGGTTCTGGCTCGGGTTCCGGAGGTTCCGGGGTTTTGGGTGTCTCGGGGAAATGGGTTTCCGCGGCAGCGGGCGCAGGGGCTTCCTTGGGTGCGACTGACTCGCTGGAGGCTTCGATGGTTCCTGCTCCGGCGAGCGCTTTGATCACGTCGCTGATGCGGGCATCGTTGAGCGATTGGATGGCTTTGATCAGGCCAATCTCAAAATGGAGGCGTTTGTTCGACGCCCATTTCATCCGACCTTCGGTGTCTGCGAGGACGTCGATCAGTGCCAGCAGTCGATCCGTGGGTGTCTTGGTTGCCACCTCGCTGAGTGCTTCCCAAACGGCGACGGGGAACCCTTCGTTGCCGGCATTGGGGTCGAGACGGTTGACGAGCAAGGCGCGTAAGCAGCCAATCAGCTCGCCCAGCAGCTGGGTGAGTTCTTTACCCGACTCCGCCTGCTGGTGAATCAGCTCCAGAGCACCGGCATTGTCTTTTTGCAAGAGATGGCTGGCGAGGGCGGCGACGGTTTCCCGAGAGGTGAAACCGAAAATTTCCAGCACGTTCTGCTCGGTGATGGTGTCGCCACAGAAGGCGACCAGCTGGTCGAGCATCGATTGGGCGTCACGCATGCCGCCGTCGGCCCCTTTGGCGATCGCCCAAGCCGCCGGATCGTCCAGCGACACCCCTTCCTCGGAGGCGATGAACTGCAGGTGCTTGGCGATGGTTTCCGTGGGGATCGGGCGCAGGTCAAAGCGCTGACAACGGGAAATGATGGTGGGCAGGATCTTGTTTGGCTCGGTGGTGGCGAAGATGAACTTCACGTGCTCCGGCGGTTCCTCCAGTGTTTTCAGCAGGGCGTTGAAGGCGGCTGTGCTCAGCATGTGAACCTCATCGATGTAATAGATTTTGAATTTCCCCTGCGAGGGCGCAAACTGGACGTTCTCACGCAGTTCGCGAACCTGTTCGACGCCATTGTTCGAGGCACCATCAATCTCGAGGACATCGAGTGAACGACCTTCGGCAATTTCCTGGCAAATGTCGGAGTCGGGGTCGAAATCAATGCTCGGGCCCTCGGGGCAGTTGAGTGCCTTGGCGAGAATTCGGGCGGTCGAGGTCTTGCCGGTGCCGCGTGGGCCCACAAACAACCAGGCATGAGCGAGTCGGTCGCGCTCGATGGCATTCCGCAGTGTCGAAACCACGTGATCCTGGCCGAGGACGTCGGCAAACGTTTTCGGGCGATATTTTCTGGCAAAAACCTGGTAGCTCACGCGGGGTAACTTAGTGGAGATGCGGATTTTGAAAATGGCGAAATTCAAAAATTCTCTGGATCGCCTCGTGGGTTGTGATGCATCAAATGGGTATGCCCAATTTGCCCAGCACCGAAACCAAGGAGAAACGCTACCGTGAAGCCTATGAGAAAATCACCAGCATGCTTGAGGGTGAATCAGATGAGGTCGCTCGCATGGCCTCGGTGAGCTCGATTCTGGCTGGAACCTTCGGGCATTTTTACTGGACCGGCTTCTATCGGATGGTCGATGGAGGGCTGGTGGTGGGTCCCTATCAGGGCACACCCGGCTGCCTGCGCATCGCTCTCGATCGCGGCGTCTGCGGTGCCTCGGCTTCGCAAAAGCAAACCATCATCGTGCCGGATACCCATGCGTTTCCAGGTCACATCGCCTGCGATGCACGCTCGCTGAGTGAGATTGTGGTGCCGGTGTTCGATCCCGAAAGGAAGTTGATCGCGGTGTTGGATGTTGATTGTGACCAGTTGGAGGCCTTTGACGATCAGGACCAACAGGGGCTCGAGCGCATTGTGCGGGCGGTGTTTGCTGAGGCCGAGTAGTCGGCTGTGGTGATCATGTGACCGAGATGTCTGAGGATTGATGTTGAACCTCCATGCCGACCCGTTAAGGTCAGTGCAGCGCATATGCCGCGATCTTTTAATTATGAGTGATTTTACCCTGTTCCGTGAAAAAATGACGGCCGCCAATGTGAGCGAGGCTGCCATTCGAGCTTTCGAAAACAACTACCAAGCCCTGCTACGCAAAGAAAGTGGCATGATTGCTGAGGATGATATTAAACCCGCCGAGGGCGTGCCTGAGCTGGACTCGGTGACCAAGGATGGCGAGGCGTTCGATCCCGCGCTGTTAGCTCAAACCGTGGTGATCAAGCTCAATGGAGGGCTGGGCACCAGCATGGGACTGCAGAAGGCCAAAAGCCTGCTGCCGGTCAAGGGGGATACCACCTTCCTCGATATCATTGCCAACCAGGTGCTGCACCTGCGTGAAACCACCGGGGCGAAGGTTCGCTTTTTGTTGATGGATAGCTTCAGCACCTCCGAGGACACAATGGAGCATATGGAAGCTTATGCCGACCAAGATCTCTCCGGCGCGGAAAACATCGAGCTGATGCAGAACCAGGTGCCGAAAATCGACGCTGAAACGCTGGAGCCTGTCGAGTGGCCGAAAAACCCATCGATGGAGTGGTGCCCGCCAGGTCATGGCGACCTCTACGCTGCACTTGCCGGCAGTGGTTGGTTGGACAAACTCTTGGCTGACGGGGTGAAATACGCCTTTGTCTCGAACTCCGATAACCTCGGCGCCGTGCTCGACGCCGGCTTACTGCGTTATTTCGCCGAAAGTGATCAGCCGTTTCTGATGGAAGCCACTCGCCGCACGGGGGCGGATAAAAAAGGTGGCCACCTCGCCGTGCGCAAGGCTGACGATCAAATGCTGCTGCGAGAAGTCGCGCAGACCGCTGAGGAAGATCTCGGCGATTTTCAAAATATCGATCGCCACCAGTTCTTCAATACCAACAGCCTGTGGATCCGACTCGATATTCTCAAGGAATTGTTGGACCAGGCGAATGGTGTGCTGCCGCTGCCGATGATCCAGAATAAGAAGACAGTCGATCCCCGCGATAAAACTTCCACTCCTGTCTATCAGTTGGAAATTGCCATGGGTGCGGCGATTGAGTCCTTCCCTGGTTCGGGGGCTGTTTGTGTGCCTCGCTCGCGCTTTGCTCCGGTGAAGACCACATCGGACCTCTTTGCGCTCCGCTCGGATGCCTACGAACAAACACCGGACGGTAGGATCGCGCTGTTAGCTTCCCGCCAAGGAAAACCACCGGTCATCGATCTCAGCGATGAATATAAGATGGTGGACAGTCTTGAGGGTCTGGGGATGCCGTCACTGATTCAGGCTGAAAAACTCACGGTGTCAGGTCCTGTGCGCTTTGCGGATGGGGTGACCATCATTGGCAAAGTGGAGTTCATAAACGACACGGGGGAGACCAAATGGGTCGCTGGAGGCACCTACAAGGATGAAAAAGTAGAACTTTGAGAGAAAAGAACAATCAGAAAGTCACTAATCGAGCAGTATTTTTCACCTGTCGAAAAAGTCTGTTTTATGAGGTTGCAAGGCTTGATTAATTTGGTCATATCCGCCGCGCAATGACGAGCTTTGATACTCTAGATATTCCTGATAGTGGCTATGATGCCGTAATCTTTGACCTCGACGGCACGCTGGTAGATTCCATGCCGGCTCACTTCAAAGCTTGGTGCGGCGCTCTGGCGAAACACGGAGCTGGGAGTGTGTTTCCGGAGGATGTGTTCTACGCCATGGGCGGTCGTCCTACCAAGGATATCGTGAGAGAGCTGAATGGTGAGTGTGGATTGAAATTGGACCCCGAAATGGTGGCCATCGATAAACGCTCGGCATTTCTCGATAGCCTCGATGAGGTTGAAATCAACGAGGAGGTCGTTGCATTCGCTCGCAGCCTGCGTGGGAAAATGCCGATGGCGATCGCAACCGGCGGCACCCGCTTGGTGGTCGAGAAGACCTTGCAGTCCACTGGCCTCAGCGATCTGTTTGATGAGGTGGTGACCGCCAACGATGTCAAATGTGGCAAGCCGGCTCCGGACATTTTCCTGGAAGCGGCATCGCGCTTGGAGATTGCTCCCGAGCGTTGTCTGGTGCTCGAAGATGCACCCGCAGGAATCATGGGAGCGCAATCAGCCGGCATGGAGGTCGTCTGCGTGCCAGCCCCCGTGAGGATTTCTTAAGCCGCCTCACTGAGTATGTCATCCATGACCTGGACCGCTCCTGCCAAGGTAAACCTTTACCTCAAGGTGCTCGGTCGGCGTGTCGATGGCTTTCATGATCTCGAGAGCCTGATGGCGCCGCTCAGTCTGGCGGATCATCTGCATTTTGAAAAAGCGGATGCCTTCGAGCTCTGCTGTGATTCCCCGGGGGTGCCCACCGATGAGAGCAATCTCGTTTCCAAAGCGGTTAGAATTTTTCAACGCGTCACCGGCAAAGATTGTCATTGGCGGATTCGCTTGGAAAAAAATGTGCCACACGGTGCCGGTCTCGGCGGAGGCAGTAGCGATGCCGCCACCGCCTTATTGGCGCTGAACGAGCTGGAGCAAGCTGGCTTGTCCGAGGAAAAACTGGCGTCGATGGCGGCTGAAATTGGTTCGGATATCCCATTTTTTATCTACCAGAAAATCTGCAAGATTGAAGGGCGGGGAGAGGTAGTTCGGCCTGTTCGCGAGGATGAAGTTCCCGGCTTGTTAGGCACGAAGATACTCTTGCTGAAGCCGAGCTTTGTGGTCTCGACGCCCGATGCTTATAAACATTGCATGACGGCCACCGAGTTGCCGGATGTGGATTACGCCCCGACGCCGATGCCTTGGGGATCGATGATCAACGACCTCGAGCGGCCGGTGTTTAGGAAATACCTCTTTCTCGCCGAACTGAAGATGTGGCTGCGGAAGCAGCCGGAGGTGGAGACCTCGATGATGAGTGGCTCAGGCTCGACCATGATGGCGATCTTGGCCGACGCCAGCCAGAGCGATGCCGTGATCCGCCATGCGAGAGAAGAGCTAGACCCGACGCTTTGGGCGCAATTGGTTACTGTCTGTTAGTTTGTGATGAATCCGCTCGGTAAAACCATCCTGAAGGACGTCTCGAGATCGTTTTACTTGAGCATGCGTCTGCTGCCGAAGGGAATGCGCGAGCCGATTAGTCTGGGCTATCTCTTGGCGCGAGCCAGCGACACGCTGGCAGATACCGAGGAGCTCGATCCGGAGCTTCGGTCGGAGATGTTAGACGGTTTTGTCAAGGCACTGACTGATGATCAACGGGCCCCTTGGCTGGCGCGACTCGCCGAGGAGGTGATTCCGCGGCAGAAGCATGAGGGGGAGAAAGTTTTGTTGCAGAACATGGAGGGCGTTTTCCGCTGGTTGGATGCGCTCGACGAGTCCCCGTCTTCCACGGCGGAGGTGGTCCATTACGCATCGCCTGAGGAAAGCCAAAGTCTCGCCGCACAGCAGCACGCGGCTATCTTGCGCGTGATGGGGCATATTTTGCATGGGCAAAAACTTGATATTGAACGCTTCGAGTTGCGCGACGATTTTCGTTTCACCCTCGATGCGGAGTTAGAGGAATACTGCTACCTGGTCGCCGGCTGCGTCGGAGAGTTCTGGACGGAGATCGGTTTCATCTCACTGCCCAACTTTTCCAAAGTCGATGCCGCCAAGATGAATCGATGGGGCGCGAATTACGGCAAGGGGCTGCAGCTCATCAATATCCTGCGTGACCTACCCAATGATCTGCGCGCGGGTCGTTGTTACCTGCCCGGGATGGAGTCGATCGAACCAGAGGCCATCATGGAGGAATCGCGACGTTGGCGTGAGCGCGCTCGCATGTATCTCGCAGACGGCGCCTCATACGCTCATGCGCTCAACCATCGGCGCACCCGCACCGCCACCGCTCTGCCGGGCATGATCGGTGCGCGAACCTTGGATTTATTGGATCGCGCCGATTGGTCGACCTTGGAATCGGGTGTGAAAATCTCGAGAAGCGAGGTTTATCGCTGTGCCTGGGATGCACTTTGGCTGCCAATCTGAGCCCCGCAAAGGCAGAGACAGCACTTGCGCGAAGCAGGCGGATGGATTAAGGCATGGGCGTGGCTACGACTGATACTACCCAGCAACTCCCGGATGCTCACGGGCATTTTGGCACCTACGGCGGCATGTTTGTGCCGGAGACCCTCATGGACCCGATGCAAGTTCTTGCAGCGGAGTATGAAAAAGCAAAGGCTGATCCTGAGTTTCAGAAGGAACTCGATTATCTGCTGCGGCAATATTGCGGCCGCCCGACACCACTTTACTACGCCGAGCGATGGACGGAAAAACTCGGGGGTGCAAAAATCTACCTCAAGCGCGAGGACCTGCTGCACACCGGAGCTCACAAGATCAACAATGCCATCGGCCAGATTCTGTTGGCCAAACGTCTAGGCAAAAAACGCATCATTGCCGAGACCGGTGCCGGTCAGCATGGTGTGGCCACCGCGACCGTCTGCGCCCGCTTCGGCATGGAGTGCATCGTTTACATGGGGCAGGTGGACATGGAACGCCAGGCTCTCAACGTGGCTCGCATGGAGCTGTTAGGGGCGAAAGTGGTGCCCGTCACTGCCGGACAAGCCACCCTCAAGGAGGCGGTGAACGAAGCCTTGCGCGATTGGGTTTCCTCCGTCGAGCACACCCACTATATCCTTGGTTCAGCCTTGGGATCGCATCCGTTTCCGATGATGGTGCGTGATTTTCACCGGGTCATTGGCCTGGAAGCGCGCGAGCAAATTCTCGAACAAGAAGGACGACTGCCTGATTTGTTAGTCGCCTGTGTCGGTGGCGGATCCAATGCCATCGGCCTGTTCCATCCCTTCATCAACGATACGGATGTCAAACTCATGGGGGTCGAAGCAGGGGGCGATGGGATTGTTCCCGAGCGCCACGCCGCACGTTTCCAAGGAGGCAAACTCGGTGTGCTTCAAGGGTCGAAAACGTGGTTGTTGGCTAACGACGACGGACAGATCGAGCTGACACACTCGATCAGCGCCGGTCTCGACTACGCGGCAGTGGGTCCCGAGCATGCTTACCTCAAGGACATCGGTCGTGCCGAATACGATTACGCCACAGACGATGAAGCCTTGGCGGCATTCAAGCAGCTCGCTGAAACCGAGGGGATTCTTCCGGCGCTGGAAAGTTCACATGCGATGGCCCACGTCATCAAAGTGGCTCCTAACATGCCTAAGGACAGCGTCATCATTGCCAATCTATCAGGCCGTGGTGACAAGGACGTCGAGCAAGCGGCGAAATACCTGCTGCAGGGCTGATTTTCAGGACTGAATCACTGACCACCATGCCCCGCACCATCGGCATCATCTCAGGCTCCGGCATCTATCCGGAGGAGTTTATGGCGGCCGCCCGCGCCAAAGGCGGCGATGTCCGCCTGATCATGGCGGCGTTCAAAGGCGAAACCCGCGAGGAGCTGGCTGCTGAGGCCGACGAGAGCGCGTGGTTTCGGGTCGGTCAGCTGGGGAAAATGATCAAGTTCCTCCGCAAGCAGGGGGCGACGGAAGCGGTGATGGTCGGTCAAATCGCTCCGCGAAATTTATTCGATCTTCGCCCGGATGTGCGGACGATGATGCTGTTGGCGCGGCTGAAGCAGAAGAATGCGGAATCGATTTTCGGCGCCATTGCCGAGGAGTTGTCCAAGGACGGCATCACTCTGCTGCCGGCGACCACATTCTTGGAAGATATCATGCCTGCCGCCGGCCACGTTTGCGGGCCGGCACTCGATGCCAGTGCGCTGGAGGATGCCGAGTATGGGTTTAAAATTGCCAAGGAAACCAGCCGACTCGATATCGGCCAGACTGTGGTGGTTAGAAATGGCACGGTGCTGGCCGTGGAGGCTTTTGAAGGAACCAACGCCTGCATTCGCCGGGGTGGGGAGCTGGGAAAAGGCAAGGAGATCACCTTGGCCAAAGTTTCCAAGCCAAATCAAGACTTCCGCTTTGATGTTCCGGTGATCGGTCCGGATACGGTGAAAAATTGTGCCCGCTCCGGAGTGCGCACCATCGCCATTGAGGCGGAAAAGACACTCATGCTGGCTGGCGATGAAGTGCGGGCGATGTGCAATGACCAGCAGGTGAGCATCATCGCTCTCAGCTGATACTTAGGGAGATTTCCTAGCTTGAGGGGAAGCTGAAAAGCTAATTTCAAATGGGTTTTTGAAAATTTAGTTTGAAATTTCTCACATTGCTCCTAGTTTGGCTCTCGTCATGGCGTCACCAGCAAAAGAAAGGCTCATCGAGAGCGCGATCCACGTGTTCGCGGAGGGTGGCTATCGCGGTGGCAAGGTGGCTGATATCGTCAAGGGGGCGGATGCCAACATCGCCGCGGTGAATTATCACTTTGGCTCGAAGGACCGTTTATTTGTCGAAGCACTGCGCCAGGCCCATGCGGAAGCGAACCGCGTTTATCCGAGCAAGGGCGGGCTGCCTAGCGATGCCCCGGCGGAGGAGAAAATCGCCTCGATTGCTCGGGCCATCCTGCGCCGATCGCTCGATCAGGGCAAGGCGGGGGACTTTAATCGGATCATGGCGCGCACCATGCAGGTGCCGGGATCTCCGGTGGAGATGATTCTCAAAGAAGTGAGGGGGCTGGAGCTGACTTATCTCGAGCAGGTGCTGAAGGGTTTGTTAGCGACCGAATCAAAACCGATCATTGAGTGGGGAAAATCAATATTTCTGCAGTTGGCGACGCTTGTTAGCAAACGGCCCGCGCCGGTGAGCGATCTTTTTCCTGAAAACCCGAGCCCTGAACAAATCGAAGCCATGGTGGAGGTGCAAGTGGGAGTGATCCTTGCCGCACTGAAATCACTCCCCAACGAATTTCCTAACTAAGTATTTCCTCTATGAACACTCTCCATCGATCTCTCATTCTCACTTCAGTCATCGGTTCCGGCGTTTTGATTTCGGCCTGTGTTTCGATGCCGGGGCCGAAGGCAGGCCAGGCGAACCTTGCCATCCCCAAGCGTTACGATGCCAGCCAAGCACCGGTGCCAGAAGTGGCGAGTGGTTTGCGTTCCCTTTTTCCCGATTCCCGAATGAATGCCTACGTCAGCAAGGCGCTCAAGGCGAACCCCGACCTGCGAGCCAGCGCGGCCCAGCTCGAGGAAGCCGGATTCAACACCCGCAAGGCCTACTCGCTTTCGCTGCCATCGCTGACCGGAAACGGCAGCGGATCGAGGGCCGATACGCTTAGCAGCTCGACCACCGGCAGCTACTCGGCATCGTTGGACGTGCAGTGGGAACTTGATGTTTGGGGTCGGATTCGCGCCGGAGTGACCGCCGCCGCAGGCGACCGTGCCGCCGCTGAGGCTGATTACGCCGCTGCTCGTCAGTCGATTGCCGCCCAGACGATGCAGGCTTACTTTTCCCTGGTTGGAGCGGAGAAATTGTTAGCTCTCTCGAACCGCCGCCTCGCCAGTTTCCAGCAGACGCTCGATCTGGTCAACCGACGCTTCGAAGCCGGAACCGGAGATCTCAGCGAGGTGGAGCTGGCCCGCACTGATGTGGAAAATACCCGGGCACAGGTGGCCCAGCGCAAGGACAGCCGCGATCAGGCGGCACGTAATTTGGCCACGCTCACCGGCGCTTACCCCAATGCTCAAAGCCGCGCCTACAGCTGGCCATCACTGCGCCGCAGTGTGCCGGCCGGAATCCCATCGGACGTGTTGCTCAATCGCCCGGATATCGATGCCGCCTATCAGCGCATCCGCGCGGCAGACTCGCGGGTGAAAGTTGCTCATCGCGACCTCTACCCGAGCTTTTCCCTGACCGCGAGCGCCGGTCAGCAGTCGTCCACCCTAAGAAACTTGGCCAACTCGAACTTCAGCGTTTGGTCCTTCGCAGGAAACCTCTCGGCGCCCTTGCTCGACGGAGGAAACCGGCGGGCTGAGCTCGGTGCCGCCAATGCCCGCGCCAAGCAGGCGCTCGCAGCCTATCAATCGACCGTGCTGGATGCCTTCAAAGAAGTGGAAAACGCGCTCGGCTCGGAACGCTACCTGAGCCGTCAGCAGAACTCCTATCAATCCGCGCTCAAGGCCGCGAAGAACGCGGAGGAGCAAATTCTACGCAACTACGAAACCGGTCTGGTGGAAATCCTGACCCTGCTCGATTCCCAACGCCGCTCGTTCGATACCGAGGAGTCGCTCATCAATACTCAAGCACTGCGCTATCAGAACCGTGTCAGCCTGGCACTCGCTCTTGGCAAAGGTCTCTAACATCTATCTTTATTTACCATGCAAAATGTTCTTAAAATCGCTGTCCCTCTACTGATCATCGGTGGAGCCTTTATGTTAGGGAAGCTGCTGATCAGCACTAAGGAGGAACCCAAGAGTCGCCCTCCGGTGGCTGTGGTGCCCCAGGTGGATGTGACCAGTGTGGCGTTGGCCGACCACCGACCACCGGTGCAAAGCTTCGGCACCGTGCAAAGTTATTTTGAAACCTCTCTGACCGCGCAGGTCAGCGGACAAATCATCGAAGTGGCTCCAAAATTCAGAGTGGGGGAGCGGGTTAAAAAAGGTCAGCTGTTAGTCCGTCTGGACGATACCGATTACCAATCCGCCCTAGCCACCCAGCAGGCGAATCTGGAGCTGCAGAAACGCACACTCGCCGAGGAAGAAATTCTCGCCAAACAAGCGTCCGAAGACTGGCTGGCATCCGGTCGCAAGCTGGCCAAGGCGTCATCCTTCGTGCTGCGCAAACCGCAACTGGCGACCGCGAAAGCGAACATTGCCTCCGCTGAAGCCGCGATCCAGAAAGCCCTGGCTGATATCGATCGCACCCAGCTCAGAGCTCCCTACGATGCCATGGTTACGGAACGGAATGCATCGCTGGGCAATCTCGCCACCTCGCAAAGTTCCCTCGGCACCCTGGTGGCCACCGAGCGCGCCGAAGTCCGACTGCCACTCACCGCTGAGCAGGCGGTGCGCGTGGACGTCCCCAGCGATGAGGACTTAGTGCTCACCACACCCACCCAACCGGGGGCTAGCTGGAAGGCCACATTGACTCGCACGGAACCCACTGTGGACCCTCAGAACCAGGTGACCTATGTCATCGCGGAAATCGAAAACCCGTATGCGGAGGACAAGGCTCCTTTGCCGGTAGGCACCTTCGTCAATGCCTCGATCCCGGCGCGGGTCATTGCGCAAACCTACCAAGTGCCCGAAGCCGCGGTGGTCAACGATGCCTTTGTCTGGATTCTCGACGCCGAGAACAAATTGGTCAAAGCCGCTGCCGAGCGTGTCTACAGCTATGAGTCCAGCGCGTATGTGAAGATCGATTCCCAAGATCTCGAATCGCCCCTGCAAATTGTCACCCGTCCGCTCAGCAACTTCAGTGCGGGGATGACCGTGAAGGCTGCAGGCGAAGCCAAGTAGGCGACCACTTTTTCCCATATTGCCATGTCGCCTTTAGAAAAACACAAGTTTATCACCTGGTTCGCAAGCAACCCGGTGGTGGCCAATATCATGATGTTCACCATCCTCGCTGCGGGGGTGTTCACTGCTCTCTCCGTGCGTAAGGAGGGCTTTCCCGCCTTTGCCGCTGAGACTGTCACGGTAACCGTTCCCATCCGTGGTGGCACGCCCGAGGATGTGGAGCGTGGTGTGGCCATCAAGATCGAGGAGTCGCTGCAGTCGGTGAACGGCATCGACCACGTCCGCTCCGTGAGTCAGGACAGCGTGGCCACCGTCACCATCCAGGCGAAGGAGGGTTACCCGGTGACCAAGCTGCTCGACGATGTCAAAATCCAGGTAGACGCCATTCCCTCCTTCCCGGAGCAGGCGGAGAACCCAGTGATCACGGAGACTCGCAGGGAGAATACCGTGCTCTGGGTGGAGCTCTACGGCGATGCACCGGAAGCGGTGCTCAAAGAAACGGCCCGGAAAGTGAGAGATGAGCTGCTGCGACAGCCGGCGATTTCCAATGTCGAAACCTTCGGCGGCAGGGACTACGAGATTTCCATTGAGCCATCGGAAGAAAAACTCCGCCTCTACAACCTGACCTTCACCGAGCTGGCCGATGCCATCAGTAACAATTCGGTGGACCTCGGCGGCGGTGTGGTGCGCTCCGAGCGTGGCGACATTTCATTGCGCTCGAGAGATCAGGCGTATTACAAAAAGGACTTTGAAAATATCCCAGTGCGCACCAATGCCGATGGCACCCGAATCTTCGTCAAGGATGTGGCGGATGTGCGTGATGCCTTTGTCGATCAGGATTACTTGAACCGTTTTCGTGGTAAACCGACGACCAGTTTGAAAATTGTCACCGAGGGCACCGACGATATTCTCAAGGCCGTCGCGCAGGCTCGCAAGGTGGTGAAAGAATACAAGAATCTGCCCGAGGGGGTGGAGATCGCCGGTTGGCTTGATGGCGCGACCAATATCCGCGACCGTCTTGTCCTGTTAGGAAAGAACGGTGGCGTAGGTGTCATTCTGGTGCTGGTCATTCTGATGGTATTCCTCAACCTGCGTCTCGCATTTTGGGTGGCCATCGGGATCCCTGTTTCTCTCGCCGGCGCGGTGACGCTTTTCCCGATTCCGGGCATCGACATGTCGGTGAACGTGATCTCGGCCTTTGGTTTTCTCGTGGTGTTAGGGATCGTGGTGGATGATGCCATCGTCATTGGTGAGTCGATCTACTCGGAAAAAGAACATCAAAAGCACCCCAACGAGCGCGAGAGCCCGATCCGCGCGACCGTGCGAGGGGTCAGCAAGGTGGTCACTCCGGCGACCTTTGGTGTGATCACCACCATCGCCGCCTTCCTGCCGCTGACGCAGGTCAGTGGGCGAATGGGGAATGTCTTCGGCCAGATTGCCACCACGGTGATCTTCTGCCTGATTTTCTCGCTGGTGGAATCGAAGCTCGTGCTTCCTTCCCACCTGGCGCACATCGATGTGCACAAGAAACCGAGGAACGCGATTTCTCGAGCTTGGGCGCGCTTCCAAGAGGCGGTCGCCGGTGGCCTGAAGTGGTTCATCGAGCGGGTTTACAGCCCGACCATCAACACCCTGATCCCATGGCGCTACGCCACTTTTGCGGGGTTCTTGGCGGTGCTCATCGTGGTGTTCTCCCTATTCCCGGCCGGCCAACTGCGCTTTGTCTTTTTCCCTAACATTTATCGCGACAACGCTTCCGTGAACCTGGAACTGGAGCAGGGGCAATCGGTGGAATACTTGCACGCTAACACCCAGCGCATCGCCGATATCGCTCGAGAGCTTGGTGCCCGCTACGAGGAAGAGTATGGGCACAATCCCTTCACGGAAATTCAGATTTCCTCGAGCTCGAACACCTCAAGCTCGATTGCCGTGGAGTTCACCCGATCGACCACACGTGAGTTCTTGCCCACTGAAAAAATCATTCAGGACTGGCGCAAGGCGGTGGGCAATGTGGCGGGCGCTCGCTCGCTTACCCTGACCTCGCGAGCCGGCCCTCCGGGGGGCGATCTGGTGATTAATCTGGAAAGTGAGAACTTGGAAGAACTCAAGGCCGCGGCGGACGACCTCAAGGAAGTCATCGCCACTTATCCAGGAGTCTACGATATCTTGGATACCTTCGACTCCGGTAAACCTGAGATCCTTTACTCGATCACTCCGGCTGGCCAGGCGGCGGATTTGAACAAACTCGATCTTGCTAACAACGTGCGTGATGGCTTCTACGGGCGCGAAGCTCAGCGGGTGCAACGCGGCCGCGATGAGGTCAAGGTGATGGTGCGCTATCCTCTGGAGCAGCGAAGCTCTCTCGACACTCTGCGCGATATGCGCATCCGCAAAGACGATGGAACCACGGTGCCATTCTCCGTGGTGGCGGACACCCATTACTCGGAGTCGCTGGCGTCCATTGAACGCTACGATTACAAACGGGTGGTGGCTGTGGAGGCATCGATTAATAAAGCGGTGACCTCTTCGGAAGAAATTCTCAACCGTCTGGAAGCCGAGTATTTTCCCGAGATGAAATCCCACTACCCGGCGATCTCCATTAGTCAGAGTGGTGAGGCCGAGCAGCGTGCCAAATCGAAGAAATCGCTGCTCACCGGATTCCTCTTCTCGACGATTTTCATCTACATCCTGATCGCCATTCCGCTGAAGAGCTACATCAAACCTCTGATCATCATGTCGGTGATTCCATTCGGTATTATCGGGGCTCTGTTAGGACACTATCTGATGGGGATCCCGGTTTCCATTCTGTCGGTCTTCGGCATCTTGGCACTGTCCGGTGTGGTGGTGAATGACTCCTTGGTGCTGGTGTGTCGCGTGGATGACCTGCGCGAAGAGGGGCTCAGTCTGTTGGACGCCTGCCGTAGGGCAGGGGCCGACCGTTTCCGTGCGATTCTACTGACCTCGCTGACCACCTTCTTCGGTCTGGCTCCGCTGTTGATTGAAACCGAGGTGCAGGCGCAGTTCTTGAAACCGATGGCTGCTTCGTTGGCCTTTGGCATCTTGTTTGCTACGATCATCACACTCTTCCTGCTGCCGCTGTTGATGATCATTGCGAAGGATATCAAAGATGGCGTGCTGGGCTTCTTCCGGGCCTAGCCGGCATGGCTAGCTGTCTTCAACCTCAGACCATGACTTTAGTAAACCTTCCCATCTCGACTCCAGCCTTGCTGTTTCCTGCGGTGAGTCTGCTGTTTCTTTCCTACACCAACCGATTTCTGCATCTCTCGGCACTGATCCGCAAGCTGCACCGAGACTGGTTAGAGCACGACGACCAACTGCTGCTTGTTCAGATTTCCAACCTGAGACGACGTCTGGTGCTGATTCGCTGGATGCAATTGTTGGGGGCTGTCTGCTTGTTCTTGTGTGTATGCTCGATGCTTTCCGTGGTCTTTGGGCTGCCGACACTGGCAGTGAGCACCTTCGTCGTGGCGCTGTGTTTCATGGCCACCTCACTCGCCGGACTGATGGTCGAGGTCTGGATTTCCGGCGGGGCACTGCGCATCATGCTGCGCAGCCTGGAAGAAGGTCGGAACACCTAGTCGGCGCAAAGCGTTAGACCACAGGGTCACGATCGAGGTCCGAGTAGGGGTAGTGACCGGCGTCCTTGAGCTTTTGAATCAGCTGCGCGCCGCCATGCTCGCGGGCGGCGTCCATTTCCGAGCGGAACACTTCGATAACGACCATCACGCCAAAGAGAGCCGATTTCTCCTTGGCCGTCTCGGAGGGGTAGGCATCGAAAAGAAAGCACTTGCCACCGATCTTTTCCATCTCCTTGGGAAACTCGCAGGTCTCGTTCGGATTCAGCGTCGCCTGAGCGCTGTATTGCGCGATCACGTTGAGCACCGAGTTGATATTTGTGTGGGCTTGGCCAAATGGAGTTTGCTCGTTTTTCGCCTGCTCCAGATCCATCGCATGGCGAGTGAACATGACGAGTTCGTAGAGCTCGAAGACATCATTGGCTGATCCCTCCTCGGGGTTCTCCGACAGTTCCTTGGTGGCAATGCCGAGCCCCTCGACTCCGTTCGGAAAGTAGTAAAGATCCAACCCGCCGCCGGCGGCATAGGGGATGATCGCGTGCATCACCATGTCATGTTCCGGACCCAAGCGATCGACCATCAGAGCGGTCTTCTGGTCATACCACTGCTGCGCCATGACTTCATCGAACTCGGGGCTGGCAGGTGGGTTTTTCTTACTGAAGAACTTGATGATTTTATCGAACATAACAGCAGGAGGTGACGGGGGCTTAACCCTTGTCATCAAGGTATTTCCAATCGCCTTTGTAGCGCTTGAAGCGTGAGTGCTCGTGCTGCTCGTGCGGTTCGCCTTCGACGTAGCACTCGGCCAGGAACTCCACCTTGCCGGTCTTGTCCGAGGGGCCGCCTTTGGAAGTCTTGAGGATGGTGAGGAACTGCCAGCTGATGTTGTGGATTTTCTTTTCCAACTGCTTTTTCAAACCGGGCTCCCGGGTGTCAGGGTGGGTGGTTTCCACGATGTAGTCGCTGAGACGGAAAAAGTAGGCGCTGTAACGCGAACGCATCAGCTCTTCTGCGGTGGCTGCTTTCGCTTTGCGATAGTGCAGCGGCATGCAGCAGAGGTAATAGCTAACGCCACTCTTACAGGGACACAGCGACTCGGCACGTGTCTTGGGGGCCTCGTCTTGGACGTCATCTTCCGGCAGGTCTTCAATGGGATCGCTCACAGCCGTGATGCTAGGCCGTGACGGCGTCTTATCCAATGATAATCGGACGAGGGGAGGGTTTTACTTTTTCGGCACTTCGATCAGCAACGGAGATTGCGCAAGATCGGAGGGCGCGACGGCCAGTTCATTGAGCGGTAGATTATTCACTGCTCCATAGCGCTGCTTGGCGATGCGCTGCACGGTCGGGTGTTTCAAGTTGTAGGCTTTGAACGGACGTGGCTGGCAGAGCTCGATGCCGCCGGCTTCTTTGTAAACTTTCCAGACGAGCTCGGAGCAGTAGATCTTGTCGTCTGACCAGCGGAACTGGAGGTCGTAGTTCTTGCCCAGCTGTTGATTGCAGTAGTGTTCCGCCCGCGCCATGGTTTGTGCATTGATGTGCTGCTCGGCGTTTTTTAATCGCATCGCGTAAAAGGTCGAGGGACTGCGTGCGATGAAGCTTTTCAAGGGAGTGATGCGCACCGGCTGAACCGCTTCGATCACCATCGGGTCTCCGTTTCGAAAAAACACCATGCCGACGTGAGTCCATGGGGAGTTGGTCGCGGCTTTGATGGCCTTGCCCTGACTGCTGTTGGTCGATTGGAAAACGATGTCTCCGTTCTGCAGTTGGTAGGGATTATGGCTGCGGGATTTGAACAGACCGGCGAGGGCGACCGAGCCAAAGGTCAGGGCGCAGAGGAGGAGCAGGGCGACAGGTTTTTTCATAGTTCCAATACCCTCTCACGAATGGAAACGTTCTGAAAGTCACTAATCTCGATGTTGACATCGATTCAAGTGATATAGCGTGAACGTTTTGGCTACAGCTGAGGGATGACCAAGGGGGCTGCGGCTCGGCTTGGGAAATACAGCGGATTCCACAGAGATTTGGCCTCCGTCACACGGATACTATGGCTTTTATCAAACTCGAGCATCCGCAGCTGCTCCCGGGCGAAACTGGTGCTGATCACGTTGAGGTTGGATTCGTCATTGGTGTAGAGCGATCGACAGTCAAAGTTCGCCGAGCCAACCGAGGAGAACACTCCGTCGACCACCATCACCTTACAGTGCAGCATCGCTTTTTGGTATTCGTAAATATGCACTCCTGCTTTCAGTAAGCGATGGTATTGCAGGCGTGAGAAATAGCGCAGAGGCCAGGCGTCGATGTATTTCCCCGGAACAATCAACTCCACGTGCACTCCACGCTTTCGGGCGTCGATGATGGCATCCAGAATGGCTCCGTCTGGCAGCATGTAGGAGTTCTCGATGATGATGCTTTTCTGCGCGGATGCCAGCACCTGACGGTAGAGGTGGGGCACGGTGTAGAGATTGTCTTTCGGGCCGGAAACGAAGTTCTGAGCACGGTGGTTACCGGTCTTTATGAGTTGCGGGTAGTAGTCGGAGCCCGCCAATGTTTCGCCGCCGGTGTGCTCCCAGTTGTCGTTGAAATCGCGCTGCAATTGCGCGACCACCGGGCCGGTGACCTGGTAATGGTTCTCGCGCCAATTGTCCGGCGTTTCGGTGTCGCCGGTCCAGGCGTTGGCCACACCGCAGCCACCGGTGAAGCCGATTTTTCCATCCACCACCATCAGCTTGCGGTGGTCTCTGACGTTGTAGCGCAGTGGGTGGCGGAAAAATTGATCGTGATAGAAATGCACCTGCACCCCGGCGGAGCGGAGTTGGGCCAGGTTGTCGTCGCCGGCATGTTCGGAGCCAAAGGCATCGAGAATCAAATGCACCTTCACCCCGGCCTTGGCCCGGTCGCAGAAGACGGCGACAAAATCCCGGGTGACCCCGCCATTGATGAAGGCGTAGGTTTCAAAGGTGATACTTTTCTGCGCCGAACGGGCGGCCTTGAGCATGGCCGGGTAGAATTCGTCTCCATTCATCAGGGAGGTGACGTGGTTGCCATCCACCCAGGGGGAGCGCACTGCGCGGGCCGTGGCCTGCTCAAAGGCTGGCTGACCAATCGCCGCCGCGGTTTCGATCGGTTGACGTTTGGCAATCCTCCGTCCCGGCGCACAGGCGGCCAAGCCAAGCAGGCAGATGAGCACCATCCAGCACTGTGCGTGCCGGCGAAAACGGTGAGTCGGTGACATGGAAGGGTGGTGAGACATCGTCGGCAGATGCCATAGCCAATCTCACGGAAAAGACAAGTCCGGTGCAGGGCGCTACGCTATAAGGCTGGATATCTCGCCGCAGATGTTCCAGTCTTTGGGGGTGCAGGAAATAGTCATCAAAGGAGCGCGCCAACACAATCTCAAGGACATCGATGTGAGCATCCCCAAGGAGAAGTTGGTGGTGATCACCGGCCCGAGTGGCAGTGGCAAATCATCATTGGCCTTCCACACGCTCTACGCCGAGGGGCAGCGTCGTTACGTCGAGAGCTTGAGCAGCTACGCCCGACAGTTCCTCGACCAGTTTGACAAGCCGGAGGTGGACTCCATCGAGGGCCTCAGCCCGGCAATTGCTATCGAGCAGCGCAGTGGCGGGATGAACCCGCGGTCGACCATTGCCACCGCCACCGAAATCTACGATTACCTGCGCATTCTCTACTCGGCCATCGGCATTCCCCACGATCCGTCCACTGGCGAACGCTTGGAGAAAATGACCGCCAAGGACATCATCGATGCGCTCTCGGCGCGGCCGGAAGGCACGAAGGTCGTGCTGCTGGCACCGGTTCCGAAAGAGGAAGCCGCGGAACCGAACACGCTGTTGGAAAATTTGCAGCGTCAGGGATTCGTCCGTCTGCGTGTGAATGGTGAGATGCTGGAGCTAGACGAAGCCGCATCGCAGTGGCCGAAGAAGGTGAAAAACTTGGAAGTGGTGGTGGACCGTCTGGTGGTGAGGGAGAATGCCATGAGTCGACTGGCAGATTCCGTGGAGACCGCGCTGCGCATCTGCGGAAGCCAGGCGCTGGCTTTGGTGATGGAGCCTGAGGCGGGAGACTGGCAGGAGGTTTCTTTCCTAACGAGCTACCGCAACCCGGCCACCGGCTTCGAGCTGCCGGCGCTGACACCAAAGCATTTTTCCTTCAATTCAAACAGCGGTGCCTGTCCGGTCTGTCACGGACTCGGCACGGAGATGTCGTGCGATCCCAATCTCATCGTGCCCGATCCCAGCAAATCTCTGAACGAGGGGGCGGTGGTGGTCTGGAAAAGTAACAAGCGCAAGAAAAGCTGGCAGGGGAAGAAAATGGACGCCCTCGCCGATGAGTTCAATGCGGATTTGGATGCTCCCTTTTCCTCTCTTCCCGAATCGTTTAAATATGCTCTGTTCTATGGCACCGAGGGAAAGGAGCTGAAGGTTATTTGGGAAAAAGACGGCTATGAGCGGCCGATGATCCAGCCCTTCGAAGGCCTATGCCGCACGGTGGAACGCTTTTCTCGCGAGAGCAAAAGTAACGCAGTGAGACGCAGCATGGCGCGCTTCATGACCTCGCAGCGATGTGAAAAATGCCAAGGTCGCCGACTGAAACCCGAGATTCTCGCGGTGACTTTGGAGAGCTCTGCAAGTGGCGGTGAGAGGGAGTTGGGGATCGATCGATTTTGTGCGCTCGCGGTTGAGGATGCCTTGCCTTGGATTCAGGGGATTGAGCTTCCTGCGGATCGTGGCTCCGCCCTGCAGGGGGTGCTGACGGAGACTGTGAGGAGGCTCCAGTTTTTGCAAGATGTCGGGCTTTCCTACCTGACCCTCGATCGAGGCAGCAACACCCTTTCGGGCGGCGAGGCTCAGCGGATCCGCTTGGCGACGCAAATTGGTGCAGGGCTTTCCGGCGTGGTTTACGTGCTCGATGAACCGAGCATCGGCCTGCACTGCGCCGATAACGCCCGACTGATCACAGCGCTCAAACGCCTGCGTGACATCGGCAATACCGTGGTGGTGGTGGAGCACGATGAAGACACCATCCGTGCCGCCGACTGGTTGATCGATATCGGCCCGGGTGCAGGAGTGCACGGGGGCGAGTTGCTGGCACAGGGGACACCCGAGGAGGTGGCGAAGCAGAAGCAATCGGTCACCGGCCAATGGCTGCAATCCGGAGCGGCCATCGATCTGGAAAATACCCGTCTCGGCTTGGAGGATGCCACCGGTGAGCTAGTCATCCGCAACGCCCGCGAGCACAATCTGAAAGGCATTGATGTCACCCTGCCACTCGGTCTGATGGTCACGGTGACCGGTGCCAGTGGCTCGGGGAAATCGACCCTAATTGATGGCATTCTTCGGCGTGCCTTGTCGCGGCATTTTTACCGCGCCACCGCAGTTCCGGGCGCTCATGATGGCATCGACGGCATTGAGCAACTGGACAAAGTGGTGGTGGTCGATCAAAAACCGCTCGGTCGTAGTCCGCGCTCCAACCCGGCCACCTACACGGGAGCGCTGGATCATATTCGGGCGCTTTTTGCCAAATTGCCTCTGGCTCGCCAGCGAGGATACAATGCTGGTCGGTTCAGTTTCAACATCAAGGGCGGTCGCTGCGAGAAGTGCCAGGGCGATGGCGCTATCCGCATCGACATGCATTTCCTCAACGATGCCTACGTGCCCTGCGATTCCTGCCAAGGAAAACGATACAACCGCGAGACCTTGGAGGTGACCTACAAGGGACGCAGCATTGCCGATGTGCTGGAGATGACGGCAGAAGAGGGGGCGACATTTTTTGCCAACGTGCCCAAGCTGAACGCCATCCTCACCGCACTCACCGATGTGGGGCTGGGCTATATCCAACTCGGCCAGCCGGCGAACACGCTTTCCGGCGGCGAGGCCCAACGGGTGAAGTTGGCCGACGAATTATCGCGACCCAACTCCGGGCACTGTCTCTATTTGCTGGATGAACCGACCACCGGTCTGCATTTCAACGATGTGCGCGTGCTGCTCGGCGTGCTGGGTAAGCTGCGCGACGCCGGAAACTCGCTGGTGATCGTGGAGCACAACTTGGATGTCATCCGTGCCTCCGACTGGATCATCGACCTCGGACCGGGCGGAGGTCGGCACGGCGGGGAGGTGGTGGTCAGCGGAACCCCAGCGCAAGTGGCTGACTGTGAGAGCTCGCTGACAGGAAAATGGCTCAGAGACTGAGCGGGGGGTATTTTTCCTCCGAGGACATTATGATAAAATTTACCGATTCGAACCTCGCGCCATCGCCGCCGATTGTGTTTAATTTTCTGCCTCCACTTGAACAATTCCGAATCAATGCGACGCTATGGATACTGAAAACAACAAGTCTGTGACTCAAGCCACTGCCAGTATTTCCAATCTTCCCCAAGGAGCGTCCATTGATGCCGATGGGAAACGCCAGCACTCCACCACGGAGGGCTACGCGTGGGACGCTTGGTTACGTGAAAACGGGTCACGCCTGTTGCTTTTTGCCCGACAGCAAACGCGAAGTTCCGAGGATGCCGAGGATGTCTTTCAAGATGCCTTGGTGAAACTCGCACGCAAGATCGATGAAGGCGTGTTCGATGGTGGACAGGAGGCTTGGAAACCCTACCTCTACACCACCATCCGGAGACTCTCGATTGACTTGGGCCGCAAAAATGATCGTCGCTCCAAACGTGAGGAAAAATCAGAAGCCGACCGCCGGGGTGAAACCGGAGGCGTCATTGACCCTTGGTTTGATGGTGACGGATCCAATGATGAAACCCGCCAGCTTCTCGAAGAAGGACTTAAGAAACTACCGACCAAATTCTCCGAAGTCATTGTCATGAAAATCTGGGGCGAAAATACATTTGCCGAAATTGGTGAAATTCTTGGAGTTTCGCTAAACACAGTGGCGTCTCGGTATCGCTACGGACTCGAACGCTTGAGAAAAAGCCTCGAGGGCGCACGCCAAAACGAAGACCTATAACCCTCTCCCCATTTCCTCTCCTATCTCACACCCCCTGCCTAGCTATGTCAGACCACATTGAATCCATACTTGATGCCGAGCTCCTCGAGCTCGAGGCGCAGCTTGCCGCTCTCGTTCCTTGCTCCCTTTCTGTTGAAACGACACTGCGTGTGGAAGATGCCATGCATGCTGCCATTGAAGAAAAGCATGACGAGGAACTGCAAAGTTTGGAATCCCATCTCGGCCAGCTTGCCCCCGCAGGCATGAGTGCTGATTTGGTCACCCGCATGGCCGAAGCCATGGATCGCTGGCATGAGTATGTGCCACTTGAAGAAAAGCTGGTGCCATTCGGTGACCATGACGAACCTCTCTCCGAGCCGGCTGCCGAAACCATCGTGCCGATGCGCAGGAAATCGAGCAGCTACGGTATGTATGCCGCTGCTGCTGCTGTCGCCCTGCTGGGTGCCGCCGCCGCCTTGGTGATGCCTCACATGAACCAGCCTGCCGCCAATGCCGTCATCGCTGATGCTGGTTCCGCGGCAGATCTCGCACCCACACCGAAAGCTTCCCCTGTGATTGATTCGGGGAACTTACACTCGGTGGATGTCAGCACCGCTCCTCGCGAGGCTTGGGTAGAGCCAGGCTCACTGAGCCATGACATTACCAATACCATTGATGCCGGAGTGATGATTACCCGCGATAATGTGCCTCACCGCAGTATCCGGATCGAATATGTCGACCGAGTCAAATTGATCGATGAAGACGGTCGTGAAATTCAGATCGATCGCCCCGGAGTGCAGTACATGCTCATTCCTGTTAAGACGAACTAACAGTCGTTTGTTATCCGATTGTTTTTTGACATCAGCCGAGTTTGGTCGATAGGTGTTAGAGGTGCTTTGCTTACTCGTTGGATCCATTTTAAAGAACCTTCCTGGAGCAAATTTTTAAGACAAAAAAACTCTCCTTAAACGCTGCATGAGTAGCACAAGATGATGATGTTACCTGCCTGTTGGCTAAGGTTTTCAATATCTGATTCTTTACCAGATTAACCCGATCCCTGTGATCTCATTGAACCCAATCAGAACCCATGAAAACAAACCGTAATCTATCAAAATGCGTGCAGACGTTGGTAGGCGCCGCCTCGATGGCAGCACTCCTTCCTGTCTCCGCACTTGAAAAACCCGCGGATCAAGATTCCAAAGACGCTCCTAAAGTCAAAGCGGGTGCAACTATTCAACCAAAGGCGGCTAAGCCTGCCAAAAAAATGGCCATGCTTGGCGTGGGTGGTCATCAAGTATCAGAAACCTTGGCGTCTCACTTGGGGCTGGCTGATGGCGAAGGTCTCACCATTTATCACGTTATCCCAGACTCTGCCGCTGCGAAGGCCGGTGTTGAGGTGCACGATGTGGTTACGGCTCTGAACGACCGTAAAATCAGCAGCCAGGATGATCTTCGTGCCGCTATTCTCGCGCATCAACCGGGTGATGAAGTCATCGTGAAGTTGATCCATCAAGGCAAAGCCAGTGAGAAGAAAATCAAGCTGGGTGAACGCACTGAAATGCCACGTATCGGTCGCGCTGTGCTGCCGGGCGGTGCCATGGACTTGCAGAAAATGCTGCAAGGTATGGGTGGTAATATCCCCGAGGGCGATCGCAAACGTTTGGAGGCGGAAATGCTGAAGCAGTTCAAGCTGTTCCGTGGTCAGTTGGGAATGAACGGTGACGTTCCCTTCGCCCCGCAAAAAATGCTGGAAGGCGGCGTTCAAATCGTCGGCAATGCCTCTGTCACCATCCAAGATGATCAAGGCAGCGTGACGCTGAAAACGACTAACGGAAAGAAGGAGGTCATCGTCCGCGATAAGAACGGAAAGACGACTTTCGAAGGTCCTTACGAAACCGAGCAGGACAAGGCCGCCGTCCCAGACGATATCAGCGATCGCGTAAAGCGTGTGGATATGGACTTCAAAGGCAAAGGCATGCGACTGCGTATTGATCCCGGTGGGTTTGCACTACCACCAGCTATCGATCTCGACGATGTGGACGAGTAAATCAACTTACTGAATAATCACGTATCCTCTCCAAAGCCTCCGCCTCCCAGCGGGGGCTTTTTTCATCCTCGTGGAGGCGACATTTACGACAATAATCATTGGTCGGACACAGACTTCTGCGCTAAAATGAAAAGCATGTCATCCACCAGTGATCTTCCTTTTCTCATCCGTCTTTTGGATGACCGGGATCCCGCCGTGCGGCCGGTGATTCGTGAGCAGTTTTCAGAGTTCGGTGGCGATATTAGTCACGACCTAGCAGCCTTGGGCATCCAAGTTCCAAACGGTGGGAAAAAACGTTTGGTTCGTTTGTTAGAGCCTGGCCGACGCGAAACCCTCAGAGACGAGTGGCTGGTTCCGAGCGGAGGTTTCAGTGCACTGGAGGATGATTGGGAAGGTTTCGAGTCGTCACTCAGGCAACTCTCCGATTTTCTGCACGATGGGATTACCCTGCGACCTTCTCTCACCGATAGCCTAGACATGCTCGCCGATGAGATTCGCGCAGAATTGGTGGCTCCTACTGCCGATGAGTTACGCATCTGGTTGTTTGCCAATGGCCGATTTTCCGGAGTCAAAAGCAAGACGGCGGCGGAGACGCATTTCGACCTCTGCCGAGTGATGGAGAGTCATCAGGGAAATCCAATCAGTCTCGGTCTGTTGTTCATGCTCGTCGGGCATCGCCTCGGCGCCGAGGTGGATGGCTGCAATTACCCCGGTCATTTCCTAACGCGCATTGAGGAAGACGGGGTGTTGTATTTGGTCGATTGCTTTCATCGTGGTAGACGCTTTGAAGCGGAAACCCTGCTGGAGAAATACCCGGAACTGTCGCTCAAGGCACGCGAGGCGGTGAGTTCTCCCGGCCACTTGGGTTTGATCCTGCTCCGCTACCTCACCGAGATTCACAAGACGCTCAGCGGCTCTGGCAGGCATGAAGATGCCGGCCTCTTCAAGGCGTTGATCGAAACCCTGAAAGCCTAATTGCTGGATGAAAGTTGAAACTCAGCGAGTGCGGATTCACGGGCATGATTTGAATCGGCTGGTGATGCACCCGGATGCTGATGTGCCAGTCCGTGCCGCTGCGATGTTCTATCACGGGCAGGGCGATTATGCCGAACGTTACACCGCGGTGTTAGGTTCCTTCACGCGCCGAGGCATCCGTTGCATCGTTACAGATCTTCCTGGCCATGGCAGAAGTCCAGGAAGGCGTGGCGATTGTGGCGACGAGGGTTTTCTCGACTCCATCATCCAGCAGACCTTGGAGTCGATGGGTGACCTACCTCATGGAGTAATGGGGCATTCGATGGGTGGGCTGTTAGCAGCCCGACATCTGGTTCTCGCGGGAAAAGGTTTACTGCCAGAGCCTAGCTTCAGCTGGCTATCATCGCCGCTGCTACGTCCTGGAAACGGTCGGTCCAAAGCATTCCGCAAATGGGTCGGGATGCTGACGCCATTAATGCCTTCGCTCACCATCTCCACGGGCGTGACGCCGGAGATGTGCCGGATCAATAACGAGTTGGACGAAGAAAAAGCCATCGCCGAGCAACCCAAAAATGCTCTCTGGCATCGTAGGACCTCGATTGGATGGGGGCTGTTTCTGCTTCAGACCGCCGAGATGTTGGAGGCTGAGGTGGGAAATATCGCCAAAGCCACCAATCTGCTGCTCACTCAGGGGTCAGAGGACCCGGTTTGCCCGGTGCAATTTGCCCGTGAGTTTTTCGAGCAGCTGCCGAGCGAGAATAAACATTACCGCGAGATACAAGGGATGCTGCACGAGCCCTTCGCAGGCACTGGTAGAGAGCGCTTGTTTGCCACTCTCGACCAATGGCTCGATGAGGTGGAGCCCCGACTGGGGTGATTGGCCTAGCGAGGGATCTCAAACTGCTCTTCGGTGCCGCAATACCAGTCCGGAGAGGCCATCCGACCAATCGGGTGGTAGTTCTCGCGATCGACCCGCAGAGGATCGCTCTGCATCATGTTTTCCTGCATGTGGATGCGCTGGATGATGCCGATGACAAGTCGATTGCCACCAATCTCCACAGTGCTGTGCTCTTTGCATTCCAAGGCAGCCGGGGCTTCGACAATGCGAGGCACGCTGACAGTGGCGCTGTCTGCCAAGGTTAGCCCGCTGCCTTCGAGTTCGCTTTTTCCGAAGGGCAGGGGGGCGGCTGTGCTCACCATGGCATCGGCCACGGAGCGATCGACCATATGCACCACAAACTCACCGTTGTGACGGATGTTTCTGGCGGTGTCCTTCGGCACACCAGGTTCCTTGTTTCCTGGTGCAAAGGCGAGGAGGGAAGGTTTGGTGCCGAAGACGTTGAAAAATGAGAACGGTGCGGCATTAACCCGTCCATCGTCGTCGATGGTGGTGACCCAGGCAATGGGACGCGGGGTGACGATGGCGGTGAGCAGCGAGTAAGCACGGTCGGCATGCTGTCCGAGAGGATCGAGTTCAATACTTGGCATGCCAAAAACTTAAGCCGCAACGATGACGAACCAAGTGGAAATCAGACAAATAAAAAAACCCTTCACCCTGAGAACAGGGGGAAGGGTTTTGGAAAGTATGGGAAATGACCTTACTCAGCCGCTTCTTCTTCACCTTCGACTTTGACGTCGATTTTAAGCTTGGTGGTGACTTCGCTGTGGAGCTTGACTTCGATGTCTTGCTTACCACCAGTCTTGATTGGTCCTTCGAGGAGGAGAGCGTGGCGATCGATTTCGATGCCTTTGTCGGAAAGTTGCTTGTGGATGTCGATGCTGGTGACAGAACCGAATGCCTTGCCGCCTTGACCAGTCTCAAGAGTGAACTCAAGCTTGAGCTTCTTGATTTTGGCTGCCACGTCTTGGGCAACTTGGAACTCTTCAGCTTCGCGCTTCACACGCTGGGCTTTCAGAGACTCAAGGTGCTTGAGGTTGGCTTTGCTGGCTTCGTATGCCTTGCCCTGTGGGACGAGGAAATTGCGGGCGTAGCCTGCTTTGACGGTCACAACGTCGGCTTCAGCGCCGAGGTTGCCAATTTTTTCGCGGAGAATAACTTCTGTAGTGGCCATGGGAAATTGCTTTGTTTGAGTAGCGGGAGCGCAGGAAATAGGGCTGATCGTGCACCGAGTCAAGCAGGATTTCCACTCGATTTCGATATTGCGCAGCCTGCATCGCATCGATACCGTGGCAAACATGAAATTTCAACATTTGTTTGCCGCCGCCAGTTTGGCGACCCTCTCCGTGCTTCCTGCACAAGCAGATCTGACGCTAGCCCCCGCAGGGATGAAGATTGTCTGGGCCTCCCTGTCCGACGAGTTCGATGGATTTTCCACCTACAACTCCAAAGAAGGGGTCTACGTCACCGTAGGGGTGAAGAGCGACGACAAGAGCATCATTTCCTTTGATAAAGATAAATCCAAGGCGTCCATCCTCTATGGCGATCAGAATTTGGGGGGCGGATTCGGTTTCTGGAACAAGACCAGCAAGGATGGCAAAACCATGCGCATCGAGGTGAGCTCCGATAAACTTCCCCAAGGCGCGAACAAAGATCTTAAACTGAGCGGACAGTTGATCTTCACCACCGCATCTGAGACAGATACTAAAATCAGTGGCCCTCGCGAGCTGAAAAAGGGCGATAAGTTAACGTTTTCCGATGATTTTAAATGCGAGGTCAGCGAGATCGGTAAGCCGAAAAATGGGAAGCACGCGATGGAGGTATCGCTCAAGTGGAAGAGGGATATTCCCGAACTGGCCGCTATCCGCTTCTACGATGAGGCCGGAAAATTGATCGAGTCAAAACCAGGTGGCTGGTCAAGCATGGGTGGTTTTGGCCGCAAGACCGTGACGAAAAGTTATCAACTGGAAAAGGCGTCGGCGATTTTGAAAATCGAAGTCGATCTCTGGTCCGATCATGAAACGCTCACGGTGCCACTCGATATGACGCTTGGTATGCAGGGCGGTCAGTAGTCGATCCAAGTCGCAGCTTACTGGATGAGGTAGGCTGACGAGTGTTTTAAACGTTGACTATACTCCAGTCGACGAGCATGGTGGAGGACCCCTGTTCACCCTCTCCCATGCATCAAATACCCGCGCATATCCTTCTCGGAGCCTACACTGAAGGGGTCTTCCCTATGGCTGAAGATGGCGATATTTACTGGTTCTCACCAGTGATGCGCGGAATCATCCCTTTGGACGATCGATTTCATATCCCTCATGGGCTGAAGCGGAGTATCAAAAAGAAGCCTTTCGAAATTCGCACAAATACGTGTTTTAGCGAAGTGATGGACGGCTGTTCCCAACGACGTGAAACGTGGATTGATGAGGTTATCGTCAATAGTTACCTTGAGCTTCATGAGCTGGGCTTTGCTCACTCGGTGGAGTGTTTCGATGAAGATGGTTTGCAGGGCGGACTCTATGGAGTTGGGCTGGGGAAGGCGTTTTTTGGTGAGAGCATGTTCTCTCGGAAAACCGACGCCAGTAAGATTGCTTTGGTGTATCTGGTGGATTGGATGCGCCAGCATGAGTATACCTTGTTAGATACCCAGTGGATGACCGATCACCTGCGCCAATTCGGCGGACTGGAAATCCCTCGGGAGGAGTATTTGAAATTACTTGCCGAGGCACTTGCAGATGATTCCATTACCTATTAGATCTGGCTGTCTATCTTTTGCTAGCTGACATTCAGCGTCGATCCACCTATCTCCACACTATGACTCGTTTTCGCCCATGCATTGACCTCCACGATGGTCAGGTTAAACAAATCGTCGGTGGCACTCTCACAGATTCTGCCGAGGGGCCCAAAGAGAATTTCGTTTCGGACCGCCAGCCGGCTTGGTTCGCCGAGTTATACCGGGACGCCCAACTGACCGGTGGCCATGTTATCCAGCTGGGGGCTGGCAACAGCGCTGCCGCACGCGAAGCCTTGTCCGCATGGCCAGGTGGCATGCAGATTGGTGGAGGGATCAACATCACGAACGCAGCCGAATGGCTCGAGGCCGGAGCATCAGAGGTGATTGTGACCTCCTGGCTCTTCGATCAGGACGGCCGCTTCCGTGAAGACCGCTTGCGTGAGCTGGCCAAAGAAGTGGGGCGCGAAAACATCGTGGTGGATCTCAGCTGTCGCAGCACCAAGCAGGCCGGAGAAGCCGGGTGGACCGTGGCGATGAATCGTTGGCAGACATTGACGAACCTTGATATCACTTCGGCTACTTTGGAAACCTTGGCCGAGTGGTGTGGCGAATACCTCATCCATGCCGCCGACGTGGAGGGCCTCTGCCAAGGAATCGATGGAGACCTCGTCGAGCTCTTGGGCGGTTGGGCGGGGATCCCGATGACCTATGCTGGAGGCGTGGCCGGAATGGAGGATCTGCAATTGGTTCAGGAAAAAAGCGGCGGCCACCTCGATGTCACCGTTGGGAGTGCTCTGGATATTTTTGGCGGCAGCGGCGTGACGTTCGAGGAACTCTTGGCGTGGAATCAACGGAGCCCCGAAACGCCATGAATGGGATCACCATCCTGCTGTTAGCTATCGGCGCGGTATTCCTGTTTTTCTTTGTGGTAGGCGTAGTCAGGAAGTCCCGTCGCGCGAAATTGATGTCTCAGCGTCTCAGCGAGGCGGATCGGCGCGAGTTGATTCAGGATTTTCCCACCTTTGCTCGCTTACCTAATGATTTGCGCGATGAGTTAGAGGGCTTGATCCATGTTTTTCTCGATGAAAAATCGTTCGAGGCCTGCGGTGGTATGGAGCAGGTCAGCGATCACATGCGCCGCGTGATTGCTGCCGAGGCCTGCCTGTTGCTGGTGAACCGCAAACATGATTTCTACCGTAAACTGCGCAGTATCCTGCTCTATCCATCTGCCTACAAAGCGCGTAACGAACACGGCGACCACGATGTCAGGCTCGGTGAGAGCTGGAACTCAGGGAGCATTGTGCTGGCTTGGGACAGCGTGGTGGCCGGTGGCAAAAACGAAGAAGATGGCTCGAATGTTACCCTACACGAGTTCGCGCACCAGCTGGATCAGGTCGATGGCGCTGGCGATGGCGTGCCGGAGCTGCACGGCGCTGGCAGCTACCGTGAGTGGGCGCAGGTATTTAGTCGGGCTTTCGAGCGTTTTCAGAAACGCTTGGATAAGGGGAAGCGCACCACTCTGGACCCCTACGGAGCCACCAATCCGGCGGAGTTTTTTGCCGTCGCCACCGAGACCTTTTACGAGAAACCCAAACAGCTTCAAAAAGCTTATCCTGATCTTTATCAACAGCTGCAGCAATACTACCGAGTCGATCCGATCGAGTGGCTGTAACCGCGCGTCATCGCTTGAAAACCCTCGGTTGCCATTTCCGTAGGATACGCTAAAATGAACGGGATGCAGGAAGAATACAGCTGGAATGGCGGTAACATGGGCTCGTCCTCCTACCGGCTTCCCGAGAACGAGGGCCAGGGCAAGTGGGTCATCATCGCGATTGTCTTTGCGGTGGCGCTGCACGTCATTGTCTTGCTCGGCCTGAGCCGCATCGATGTGATTCTGCCTGAATTTGTGCAGAAAAAAGAAATCCGCACCGAGGTCATCCGCGTGAACCCGGTGGATACTCAGGACGCACGCCCGGAGGTCACTCCTCCCGAACAGCCGGAGATCGAGGAGCCTGTCGCGGTGGTGCCGCCGGCCGATGAACTCGATATTCTGGAAAATTTGCCGGAAATGGAAATCGATATCAAACCTGACATCGAAACCATCCAGGTGCCAAAAATCAGCTCCGCCGCCATCGGTGAGCTGGAGGGCGAGACCAAGGAGCCCATGAAAGCCACGGTCTTCGATCCGGAGCTGCCCGAGATGGGCAAGACCGAAGACTTTTTCCCGCGTGCCGACGATAGCCAGGTGGCTGTCGATCCCGGCTCGCGCATGGCGGAGAAATATGATCCGGATGCCTACACCGAGACACTCAGGAAAGGGGCCGGCGGCGAGGCCGAGGATGGTTTACTCAAAGGCTTCACCACCTTGGATCAAATGGCGAATAT
This sequence comes from Oceaniferula flava, assembly GCF_016811075.1. NCBI lineage: Bacteria > Pseudomonadati > Verrucomicrobiota > Verrucomicrobiia > Verrucomicrobiales > Verrucomicrobiaceae > Oceaniferula > Oceaniferula flava. The sequence continues at coordinate 715,738 of NZ_JAFBGL010000001.1, forward strand.
GGATGGCAACTCACTGCTGACCACCAAGGCGCTGATCGGCAGTGACCTTCTTTTCGAATTCAATAGCGCCGAACTCAAAGAGAGCGCCAAGGTCAGCCTGATGAAGGTGGCCATGCTGATTTATAAACACCCAAACCTGGTTTGTTGGTTAGACGGCCACACCGATCTCATCGGTGGCCAGGAGTCGAACTTGAAACTTTCCAGAGCCCGGGCCAATGCCGTGAAACACTGGCTGGTTCACTCGATGGAACTCAGCGAGGATCAGATCGCGGTGCGTGGATTTGGAAAAAGCCAACCGCTGGTGAAAGAGGGAACCGCAGAACAGCAGGCACCGAACCGACGGGTGGAAATTAAAATGCGCAAAGGCCATCCGGAAAAGCCGGTGCTGGTGAAGCCCAAGAAACCAAAACCCTCCGTGGCCGAGTCAACACCGCCCGTGAAACCCAAACCACCGAAAGCCATTGTCGAACCCGAGCCGGAACCATCCACCAACCGCGCGCAAATTGTGCCGGAAGACCCTGCACCACCCCGTGCTATTCCGGTGGAGGAGTAAGGTGCGTCGCTTGCCGTGTGTTTGTTTGTTAGTTTATTAGTGAGACCAGCTAGTTCGACGTTTTTGTTTTGAAAACTCTCCCTCCCGTAGAGAAGCCAGCCTATCTCTTGGCCTTTGATTTTGACGGCACCTTGGTGAATCCGGACGACCGTCCACCCACGCCGGTTGAGTTTTTTCAGCTGATGCAGCAGCTGCGCGAAAGTCACCAATCGCTCTGGGGAATCAACACCGGACGCTCACTGATGCAGACGATGCAGGGGCTCTCGGAGTCTGCCTTTCCATTTCTTCCTGACTTCATCATCGCCCGTGAGCGGGAAATTTACACTCCGAACAACTTTGGTCGATGGCTTCCTGTGAGCGCTTGGAACAAGTGCTGCGAGAAAGATCACAAGAAACTCTTCCGCAAGCATCGCCGGGCGATGAAACGCATGCAGCAGTGGGTGGAGCAGGAGACCGCAGCCGTCTGGGGGCAGCAGGAGGGCGAGCCCGCAGGGATCGTGGCCTCCACGGTGGAGGAGATGAATTTAATCGTGCACTGGCTCGAGCAGCAATTGCTGGAGACTCCGTTGTTAGGCTACCAACGCAATGGGATTTACCTGCGTTTCAGTCACCAGCATTATCACAAGGGCAGCGCGCTGGCCGAGGTGGGTCGACTTTCCGGTGTCCCGGCGGCAAAAACCTTTGCCATTGGCGACAGCCACAATGATCTCGATATGTTGGATGTCAGTCTCGCAGCGCACATTGCTTGCCCGGCAAATGCCTGCTTGGAGGTCAAACAACGGGTGGCCGATCATGGTGGCTACCTAGCGCAAGGAATGGCAGGGCAGGGAGTCATCGAGGCCCTGCAGGCTACGTTCTCAAAATCACAGTAAAAATACCGGCGGCGGGAATCGAACCCGCACTTCCGAAGAAACGGGATTTTGAATCCCGCGTGTCTACCAATTCCACCACACCGGCCTGTGATTGAGACGGGCGTGAATCTGATCAAATCCCGAAAAATGTCAAGTGGCGGAGCAAAAAAAGATGGCGCGCCGGTGGTAGGGGGTATGAACCGAGCACATAGGTTACACATTGACTGAGGACATAGGTGACACTGGAATGGGCGATCATGCCCTGGAAAGAAGAGTCACCAATGGAA